>NZ_UXAV01000006.1 GCF_900609045.1 Filibacter tadaridae
CTCTTGTATGCCGATACACTTTCTCCATCTGTGCCATGATCGGTGAATTTCCTTTTGTCATTTTTTCAGCCCCTTCTTCAAAAAGTGCATAGCTCACCCGTTGGCATTTTTGAGCATCCTCAGGACTTCCTCAAAAAACCGAAGGTTAAAACCAAAACACAAACCCTGTGATAACAGTATTTGTGGGTGTATTTTAGGCTTTTTGGTACAGCTTTCTCTTTGCCCGAATTGCACTTCAGATTTTTATCACTTCGTTCAAAATCTGTGGCGTGCTCATTTGGCTATCGCCAAATAGCGGGCAAAGAGAAAGCTGTACCTCGTATCCAATTGTGTGTGTGAGTATTGAATGGAACATCCCCTAACGGGTTGGCTTCGCCATGTTCCAGTGAACTGCCATCAGGCAAGCATATCGCTTAGGTCTTCGACCTCGTTCGCTTCCTGCCGGAATTTATTAACCGCTCCAAGCGTAGCGATCGGCTCTTTCCGTCAGCCTGCATTACGAATGCTTACACGCGCATTAACGTCCATCTTGTTTGCGACAAAGTCGCAAGGCAACCTGTATTTGCTGACTGCCTTACCTGAAAGTGAAGTCATTAAACTCCACTCTATTTGTTCAGCCCCATGTTCCATCCACGTAATATCTAAACCACTCGCCGTTTGCGAAATGAACGTTTAAACATTTGTTGGGAACATCCCTTTCAACTTTTGTAACTTCCTCTCGTTCATACTTTTTTCGTTCCTCTGAACCCATTGCATTTACATGCCGTTTGTACACCTGTTCGAATAGTTTTTGTTCGTTTTCCGATAGTTTAGTTAGCATATTTCCTCTCTCCTTTTCGAGTTTTGTACTCATTTTGAGCACTCCATTTTTATGATTTGTTGTACTTTACTGCAAAATGCAGCATTTAATAACGTTAGTTTTTTGGACGCAAAAAGACCTTTGGCATCTGATTTTTTCCGTAGCAAAATAGGAGTCTAGTTTGCTTACGCCACAATCAGCCCAAAGGCCTGTCATTAGTCATCACCGCCGAGTCCCGCATGGGTCTGGCCAATAAAAGTTAAAGTAAATTAATATGCTATTAGTTTATCAGTTTCATTTAGAGTTTTCAAATGCTTTGTTAAAACGATTTAAACAAATACAGTTGGCCCTGTTTTTGTTACCTTTTAACCCTTATTTGAATTTGGTTTCGATGGTTACATAACATTACTCCATCTTTCTCGAATGCTTTTCTCCGCCGTGCAGCTGAGTTACGTATACGTGATATCCCGATTACCTCTTCATCAAATCCCAACGCTTCAAATATCTCCCCAGGGAACATGCCTCTTTCAGATTGTTTCATAAAAAGTTGCTTAAATTTATCGGAATATGTAATCCCTTTTACACTAACCGACCTAACATAAGGATTTTTAGATAATAGGCTAATCTCTTTCTCTGTGAAAGTCTTTTTACCCATCTCAAATTTCGCTGTCCCGTTCATCCTCAATTAATTTTACACAAAAAGACCCTATAAAGTGGACTCTTTTTAAAGTGTCTACTTTATAGGGTACAATTTACTTTATAGAGTTCTTTTTTATTAAATTTGTATGAAGTAAAAAGATTATTTAATTCGCAAAGCAGTATTAGCTGTATAGATGCTTACACCGTAATGGTTGGCTGCATCTATAAGGTGGGTATTATAAATGACTTTTCCAGATCCGTATTTATCACCATACTGACTAACTAATCCTAATAACTCATTGTTTTCATTATAAACAGGACCACCACTATCGCCATGGTCTGCAAACACGAAATCGGAAGTCACTTCAAAAAACTCGCGCCCATCAAGGTACGAAACAACCCGAGTGTTCGTCACAATTCCTACCGTTTTGTCTGTATAGGTGCCCGACTTTGAAACGACATCTAATTTAACGGGACGTTGAACAGCGTTTATTCGTGCGTCATAGTCACCTTTTGAAGTTTCTCTAAATAACTTGTTTGTAGCCCATCTTCCATCTGGAAGATTTCCCGACTGAGTGATCTTTACTAGCCCAAAGTCAAATGGTCCGCTATCTAAATGACTTTCACCTATGGGAGCATCGTATTGACGAAAGAGTCCAAATTCATTGGTCAAACAGTGCCCTGCGGTGACTATAAAGTAATCGGCGCCTTTAAATCCGACGCCGGTCGTGGTACAAGTGTTACCAGAAGGAAGTTTAAGTCCTATTCCACCACCTAGTTCACTGAAATTAGAGTACCTTGTTTTTGCCGCTAAAGGAGTAATTAAGCTTGAGACTTCATTACTTGGTTCTGTAACGGTAACGCTTGGATCTTTCAAGAGAGGACTTGGTATAAATTCATATTTCGAGTCGATATCAAACTGGATAAAGTCTTCTCCATACTCTTTATATAGTGCTGAAATTTGTTGTTTTTGTTCGTCAGTAAGAGAAGGTGTCTGTAATGTAAGTCCATTACTTTCTTCGTTCATGGCAATTTTAGTATACTTTGATAGATTCAAATGCTTGGTTTTTTCACTGAATTCATCCTGAATAGCAAAGAGATCAACCTCAGAATATTGTACATTTTCGACAATTATATTCTTTTCGTCAGCAAAGTCAGTCAACAAAGATGAAGCACTTTTAGCACTAGGATTATTTTTAAATTGAATTACCAATTCGCCTTTATCATTGTAATAACGGTTACCAAAATGCCTAAACTCTTCACTCGTCAAATTGTGTGCTTTTAAAACGGCGTTGAATCTAGCTTCATTTTCTTCCTGTAAAGAACTTGCTTCAGCTGTATTTAGTCCAAATAAGGAATATACAGTCAAAGACAAAGCCAATAACATAGATTTTTTCATGAAATCAACCCTCTTTCTATTTAAGTGCCAAATACTATCAGTATACACACTTTTAGGTTGGAAAAGTAATCAAATAGAACTTATTTTTAATATTATGTTTTTCATTTATTCACAACTGAAGGTGAAACATTACTTAAGTCTTCTTCACGAAAGTAGTTAACCCCATTACTCAATAAGAAAAAGTTGCCACGTAAAGGCAGCTTTTAGTTCAAACAAGATTTAATCTTTGTTAACAAACTCGTTAACCTCTTTTGTTGAACTAGTTGAAAGTGAATAAATAGTGTGAGTATCTTTTGTGTTCATAACTGTTCCGTTATCTTCTGAGATCCAAAGTAAATACGATTCTTCACCAGAACTGAATGTATACTGTGGATTCGCCAAATTAACAATACCGGGTTCCTTGGTCGAATCACTTACTGCTGTACTGAATATAGCTATTTCATTTGTTTCTTTTAAATCTAAGTGTTCCATTTTTGTTTCTGAGTGACTTTTCGCTACAGGTACGCTAGTTTCAAGTAGTTCTTTTTGAGAACAACCTACTAATAAAAGTCCAATTATAATAAATAGAATCAATACTTTTTTCATATTATCCTCCCTTCCTAATAATGGACGTACATTATTTTGGAAAAGTCACACAATATCATTATTAAACAATCTGGTCGTTAGTTGAACAAGTAACTGGGTGCTCCATGAGATCCACCTGCAAACCATCGAACTGATTGCTAACCAATTTTGTATAGTCCATACATAACAAGTAGACATAACATCACTTCATGGCAGTTGATCCTAACAGGAAACCCCTTGTAAATCCTCAGTTTCCCTTCTATGGTCCTTCTATGGTCCTTCCCTTTCGTTATGCACTAAATTATACATCGTTGAATTAACGGGCTTTCTGGTGGACGTTGGACCTGTCTAAACGAATAAATATACAAAACGCCTCGGTGAAATGAATCGAAAAATGTACTAAGATAACTCCTTTCTTAAAAACACTTTAAAGGCCCCTAGAAGACGTTCTATGATCAGATAGGTAGATACACTTACCTTCTCTCTTAAAATTGATATACGGAACCGCTGTGCATTTCTATGGCTATATTTACTAGACTCGAAGAGCGGGACAAGTTCTTTTATGGATTCGTCTCGCTCTTTTTTCTAGTAATGTTTTTTGTATTTGAAGTAAAATAACTCGCTTCTGACTTTTAATAGAAAAAGAGAAACGCATGACAATTAGCGAATGCTATATATATAATCTCTTTTAAAAGACTTAAAAGACTTAATAACCTTTAATAGGCTCGCGAGCCCTAGAGCCCCAAGGGTTACAGAGTTTTATTGCACTTTTTCCCTCCTTTTATTGCACTTTTTCTCTCCTTTTATTGCACTTTTTCTCTCCTTTTATTGCACTTTTTCTCTCCTTTTATTGTACTTTCGTAATACGTAAAGTACAATAAAAGGAGAGAAAAAAGATAATGGGGAATGGGTGAGTTGATTGGCTAGGGAAAACGATAAAAAACAATTGGTGTCTTATGAAAACGGCATTAAAAAGAGTAATGACTTTTCAATGGCAAAGTTGAGTCATGGCTTAACTTTAAATCAAATGCAATTATTGGCTTTCGCAATTTTTTCAACACAACAGGACGGGCAAACAGGGTTCATTAAAGCCGATTTCGAACGGAAATTTGATCTTAAACGTTATTTAACCAAAGATGCCAAGATAGATGCACAACGATTATTGGATTTAAAGTTCAGTATTGAGGATTTGGAAAATGATTATTTTGAGTATTGGAATGTGTTTCAATCAATTAAATACGATAAGGGTGAATTTCGCTTTAAATGGACTGACGATATGATTCCTCACATTTTGGAGTTAAAGGATCATTATGTAACAACTGATTTAACTATTACATCACAATTCAAGAGTAGCTTTAGTTGGACGTTATATGAATACTTAAAGGCTCGTTACGGGGCTTACTATGTACCAGTTTCAAAAGAAGCTCTCCTGCGTTTGTTCGGTGTTGAAAACAGAAAAACATATCAGTCCAATACAGGTCGATTCAAGAAAACTGTATTAGATGTTGCTATTGAAGAATTAAACAAGTACACCGAACTTGAAGTATGGTACAAAGAAAAGAAAAAAGGTCGAGCTATTGTCGGATTTGAAATACATTGGTCAACAGGTAAAACAGTTCCGTTAGCAACAGACAATCAATCAGAGGAACTAAAAAGGCTGATTGACGAAGTGTTTGCGCTATGGGACGCCGTTCATCGAATGCAAAACGAAGATAATAAAGAGAAAGCGAAAAAACTAGTTATAGAAACAGAGGAGATGCGAAAGGGCAAAGGAGAGCAAGTGACTTCAAAAGAAGCAAGTGAATATATTCCACGGGCGAAAGATAATCTTAGATGGATTGAAATGATGTTGGAAAATGATGAAAAGCCAACTGTTAAAAAATCTGTACCCTTCTATAATTGGTTAGAAGAAAGAGAGTGATAACATGCAAACAACCATCGTTAACCTGAAGGATCAAACCGATAAATCCACTTTAAATGTTGACGAAACGTTTTGGTCACTGGTTCAATTTGTTGCGCATTATAGCCAACTTATCGAAATCAAAATGAAAATGGGAATTACTCACCGTTTTCTTCACTATTGGGCTTATGAAGTTATACAAGACAATGACGACCACACGGAAGAACAAAGGCAAGAAGTTTATAAATTCGAAGGGTGCAGCTATCGTTTTTCGAAGGACAGTGATGATTTTACAAAGTGGTTATACGACGAATCTAAAAAACGAGATTTATTATTGTTTTGATTAAAAGAGTTTTTTTCTAGAAACAGGTATCGGATCCTCGTTTATCGAATTGGAAGTTACAATATCAACTGCCCACAATATCATCGTGGGACTAGGCGAAGCCTGGTGTTTTAAAGGGGTCAAGTTTTTTCGTTTTAGGCACGCTAGTGTGCCTTTATATTTCGATGTTAGGAACGCTATCGTGACAGATTAAATCGGTTTATAGAGCTTTTTTATGTAAATTTATTTTACAAGATAACAGGAGATTAACACGTGAAAGTTGAAGGGATAGATGGGGTGATCGGAATGGCCGAATACGGAATGTTTGCGAAAGAATTAGCCCTTAATCTAGATATAAATACGAATACACTTCGACGATGGGCAATTGAACTTGAAGGACAGGGCTATGGATTTTCTCGAAATGATAAAAATCAAAGAATTTATTATCAGCATGATATTTTAGCGTTATCGGACTTCCAAAAAATCATTGAAAAAACACAGAGCTTAGAAATCACCGCAAAGGCAGTCGTTTCAAAGGTTAATGATAAGAAAAACGCTGAAATGATGCTAGGCGTTATTGAAGAAAGTAAGGATAAAATCGTGTTTTCTAAAGAGGAATTAGATGATTTGATAAATCGGGTTGCAAGTGAAGCAGTTGAACGAGCAGCCGAGCATTTATCTAAGAAATTTCTAGACATCATTGAGCAGCGAGATAGGAAGTTGATCCATGATCTAACTGAAACGATGGAACAAAAACAGCTGGGGGTTGCTGCGACGCTCGAGGAAGAAAGGCCGAGCCTTTTCACTCGCTTTTTTAAAAAGCGGTGAAAAAGTGGGTGTAGAATTATTGAAAGTTGCCTGCTATTGTTCAATTAACGGGCCATATTGTGGAATTTGTAAATGAAAAAAACTAAATTAAAGGTGAGGTATAGCAAGGAGGAGTTCACTATAAAAAAACTTAAAGCAGTTGTCATTTGTACGTCCATCGTATTGTTCATTTTGCTCGCTATTACTTTTTTTGAATATATTTTCCTAAGATTACTCGGATTACAATATAATTCAATTAGTGCTTTACTGTTTTTCTTTGTTCTATATATCTTTCTTGAAATACCACTTTCACTCATTACAAATGCGATACCAAAGGCTCTAAAATCCGTGGGTATTATAAAAACAAGTAAGGGCTGGCTATTGTTTATTTTAAATACAGGGCTTACGTTTTTGTTAATCGGATTGCTCGACACTTTTATGGTGAATATTGAAATTTCTATACAAGGCGCATTCGTATTTGCGTTGATCTCGGGTTTCCTAAGTTGGAAATTAAGTAATGACGATAAAGAACCACCTGATGCTGCTAGTAAAGAATTCAAAGAAATAGGGAATAAGTATAATTCATAAATAAAGTGTGATTTGGGGATTGGTGTAATAATTTTAAATTACACAAACGGGCGCTTTTGTTGCATAGCAATATACCAGAATCGGGCCATTTAGTTCCAAACAATTCTTTGAAAAAACTTAAAATCAGGGGGAAACTTTGTGGGAAGTAAATATAATTTATGGTCCTTCCTCTTATGTTTGATATTAATTATTTTTTCTTTGCAGTCTTTATATGCGTCATTTAACCGAACTTGGCAAATGGCACCACCTGCTTTGACTTTATGGTCGCTCGCTGTAATAGCTTTGGTTATGGGTATTATTGGTTTCAAAGACAAAAGCAGTTGGAAGGCAAGGTGGAGAAGTAGGCTGACGATGATGATGTCATTTCCTCTTGTGGTGATTTTCCTGTTAGGAACAATGGTAAATACATTTGCGAGAGAACACATTGAATCAACACAATCGCCTGACTCGAAAATCTCCATAGACTTTTATACATTAAATGGTGGAGCAGCTACCTCTATCAGTGTGACAGGAATCATAAATGGTCCCCTTTGGTTTAAAAAGAGGATTTATTATGAAGAGCCTATGCAAGAGGTTGAAGTAGAATGGGTAAATGATCATATTGTTATAATTAACAACCACACCTTGAACTTGGATAAGGGAGAGTGGTTTGCCGACTAACAATCGATTTTTTGAAATTTATCTACCTGCTTAAAGAGATGATCTTCTTGTTCAACAAAAGGGCGCATTTTTTAAAGAAAGATCAGCGCTCAATTATAAACGGGCTATTTAGTTGCAGATGCACTTTCGTGAAAAAAGGAATGCCAAAGAAGCTATTAATCGCAACTAAAAGGGGGAATGATTGGTGAGAACTAAGGTCTTTGAATGGATTGGTTTTATTATTGTTTGCGTTTCAATAATAATCCATAGTATATTTCGCGCAAATGGTATTACAACTGGCATGGGAATAAACTTGAGTGTTATCGGAATAGTTCTAGGAGCGATTCTTGCTTTCACATTCTTCTTTATTAGAAAATCCAGAAACAATAAAGGGCAAAAGAAGTCGTACAATTAATCGGCTATTTTAGTGGAGTTTTTCATTATTGGGCGCGTTTGTTGAATAAAAAATTTGAAAAGAGTTAATTGAAGAATAGGTCTTTTTTGTTTACGTGTAAAAAAACAACACAACTTTAACCAGTAAATTAGTAGGAGCTTTAACACATGTATTAGCAGAGCTACAATCGTTATTGCATGCCTGTTGAATGGTCTGATAATAAGCTATCTAAAAGCTGTTGCTTTTCAACCAAAAGGTTCACGCATAGGCAAAAAGAAGACACCTGATTCATCCGCGAATTGGGTGTCTTTTTGGTTGTTTAACTGAGTTTTTGTACCAGTGAACTAAACGGGTTAGAATTACCTCCTAGTCGGTTTTTCAATTTTAATTTATCCTATTTTAGAACGTTTAATAATTTCGTTAAACTCATTACTAACTGGAAGATGTTTTTTCATCAGCTTGACAGAAGTCTCACCACAGCATGATTCCCTCGCCCAAAATCTATCTATTTGTATTATCGGCGCACCATATCCACTCTCTTCAATAATAGTGACAATTCTGTTTGAAACAGTCCTTGTACTATGAAGAAAAGTTTCCTTTGTTATAACTTCAAGATACCTTTTTGGAAGGTCTTTTATAAGTTCTATTTCATAAAAACCTTCTAAAATTAATCCTACAGCATCCTCACTCATACAAGCAGAGTCATCTACAATTTCTTCAAATTTTAAATCAATACATGCTAAAACTTCAATTAGTTCTGCAATTTCTTTCTCACTTTTAATAAAAATACTACTTTCATCACTACCATAAAAATGAGTAATTTTATAAATGTTTTTGTTTTTATTCATAGTAAAGCACTCCCTTTTTCCCCCAGATATACGTCAATGACATCTACTCGTTCATGGCCAACTTCTTTCGTAACGATTGCTGCAGCTTGTAACTTAGAATAGCCTTTTCCTATTTCTTGCTGCACTCGATCCTGGATGTAGTTGTATCGTAATCCGTGATAAGTTAAAGCATTAGGATTTCCCTCATACATACGAATTTCTCGGCCTTCGGCCGTTTCGAATTGTTGCCGATTATTTTGCATGAACTTCTCGACACGATTAACTGCCGCATGCGTTTGTTCTCCAGGACGAATAAACAACCGACCACCTCTTTGAACGTCTTGAATTCTACTTTCCATGAGATGTTTTCCGAGAGAAGACAATGGAACCTGTCGCCATTTCCCATTCTTTGCTTCACCTTTAACCTGATAAACACCACTTCGTAATGCTTTTTCTACTTGTGATCTACTCATTGCAACAGCTTCCGTCACTCTTAACCCCATGGTCCTTGCCAACTGCATGACATCTCTCACATCAGCTGCTGTTTCTGTTCCCCTCCCGTCGCTTTCAGCGACGTCTTGGACGAACTGCTGCATAGCGTTATATTCATGGTCTGTCCATGCCCTATTGCCTTTTACCGCAGGTGTCTTGCCCAATGCAATGGAAAATGCATTTTTTAGCTCTTTGTTGTCGGAAAGTTCATGTTTGATGTTTGGGATCATGTCATGCATGTAGCGAATTGCTCCTAAGTCATTTTTGAGCGTTTTCGGTGCGATCCCTTCCGCTTGTCGTTGCTGGATATAGGCTACTACATGTTTATCCTGTAAATTCCGCAAGTTTTTCATTTTGAATTTTTCATCTAAAAATCCGATAAAATTCCGACAGCTGCTTTCGTATCTGGCACGAGTAGCAAAGGAGTTTGCTCTTGTATGCCGATACACTTTCTCCATCTGTGCCATGATCGGTGAATTTCCTTTTGTCATTTTTTCAGCCCCTTCTTCAAAAAGTGCATAGCTC
>NZ_UXAV01000080.1 GCF_900609045.1 Filibacter tadaridae
TATTCAGACTCGCTTTCGCTGCGGCTCCGCATTCTCTGCTTAACCTTGCATGGAATCGTAACTCGCCGGTTCATTCTACAAAAGGCACGCTATCACCCGTGACCGTTTCCGAAGAAACGACCAACAAGGGCTCTAACAACTTGTAGGCACGTGGTTTCAGGATCTATTTCACTCCCCTTCCGGGGTGCTTTTCACCTTTCCCTCACGGTACTGGTTCACT
>NZ_UXAV01000033.1 GCF_900609045.1 Filibacter tadaridae
TTTTAGCTTCATATTCAAGATGAGCAGTTCAGGTGCCAACTCTTCCTTTGACCGGGAAAGTGAATGATTGGCCGCATAAAGCAGTTTTTCAATAGTTGTGCTCCTTAATTTCAAGTTATTTTCTTTTGATAACCTACGAAGACCCGTTTCCCCTAGTCTAAGTATAGATGAAGGATGAGGATGATTTTCCATAAAGTAAATGGATGATTTCCCCCAAAAGTCACTAAATATCTTTTGTGTCTTACGCTTTTTACCATCCGAAATAGCGAAGCCTTGGTATTCACGCCAAATATGATCCATCAATACTCTGATTTCTACCTTTAATGTGGAGCACCTGTTTACTTCACTACGTCTCGCCCTAGAAAGAGTGAGCAGTTGACGCTGAATACCTTCTGATAGAGTAAATTGGGTTCCTTTGTTTTGCATAACGGCATGTGCAATAGCTACTAAATCTAAATCGTCCGTTTTACACCAACTTAGTGCGCTTGATCTTTCTTCAAAAGTTGTATATGCATTAAAGATTTGAACACCGTATCCTCTGGTACCTAGTTCGCGGACAATATCTTCATAATAATGCCCTGTTGCCTCGACACCCAAAAAGATGCGCTGAGCATTTGTTCTTTTGGAAGCTTCTTTGATTTTGTTGCATAGCTCCTCAATCCCAATAGAGTTAACGGAAAAGAAAAAGGATTCTTCAATAACATCGCCAAAATAATTGCATATTAAGGCTTTTTGGTGGAGCTTAGCAGCATCGATTGCGACAATCAAGACCTGTTCAAGATTAATCCCGCGCAGTTGATCGCTAAATCGACTCCCTTTTTTCCCTTGAATGTGATAATGTTTACTAGTCCCCATGTGACTTCAACCTCCATTTGTGAGAGTGGTGATGAGATTGAGTTCCCTGTCAGG
>NZ_UXAV01000009.1 GCF_900609045.1 Filibacter tadaridae
AAGCTTCGCTTGCGCTAACCTCTCCTCTTAACCTTCCAGCACCGGGCAGGCGTCAGCCCCTATACTTCACCTTACGGTTTTGCAGAGACCTGTGTTTTTGCTAAACAGTCGCCTGGGCCTATTCACTGCGGCTCTCTCGGGCTTTAACACCCTACCAGAGCACCCCTTCTCCCGAAGTTACGGGGTCATTTTGCCGAGTTCCTTAACGAGAGTTCTCTCGATCACCTTAGGATTCTCTCCTCGCCTACCTGTGTCGGTTTGCGGTACAGGCACCTCCCGCCTCGCTAGAGGCTTTTCTTGGCAGCGTGAAATCAGGGACTCCGGGGATAATTCCCCTTGCCATCACAGCTCAATGTTATAGGAACGGGATTTGCCTCGTTCCACACCTCACTGCTTAGACGCGCATAACCAACAGCGCGCTCACCCTATCCTACTGCGTCCCCCCATTACTCAAACGGCGGGGAGGTGGTACAGGAATATCAACCTGTTGTCCATCGTCTACGCCTTTCGGCCTCGACTTAGGTCCTGACTAACCCTGAGCGGACGAGCCTTCCTCAGGAAACCTTAGGCATTCGGTGGAAGGGATTCTCACCCTTCTTTCGCTACTCATACCGGCATTCTCACTTCCAAGCGCTCCACCAGTCCTTACGGTCTAGCTTCGACGCCCTTGGAACGCTCTCCTACCACTGACACCAAAGGTGTCAATCCACAGTTTCGGTGATTCGTTTAGCCCCGGTACATTTTCGGCGCAGCGCCACTCGACCAGTGAGCTATTACGCACTCTTTAAATGATGGCTGCTTCTAAGCCAACATCCTGGTTGTCTGGGCAACGCCACATCCTTTTCCACTTAACGAATACTTGGGGACCTTAACTGGTGGTCTGGGCTGTTTCCCTCTCGACTATGGATCTTATCACCCACAGTCTGACTCCCAAACATAAATCATCGGCATTCGGAGTTTGTCTGAATTCGGTAACCCGGGATGGGCCCCTAGTCCAAACAGTGCTCTACCTCCGAGATTCTAACGTTTGAGGCTAGCCCTAAAGCTATTTCGGAGAGAACCAGCTATCTCCAGGTTCGATTGGAATTTCACCGCTACCCACACCTCATCCCCGCACTTTTCAACGTACGTGGGTTCGGGCCTCCAGTAAGTGTTACCTTACCTTCACCCTGGACATGGGTAGATCACCTGGTTTCGGGTCTACGACCCCATACTCATTCGCCCTATTCAGACTCGCTTTCGCTGCGGCTCCGCATTCTCTGCTTAACCTTGCATGGAATCGTAACTCGCCGGTTCATTCTACAAAAGGCACGCTATCACCCG
>NZ_UXAV01000060.1 GCF_900609045.1 Filibacter tadaridae
AATCACAGAAGTGATCTATTCGAAGAAGAATTGAATTCTTCTCGGTTGATTCTTGATTTGTTGCAATCAATGTCGTTTTATCCAGTTTTCAATGAACAAGTTTTGAAAGATTCTACTATAAAGTGAAAATGTCACTTTATCATGAACCTTCAAAACTGAACGCAAAACGTCAATGTATAGAACCTCGTTCTATATTCCGTAATAATCCTTAGAAAGGAGGTGATCCAGCCGCACCTTCCGATACGGCTACCTTGTTACGACTTCACCCCAATCATCTGTCCCACCTTCGGCGGCTGGCTC
>NZ_UXAV01000019.1 GCF_900609045.1 Filibacter tadaridae
TGGATTGATCGCTTCGGCGGCATGTTTGAGCGCGCGGGCCGTGGATTGATCGCTTCGGCGGCATGTTTGAGCGCGCGGGCCGTGGATTGATCGCTTCGGCGGCATGTTTGAGCGCGCGGGCCGTGGATTGATCGCTTCGGAGGCATGTTTGAGCGCGCGGGCCGTGGATTGATCGCTTCGGAGGCATGTTTGAGCGCGCGGGCCGTGGATTGATCGCTTCGGCGGCATGTTTGAGCGCGCAGAGACGCTTTAGGATCACTCCATCTCCAATTTCAAAACATCCCCACTTTTTTCATCGCACAAAAAAGGATTGCCCTGAAGTCGCTGCGTTTCCAACTTGTAGGACAATCCTTTTCTATGCGTCAATTGATATCGCTTTCGCTTACCCATTCAACGACGGGTTCCATTCCATTTTCATTAATGCTTTTATTAAACGTGGCTGTCATCGTAAAGTAAATGGCTATAATAATCGCGATTGTAACTACAACAATGGCTACTACAAGTATTTTCCCCTTCATTCACCGTCACGCTCACCTTTTACGAAGATGAATCGCTCTTCTTTCAAATAAGCAATCGCTTCGGAATAGTCGCCAAAACTGTCTTCTAAGTTTGCACCGTGATACAAATTCCAAGCTCCGTACTCTTCCACAAGCAGAAGTTCTTCATTGTCGCTATTCACCCATTTCTGTTCAACAGGTAGTTTTTGTTCTTCACCTTCAGAAAGCGCCTGGATGGAATCGGTGATTGTATTACGTAGCTCTTCTTCTGATGCCTCACGGATGTTCACGAGTCCACGTTCATCTGCATCATAGCCCGGAATGCCCGCAACATAGATGAAGCCGTTGCCATTTGGGTGAAGATGCTGCACAACGACTGTTTTATCGAAAAGACTTTCTTCGTAATGGTAATTGACCCGTTTCAAGGACACTTCTTTTCGTGTTAGTTCGGGAAATGATTCGATAACTGCCTGCTTTTGTTCAAATGTCAACATATATGTTCACTCTTTTCCACTCTATTTTCATTTAAGTATACCATCATTCTTCTTTCACGGATAATCCAAGGACACGAGCAAATCCGATTGCCTGGTCTGTTGACACAATACAGCCCGCAATTTTAGGAAGTGTCACTTCAATCCGATCATATGTACTTTCCGATAAATCGACACCATTCAGTTCAGTTTCCATGAAATTAATATTGTCCATCTTACATAATTTGAACCGCACACCCTTAAATGTACATTCATAAAACTCGCTGTCTGTTAAATTACACGTACTGAATTCGACTTCCTTCATTCGCGAAAAACTGAAATTCATATACCTTCCATCACACTCACTAACTAACGTATGTCCCATGCTCGAGTTTGCAAAGTCTGTTCCCGTTAATTTAGAATTCACAATTTCACATCTATGGAATGTTGCATTTTGGAGATTGGCATTTGAGAAATCACATGTATCGAAACGAACGTCAACGAATTCTGCACTCTTCAAATCACTTCCGGCAAATGATACGTCTTTGAATAAACAATCGTCAAACGAAAGCCTACCTCCCTCTTCACCGACTAAAAGCCCAGCTTCGAAACGGACCCTTTCAACATACCCTTCGCTTTTCCAAATATCATCTATCCGCATCAATTCATGTTCCGCAGATAATTTAGGTTTTTGACGCTTATCCGTAGCCTTTTTTACCACTTTAAATTCCTCCATTCATTTGGTTTTCCATTCTGTAATGATTACAATCAAAATAACGACCGCAATTGCGACAATGTAAAACCAGCTCGGTATACTACTGATCCCACCAAACATCGTTATTCACCCCTTTTGCTACTCCACTCTTTTCACACCTGAGATAATTGTGAAATCAACCGTAATCTCGGGAATATCCATCCTAAGTACTTCTTCTATCTTTTCAGGACTAGTCCCCCATGTGAGCGGCGTCATTCGAATAAGTGGTGCCAGTAGTCCTTTAGGCAGCTCGAAACAATATGTAATGCGCTCCGTTTGAACCTCGTCGAAATGTTCAGCAAACCTGCCTACAGGATTAGAGTCTTCTTTTTGCTCCTTACCTTCATAAAATATATCCCTGAGCTCTTTTAAATAGCCGCTTTCAGGAACAGCTTTTTGTATCAGCTTACCGGGTTTCAGAAGGCGCGTGAACTCTGCATAGTTTGCCGGTGACAAGATGTTGAGGATGGCATCGAATTGTTCGTCTGCAAATGGGCAATTCGCAAGGTCCGCTACGGTCCAAATGGTGCCCGGATACATTTTTGAAGCCGCTGCAACACCTTCTTTTGCCAAGTCAATGCCAACGCCCGTTACACCCGTTAATTGCGATAAAATCGATGACAAATGCGTGCCTTCCCCACACCCCGCATCCAGTACGACTGATTGTTCACCCTTCCCTAGACGAACAGCTAAACGATGTGTCATGAAATCAAGAACAGGTTTGAAAAATCCACTTGCCATGACAGTTTTTCTAGCCTCGAAAAGCGATTTATCGTATTTCGTCACATGAGCCTGTGGTGCTAAATTGACATAGCCGTTTTTCGATAAATCGAATGAATGGTTGTTCAAACAGAAAAGCGCTGAACTGTTGAACATTTCCATTCCAGCTGCACAATTCGGACATCTGAATAGATGTGCATGCGCCTCCATAAGTTGTGCGTTTATTTCTTTCCTCGATAAAGTCATAGTTATTAAACTCCGATCGTCAGTTGTCCTATCAGTATACCGTTTTTCATAAGGTAGTGAAACGGTATCATCTCAGCCTAGTAGGGTTTATCACCGACTAAGCGTGGGTTATCACCGGCTCGACGGGGTTTATCACCGCCGTGGGGTGGGTTATCACCGGCTCATTCTTTTATCACCGACTCAAACCGGGTTATCACCGCCTGTAACTATATACCTCCAAAAAACCTACAAAGACACGAATGGGCATCGATTTGCTTCGTACTGTATTCAACGACCATCAAAAGGTTACAATAGACGAAAGGAGGCGATTTTCGTGAAACGATTTTTCCTATTCATTCTATTCATTGCCATACTTTATAGCGTCAAACCATTTTGGGAAGAACCGGTCTCGAAATACGTCGACATCTCTTTTCTTGAACCCGTCGATGCCAAAATCGATTCCATGATGAGTATAGAAACATTATCCACAGCAATCCGCTATATTAGTGATACTGCAGATAAGGCAGTTCATCTTCTTTCCTCTCGCCTGGAAGAGGTAGAACCTGCTGAAGAGATTGTGAAACCTATTTTGAAGAAACCCGTAAAGACGCAACTTTCCATCCACAATATCGAGCTTGGTAGTCCAGAAGAGAAAGTGACAGCTGAACTAGGTGTTGCGAAAAGCCATTCAAAGAATGAGTATGGCACAGAGTGGTATACGTACCATGAAGGCTATCACAATTTTGTTATGATTTCGTTCGACGATAAACGAAGGGTGAATGCGATTTACACGAATGATGATTTAATCTCTTCGAAATCAGGCATCCGCTACGGATCAACTAAGTCTACAGTGCGCGAAACGTTCGGCGAACCAATCAAGGAGATTCGCAAAGGCTTGAATATCTATGTCCTTCAAGAAAGTGAAGGCTTCGATGTGTTCAAAAATGGAGATACGTATACATACGTCTATTATGATCTGCATCAAGACAAAACGGTTACGGCAATTCAACTTATCGCTGCCTCACTTGAACAGAAAAAGCCCGGTATCTACGCTAGTGGCGATGCAGCGTTACGAAACGGCTTCGAGCAACAGCTTTTTGACCTTACAAATGCAGCACGTGTCCGCCATGGACTGAACTTCCTCAAGTGGGACGGAATTGTCTCGGACACAGCCCGTAAGCATAGTACCGATATGGCTGTTAACGATTATTTCAATCATGAAAACAAGCAAGGGAAATCCCCGTTCGATAGGATGGAAGATGACGGCATCAAATTCCGCGGCGCCGGCGAGAATCTTGCATATGGCCAATCGAGTAGCATCTTTGCTCATGAAGGCTTGATGAACTCTGCAGGTCACCGTGAAAACATTTTATTGGACAAATATAGCCATCTTGGTACTGGCGTGGCGTTCAATGAAAAATCCCAACCATTTTATACGGAAAACTTTCTGCTTAAATGATGCAGTCATTCCCACCGTGGTTAATGAATCACATTTAAGGAAACGTATACTGTAATCCGGGCGGTAGGATTTTGATGAAAGTCATCTCATTACAAGGTGCTAAACATATCAAAGTGAAAAAAGTGGTCGATGCAAAAGGTCATTTCAAAGCCAGAATCCAAAAACCAACTTTTACATTCAAACGATGTAAAAGTTGGTTTTTGAATTCAGCAAAGTTCCAGGAACTCATTTAAATAATTTACTCTCAATTACTCACGCATGATAGCTGCGCATGCAATTCGATCACCTGCATTACCTGCGGGATTTGTTTTATAATCATCCGCATTCTCATGGATGACTAGTGCACTGCCATCATCATCGAGAATGGAGTTTTCAGCGCCTGATTTCAATGTTAACTCGGCAGTCGTCAACTGGGCGGATAATTTCCCTTCCGCGTCCACCTCAATATTTGGCAGATCCCCTAAATGAAATCCTTTCGGGTTATCAAATCCATGCTCTTTTTGTTTGGGATTGAAGTGACCTCCGGCAGACTTGAAATCCGGTGGCTTACAGACGCCTGTTTCATGAATATGAACGGCTTTAATACCTGGCGTAAATCCTTCAGCGTCAATCGTGATTGTCACGCCGTCCTTCGCTTCAACAAAACTTACTTCGCCAATCGATTCCCCTTCTGTATTCACGATGGGCGCTTCAACACTTTTTACATTTTCCCCACTTACCGGAACCTTAGCGTCTTTCTTCACACATCCCCCTGCAATCACAAGTGCAGATAGCATGATGGATAATCCGATCTTATGCTTCAAATCAATTCCTCCTCAGAATACTCTTCTTTAGGAGGATGGCTTTAATCTGTGCTTTTATGTAAGGAAACTTGATTTCATGAAATAAATAAATAAAAATGGCTGTTGACCCTATTTATAAAGAGGTCAACAGCCGTTTTTATCAGTTATGCAAAGATCCGTTTTTCAAGATCCATCGGTGTAATGTATGTACCATTTTTATACACACGCATATTTCCACCTGAAATTTCATCGATAAGCATAACTTCACCCGTTACGCTATCACGTCCGAATTCAAGTTTGATGTCATAAAGTTCAAGGTCTTTTGCAGCCAATTCTTCTTTAACGACGTTCGAGATTTCTTTCGTTACTGTTTTAAGCGTGTCATATTCTGTATTTGTTAAAATATCAAGTAATGCGAGTGCATCTTTTGATATCGGCGGATCTAACCGTTCGTCGTCTTTAATCGTCACTTCGACAAACGCGTCCAAAGGCTGTCCCTCTTCGCAATACGCACCATATCTACGTAGAAAACTACCGACTGCACGGAATCTGCAAATGACTTCGAGCCCTTTACCAAAGACAGTAGCTGATTTTACTGTCATCGTTGATGCTTCAATATCAGCAGCGACATAATGAGTTGGAATTCCTTTTTCAGCAAACTTCTCGAAAAAGAACTTCGTCATTCGGAGACCCGCTTGTCCTGCGCCTTCAATTGTAAGTCCTACAGTATTCGCCCCCGGATCGAAAACACCGTCTTCTCCGGTTACATCATCTTTGAATTTCAGAAGTACGTTGTTACCTTCTGCTTTGTAAACATCTTTTGTCTTGCCTTTATAAATAAGTTCCATGCGTCTGTTCCTTTCTATAAGGGGATAAAGCGAAACTTCAATCAGTGGGGGGTTCTTATCCCCCGCTGATTGTTAGTTAAGCCATTCGGGCTTTTACGGGCAGTTGACCCCCCACTTATTCTTCTTGTTTCCTTGAAGACTTGAAGTTGGGGGTCTTACTGCCCGTTAATGCGGGATAAACGTACTTCCTTAGTATAAGCGACTATTGCCGTAAGAAAAAGAATTAATATCTTATCTTCTCTTTCCCTTCCCGTTACCAGGTTCATAGCTTCCGTTTTCAAGGTTTTTTTTGATGGATATCAAGGTCCCCCCAACGGAACGCCTTATGTTATAGACAGAAGGAATGAAGGAAGGAAGAAACAACAACATAAACCCTAGCCATATCCGCTATAAATTGGAAGATAAAGAACATGAAAAAGCAGAAGTTATCAAGGGCAACGGCATCCGTGCTAAAATTAAAGAAAAAGAATTTGCCATCGGAAACCGTAAGCTAATGGCTACCGAAGGGATTGTCATATGGGATGTCGTTGATGACTATGCTATAAAAAACTACAAGCAGCGGGTCACCGCGTAGCAATGGCCGGGGACGGTATTAATGATGCCCCTGCAATTGCTACAGCCGATATCGGTCTTGCTATGGGAGAAGGCGGTACGGACGTCTCTATGGAAACTGCCGATGTCGTTCTTATGGCAGACCGCTTGGAGCAATTCGCACACGCCTACTCCCTTGCAAAAACTACAATCCGCAATATGAAATAGAATACATTTTTTGCAGTCGGAACAGTCATCCTTCTTCTGACCGGTGTACTTGTGGGAAAGATATTTCTTGCCTCAGGTATGCTCGTCCATGAATTGAGTGTACTTATTGTCATTCTGAATGAAATCAGATTAGTACGCTATGCAAAAAAGAGTAAGAATAAGAAGCAACCTGAACCGGTACTACTAACAGAATGAGGTGTAATTGAAATGACAAGCGAAAAAAGTTGTGATCATCATACTGAAGGTACAATGGGCATGCGGAAACACTGTATTTCCATCGTTCCAATCTTCAACCATCTAACGCCGGCTGAAATGGAGGAAATCGTCAAGGCGACACATTCCGTCTCCTATAAACGCAATCATACGATTTACCATGCCGGTGACAAATCGGACGGTTTATATATTGTTCATAAAGGTCGCGTAAAAGTTTACCGCCTGTCCGACAACGGCAAAGAGCAACTCGTCCGTATATTGGAGCCTGGTAATTTCACAGGAGAACTTTCTTTATTCAACGAAACTGTTCATGATGCTTATGCAGAAGCAATGGAACCTATTGAATTATGCGTCATGGACCGCGAAAGTTTCCAACAATTTTTATTGAAATATCCTGCTGTCTCACTGAAAGTGCTTGGAGAATTCTCCAATCGACTTGCAAAAACGGAGCAACAAGCGGCCAACATTGCGATGGAAACGGTGGAGACGCGCGTTGCCATGTACCTTGCCGATCAAGTTGAAGAACAAAAAATGACTACAATTGTTTTACCGATGACACGAAAAGACCTCGCTTCCCATCTGGGCACAACACCGGAAACGATTAGCCGCAAACTAGCTGATTTTGAAGATGCAGGCTGGATTAACCAAACAACGCAACGTAAAATTGAAATAGCCGATTTGGATGCACTGCTGTTAGCCTGACTGCGAAAAGCGTCCGCCGACAACGGATTCAATGGCATTCTATGCCCCGACATATCCAGTTCTCAACCATTCCCACTTGTCATCATTCATATAATGGATGTATAATAGTTCGACTAACTCTATGCTTATACGGAAAGAGAGTGATATATAATGGGACGCAAATGGAATAACATTAAAGAGAAGAAAGCTTCCAGAGATGGCGAAACAAGCCGTATCTATGCGAAGTTCGGCCGTGAAATTTATGTGGTTGCAAAACAAGGGGAACCCGATCCCGAATTGAATCAAGCCTTAAAAGTCGTCGTGGAACGCGCCAAGACATATAGTGTGCCAAGAGCAATCATTGACCGTGCAATCGAAAAAGCGAAAGGCGGTTCTGAGGAAAATTACGATGAGCTTCGCTATGAAGGTTTTGGACCGAACGGATCGATGGTCATTGTCGACACACTGACGAACAATGTTAACCGTACCGCTTCGGAAGTACGTGCTGCATTCGGTAAAAATGGTGGGAATATGGGCGTCAGCGGATCTGTTTCTTATATGTTCGATGCCACTGCTGTTTTTGGTCTTGAAGGGAAAACAGCTGATGAGGTATTGGAACTTCTAATGGAAGCAGACGTCGAAGTTCGGGATATTTTAGAAGAAGAAGATACGGTCATCGTCTATGCTGAACCAGATCAGTTCCATGCCGTACAAGAGGCATTCAAAACAGTGGGCATTACAGAATTTACAATTGCGGAACTCACAATGCTCGCGCAAAACGAATTACCTATACCTGCCGATGCACAGATACAATTCGAAAAAATGATTGATGCTTTGGAAGACTTGGAAGACGTCCAACAAGTTTATCACAACGTTGAACTTAGTGAATAATCGCTATAAGTAAAAGGAGAATCCATCATGATGGATTCTCCTTTTTTGAGCGTATTTATTTACCATGATTTTTCATTGTATCCTGCAATTGTGCAATTCGTTTCATGCCGTCTTCTCTCGCACGTTTGTTTTCATCTTCAATGGCTCTTGTTTCGTCAAGCCCTTTTACAATTGTACTCCAGCTCTCTTCAATCGTTTCAATTTTAATACTTGGACCACCCGCAAGACGTGCAATATCCACACTCTGATTTGCGATATTCTGGGAGTTTTTCAAGAGCATTTCATTCGTCCGCTTATCAAGTTCACTCATTGAGTCCGCAACTAATTTCTGACGTTTAGCAGCGACAGCTTGAATAATCCCGTTTTTGAAAATTGGAATCGTCGTAATGAAGGCTGAATTAATCTTCCCGATCAGTTTCGTATTCCCGCGTTGTAAAAGTCGAAGTTGCGGTGCCGTTTGTAATGCAACCATTCTTGCCATTTCTAGATCATAAACCCGTTCTTCAAGCGATTGAACTGAGTTGTTCAATGTATCCAATTCCATTTGCGCCAGTTGATCGCCACCCGCTGCACGCTGTTGAAGTGCGGGGACCAACTCTTTCATTTCTTCCACTTTAACCTGGCCTGCTACAACATACTTTTCAAGCGCCATATAATAATTGTAGTTTTGTTCATACATTTCATCCATATTATTGGTTGAGCGCACCATTTCATCCTGATACTTCGAGATTTCGATATGAATCTTTTCGATTTCCTTACCAATCGTTTGATACTTCCCAAAAACTTTTTCAATCATTTTTTCGCCACGATTAAATAACCTGCCAATGAAACCCTTAGGCTCGTCAAAATCATTTTTGTCGAACTTATCCATTGTTTTGCCAAGTTGTCTCAACATCACGCTTGAATCGGTGACACTTGAAGACTGCATTGAAGCAAGTATCCGATCCGAAAAAGTTGAAATTTCAACAGCAGGTTCTTTCCCAAACTCCAAAAGTCCCGTCTGATTTCTTGTATCGATTGACCGAACCAAATTTTGAACTTCCGGGTCATTTCGTAATTGAACCCGCATCGCTTCAGCCTTATTTTCAGTTAACAATTCAACCTCATAATTTTTTGTATCTTCCATACCCATCAATCCCTCCCATTAAAAAGCCTATT
This sequence comes from Filibacter tadaridae, assembly GCF_900609045.1. Classification (GTDB taxonomy): domain Bacteria; phylum Bacillota; class Bacilli; order Bacillales_A; family Planococcaceae; genus Sporosarcina; species Sporosarcina tadaridae. The sequence goes on from NZ_UXAV01000019.1 coordinate 9,458, forward strand.
TAAAAAACTACTTACTATCGGTATATCTTTTCTCCGCTCTTGAAATGAATAATCGAATACCATATCGTCAAGCATGTGATGATCAAAATACTTTTTGTCAATATACATTTCCAAGTCATTATGACCTGGCGGATTATATAAAACGATATCCAATCCGAACTCATTCAATAATAACAGCAACGCTGCATCGGCTTTTGATAGCACACCATTCTTTTCAGTATTGTATAAAACCACTTTTGGAACGTCTTGTGAATAGTCAAATGTTTGCATGATATTAAGTAGCTCTACTGGAATGGCTGTCGCCTGGGTAAACAAGTATAACTGTATATGCTCCTTGCTTTCCCCCGGTTGTGCCTTCATTTTCGGATTGGCACACATCCGTGCAATTGCTGTTGCAATCCCTTTTTGTACACCATCATGAAGTTGGCCGTACTGCCACCAGTTGCCCTTCATCATTTTTTCAGAATCCAATCGCCCATCACTACCAAGTGCATGTTGATAATGAAATTGGTTATTCGCCTTTATATCTTGCGTGTATGGAAAATTGTTCACCGTTACACAGTTCGAATGACCTGTTAAACCGTGCAGTTTATCCCAATACTCTTTTCGATTAGTAGAAACGCCTGAAACTTTGGCAAATAGCGAGGGGATGCTCACTTCCTCTGCGGTGGATGAAAAATTCGGGCGGATAAACGCTTTCTCTTTTGCCAGTAAAAAGATTTCGTCATACGTTGTTTTCAATGTGACTGAAACAGGTAAATGATTTCGGAACTGCCATGGTTTATAAAACGCTGATCCCTCGTGATGCAGTACATGATCAATTTCTTTTGAGGCTCTATACGCAACTGTCCCTTGCCGCTTCGGTTCTTCTTTCGGAAAAGGCTGGATTTTCATCGTGGACGGGTATTTCACTGAAACCGTCCATTTGTTTTCCGGATCAATTTCCTTAAAGTCATCTTTTCCTTCGGGATGAAGAACAACAACATCTATCCCTAATACTATCAAATAAAATAAAAAGTATTCCTGGCTTTTGTTCATATCTCCGTACCAAATTACATGTGGAATATCTTCAGTAATCGGTGTTTCATTTACCCATTTATCCAAATGGTTCCACGTCCATTTAATCATATCCAGGAAAACACGTCTGAATTCGGGGTGATTAAATGCGCCTGTATGTTTTTTTTGAAACAACCCGAACACTTCAATGAGCGCCGCCCGAATAAGCCTATTAAAATCTGGGTCCTGGTTATACCTCGGCAGTAACTGTTCTCCCTCTAAAAAAGCAACAAAGCGGTTAATGGATAGATTAGGCTTTTCCTGTATAAGGTCGTAAATTCGTTGAATAGATTGAAACCGTTCTGAAGTTATTTTTTTATCCAGTGATTCAGATAACACATGCACTCCAGGCGCTTGGCCAGCCTTATAAAGTGCAAGCAGGTACTCTGTTTCATCAAATCCAGTTCCGGTAATACGAGCTGCAACACGACTGTATTGCACATTATCAGTTTCTAACTGGTAATTCGGACGAGCGCTAATTGGTTTGACCAGTTCAGTCATCCAATTTGTATAATCAATCGTCATGAGCATCGGTTTTCTTATCAACTACGCTCCCCCCCTTTTACAAACGTTTTCACTTCGGTGCCAGTCGCTGCCGCAATTTGAAGGGTACAAATGGTGTCAGTAAATGGCACCGGGTGTATGGCGCTTTAAAAGAACCGTTTCCAGGATTTCTTCCGCTGCCAGTATACCTTCTTTTTGCGTCAATCCTAGATGGCTATTTTCTACAGCCGCTTCCCCATGCCGCGGAATAATCCCAAACGTTGCCTGCTCGATTAAACAAAGATCAAGATTAGAATCCCCCGCTGTATATACCGTCTTCTTTCCTTCTTTCTCAGAAAGATAGTGAACTGCATCCCACTTGTTTATAAAAGATGGAATAAAATATACTTTCCTGCCTTGCTTAGAAAAAAACCAACCATGATCGGCAGCCCACACTGCATACTTCCGCATCAGCTCTTCCGGAGCATGCTCTGGCTTTATGATTAAGTAAATAAAGAATGAATCTACTATACGAATCGCTTTTAGCCACGATCCATTTGCCGTCTCTTCTATTTTACGTTTAACGTCTTCCACTGATAATGCACTTCTGCTTACTTCTTTACTAATATAGTCCTGCCAATCAAAATCTATTTCTCCATTTTTCAGCACAACTCCGCCATTGGTTGTAATTGCATAAGTAGGACGTATTTCTTCATGGAAAAGACTAATTCGGTTATACTGCTCTTCTGTTCTTGTGGTGACAGGGACAAACATCATCTCATCAGCCACTTCTCGTAGAAGTTTGATTGCTTTCTCAGTCATGAACGTAATTTCTCTATCATCAAATATTTCAATATTGCGAACTGGAAAGTCCCATTCAGACCCGCCGTAAGACCTGTATGAATAAATAAGCGTCGAGTCCAAATCACTTGCAAATATCATATATCATTCTCCAATGGCTTAATAAGTCCACAGCAAGTATATGTCATTTGTTCATATTCCTCCACCGGAACACCCCTTTCATTTGCAAGCTGGAAGATGTGTCCTAGGTCAGGGTTATTCAGGTCTTTAACAAGAATCTTCCAAGGCAATCGCCTTAACAGGACACGGGTCGTTTCTCCGACACCCGGCTTGACAAAATTGATATTCTCAATTCCAAAGTGTTCCTGGATTAAGGAAACTGTCTTTAATCCGATCCAGGTAGGGGTTGTGTCTATTTGCTGTAATGACTGTTTCGCTTCCTGAATGAACGGGGCTGCAGCTTTAAATTCATTTTCAATCACACCAATAAAATGATTCGATACGTCTTTCTCACACAGTTCCGAGTATACTTTGGCGCCATGGAAATCCGTTTCGTCAATCCAAAGATCGTTTAAAACTGTGCGGCTGACTAGGCCCGACACCGTTGAATTTAAGCAAGCGCTTGGAATTAGAAAGTCTTCTCGGGTTCCGAATAATGATGAACAATACCCAGGATCCGCTAATACTGCAAGTTCATCATCCAAAGTAATGCCATGCTTTTCCTTAATGGAATGAACGGATTTCGTCAACTCTTTAGAGATTGCACCTTTTCCTGTCCATCCATCTACAAAAACGACTCTTTTGTCAGGATGCTTACGAGCTATATACATCATCGCGTTTTCATCGATGCCACGTCCACGAATAATTGATACACTGTAGTGGGGTACATCGAGTTCGTACTCTTCTTTTACATAGCGCTTAATCAGAATACCGACCGGTGTACCTCCCCTTGCAAGTGAAACAAGTACAATCCCGGTCCCTTTCCTTTCAACGATTAGTTCTGACACTGTCCCAATAGCCGTTGCCACTTTTCTCTTATATGTATGAAGCGACTCATGAAACAATTTCAAGTACGCTTCAGTCGGTTCATATTCAACAGGGAGCATCTCTGAATAATGAGTACCACTTTGAATGGCTTGCTCTCTTACATCCAAGCTACGTTCAAGGCTTGCTTCAGATAAATCCTTCAATAAAAAGATGACATCTTTAGGTGAATAACTGCCCGTAACCGTTTTCATTTTACGGTCTACCATTCAACCACTCCTTTCAAGTAAAATCTACAATGTGGATGACAGGCAATCCATTAAACTGTTGCAACATAGGAGCTAGTCTTGAATCGTCAATCGGACGCTCAAAAAATAGAAATACCTCATCATATTGTTCGTCTGCAACGTTGTACGCATAATTCATAATGGAGGGATCATCGGGGCTGTCAAAAGAAAACCGGCTTTTCACTGGATATCCTTTTTCGTCTATCGGAAAAATAGGGCTTCTTGTCGTTGAATGATACCAAATGCCCTCACCCATATATGTAGCTGTTTTCATTGGAATGTGCATGAATTCTCCGGTCCCAAGACATAGTGTCTTCTTCCCTTTACGATGCGTTTTCAAATAGGCCCCCGCACGCTGGCAATACGCTTCAATGTCTTTTCTATTATTTGAAGAGATTCCAAATCTTCCTGTCAAAGCTGAATAGGAGGAATTATTTTCAACTCCTGAAGAGTCCATAGATGAAAACGTATAGTCTGAAATAGAAGCAGGTAGAGAATGTAAATTAATTCTATTAAAATCAGGCGTTTTGAAAGCGGCTTGTTCGTCTTTCCCGGCCTCTTCGGGTAATGCGGGTACTCCATTGACCTGAATTACACCTGCTAATAAAGAAAAAGTGTTTATCGTAACATTGTTTGTTTCTTCAAACTCACGCAAACGCAAACGGTCCTCTTCACTTCTCCAATCTAAAAGTGATAAAACAGTATACTCTTTGCGCGGAAATCGTTTTTGAATGGACGCAATAATATTCAACGCCGTTTTCCCTGTTGTAATTTCGTCATCTACAAGGCAAATCGGTCGTTCATGATCCAATAAGTGTTCCGGTGCATAACAGCGCTGATCGGTCGCATGAGAATGTTCTTCTTCAAAATACAAAGTGACTTCTTTATCCACAAGCATTTCCCTTGTCGAATGAATATAGGTCGCATCCGTAAAACAGTCGAAAACACCATGGCCCAGTGCCGTCGCTGTTTCTGCAAAACCAATAAAAATTACTGGCTCTCCCAATTCATAATTCATCTTTTGAATTACGGAGTTCGCAGTTTGTAAAGTCTCTTTTGAACCCTCTTTTAACGCATCGATGAGCAACTTTTTTTCATTCGATTGTTCCGATGTCTTTCCTTCGTAGTAAATGGTAGCTAAAAGTGCAGCTGCAACCAACGGCATTTCTGGATGCAAGGGAATATGTTTTCCCAACACTTTACTTACAAATAAAAATGAACGTTTTTTGTTAATCCGCGCAGCCATTTCATACAGTGAGTTAGGAGGTAGCCCAAATGGATTGTGATTGATTTTCACATCCACTGTCATGGATTCACCAACATTATGTGTAAATTGGCTCGGACAACAAATCGATGAATGTGCAGTCTTCATGGTACACCCCATATATTTCCGACTTAATCAATACTTTTTTAGCCCAGTTTAGATGCGGCTTAATTTCATTCATTTTGTTTTGGAATTCACTTTTAAATACACCTTTTTCCCCTGTTGCTTGCTTAACGATGCTGAGCGCATCCACGTATTCCTCTTTCGTGACAACAAGCAATGCTTGTACGGGCAAAAGATGCGATGGGTGAATAATTGTTTTTCCGACTAGGCCGTTCGCTTTATCCAACAATGTTTCTTGAATCAATCCATCAAAGTCTTTACGGATTAATTCTTTTCTCAATAGAAGTCCTTCACTGCCCTGATGCTCATGGAATAAAGTTTGACGAAGTTGCGGTTTTAAAATTCGATCATTCGAAGGGAAGTGTTCCCAAACTGGACCTGAAATGACGTAGCCACCCGGCTCTCTGCCAAATATATTTACGATGTCGGTAATCAGTTCACGCACAATCGAAATTTCATACACCGTTGTTTCGCTATCCCGTCTTAATCCATACAGTCCACATAAGTCAGTGGCACCTACCCTGATGTTCAAAATGAGGTCGCTGTATTTGTCCACAGCATTTTTCAGAAAAAGTAGCTCTTCCATCCTTGTTTCTTTATAAAGAACATGTGGTGATTCAAGAATCGGCATGCCGTATATAATGGACTGTGCACGTTCATTAATTGAACGTAGTATAGATAAGTAACCATCCGCATTGTCTGAAGAAAACTTTGGAAACACAAATCCTACTAGATTTTCTAGCGAATCACCAAGTCGTTCGGCCATAGTTGCCATCTGTTCAGCGCTTCTCACTCTAACAAAAATAAGCGGGGTCGTTTCTTCCGTTAGCTGTCCATCATGTATCGCAGCACTTATTTGTTGCATATGAATAACTAGCTGATTTTCCGCTTGTGCTACTTCCAGATCCCCTACAGCATCTTCCAAACAGATAACAAGCGTTACAAGTTCCTTAAACTTTTTTGTAATCACCAAATTAGCAATATCCAATCTTGTAGCAGGCATATACAGTACAGCCCCCAGGCTATGAGCCAGTAGCTTTTTATCTATTTGTTTTGTAATCATTCTTGGTTGCTGAAAAAACACATCTTCTCTATGCTTTGCGGGTAAGTCGTTAAAATACCTCATTCTATTCACCTTCTTACGCTTGATTTAGAGTAAATAAAAAAGAAGGACAAAGCCTTCTTTTTTAAATTATAAAGTTGCTTTACGCTTATTTATGTTATGGATGATAAATGTTGCAATGAACGTAACGATCAGAATGCCGAAGAATACATAGTGGTGGACCTCGAAACCAACTACGCCTAATGCCATCTTCACGGCAATCAAGGCAATCAGTACATAAGCAGTTGTTTCAAGTTCAGGCACTTTTTCGATTAACTTCAAGAACACGCCTGCAATTCCACGCATCATTAATACACCGAGCATTCCACCGAGTAGAAGTATCCAAATCTCTTCGCTGACGCCGAAAGCTGCAAGAACACTGTCAATCGAGAATGCGATATCCATGATTTCAACAGCAGCAACGGTCCCCCAAAACGTACCGAACATACGAATCAGGATACCTTTCGCCTTAATATCTTCTACTTCATCTTCCGTGTCGTTGCCCTTTCTTTTCTCCATAAAGTATTGAATGGATAACCAAGCGAGATAAGCCGCGCCAAGTATTTTCACCCACCATAACTTAATCAAGAAGACGCCGACACCAATTGCTATAAAACGGAAAGCATAAGCACCAATCAATCCATAGAATAATGCCTTTTTCTGCTGTTTAACTGGTAACGGTTTAACCATTACAGCTAAAACAAGTGCATTATCAGCCGATAACAGGCCCTCTAGAATGACAAGTGTACCGATTAACCCCCAACTGACTGGATCCGTTAATACTGTTACCCACATATCCCAATCAAAGAAGGCGGCGTAGGTATCTATTATCCCGTTAATAATTTCCATTAGTTCCTCCTGTTTTAATGCAGGGCAAAAAGGCTTTAACCCCTTTTGTCAATCTGTAAAGTTTATACCTCTAAGCCGTAATTTCGGCAAAGCGCTCCAAGACCACCGGAAAACCCGCTACCGATTGCATTGAACTTCCAATCGTTCCCGTGTTTGTAGAGCTCACAAAATACGACGGCTGTCTCAATAGAAAAGTCTTCTCCTAAGTCGAAACGGATAAGCTCTTCTCCAGTTGCTTCGTCCTTCAAGCGAACAAATGCATTTGATACTTGCCCGAAGTTCTGACTTCTAGCATCTGCATCATGAATGGTTACTGTAATACCAATCCGATCAACGTATGCAGGGATTTTGGAAAAATCAACGACAACTTGCTCATCATCTCCATCCCCTTCTCCCGTACGGTTATCCCCCGTATGTACAAGAGCACCACTTGGATGTTCAAGATTGTTATAAAAAATAAAGTCATGGTCATTTTGGCAACGGTTGCTTGCATCGACAAGGAATGCTGATGCATCAAGGTCGAACCCTTGCCCACCTGAATACTTATTGGTATCCCAACCAAGTCCGATGACCCCTCTTACAAGACCCGGGTTTGTTTTTGTCAAATCCACTTTTTGCCCTTTTGATAATGTAATCGCCATATGGATCACTCCCCCATTTCAATGATAAAAACAGCGCTTTTGAAGATTTTATTTAACTGGTTAGGCCTGTAGTCCGTAATCTTTTACAAGTGATGCAAGACCGCCTTGATAACCACTACCGATTGCATTGAACTTCCATTCGCCACCATGTCTGTAGAGTTCTCCGACAACGACTGCCGTTTCAATCGAGAAGTCTTCTCCCAGATCGTAACGGATTAGTTCTTCGCCAGTTGCATCGTTTACTATACGTACAAAACTATTGGATACTTGACCAAAGTTCTGATTGCGCGATTCCGCATCATGAATTGTAATTGCAAAATTGATTTTCTCAATTGATTGTGGCACGTTTGAAAGATTGATTTTAACCTGCTCATCGTCTCCATCACCATCACCAGTTAAATTATCACCCGTGTGAACGATGGAACCGTTGCCGCCTTCAAGGTTATTAAAGAAGATAAAGTCTTTTTCGCTTTCGCATTTTCCTGTAGCACCTAATAAGAAGATAGACGAATCAAGGTCAAAGTCTTGACCGCCGTCGTATTTATTCGTATCCCATCCAAGTCCAACTGTAATATTTGTTAACCCCGGATTTGATTTTGTTAAGTCCACTTTTTGTCCTTTGCTTAATGAAATAGCCATGATACATTACCTCTTCCTGTTTTTTATTTGCCCCACTATAGTAGTTCCATTTTGTTCGATTAAGAGTAGCGTTTTACCATTTCAGACAAACCAGCGTCAGACGACCCCGAACCAACAGCCCCGAACTTCCACTCGTTGCCGTGACGATAAATTTCAGCAACTGTCAAGCTTGTTGAACCTGCATAATTTTCCGATAAGCTAAATTTCAATAATTCCTCGTTATTCGATGAATTCATTACACGAATAAATGCATTCTCAACTTGGCCAAAATCCTGTTTTCGTTTAACACAGTCATAAATATTAACTACGAAAACCATCTTATTAATATTTGTCGGTACTTTTTTCAGGTCAATAAGCACTTGCTCATCATCACCGTCGCCATCCCCTGTGGTATTATCACCTGTATGCGTAACACTTCCACATTTACTTTTCAAATTACCAAAGTAGATTAAATTAGATTTATCTACAAACTTATCATCCTGAAGCATAATAACTGAAGCGTCAATATCCATATTTGAACCGCCAGCGCCGCCGCCGCCGCCTAATAATCCGCGTAATCCGCTGGCCTTTTTCACAACTGGATCCCAACCAAGACCTACGATAATTTTCTCCAGTCCTGGGTGGCCTTTAGTCAAATCAATTTTCTGTCCTTTTTGCAATACGATTGCCAAATCCATCACTCCTTCATTTTTTATCAAGAATAATTACTTTTTTGCGTTAAATGCTATCATTTAATACTTTACTACACATGAAACCAGACTACAAAAATAACGTAGGTTACTGACAACTATTCATTTTTTTGTTTTTTGTTTTGTTGCTAGATAAATACCTATACAGTACGAACAAAAGTTTATGTCATCTTATATTTACGTTTTATCCCTATAAAAGGTTTCAACTATTTATTCCCTCATTCCCCTTAAATTCTTCAAAAACGTTCTTCTGGATAATCGGGGATATAATTTTCCTTTTCTTTTTTAAATCGCATTTCATTCACCTCTTTGAAGAAAAATATCGTCGACGAATTTCTTTTTCCGGTCTGCATAGGCACGTTCATCAGCGGGAAATTCTTCCGCCAATTCTTTCTTCAGTATTTCATATTGTTTTGCCGATTCAGGGTTTTTGTTCAAATAATCTCTAAAAAAAGTATGCTGGTGCCACCAATCCCCATCGTATTCGACTACATGAAGAACATGCGTCTTCGTTAACACTTCTAAATTAGAGAACTTGGCAAACACTTTTTTTCCTTCTATTTGGACACGTCCCAAGTGGTAATAATTCGCCGCTTTCAGCTTGTGCTTATCAAATTTCTGCACATCTTCCATAGACCTGACGCCGATGACAATATCGAGAAGCGGTTTCGCCACAATGCCATCAATCGCCGTACTTCCTATATGTTGAATATCCACCACATGCTCACCAATTAGTGTGTTCAGCAATTCTTTTTCGTCGATAAAAGCCTTTTTCCATTCACTTGTGTGTGGTACCAAGTGAACGTCCCCTTTGTTAAGCCCTAGCATTTGCTCACCCCTCAAAAGTTGAAAATCCTACTGCAATGCAACAAAACCCCTTTCCATACTATTCGCCAATCGGAGGCTTATTCCCTTTCGGAATATTTTTAATTTGTAGGCGCAGTATCGGTTTCGAATGGAGTTATAAGTTTAAATCTTTTAATGATATACAAAAAAACCGCGCCATATAAATGCCAGCACGGCTTTTTGTAATCAATGCTTATTTCAATTTTTGAATAATAACGACCTTCAAGTAGTTAAATTCAGGGAAATCACGGTTCGTCCGGAAATCTTTCGGAAGCGATGACTCCTCTAGGATTTTAAACTTAGAGCCTGCATCTGCAAAACCTTGTTCAATGAACGTTTTGAATTTCTTCATGCTGAAACTCGCATTGTTCGTAGACGCAACGATAATACCGTTTTTCTCAGTGATTGCAATCGTGTCAGCAATGAGTGCTGGATAATCTTTCGCAGTACTAAATGTGTATTTCTTCGTACGTGCAAAACTTGGTGGATCCAAAACAACTAAATCGAACTTCAATTCATGTCGCTTCGCATAGCGGAAATATTCGAAAACGTCCATCACTTTAATATCTTGTTGTTCATAGTCAATACCGTTCACACTGAACTGTTCGATAGTCTTCGCAAGGCTTCGTTTGGCCAAGTCGACACTCGTTGTTTTCGTAGCACCACCAAGGGCCGCAGCAACAGAAAATGCGCCTGTATAAGAAAATGTATTCAAGACATTTTTTCCATCTACATACTTATCGCGGATTGCTTTACGAATATCCCGCTGATCAAGGAAAATACCCGTCATCGCTCCGTCATTCAAGTTAACCGCGAAATTCATGCCATTCTCTCTTACGATGATAGGAAAGTCACCTTGCTCGCCCTTTACGAAATCATCCTGGTCAATGTATTGACCTTTTGTATCAAACCGTTTTTTCTCGTAAACCCCTTTGTATTCAACAAGTTTATCAAGCGCGCCATATACATGATGCTTAAGTGAATAAATCCCCTCACTATACCAGCTCACCATGTAGTAGCCATCAAAGTAATCGATTGTCAATCCACCGATACCGTCGCCTTCGCCGTTAAACACACGAAATGCGTTTGTATCAAGGTCTTCAAACTGTGTTTCACGTCTTGCAAATGCCGCATCAATTCTCGATGCAAAAAAGTCGAAATCAATTTCTTCGTCTTCTTTGCGTGTCAAAACCCAACCAATTCCTTTGTTTTGAAGACCATGGTAGCCTTTTGCAACAAACTTTCTATCGCGGTCGATTAAACGGACGATAGTTCCTTCCTTTGTCAACACGTCGGAATTAATGATTGCATCTTTTAAGATGAGCGGGTAACCTCTCTTGAAATCAGCTATATTTTTTGCATTCACCTGTAAATCAATTGTTTTTGTCATTTTGTCATCCTTACTTCGTCTTTTTCTTTATTATCGCACGTTTACAAAACCGGTGCCAGTTACTGACACCATTTGCGCCTTTCAATTGTGGCAGCAACTGGCACCGATTATGAATAAGCAGGGAAAGAAAAGCAATCAACCTAAATAAGGCGATTGCTCTATTCCTAGTCTTTCCTTTATAAATAAAAAGTATTTCGTATAATTAGGCCAATAATTTCGATGCAAAACTCTTTAACTTATTTATTCCCACCGGTTTCCGCTCTTGATTTCCTCTTACTTTGTGTAAATAAGACCTTAAATCACCTTCATACACTGGATTCAAACACGGTACATTTGTGAAATGATGCGGTTGTACAAAGTTCGGCTTAATAGAAAACATTGGTACTCCGCCTTCATTAACAATTGTTGCAACAAATTGAGAACAGAAAAAAGCACGATCGCGTTGAATTCTGATATTGAAAGCAATACCAAATAGACCAATGAAATTATATCTATACTGCTCTTTATTCTGCTCAATAAGACGGATTGTATGACGCATCTTGTCGTACTGTTCATCAGTTACAGCACAACTGAAAATTAGGCAATCCGCACCTCGGAATATTCCCTCTACAGCATTTTCCCTTACAAAGCCACCGACTAACGGATTGTATCTTTGCTTTCTTCCAAAGCTATACATTTCGTTCAAATGCTCGTCAAAAGCAATCGATGCATGATTCAAGTCTTTACGTGTGTACATGCCGATTGCTTTAGACAGTAATGTCCCAGTATCCGTCAATACAATATAAATTGTTTTTCCCATTGCACCCAACCCCTTGCGAATCTCTACTATCCATTATGTACGACCTGGCAAATAATCTAAACCGCCCGTGGATGGAAATTGTCTAAGACCCGAGACCTAGAGGCAGACGGATATTTTTGACAGCCTTACTAATTGGTTTCTCTCTATACTCATTATACGCATAAACACGCCTTGAAGTTTCATTTATTTTAGATAGTTCGGTTACCGAAGAAAGAAAATGCATTTACCTCTTAGCCGAAGACATTATATCTTTCTATTTACAAAAATAAATATTTGTTCTATACTTAAAAAAAGTTGCACAAGGGAAACTTTACAGCATAAGCTATGTTTACAGTCAAATACTCATTAAGAAGGTGGAATGGTTGGAAAACTCTTTATCTGTACGCAATTTACGCGTTTCGTATTATGGCATACAAGCGCTGGATGATATAAGCTTCTCAACTGAAAGTGGAAAGTTAATTGGCATCATCGGACCAAATGGGGCGGGTAAGTCCACATTGATGAAAGCCATTTTGGGATTGATCTCCAAAGATGCAGGAGAGGTTTCATTCAACGATATGACATTGAAACAAATCCGAAAAAACATTGCATACGTGCCACAGAGAGCCGTTATTGATTGGGACTTCCCGATTACAGTTCTGGATACAGTACTACTCGGAACGTATCCAAGCCTTGGTTTTTTCCATAGGCCCAAAAAGAGCGATAAGGAACTGGCTTATAATTGCTTGGAAAAGGTTGGAATGCAGGAGTTTAGCAAGCGACAAATCGGAGAATTATCAGGCGGTCAGCAACAACGTATTTTTCTTGCACGTGCACTTGCTCAAAAAGCAGATCTATTCTTTCTGGATGAACCTTTTGTAGGGATTGACGTTTCCAGTGAAGAAGTAATCATCCGTATATTAAAAGAGCTCCGTGATGATGGTAAAACGGTATTTGTTGTCCATCATGACCTTTCAAAAGTAACAGATTACTTCGATGACCTCATATTGATGAATAAAGAACTAATCAAATTCGGGCCAGTAAAGCAGGTACTCCAACCTGAACTGATGAAAAAAGCTTATAATGCACAATTCTCCCTATTGGATTCCATGGGGGTCATTATCTGATGAACTTCATAAACGACTTGTTAACTTATGAGTTTTTGCAAAAAGCCTTATTCACTTCTGTCATGGTTGGAATCATTTGTGGTGTTATTGGATGTTTTATCGTTTTACGTGGCATGGCACTTATGGGAGACGCAATTTCTCACGCAGTGCTTCCCGGTGTTGCTTTGTCCTATATGTTCGGCATCAATTTCTTTTATGGTGCAGTTGTTACGGGGATGTTAACGGCATTGGGAATTGGCTATATCAATCAAAATAGCCGGATTAAAAGTGACTCATCGATTGGGATTGTTTTTTCATCCGCATTCGCATTAGGGATAATTTTAATAGCAAAGGCCCATACAAGTACGGACCTGAATAGTATCCTGTTTGGAAACGTGCTTGCAGTACGATCTTCTGACATGTGGACAACGTTAATCATCGGAGCAATCGTCCTCCTTGTCGTCATTCTTTTTTATAAAGAATTGCTAATCAGTACATTCGACCCAACGATGTCAGCCGCTTATGGATTGCCAAACCGGTTAATCCATTATGTCATCATGATACTACTAACGATGGTAACGGTCGCTTCATTGCAAACCGTGGGTATCATTCTTGTTGTTGCAATGCTGATTACACCGGCATCCACGGCATACTTATTGACGAACCGGTTGTCGGTGATGATTGTATTATCCGCCATCTTCGGTGCTGTATCCGCAGTAATCGGGTTATATATCAGTTTTCTATATAACTTATCTTCTGGTGCAGTGATTGTTTTAGTAACGACTGCGTTTTTCGCACTCGCATTCATCTTCGGACCAAAGCAAGGAATCCTATGGCGGGCGATACGCGTTCGCAGAAATAAATCTACAGTTCAATCGTAAAAATAATGCTAGTTGAATAAACATATTATTTTAAGATAGAAAAGGAGAGAGAAGGTAACATGATAAAAAAACTAATGAAAGTTACTATTATAGCCGCGATAGCCGTTCTTTTATTAGCGGCCTGCGGAAATGGTGATAAAGGAGAAACGGGAAAATCTGATTCGGGGAAAATTAAAGTGGTCGCTACATTTTCAATCTTGTACGATATTGCCACCCAAGTCGGCGGTGACCTAGTGGAAGTTCATAGCATGGTACCCATTGGAACAGCCCCCCATGAATACGATCCACTACCTGAAGACATTAAAAAAGCAACCGATGCAGATATCCTATTCTATAACGGGCTCAACTTAGAAGGCGGAGAAAATGGCTGGTTCTTCAAGCTTATTAATACTGTTAACGCAGACAAAGAAAAAGTATTCGAATTGATGGAAGGCGTAGAACCTAAATACATCACCACGGATGACGGTACGAGTGAAAAAGTAAATCCACATGCATTCCTGGACCCAGTCATCGGCATTAAAATGACTGAAAATGCACGTGACGCTTTCATTAAAATCGATCCGGATAATAAAGAGACGTATGAAAAAAATGCAGAATCTCTTTTAAATGAACTGTATGAAGTGGATGAAGAATATAAAACAAAAATAGACGAAATCCCGAAAGAAAAACGCATTCTTATAACAAGTGAACGTGCGTATCAATACATGGCGCAACGATACGGCTTAAAAGAAGGCTTCATTTGGGATATCGATACAGAAGAACAGGGAACGCCTAGCCAAATTACAAGTTTGGTCAAATTCATAAACTCGAATAACGTACCCGTCCTCTTCGTCGAATCGAACGTCGATCCACGCCCGATGGAAACAGTCTCCCGAGAAACAGGTGTTAAAATAGACGCGGAACTATTCTCCGACGAACTCGGTAAACCAGGAGAAGAAGGCGATACACTCGTCAAGTTTTTAAGGTACAACATCGAAAGGATTCATGAAGGACTGATGAAATAAGAAAAGCGACAGCACCTGTGTCAGGGGCGACAGGCATAAGACAGAACGGAAATGCGGCGTCCTTTGCCGAATAGCCGGGCTGACTTATGACCCCGAGCCCCTAGGCGATGGAGCTAGACAATAAGAAAAGCGACAGCGCCTGTGTCAGGGGCGACGGACAAAAATAGAAAAAACGGCTACCGCAAAGTGATTGCAGTAGCCGTTTTCCTATTTACATGAAGACAACAATCGCTAATACCACCGCTAATAATATTCTATAAATCGCGAACGGTACCAATTTGACACGTGAAATGAGCTTCAAGAAAAATTTGATAGAGATGAGCGCGAAAACAAATGCACTGATGAAACCAACAATATAAAAAGATAGATCATCCATCGAAAGTTCTTCCCAATTCTTCATAACCGATACAAGACTTGCACCCGCCATAATCGGCACAGCCATGATGAATGTAAAATCTGCCGCCGTCTTATGATTCATTCCGAATAGGACACCGCCCGAAATTGTAGCACCGGAACGTGAAAACCCTGGCCATAATGACAGACACTGGACAAGCCCAACCGATAATGCCTGTTTATATGTAATTTGGTCCAATGATTGCACTTTTGGTTTCTTCGGCGCAAACTTGTCGGCTATAATCATAAGGATTGCTCCAGCTACAAGCGCGAAGATCACCGTTTCTACATTTGACAGCTTTTCGTCGATGAAGTCTTTAAGCGCAAATCCGATAACGACTGCTGGTAACATTCCAACAATAACATGCAAAAGATTGAAGCTTGACTTCGTTTTGTTGCCTTCCATTTTGTACAGGCCCACTAAACTAAATAGACGTTTCCAAAATACAATAACAACAGCTAGTATCGAACCTAATTGAATAACAATTTTAAATGTGAATGCCGAACGATCCCCGAGAAACTGGGTAGTCTTCAACCACATATCATCTACTATAATGAGATGGCCTGTGGAAGATACAGGTGCAAATTCCGTCATTCCTTCAACAAATCCTAATATTAATGCTTTGATCAAATCAAATAGTTCCATAAGTCATTTACGCTCTCTTTCTGCGGAATTGGATGTACCAAATGACCGCGGCAATTCCAATCAATCCTATTATGGCATATGCAACATCCGAATAGATATCCATATACTGGACAATCCGTCCCCAATTATCACCAACCGCCGCACCAACTGTAACGAGCACCGCATTCCAGATCAAGCTTCCAAGTACTGTAAGTAAAATAAATAGCGGAAAGTTCATTTTTGACATACCTGCTGGAATTGAAATAAGACTACGGATAAGCGGGACAAGGCGGCAGAAAAAAACTGTCCATGGACCGTATTTATCAAACCACGCATCTGCACGGTGGATATCTTTCCGCGAAAGACGTAAAATCCAACCCCACCGATCAACAATTCTTTCAAGTCGCTTTACATCGATTAACATGCCAAGACTATACAAAACCATCGCTCCGATAACCGATCCGGCAGTTGCTGCAACAATAACGCCCATGCGGGTCATACCCGAATATGTCGTCATAAATCCGCCGAATGTCAAAATGACTTCAGACGGAATAGGAGGGAAAATATTTTCAATCATAATTAACAAAAACACACCAAAATAGCCGAACTGGCTCATGAAGTCAGTTATCCAATTTTCCAAGTGACGCCCCCTGCATATTTACTTTACTAAAAACGGAATATAAGTGCAATCCGTTATTAGTAGGATAATAGACGTTTCAGTATGCGATCAGGTTCATTTCATTTCCTATTCTTATAATATGAAGAAAATATGCCGGATATGATTTTGCTCTGTATCAATTCAGTGCATGTAAACCTCTTTAACGGCCTGTGGATACTTTTCATTCATAGCTACCTTCACCTGTTGATTGATGATTAATGAATGAATCTCCCTTTAACCCTGTGGATATCCTTCTATTTATGAATGTTATCCCCCTTTCTTGTGTATATCTCCGGTAAGTTGTTGATAATTTCAGAAAAATATATTTGTTATACACAAAATGCTTCTTGGCTAAGTTGATACAAAACAGATATCCACATTCCTTTTCCGACAAAAAAATAAAGCCATCCAGCGAACTAGATGACTTTACCCTCTTATACTTCCAATGAATGCTCTTTGAGGTTTTCCCGTAAAGCAGCTTTCAAAAACTTTCCTACGGATGTTTTAGGAAGCTCGTCTAAAAAGACAACATCATCCGGAATCCACCATTTTGCGAACTGGTCTTCCAAAGATGTAAGCAACTTTTGTTTCATCGCGTCATCCCCTGCTTCGCCTTCTTTCAAAACAACACATGCAAGCGGACGCTCTTGCCACTTTTCATGCGGCAACGCGATAACAGCCGCCTCGAATACAGCCTCGTGCGTCATTAACGCATTCTCAAGGTCAACGGATGAAATCCATTCTCCACCGCTTTTAATGAGGTCTTTCGTTCGGTCCGTTATTTTGAGGTAACCGAACTCCGTCATGACAGCGATATCACCCGTATAGAGCCAGCCATCCTTGAATGCCTCTGCAGTTCGTTCATCTTTATAATATTCACTTGCAATCCAGGGACCTCGTATCGTCAACTCACCCATTGTCTCGCCATCCCACGGCACTTCTCCGTTTTCATTGACAATCTTTACCTCAAGCCCCGGCATGATAAGTCCCTGGAGCGCTCGGATATCCACTTTTTCATCCATCGTTAAATTTTCCATCTCCGAATTAAAGACGGACATACTTACAAGCGGTGTTGTTTCAGTCATGCCGTAACCAATGATAAAAGGTACACCATATTTCTCTTCAAATGCACGGATCAATCCTTTAGGTGATGCAGAACCTCCACAAACGATGCCACGTAATGAAGATAGATCCCTTGGTTGCTGGTCTTGTTCTTTTAAAACAGCAAGCCAAATAGTTGGAACCCCCGCCGTAACCGTCACTTTTTCTTGCTCAATCAAGTCGAGCAACAGCTTCGGATCAAATCCGGGTCCTGGTAGCACTTGTGTTGAACCAAAAAAGACTGCGGCAAACGGCATGCCCCAGGCATTCACATGGAACATCGGTACGACCGGCATGACAACATCACGCTCTGAAAGCCCCATTGCATCTGCCAGTCCAAGTGCATAGCTATGAAGGACAAGTCCACGGTGTGTATAGACAACACCTTTCGGATTCCCTGTCGTGGCAGATGTATAACACATGCCGGCAGGTGTGTTTTCATCTAAATCCTCAGGAAATACGAATGTATCCGAAGCAGCGTCAAGAAGTGCTTCATATGAATAGACATTTTCAAGTGTCGTTTCCGGGATTTCTTTGCTATCGCCCATAATTACATACTTTTTCACAGTTTTCAGCATCGGGGCAAGTTTTTCAAGATGCGGAAACAAATTATCATCGACAAGAAGAATTTCATCTTCCGCGTGGTTGATGACATAGGCAATATGTTCCGGTGACAACCGGATATTGATCATATGGAGAATTGCCCCCGTACCAGGCACTCCGAAATAAGCCTCAAGATGGCGATGATGATTCCATGCAAAAGACCCGACTTTTGTTCCATGAACCATTCCGAGTTTTGTCAATGCATCTGCAAGTTTTCGTGTACGTTTTGCAAATTCACGATAAGGTATACGATGAATCGTATCTGCCCCCGTACGTGAAATAATCATCTTGTTCGGGAAAAATTGCTCTGCTCGTTTTACGAATGACGATAATAGAAGTGGTGTTTGCATCATACTAATCGGCCCCTTTTCAATTGGAATGATTTTTTTATCAGCTTTTTCACGATTGAATCAGAAAAAAGTAAAAGGGTGACGTCCATGAGTCAGTTATTGGTACGTCCCCAGAAGATAGTATGTGACGGCGCACTCGGTTATTCATCCATGTTCCCTTCCGTTATAAACCCATATTTTTCGCGATGATAACCTTCATAATCTCATTCGTTCCCGCATAGATCGACGCAACAGGTATGTCCCGGTACCTGCGTGCAATTTTGTATTCTTCCATATATCCATAGCCACCATGCAACTGCATGCACTCTGCGGAAATTTCTTGCGCTGTTTCAGTAAGCCAGTATTTCGCCATCGACACTTTTGATACGACATCTTTTCCCGCTATATGGTCCTCAATAAGTGATTCAAGAAACGCCTTGCCCAACTCGACTTTAGTCGCGATTTCAGCGAGTTTGAACTGCGTGTTTTGAAATGAACCAATCGGCTTCCCAAATGCATAGCGTGATTTCACATACTCGAGTGTCATGTCGAGCATATCTTCCGAAGCCGTTTGTGCAGCAAGCGCAACAACAAGGCGCTCTTGTTGCAGCTTCTCCATCAAATAACTAAAACCCTTTCCTTCTGTTCCGATTAAGTTTGCAGCTGGAACGCGGCAATCTTCAAAAAACAACTCTGCCGTATCTTGTGCGTGCATGCCAACTTTGTCGAGTTTGCGTCCTTTCGTAAATCCTGGTGTCCCTTCTTCAATCATTAGTAAACTAATGCCTCGGTGCTTCTTCTCTGCGTTTGCATCAGTTTTCACAACAACCAGTACTAGATTGCTATTAATACCGTTTGTGATGAATGTCTTCTGACCGTTTACAACGTAATGGTCCCCTTCTTTAACGGCCGTTGTCTGGACGTTGGCAAGATCTGAACCGACTCCAGGTTCCGTCATCGCTATTGCGGTAATGAAGTCTGCTGTAATACATCCCGGCAGCCACCGTGCTTTCTGTTCATCTGTCCCGAATGATTCAATGTAGGGAACGACTATGTCATTGTGTAGACCGACACCCGTCAGACTTGCACCAACCCGCTCCAACTCTTCCCCGATAATGACGGAAAAACTGAAGTCCAATCCCAGGCCACCATACTTTTCCTCGACATGTGGACAGAGAAAGCCCATCTCGCCAAGCCTTTTCCAAAAAGAAACTGGTATGAGCCGTTTTTTCTCCCAGGACTCATACTGCGGAATCGCTTCTTTTTCAAGGAATTTGCGAAGTGACTTTCTAAATAAAACATGGTCATCTGTTTCGAATCTATATCTCCCCATTGGAAGCTTCCCCCTTTCAAGTGAATTTCGGCACAGCTTTAGTCAATCACCTTGGTTGCATCCGTATTGCACCGTCCAAGCGAATTACTTCACCATTCAACAGTACATTCGTGAAAATACTTTCTACTAACTTTGCATATTCATCGGGACGTCCAAGCCTTTTCGGAAACGGAACCATTGAAGCAAGTGAATCCCGTGCCTCTTCTGGAAGACCTGCAAATAACGGTGTTTCTACTAAACCAGGTGCGATCGTCATAACACGAATGCCAAATGCAGCGAGTTCGCGTGCAATCGGTAATGTCATCCCGGCGATACCGCCTTTTGAAGCGCTATATGCCGCCTGTCCAATTTGCCCATCAAAAGCAGCAACTGACGCAGTGTTGACGATCACCCCCCGCTCCCCTTCTTCATTCAACTCATTTTCTTGCATGATTGACGCTGCAATCCGAATTGTATTAAATGTACCCGTCAAGTTAACACGAATGACTTGTTCGAAACGCTCCAAAAACATTGGCCCTTTTTTCGACAGTACTTTGTTAGGCGGAGCAATGCCTGCACAATTGACAACAGCATTCACTTTTCCGTAGGTTTCCTTCACAAATTCCATATTCTTTTCCATCTGTTCCGCATTTGCGACGTCCGTTTTTACAAATAGTACCCCAAGCTCGTCTGCAAGTGCGCGGCCGCGCTCTTCATTCATATCAAAAATAGCTGCTTTCCCACCTGTACCGATAATCCGTCTGACAGTCGCCTCGCCAAGACCTGAGGCCCCTCCCGTTACAACTGCAAAAACGTCTTTCATCTCCATACATATAGTCCCCTTTTTAGTTCGGCAGTCCGGTTGTTTTTATCTGCATAATGCCATCGCTCACATCCGCTCAATAATCGTCGCATTCGCCATGCCCATTCCCTCACAGATAGCTAGCAGTCCATAACGTCCCCCCGACCGCTCAAGCTCATGAATCATTGACACTAGCAACTTCGTGCCCGTTGCTCCAAGTGGATGGCCAAGTGCGATTGCTCCGCCGTTCGGATTCAGTTTCTTAGGATCTGCGCCCGTCTCTTTCAACCAAGCAAGCGGTACAGGTGCAAATGCTTCGTTCACTTCGTACGTATCCATGTCTTCAATTGTCAATCCGGCTTTCTCTAGTACCTTCCGTGTTGCCTCAATTGGTCCTGTCAACATTAATGTTGGATCGGAGCCGACGACGGATCTTGCAACAATTCTTGCAAGCGGCTTCACACCGAGTTCATCCGCTTTTTCTCTCGACATCAGTAACACTGCCGATGCACCATCACTCATTTGGCTCGCATTTCCAGCTGTAATGACACCATTTTCATCGAATACCGTCCGTAAGCCAGCAAGTATATCCACCGTCGATTCAGGGCGTGGTCCTTCATCAGTTGAAATGACTTCTGTTGTACCATCCTCTTTGACGATTTCAACCGACATAATCTCATCGACAAACTTTCCTTCATCGATGGCACGAATTGCTTTTTGATGGCTACTGAATGCGAAACGATCGAGTTCTTCCCGCGACAATCCCCACTTCTTTGCAATTCGTTCTGCCGATAAGCCCTGATTGATAATTTCATAGTTCTCCAACAGTTTCGCACTCGGTTTTGTATCGCCCATGTTGGACATCATTGGTGCACGTGTCATATTCTCAACACCGCCCGCAATAACGATATCCATATCTCCTGATGCGATTGCTTGCGATGCGAAATGGACAGCCTGCTGACTTGAGCCGCATTGCCGATCGATTGTCACGCCAGGCACATGAATAGGAAATCCAGCAATCAGTGCAGCTGTTCGAGCGATGTTCCCTCCTTGTTCACCAGATTGCGTGACACATCCTAAGATGACATCTTCCACAACTCCCTTTTCAATCCCGGCACGCTCTACCAATTCCTCTAGCACAACTGCTGCAAGCTCGTCCGGTCTAAAGCCTGCAAACCCACCTTTCCTTCTACCGATTGCTGTTCGTACCCCTTCAACGATGACGACCTCTACCATTTCCGCACCTCATTCTCCGAATTAAATGATTTTTCATATAATAGTAGTTTACATGAAAGCGTTATCAATTTCCATAGTTAACGCTAAGATATTCTTTACAATCACTTAGACGGAATCAGCCTTTGGTCTTAGAAGGAAATCCGCATTGCGCCCGTTTGGACAAATCAAAATCCGTTATAAGATTAAGCTACAAACGAAAGGAGAAACAACAAATGAAAAAATTCGGTCTTGCAGCACTTGGTATTACAGCAGCAATCGTCGTTCTTGTGAATCTTGGATCACTTCTTGCACTTGCTCTTTCCGCACTAATCACTTATGCGGGGTTCCACTACTTCAGAAAAAGCCAGTCAACATTTAAAAAAGTATTCTGGGGAGGCGTTATGCTCGTCGGCTTATTATCCGCTGTTTCGAATGTGCCTGCTTTCTTCGGTATCATCGCAATCATCGGTGTTCTCTATGTATGGCAGAAATGGAAAGGCGTCGATAATGATTCCATCGTCTCAGACGATCCTTTCGTGAATTTCGAACGTCAATGGAACAAAATCACAAAATAATAAGGAGGCAATTCACATGAACTCACTTTGGAATAGATTTAAATACTCGGTACAGGCGGATCTCCACACGCTATTCGACAAAAAAGAAAGTAAAAACCCAATTGCGATGCTCAACCAATACATCCGTGAAGCAGAAAAACAAACGGACTCAATTGGTAAATTGCTGGAACGTCAAGCTAAATTGAAAGTTGAACTTCAAAAGGAACTGACAGAAGCTGAAAATATGGCGGACAAGCGTCGCAGTCAGCTAGAACTTGCACAAGGGACTGGCGAAGAGGATTTAATCGCTTTTGCAGAAGAAGAAATTACAGCTTACGATACACGTGCTGCGGAGCTTGCAGAAAGCATTGCGGAAACAACTTACGAATTAACTTCTTTAGAGCGCAAGTTTGAGGAAATGAAGCATAAAGTGAAAGACATGAAAGTTCGCCAACTTCAATTGATGGGAAAAGAGAACGTAATGCGTGCCCATCATCGTATGGATCAAGTCATCTCACCTGAAGACGCGAATGGCCCTGTGGCTTCAGGTGAAGAAATGAAAAAGTATATTGAAAACCTAGGTGGGAAGATTGAGCGTGAATATGAAACATCTTCAATGGAACGCCGACTTGAATCACTTGAAAAAAGTTCTACAAAAGAAAAAGAACTTGTGTAAACTAGACTGTAGAGGGGAAGGCGTTTTAATTCGTCTTCCTTATCTTCATTTAATCCGACTTCAAGAAGGGAGATATACAAAATGAAACGTATAGATACAAGTAAAATTGCATTTTGGGGCTTTGTTTTCCTGTTACTTATTTTTATCGAAGCCACCTTTTTCCATAACGGGAATTTCGTATTCGTCCTTCTGGGTGCCGGACTGACCTATTACGGGTTACGCAAACGTTCGAAACTTCTGTTTTTACCGGGGTTATTTTTTATAGCGATGTCACTTCTTACATTATGGAGTTTACGTTTATTCTTATTCTTAATTCTTGTCTATATCATAGTACGTTTGTGGAAAGGCATTCCATCCGAAGAGATCATGCGTCCCCTTAGGGAGTTCCAGAAAGAAACGTCCAATGGTATCTGGAAGAATAAATTATTTTCTGTACAGTCCTCTCCATTTTCTTCATACGAATGGGAAGACGTCCATTTCCAAGGATTCTTTGGAGACCTTCATATTGATGTAACAGATACAGTATTACCAAAAGGGACTTCTTTGATTTCCGTTAGACAAGGAATCGGGAAGATTAAAATCGAGCTGCCGTACGAAATTCCCGTACGCATTCATTACACAACATTGCTCGGAGATGCAAAGCTATTCGGTATTCATCGCAAACGTCTTATTAATGAATCCCTTCACATGAAAGATAGCTACGAGGGCAAAACGGATGATTCGGCAGAACTTATTATTACACTTTCCACATGGGTTGGAGATATAGAGGTGACGAGGAAATGAAAGCAGTCATCGGACGGGGGTTATTTCTATCCCTTCTATTAATAATGATTCCTGCGGTGTATATTTACCTTTTTCTCAGACTGTCGTTGAAAGAAGTATGGTTCATATTTTATGAATCTGAATTCGCCAACGTCCCACTTGGCCTATGGATTTTAACTACTGCACTTGTCCTTAGTTGGGGAATCGCCATATGGACAAGCTTTATCGGCCGTTCAAAAGAGCAAGTAATCGAGCAAAGGCTGACTGATTTGATCGACACGGAACACACAGGCGAATCAAATGAAAAATTCTCTCCGCGCGTTGACCGCGCAATAGATAGCGTATCTAATGTCATCATCACGCAGCGGAAAAGTTTGCAGCGGATTACAGATGAACGCGCCGAAGCACAAGACAAGCTCATCCAAGAACGCATTGTCCAAGAACGGCAACGGCTCGCTCGTGAACTACACGACTCCGTCTCCCAACAGCTTTTTGCCGCATCAATGCTCTTATCCGCAATCACGGAAGGGAACGATGATGCCGACACACAAAAGCCGTTGCTTCAAGTGGAACGTATGGTGCAACAAGCACAGCTTGAAATGCGGGCATTACTTCTACATCTACGTCCCGCAGCGCTTAACAACAAATCACTTGCCGAAGGCCTGGAAGAACTACTTATGGAATTAAAAGAGAAAGTGCTATTCGATATCCGGTACCGATTGGAAGAAGTGAATTTGTCTAAAGGCGCGGAAGATCATTTATTCCGTATCGCGCAAGAGACCTTATCGAATACGTTACGTCATGCACAAGCGACAGAAGTCGATGTATTGTTCGTAGAACGGGACGGCCTAGCGATTTTTCGTGTGCAGGATAATGGTGTTGGATTTAAGGAAAGCGACGGAAAGGGCGGCTCGTACGGCTTACAAAATGTTAAAGAACGTGCCATTGAAATCGGCGGCACTTGTAAAATTGTTTCGGTTCCTTCTCAAGGGACTATCGTCGAAGTGAAATTACCTACCCGAAAAGGAGAGGATACGGTTGATCAAGATACTGTTAGTGGATGATCATGAAATGGTACGCATCGGCGTATCAGCTTACCTACAGATACAGGCGGATATGGAAGTCATCGGTGAGGCTGTAAACGGACGGGAAGCTGTCGATAAAGCACTCGCACTACGCCCCGATATCATTCTGATGGACATGGTCATGCCCGAAATGAATGGCGCCGAAGCAACAGCCGCCATTATTAAAGAGTGGCCTGAAGCGAAAATTGTCATCGTCACAAGTTTTTTGGATGATGATAAAGTGTATCCTGCGCTTGAGGCAGGTGCAATCAGTTACATATTGAAAACATCAAACGCTAAACGAATTGCAGAAGCCATTCGCGAAACATTAAAAGGTCAAACCGTTTTGGAGCCGGAAGTGACAACAAAAATGATGCAAAAAATGCGCGCCGGCCATGAACGAATGCCCCATGAAGAATTAACTGATCGTGAACTTGAGATTCTACTGCAGCTTGCAAAAGGAAAAACGAATCAGGAAATCGCAGATGAATTATTCATCGCATTGAAAACAGTGAAGACGCATGTCAGCAATCTGTTGTCAAAACTAAATGTACAAGACCGAACACAAGCGGTCATTTATGCATTTCAGCATGAATTGGTTGAATGATTGTTGAGTTTGATGCAGTTCGAAGCCGGGGGGTCTGGTTTCGGGCTGTTTTTTTGTTTTGTATGGGGGATTGTCATTGAGGTTATTGGGACGGGCCATTACAGTTTCGGTGTTCGTCCTTACAGTTTCCTCTTTTGCCATGACAGTTCCGAGGATTGTCCTCACAGTTCCGGAGGGCCATTACAGTTTTGGTGTTCGTCCTTACAGTTTCCTCTTTTGCCATGACAGTTCCGGAGATTGTCCTCACAGTTCCGGCGGGTCATTACAGTTTTGATGATTGCCATTACAGTTTTCTCTTTTGCCATTACAGTTCCGGGGCTTGCCATCACAGTTTCAGCGAGCCATTACAGTTTCTATGTTTGCCCTTACAGTTTCCTCTTTTGCCATGACAGTTCCGGAGGGCCATTACAGTTTTGATGATCGCCATTACAGCCCCGTCATCCTACAAATCCAACAATAGAAAAAACTCCAACCGAAGTTAGAGTTTCAATTCTTCATTGTATTATTTTTCTACTACTCGGTTCAGTGAATCAATAATTCCTGCGTGAAAGCCTTCATGCCAAACTGCAAATTGAATAATGGATTCTACTGTCTCCAGTGCAATCATTTTCCCAATCGCCATTGGCTCATCCAGCGAATTACTAAGTTTGCCTCCAAGTGCTTCTACAATTCGTGCCGGTTGCTCCTGTAATGCTTTAAGAATTTCTTCATTTGAAGGAGCTTCCCATGTCCATCCTTCTGGACTTGAACCTGTTGTGAAGAGTGGAATCCATCCAGGATTAACGGCCTCAAAACCGCTTACTGCTTTTTGAACGAACGTTTCCATTGATACGAAAATATGGCCTGCGTTCCAACGGATTGTATTATTAAAACCGTTTGGTTGTGTATCCCACGCACTTTCCAGTGACTTTTCCAGACGACTAAATGTGTAGGCACGGGCAAAGTTTAATTGGTTCAATGTTTCGATGATAATCATTCCTTTCTTCAGTTCTATTCTTACTGTAGCCTAATTGAAAGAAATTAAAAAGACTGTCCGGTTTATGGACAGTCTTTTTAACACGTTTGTATCATTTTTTAACTTTATGTTCATTCCACTCACTATGGGCTTGTACGTTAAATTCTTGATTAGACTGTTCACGTTCCCTACTAGGGATATTTCCACTTAGCTTGGGATTATTCGTGCTTGGTTTTACATTCTTTTTGTTTTCATTATAGGCGGACGGCTTGTGTTCGCCCTTCTTATCCTGCGCATTGTCTCTGAATGTGTCAGTTGAATTAGAATCGGATGGATCGGCTAGTGGTAATTCATCGGTAGGAGTCATTCTTCCATTCGGATGAGCCACTTTCGGTTCAAGGTCTTCTTTATTTGGATACTTTCCATCTTTTATGGTCATCTTTTTAACATCCTCCTTTAGTTCATAATATCTTAATCTTTTCCCCTTTACAATAATTTCAAAACCAATTTCACGGAAAAAAGAAACCCTTTATCACCGGGTTGCGTCCCCTTATAAATAGAGGTGATTTTTTTGAAAAGGGCTTTTGGCGTTATTTACCCGTTACTAAGCATTATTCTTCTTCTTTGGATTGAACAGGGATTGGACTTTTCTTATGGTTGGAAAACTGTTGCAAAGGCTTTTCTTTTCCTGTTTATTCCACTGGTTTTATTTCGGGCTGGTAAATTTCCTTTCATTCATTTTCGTACTA
Source organism: Filibacter tadaridae (assembly GCF_900609045.1). Lineage (GTDB taxonomy): Bacteria > Bacillota > Bacilli > Bacillales_A > Planococcaceae > Sporosarcina > Sporosarcina tadaridae. The sequence continues at coordinate 36,786 of NZ_UXAV01000019.1, forward strand.
TTGACCGTAAAAGTATGCGCATTGCGCTTGCTTCCGGCCTTGCTATAATGAGTGTTATTATCGGTGCATTCGTTATTTTATTGCCTTATATCGACATTGATGCATTGCTGATTGACATCGCTGAGAAAGGCGTGACAAGTACAGTATTCCCGTTCATCGCATTTTATATCCTGTTCGGTAATTCATTGATGGAAGAGTTTTTCTTCCGTGGTGTTTTGCCCAGCCTTTTGGGAGCTTCATGGATTCGTTTTTTGTTGCCATCCTTTTTCTTTGCGATTTACCATGTCGCTATCTTTTTGCCATGGTTTAGCCCACCACTTCTTGCACTAGCAGTTACAGGGCTTTGGATAGGTGGTTTTATTTTCCAACTCGCGAATGAACGAAGTGGAACCATGTTACCGTCCTGGACGATTCATATGTTTGCCGATGTCGGGGTTTTACTTGTGGGAGTTTATATAATGTACTTCTCTTGAGTTTTTTTGGGGTTGTATTTTATCGAGCTAACTCATTACACCTTGCTTCACACAGCTTTTCAATACATTCTTGATTGCCGATTGTGATAAGGTTATCATTCTTTACAACCTTCCACTTCCGTTGTTAGCGTGCAGGGAAACTATTCTCTTTTTACAGCGTCTCATTTTCTAAAGCTTTTATTATTTCTTTTTTAGTGGGGTGAAAAGTATGGTAGAAATGCAGTCTTTCAAAATCCGTTATCTTATTCTGACTCTTTTTGCTGTCCTCATTGCGCTCACTTTCTATTATGGGCAAACATTTGAAGAGGCACTCTTTACGGATGGATTTCCCGTCCCAGGTAAAGCAAAGATTTTAAAAGTTTCGGGTGATGTAGGCTCTGAAAGTTATACTTGGAAACCCGCTTCGGAAGAAAACGGTTTACCAATTCGTTATAAGCTAATGATATTCTTGAGCGGTTGGAAAGAGGTTGACAGGTTGGGAACGTTGACAACTTATGAAAAAGACGCCGTTCAAGTCGATGTCATTTCACAAACAGATTATCTTCAGTTGATTGGACCAAATTAATAAAAAGCCGTACACATCGCCGACTGGAAATCGGTATTGTGTACAGCTTTTTTTGTTAACTTGCAAGGACAGTTACTGTCACTTTGAATAAATCGCCATCCATCTCGATTTTCATTGTGCCATTATGCATGTCGACAATCGATTGTGCAATGGCAAGGCCAAGACCCGAACCATCTGTAGACCGGGCTGTATCTGCACGTTTGAAACGTTCAAATAACTCGTTGACACTTTCACCCAGTTCATACTTCGTTATATTTTTTATAACAAACTCTGCATCGTCGCCTACTTTTCGAAGCGTAATATAAACGCGTGTGCCCGGCAACGTGTATTTGACCGCATTGACAATTAAATTATCCAACACGCGCCACCACCGTTTTCCATCAACATAAGAGATAAGCGCAGTGTCAGGCAACCCTGTCCTGAAGTCCAAACCTGTGTTTGAAATTTCCTCCGCATGTTCCGCAAGTGCTTGTTGGAGCAATTGCGTAAGATCTACACGTTGTTTGTTTAGTTCCATATTGCCACTCGCCATCTTCGATACTTCAAACAAATCCTCGATTAACGTCTTTAGGCGTTGTGATTTCTTATCTAGTATATCCACATACTTCGCACGCTCTTCAGCAGCAAGTTCTTCATTTTTCAAAAGGTCCGTATACGTAATGATTGACGTCAATGGCGTCCGTAGATCATGGCTTACATTCGTGATCAGTTCCGTTTTCAACCGTTCACTTTTTGCTTGTTCACTCATTGAGATACGCACACCTTCACGCAAATTATTCAAGTTCTTCGCATGATCTGCAAGAGGCGATTCCCCCTCCACTTCAATCGCTTTATGAAGCCGCCCTTGCGCCATTGCTTCCGTAGCCTGGATAATCCGGTTCAAATACGCGGTCCTTCTCACAAAGATATACAAGAGCGGAAATCCTACAAACAATGCAAGCGGTATATAGATAAGCAACAGCCCCGGTGCAACCATGACACCGAATAGGCCGAGCCCTGAAAGGAAAAAACCGATCAGCAGAAGGAACATTTGAACACCAATCGTACGATTTAAAAACATCTCTTGCAGTTCCTTCGAAAATTTCATACTATAACTGGAACGAATATCTTCTTCCAAAGTCCCTTCGATTTTCAAACGTTCCACAAGCAGGACAAGTTGGAACACAGTCGTCCAGAGGAAGAATCCTAAAACAACAAACAAACCGACTAAAATAATACAGTTTTCCGGGCTAGTTTGGAAAAAGAACCATGAAAATCGTCCAGGAATCAGTTCCAAAAGTACGTATACTCCCAAAAGAGAAAGGATTAGTAATGCTATCTTTATATCCATCTTTAGACGATTGTATGACGAAACAAATTGGCTGTTCATGACCCATTCCCTTTTGAAACGGAAGACGGTACACAAGGCGACCAACGAAAGAATGCCAAGCCCCCAAAGAACATACATGCCTATCTTTGTGCGTTCAAATCTTTGAATATCTCTTCCAAGCAAGCCTTCCGACAATGCACTTTTCGGAAGAATTATTGTGCCTTCAAACTTCCGAGTCGGATTCACTTTGGCAGTATAACTATTTCCCAAGAAATAGTATGTCTCCTCGTCGTATGCTAATCCATCCAGTTGATATATATCATTCTTGCTTACACGATCTGATTCCGCTTTCAGATAACCTTCTTGCGCATTAAAATTCTTTTCATAGCTAGCAGGTGCATTGATATCCCCAGAGGTGAATGTCTCTCCTGTTTCAATATCTTTTAACGAATAGGCGAACGGCAGCTCCATTTGCTGATTGAGATTACGTTCACGTTCATTCCAAAATCGTGTTAATATTTCCTCTTTCTCCGCACGTATTTTCTTTTCCACATGTGCATCATCTTCAAAATTTTTCCGTATATCATCGATTTTTGTATCACGCTCTTTAATCAGTGCGGTTTTCAACTTCTCACTTTTCCCTGCTTTTGCATCCTCAATTCGACCAGCATACTGCTCGTCAATACTGCCGATTTGCTCGGCAAGCGTTCCGTAACGAGTACGATGCTCTTCGATTTCAGCTTCTGTGACAGTAATCCGTTCTTTTTCTACTTCCAAATCAATTGGATTTAGTATGGTAACGCTGAGATTTTCAATGAAAGTGCCTATCTCACCTTGAAAACCGTCCCGTTCGAGATAGCTTTTGCCGATATATTTTGATCCTCCTTGCATAATTGATATCAATGCCATCAAGAAAAGGGTAACAAGTGCTATCCATACAACTAACCGTTTCCGATTATTACTTTTCAAATTCATACACTTCCTTTCATAAGCCGTGCGAGATAGGCAATCGCTCGACTAGAACGTTCCATGCCGTTCCCTATAAGTTCGATGATGTGGGAGAAACAGTAACCGATGCTAAGCCCCGCGATGATTATTGCAATGATTGACCAAATTACTGCGTGGTCATTTTTCGATTTTGTAACCAACACCCCACACCACCTTCACGTACCTCGGATTTTTTGGATCTACTTCAATTTTTTCTCGTATTTTACGAATATGAACAGCAACGATGTTTTCAGCGTTGTACGCTTGTTCATTCCACACGCGTTCATAGATTTCATTAATGGAAAAGACACGCCCTACATTTTTCATAAGGAGTTCCGTAATTTTGTATTCAGTCGGCGTTAACTTTACCGATACGCCCTCAATTGTCACTTCTTTTGATTCTTCATCCAAAACGAGACCGTCAATCTCAACTTTCTTTTGCCCGTCATACGTTCCAAGCTGAACGTAACGGCGCAATTGTGATTTGACGCGGGCCATCAATTCCATCGGATGGAACGGCTTCGTTACATAATCATCTGCACCAACTGACAGGCCATGAATCTTATCGGAATCTTCCGCTTTGGCACTTAGCATGATAATCGGGATGTTGCGTGCCTCTCTGATTTTGAACGTTGCCGTAATGCCATCCATGTTGGGCATCATAATATCGAGAACAAGAAGATGAACGTCATTCGCCTCAAGTAATTCAAGTGTTTCCACGCCATCTGCCGCCTTCAACACTTCATAGCCCTCGTTTTTTAAATAAATTTCAATCCCATCACGGATTTCCTGATCGTCATCCGCGACTAGCACTGTGAATTTCGCCATCTTCCGCACCTCGCTTTACTCTATGATACCAATCGTAACGCACGAATCTTAACATTCAACTACTGTAATTATGAAGAAAATCTTAAGATGGCATCAATTCCAGTTATAACAAAGTAAATAGTTATGTTGAAATAAAGAATTCCATTAAACCGCTACAGCGCCATCGCTCAGTTAATACACCGGATTCAATACTTCAACTTATATAGTTAACACAAAATCCATGTAAGGATACTTCATTTAACTGCTTCAAAAAAGTACTAACTTTTAGGGGTTTCCGGTTTATTTTTCTAATTCAATGAACAGAAGCCCTTCCACAACGGAAGGGCTTCTGTTCAAATATATGTAAACATGGCAGACAATCATTCAAGCACACGTTTCGTTTTCTTCCCACCAAGTGTCAACACAAGTATTCCAACAAGTAACATCGCAATACCTGCCCAAGATGTTCCGTCCAACTGCTCTCCAACTACAAGTACACTTAGCACAGCCGCGGTAAGTGGTTCGGCAAGTGATAGCGTAACCGCTGACGACGATGGGATTTGTTTTAAACCGGTGGAGAAAAGGATATAGGCCACGCTTGTCGTCGCAATCCCGAGATACAACACGACAGTGATACTTTTTCCTGACAGCAGCCCCTCCGTTTCGAATAAAAACAGAAATGGCAAAAGCATAAGTGCACTCATCGAGAAGATGACCGCAACAGCCGGTACCGTGTCTACCTTTTCAAGTACGTCCTTATTAACAAGGGCATAGACGGCAAATAGAAATCCAGCCCCCAGTGACATAGCGATACCTAGCGGATTGACAACGATTCCGTCCTTGTTCAGAAACAACAAAGCACAACCTACAATTGCCAGTGCCGTTGCCGTTAGCCATACGCTCGTCGGACGACGTTTCAGAATCACCCACTCAATAAGCCCAGAGAAGATGGGGGCACTTCCGATTGTGACAACGGTACCAATTGCTACACCGGTTAATCGTACAGAGGAAAAAAATAAGTATTGGAAAATAGCCATTGAGAGGGCCGCATAAATCGTAGCCTTCCAAGGCCAATTTTTGAATTCTATTTTACGCATGATAAGCAATAGTAAGAGCAATGAAAAACCGCCCACCGCAAGACGTGACGCTCCTACCGCTAGTGGATGTATCGTTTGCGGCATGAACGTTTGGGCGGTACCTGTCGTTCCCCAAAGCACTGCTCCTAAAAGAACTAGACTATACGAAATTTGTCGCGACACACGTTATTCCCCCTCTCTACTAGTATTACGATACCACACGAACTGACTCTTCCAACATCTCTTATTTTCTTGACATACTTCGTGCAAATGCACTAAACTACTTGTTTGTGTACATCCTAACGTGGTTCATCTACCATCCCACGTAAAAAAACTAGGGGGAACTAAATAATGAAAGTAAAAACAATGGCAACAAGCGGTATAATCGCGGCATTGTATGTTGCCGTATCGCTTCTCGTGACGCCGTTCGGATTCACGAACATACAATTCCGCATCTCAGAAATGTTCAACCATCTTGTCGTTTTCAATAAGAAGTTTATATTCGGTATTGTACTTGGTGTATTTGTAACAAACCTATTTTCACCGCTTGGTATGTACGATTTGTTTTTCGGTGTAGCCCAATCAGCACTGGCCCTTTCCATCACAATCTTTTCCACTAAATTCATAGCAGGCCTTTATAGACGAATGATGTTCAATACACTAATCTTTACTTTTACGATGTTCATCATCGCATTCGAATTGAACCTCGCCTTAAAGCTTCCTTTCCTACTTACATGGCTGACGGTTTCAATAGGCGAATTCGTTGTCATGGCAGTCGGTATTCCGATTATGGCCGCTTTGAATAAACGCCTGAACTTTGAAAAACTTATTTAATTAATACAAGTCCCTTCCATTTCATTGATCATTCAAGAGGTGGAAGGGATTTTTCAGGAGATGAAGAACAATGTATATCACGATTCATGAAGCTGCAGAACACCTTGCCATGCCAGTTATGCAGATAGAGAAGTATGTGCGGGAAGGTCGAATCCGCTCCGTCCATGATGGTGAACAGTACCTTATCAACAAAAGCCAGTTCACACTATACTTTGAACAACTTAACGCATTAAAACAACAAATCGATGAATGGAGAAACGAACCCATACCACCTGACCGTGACATTAAAGACGAAGACTGATTAACCGCAACATCTTTTCCAATTTAACTCATTAGGTATACGGATTAAAAGCCTCAATCGGGGAATACTGTCCTTAAAGGCTATTTGCATTCAAAATCGACAACTAGTATAGTATATGTTTGCTATCTAACTATCATATTTACAAGGGGGAAACATGAGGAAAATTTCAAATGTCTTTTATATTACAATCGGTCTGATTATTTTGGCCGTCGGGTACGGCGCGTTGGCACCCGCAAGTTTTGAAGAAATCACAACAAATGTTAAAAACTTCGTTGCATCATGGTTCGGCTGGTACTATATGTTGCTTTTATCATTCACAGCTGCTCTTAGCATCTTTTTCATCTTTAGCCCATACGGAAGTATCCGACTTGGGAAAGATACCGATCGTCCGGAGTTTTCAACAATTACATGGATTGCCATGCTATTTTCTGCTGGAATGGGAATTGGAGTCGTTTTTTACAGCGCGGCTGAACCATTGTCTCATTTTGCAATTGATCCTGCGACAGCAGATCCAAATACGAATGAAGCTTTCAAGGAAGCGCTGCGACAGTCCTTCTTTCACTGGGGATTCCATGTGTGGGCTATGTACGGAGTTATTGCATTATCTCTTGCCTTCTTCCAGTTCCGTAAAGGGGAACCGGGTTTAATTTCAGCAACATTGAAGCCGATGTTCGGTAAAAAGATGGAAGGTCCGTGGGGAATTTTCGTCGATGTACTTGCTGTTTTCGCGACATCGTTTGGAGTCGCTACGACACTCGGCTTCGGTGCTGTTCAAATTAATGCAGGCCTCAACTACTTATTCGATGTTTCTATCGGAATTAAATCACAGTTCGCCATTGTTGCGGTTGTGACAGTCCTATTCATCGCATCCGCGTGGTCCGGGCTAAGTAAAGGCATCAAATATCTGTCGAATACAAACTTAGTACTTGCATTTGCCCTTCTTGGTTTCGTCATCATTCTTGGTCCTACACTCTTAATTTTCAATATGTTCACTGACTCGTTCGGCGGCTATTTGGCAAACCTTGTTCCAATGAGTTTTGGCACTGCACCTCTGAGTTCTGATAATCGGGATTGGCTCGATAGCTGGACCATTTTCTACTGGGCTTGGTGGATTTCATGGGCACCATTTGTCAGTATGTTCATCGCCCGCATTTCAAAAGGTCGTACAATCAGGGAATTCATGACCGGTGTGCTTGTTGCACCTACATTACTAGGCACGTTCTGGTTCTCAGCGTTTGGTACGACGGCGATTGATATCCAGAAAAAAGGCATTACCGACTTAACGATACCATCAACGGAATTGACCATCTTCGAAATGTTCAATGCGATGCCTATGTCGCTAACCATATCCATCATAGCAATCTTTTTGATTGTTTCCTTCTTCATTACATCGGCGGATTCGGCAACATTTGTTCTTGGCATGCAGTCAACGAATGGTTCATTGACCCCACCGAATAATGTAAAGCTCGTCTGGGGTATCATCCAATCGACAATTGCCGTAATCCTGTTGTCCGTCAACGGACTAACAGCATTACAAAATACAATTATCATTGCGGCATTGCCGTTCTCGTTCGTCATGTTACTCATGATTGTGTCATTACTTAAGGCATTGAAAGCAGAAGCTAAAGAAATGAAATTGAAAAAGTAACTTTAGAAAAGCGATTCCTCACTCGGAATCGCTTTTCTAATTACTTACAAGGGCCGTTTCACGCTTGCCTATAATTTGAAGGAAATCACCAACCATCGCACTTGCTGTTGGATACATACCTGCTCCTGGACCAATAAGTGTAAGGGCACCGAGATGATCCGTGTCAACAATAATGGCGTTATCCACACCGTCAACGCTATATAAAGGATGGTCAGGCCCGATAAGCACAGGGCCTACACCTCCATGACGCACACCATTTTCATCACAGTAAATATCCGCAATATGCCGGTAACGAAGTTTACCTTTGGAAGCATCTGTTACGTCCTCAACTGTAATGCCATCAATACCAATGACCGCAACGTCTTCCCACTTAGGCTGACCTCCGAAAGCAAGCGCACTCAAAATCATTAATTTCCGAAATGCGTCTTTTCCACTAATATCGTCTGTTGGGTCTGCTTCTGCATAACCAAGTTCCTGCGCTTCGTGAAGTGCTTTCTTAAATGGTATTCCCTCATTCCTCATTTTCGTTAAGATGAAATTGGACGTTCCATTTAGAACACCACGAATCCGACGAATACGGTCTGTCGGTAACAGCCCTGTAATTGTTCGAATAATCGGTACCCCGCCAGCTGTCGTCGCTTCGTAACCAAGATTGACTCCCCGGAATTCAGCATGCTTCAATAATGCAGGACCATGTGTTGCGAACATCGCTTTATTCGCAGTTATTACATGGCACCCTTTTTCTATCGCTTCAGAAAGGTATGCATATGCGGGTTCTTCTCCAACAATCGCTTCAAAAACGACATCAATGGATGAATCAGACAAGATTTCCTGTATGTCCCCCGTGATTTTCGTTCCAGGCGTCGATTGCCTTGTTTTTGTTGTATCCCTAACGAGAATGGAAACAACATTAATTGTATAACCCGTTCCTTTTTCTATTGCCTTACTTCTTTCATTCAGGATCTTGTAAATTCCTTCACCTACAATGCCGAAGCCGAGTATGGCGACGTTGATTGACGGCATGTGGTCACCTCCATGTATTGCTTTACGATGAGTCCCCATTTATCATATTCAGTTAAAAATCCATCATGTCCGAATTCCGTATTAATTAAATAATAAGTTGAATTCGGGATAAGATGTGTGAACAATTGAATATTTTCCGGTGGATAGATTAAATCATGTGTGTATGCGAGTGCAATGACTTTTGCCTTTATCGACCGGGTTGCTTCTTTAATCCCTCCACGACCACGTCCTAAATCATGTGTATTCATGGCACGAAGTAGTGTGCAATAGCTATTCGGGTCAAATTTCTTCGTTATCTTCTTACCAATATGATGTAGATAAGATTCAATTTCATAATTCCCTTTTTTCGATTCCGTTCGATCAAACCGGTCATTGAACAGTTTGCCTGACCTGTATGTCACCATTCCAGCCATTCGAGCTGTTTCAAATCCTTTCACGTCAGTTGGTTGTACGTAGTTCCCATTTCGGAAACCCGAATCATTCTCAATAGCATGAAGGCCGATGCAGTTAAATGCAATCCCATAAGCGCTAAGTGCCGGGGTGACTGCGATTGGGATAAGGACAGCCACATCATCCGGAAATAAGATACCCCACTCTAAAACCCTCATACCGCCAAGTGAGCCTCCAATGATAGTGTGAAGTCGATCGACTCCCAGTGCTGTAAGTGCTTTTCGTTCAGCACGGACCATATCTCGAATGGTTACTTCAGGGAATGAAGTCCGATAAGGTCGACCTGTTTCGGAATGAATGGACAATGGTCCCGTCGACCCTTCACATCCCCCAAGGACATTAAACGTTATTACAGAGAACCTGTTTGTATCAATACTTTTCCCTTGACCTACAAGTCCGCTCCACCAACCTGGATGGCTGGCGGTCCCAACAGCATTATGATTGCCGGTCAATGCGTGGCAGATAAGAACGGTCGGCGCATCTTGTCGACCTACTTTTTCATATGCGAGCTGCACGTTTTCCACTACAACGCCGGACTCCAATGTCAAATTCCCGATGCCTACAATACCCGTCCCCACCTTCTCACATCCCTTCACATTGCATGAAACTCAAACTGTTACCGGTACAGCATTTTCAATTGCTTGCTTGAGGTCCGCAATTGTATCTTCCACTGATTCAAGACCTACTGATAATCTGATCAATTCCTCGGTGACACCAGCACTTTTCAATTCCTCAGCGGATAGTTGCTGATGTGTCGTGGAAGCAGGGTGGATAATAAGCGATTTTGCATCCCCGACGTTAGCCACATGCGACCAGATCTCAACATTATCAATTACTTTACGTCCCGCTTCACGTCCTCCCTTGATGCCGAAGACAATAATAGATCCAAAGCCGTTTTTCAAATACTTTTTCGCAAGGTCATAAGAAGGATGTCCTTCATTTCCCGTATAAGTTACCCACTCAACGGATGGATGTTGTTGTAAAAATTGTGCTACTTTACTAGCGTTCTCATTATGTCTAGTAACCCGTAAATGAAGTGTCTCAAGTCCTTGTAGGAAGTTGAATGCACTGTCTGGATCTAAGCATGGTCCGAAGTCACGTAATAACTGGACGCGCAGTTTGGTTGCAAATGCAGTACTTGCTGTGTCAATACCGTATCGGAGCCCATGGTAGGATGCATCCGGTTCAGTAAAGCCCGGAAATCTCCCTTGTGTCCAATCGAACGTCCCTGCATCTACGACTATTCCGCCTATCGTCGTGCCGTGTCCTCCAATCCACTTTGTTGCGGAATGAATAACCACATCAGCACCGAATTCAATTGGACTCATACCGTATGGCGACGGGAAAGTATTATCGACAAGTAGCGGAATGCCGTTGTCGTGTGCAATAGCTGCAACTGCCTCGACATCGAGTACATGAAGGCTCGGATTACCAATCGTTTCTGCGAAAATGGCTTTTGTTTTATCAGTGATTGCTGAACGGAAGTTTTCAGGGTCAGTCACATCCACAAATTTCACATTGATACCGTAGCGTGGAAGCGTTGCGGCGAATAGATTATAAGTACCTCCATATAAATTGCTTGCTGCAACGATTTCATCGCCTGCACCTGCAATATTTAGAATTGAAAATGCAACTGCTGCCATTCCAGATGAAAGTGCAACTGCCGCAGTTCCACCTTCCAACAAGGCTAGACGTTCTTCAAAAACAGATACTGTCGGATTTGTAATACGCGTATATATATTGCCTGCCTCTTGTAGTGCAAACAAATTTCGGGCATGCTCCGTATCACGGAATACGAATGAGGAAGTTCTATGGATTGGTACTGCGCGTGATCCCGTTACAGGATCCGGCTGTTGGCCACCGTGTAGTAGAAGTGTTTCAGGTTGAAGTTTTGTCAATGTCATTACCTCCAGAAGTTTTTTTGTCGTACTGCCTTTCAAGATGGAAGGGCGGTGCAGTGTGGAGGCGTTGGGGGATTGGAATAAAAAATAACCCCCTTCGCTTAAGAAGAGGGTTACGCTTTCGCTTATTCCTCCCCTTATCTTTCAGACCGTTCACACTAGTCTGTAGGAAGTAGCACCTTTGCAAGTTGGTCGCTTGCCGGTTGCTGGGCATCGTAGGGCCTAATCCCTCCGCCGCTCTTGATAAGAGTTTATGAATGATTCAGTTTTCCATCTTGTGAAATAGTATAGACGTCCGTTCAATAGAAAGTCAAGCGTTTATTATATTAATCTTTAGAAACTTGCGTTTAACAGAAATGTTATTATGAAACTATAACGATTTTGGAGGTATTCAAATGTTGGTATGGATTTTTGGTACGCTCATATTTGGTTATGCAATCGGATGCCTGCACGGATCATCTGTTGCACGGATGATTTCAGGGGTTAATCTAAAACAAACAGGCGTAAAAAATGCTGGTGCTTCCAACGCGACAATCGTTCTCGGTAAGAAGTTCGGTGCACTTGTGGCAGCTATCGATATCGGGAAAGGTGTTATTGCCGTTATCGCTATACGCTTTGTTGCTGATCGGTTTGATTTAACAGCAAGCATGGTTGTACTCCTGCTATTTGTTGTAGGTATCGCAGCAATCATCGGACACAATTATCCCTTCTATATGCATTTTAAAGGCGGCAAAGGAACCGCAACGATGATTGGTGTGCTTCTTGCATTGGATTGGCGGTTCGGGCTTGCCGGCTTTGCTCTGTTTGTGGTCGTGACAATTGTCACTGATTACATTGTTTTTGGTGTGCTAATGCTATACGTCACACTTCTCGCCATTGCAATTTGGTCAGACGGATACTGGCCAATTGTGATAGCCAGCCTTTTATTCCTAATGGCCGTTTGGAAGCATATCGAGAACTTCAAACGGATAAAGGATGGGAGTGAGAAACGGGTTTCTGCTGTGTTTAGGAAAAAGATAGTGGGTTAAACGGTTTTTAAAAAAGTAACTGAAGCATACAGTCATTGAATCAATTCCGTAAGTCCCGTCACTAACAAGTCGATACTAAACGCAAAACATCCGGCGTTGCCTATTTTCAGGCGATGCCGGATGTTCTTTTCATCAAAAGTCCAACCAAATCTTAATAGCTGTCCCCAATATAAGTACTGCCAATATCCATTGCAAAACTTTTGTATTCATCTTTTGCCCCGTCTTAGCACCAAGCGGGGCAGCTAGAACACTTGCGACAATCAGGATGACTGCGGGTCCATATAGCACCTGGTCGGTTGCAATTTTACCAATTGACGAACCGATTGAGGAAATGAAAGTTATTGCGAGCGAGGTTGCAATCGTTATACGCGTTGGGATTTTCAAAATCAGTAACATAATCGGTACGAGAATGAAGGCCCCTCCTGCACCGACAATTCCCGCTGCAACGCCAACAATAAACGCTAGCACCGCAGCCAACCATTTATTGAATTTCAATTCGTCAGCAGGAACATCATCCACATTCTTCTTCGGGATGAACATCATAATGGCCGCAAGCGTTGCCAATATCCCATAAATTAAGTTCACGGATCCCTCAGACATCATATTCGATCCAAAACCACCAATAAAGCTACCAATTATAATACTTGAACCCATATAGATAACGAGGGTCTTATGAATAAAACCACTCTTGCGATAAGCCCACACACCCGAAAGCGTCGCGAATAATACTTGAATCGCACTTATCCCTGAGACATCATGGGCTGTAAACGCAGCCACCCCAAGTAGAGGTGGAATATAAAGCAGTATCGGATAATTTATAATTGCTCCACCAATTCCAACCATCCCGGAAACAAATGAACCAATGAATCCCAACAGAAAAATCGTTATGATAAATGCAAAATCCATTATGATACCCCCTCTCCCCAAAAAGGAAAATACCTCTAAAACAGATATCGTCCCTTTCAATTATTAACCAATTTTAAAGATGCATACTTATTCTGTAGGACCTTCCCATGACATCATGCCGCCAACCATATTTACGACGGTATAACCATGACTTTCGAGCAGCTGTGTCGCTTTTCCACTTCTTCCACCCGATCGGCAAACCATTGTATATTCGACGGATTTGTCTAATTCGTGCATACGAAATTCCAATAATCCAAGCGGAATATTAATTGCTCCTGGTATTTTCCCGTCTGCAACCTCATCAACTTCACGTACATCGATGATATGGATGGGCCGATTCATTTTCATCATTTCCTCAACTTCAATTGGTGTTTTTTTAATCATCATAATCTCTCCATTTCTTATATGCAATAGATAAGTATCAACTAGTTTAGCGACTCTTTACTAATAGATCCACAGCTTCTTTTACAATTTCTTCTTGTGTTCTCGATTCAGTTTCATCCGTATTTTGTATGCAATCTACTAAGTTAGAGCTGACGATGACACCTATCGTTCTATCGATCGCTGACCGGGAAGCTGATAACTGCGTGATGACATCCTTACAGTCTTTTTCTTCTTCCATCATTCTTAAAATGCCTTTGATTTGTCCATCAATTCGTTTCAATCTATTTTTTACTTGGTCGTTGTATTCCATATATTCAGCTCCCTTCATTGAATGCTTAATTAAATATTATACCCCCGCAGGTATATTGTCAACAAAAACTCTTGCCTATTTACACTCTATAATGTACAGCAAACCTATAATAAGGATTTACTTGGTGCTTTATTTCAGCAAAACTCGTCGATTTGTGGTATACTGTGGGTAGACAACTTTTTGAACATCGTTTTAGGACGAGTTGTTTTTTTCTTTTACCTATACTGCGCTTAGGACTGTACCTAAGCATCTTTTAATATAGGTTTGAAGACGAAAATAAACAATAGGGGGAATTCGAATGGCTTTTCCACGTAGGGATAAAGAAGTTTCGCCTTTTGTCGCTGCACGACAAATCGATGAACAAATTACATTCGTTCGTAATGATTTTGAAGTGAATGGTACGATTTTTAAGATTTTGGAGAACTCTGTCATTGTCGAAATTTCAGAGGAAGACGCCGACAAAATCGGTGCTGCATCCAATCTTACTGTTGTTGCGCATAAGAATTACTCAATCGTCTAACGATTTTCATTAGCTGCCTGTAATCCTGTTATTTTACGGATTGCGGGCGGTTATTTTTTTTGCAAAGATTGAAGGTTGATAAATACTTCCTCAATCTTTTCTATAAGTAGGTGGAACAGAAGGGCACTTACTATCACTCGGTTCGTCTATGACATTTCAAATTGGTGTGCTTTTATTATGGCGGTGTATTATACTGCACAGCGTTTTTACAGCCGCAAGTGTCGGCACCTGAGTTGTAAAATATTCCGTCAACCTGAACAATCTGATAAGATAGGAGTATCGCAAGTTACTTTTAGGAGGAGTTTTTTAATATGAAAGAAAAACTAATTGAACGTCTTGTACGATATGCAAAATTCGACACACAATCTGATGCTGACAGCACATCCACTCCCTCGACATCTGGACAGTGGAATTTGTTACACGAACTTCAAAAGGAATTGTCGGAAATTGGTTTGGAAGAGATTACACTTGATGAAAACGGATATTTGTTCGCTTCACTTCCCACAAACACAGATCGCGATGTACCCGTTATTGGATTCTTGGCACATGTCGATACGGCAACTGAGTTCACTGGGAAAAACGTTAAACCACAACTAATTGAACACTATGACGGCAAAGACATTGCGCTTAATGAAAAAACAATCATGAAAGTAAAAGACTTCCCTGAATTGAAAAACTACATTAATCATACACTTATTACGACCGACGGCACAACACTTTTGGGTGCCGACAATAAAGCTGGAATTGCAGAGATTGTTACTGCAATGGAATACTTAATAGCCAACCCTACAATAAAACACGGCAAACTACGTATTGCATTTACACCTGATGAAGAAATCGGACGTGGTCCACATAAATTCAATGTTGAAGCATTTGGTGCCAAGTATGCTTACACAATGGATGGCGGTCCGATTGGTGAATTACAGTATGAAAGCTTTAACGCAGCAAGTGCAGAAGTGACGTTCCACGGAACTAGCGTTCATCCTGGTTCTGCAAAAGACAAAATGGTCAACTCTATTTTGGTTGCTAACCAATTCCATGCGGCCATGCCTGCCGATGAAATTCCGGAAAAGACGGAAGGCCACGAAGGTTTCATTCACCTTATGCAATTCGAAGGTTCTACTGAGGAAACAACGCTCAGTTATATTATCCGGTATTTCGATCGTGATACATTTGATGCCAAGAAACAGTTATTCGTTGAAACTGCCGATATCTTGAAAAAAGAATACGGTGACGATGTGGTATCACTTAAGATTAACGAACAGTACTTCAACATGGGTGAAAAAATTAAACCTGTCATGGAGATTGTTGATATTATTTCTGACGCGTTTAAGAAACTAGATATCGAACCAAATATTGTCCCTATCCGCGGTGGCACTGATGGATCCCAACTTTCCTATCTGGGCATGCCGACACCGAATATTTTCACTGGTGGCGAAAACTATCACGGTAAATATGAATACATTTCCGTTGATAATATGGAGAAAGCAACGCATGTCATTATTGAAGCGGTTAAGCTTTTCGAAGCGCGTGCATAAGGAGGTCGCCGGATGAAGGCCATTTGGATCGGAATTCTTTCATCTGTATTTTTTGCGGTAACATTCGTACTGAATAGATCTATGGAGTTATCAGGGGGAAGCTGGCTTTGGAGTGCCTCCCTTCGCTATTTTTTCATGGTACCTTTTTTAGTAGCAATCGTTGCCTACCGCGGTGGACTCGGTAGCGTGAAGCGTGAGATGGTTGCGAAGCCTGCTCCGTTTTTCATATGGAGTGTTACAGCTTTTGTCTTTTTCTACGCTCCGCTAACATTTGCCGCCGCCTACAGTCCCGGTTGGTTACTCGCGGGTACTTGGCAGTTGACAATTGTTGCAGGTGTTCTTCTCGCTCCGCTGTTTACGATACTCGTTAACACCAAAGACGGTGAAAAGAAAATCCGTCATAAAATACCTGTCATATCACTTGGTATTACATTGATCATCCTGGCAGGTGTCGTACTTATTCAAATACCGAATGCACAAAACGTGGATACAAAGACGTTGGTACTCGGTATCTTACCCGTCATATTGGCGGCGTTCGCATATCCACTTGGCAACCGAAAAATGATGGAATTACTAAGTGGTCGACTGGATACGTTTCAACGTGTACTCGGTATGACATTGATGACGATTCCTATCTGGATTGGCTTTGCCCTCTATGCATGGGTAACTGTCGGACTACCATCCATGAATCAGATAGGACAGTCTTTTATCGTCGCCATCAGTTCAGGTGTTATTGCCACTACGCTTTTTTTCATGGCTACTGATCTTGTGCAGGGCGATCAAGGGAAACTTGCGGCCGTTGAAGCGACACAGTCAACAGAACTCATTTTTGCGATGATTGGCGAAATGCTCATTTTACATATCGCACTTCCAGGTCCCATTGCGTTGGTTGGTATGGCAGTCATTATTGCCGGTATGGCACTGCATAGTTTCCAGACAGCACTCGCGAAAAAGAATTTGCCCGCCACCGATTAAGGTACGGGCAATTTCTTTTGGGTTGTTATCACCGACTCGAGGGGTAGGTTATCACCGCTTTGGCAACCGTTATCGCCTATTCCCGATCATACTCTCCGATCGTCTCGACTGCCTTCTCCGTTATCGATGTATCAATCGCCTTGTCGAAGTCGATTTCGCCACGGATGGCCCCGTTCGCCTTGTAGGTCTCATATTGCTTTTTAATATCGTCAATGAACATCTTCCCATCTGGATCAAGCCCGGTGACGTTTACTTTTTCCCACAACGCAGGATCTTTCATAGCTGTATGCTTTGTCATTATACTAATCACTTCATCTAATCCAATGTCTTTATGAAATGCATTGTTGTAATCGCGTACACCTTTTAAATAAGCGGCCATGAAACGCAGTGAAATATCCTCTTCTTCGTCCATGAATTGAGGCGACCCAAGTACTAGTGCAATCTGAGATTCAGGAGCGTAATCTGTCGCGTCCTTAAATCGGACATGGAAACCATTTTCGATACCCTGGGTAATAAGCGGTTCGATACTAAGTGCAGCGTCGATTGTACCCGCATCGATTGCGCCAAGCATCGATCCGAAGTCTGCAATATGCACGTATTCAACGTCATCCTCAGTCAGTCCGGCATGCTTTAGCATTTCTTCATAAATATATCCGTCAATTGCATTACGCGACGATACTGCGATTTTCTTTCCTTTAAAGTCCGCATAGTCTTTTATTTCATCGACCATATGATTACCGATGACAAAAGTGAAATACGATTCTCCTGGTACGTTATGCCCTTTATCCGCAATAATTTTGACGTCAATTCCTTGTGCGATTGCGTTGAAAAAGGATGCAGTCGAAACGCCTCCCGCAATATCAACTTCCCCCGCTGCTAGTGCTGGCAGCATATCATCGCTGTTCCCAAACTTCGCAAATTCTACTTCGATGTTGTAGTCCTCAAAATAGCCTTTTTCTTTGGCAATATAAAATCCTGCACCGGAAGCGGCACCGTCTTCGGCAATGACAACCTTTGCTCTTTTTTCTAGTGGTGCCAAATCTCCTGATGGATACCCATCATCATCACTGGCGCCTGTCTCTGGTTTTGCCGTTTCCTTCGGAGAACATGCGCTTACTAGTAATGCTAATACAAATAATGCGATGAACCACCCGCTTTTCATCCACCTTGTCATAGTAGTCCTCCTTTTCAATCATCTTCCAGCCTTGAGCGCTGTACCTCTTCTTGCAAATGTTTCCAAATCCTAATGAACTTTCCCGCTACAATCGGATCTTCCCGTATATCTTCCATCCTTCTCGGTCGTGGCATATCTACGATAATTTCGTCGATGATCCTCCCGGGCTGTGAGCTCATGAGAAGAATACGGTCACTGAGCAGTAATGCCTCGTCAATACTATGGGTAATGAACAACACCGTTTTACCTGTTTCCGACCAGATTGATAACAATTCCTCTTGTAAGATGAATTTGTTCTGTTCATCAAGTGCAGCAAACGGTTCATCCATTAACAGTATTTCCGGGTCATTCGCAAATGCCCTTGCAATACTGACCCGTTGTTTCATGCCTCCGGACAATTCTTTCGGATACAAAGAAGAGAACTTTTCTAGCCCGGTCTTTTTCAAGTAATAGTCTGTTCGTTCTTTCACTACTTTTTTAGGCAGATGGCGCATCTTAAGCCCAAACGCGACGTTCTCTCGTACAGTAAGCCATGGAATAATCCCTCTTTCTTGGAAAACCATTGACTGAAGGGGGCGATCTTCCCCACCGGTTGCAATTGTAAATTCCCCGATACTTGGCGTTTCAAGATCTGCCAGAATACGAAGAAGTGTCGTTTTTCCACATCCGCTGGGCCCAACGAGACAGACGAATTCACCATCATTAATCGTCAGTGAAATATCATCCAATGCTGTAACACTTGCTTGCTTTTTATAAAATGCTTTTGTCAAATTACGAATATTAATTTTTATTTCCTTGCTCATGCATTCACCTCCACGGTAGAATCTTTTTCTGGATGCCTCGTAACAATAGCGAAAATAGGTAACCGAAAAATGAAATGAGGATGAGCCCTACATACATTTCTTGTAACAAGAACGCTTTGTATGAGGTCCAAATCAGGAAGCCAATCCCCGAGGTAGCTCCCATCATTTCCGCTGCAACAATTGTTAGAAGCGCAATCGCCTGCCCCATCTGAATTCCTTCCAGCATGACCGGCATCGCACCTGGTAAAGCAATTTTCAAGAAAAAACTCTTTCTATCAGCGCCATAGTTTTTCGCAACATCCAAGTATATCGAGTCAATATTAATGACGCCTGCAACTGTGTTAATAACTACAGGAAAAAATACACTTCCTGCAATCGTTATTACTTTCGACAAGTCCCCAATTCCAAAAAGAATAATGATTATCGGAAGCAAAGCAAGTGTAGGTATCGGCATGAGTGCCATTACAATCGGTGATATGAAATGTCGGATTGGCGAATAAAGTCCCATTAATAGACCGACTATGATACCCGGAATGACGCCCAGTAAGAACCCCAATAGAATTCTATATAATGAAACACCGATATGATTGGCCATCTCACCGCTTGAAAGCATTTCGATAAATGTACCCATGATTGCTGTTGGCGGCGGAAAAAAACGAATATCCATTATCCCCGTCCTCGACATGAACTCCCACAATAAGAGCAGGAGTAGTGGAGAGGCAATCGTTAACAGTTGTTTCAGCCGTTCTTTCGTTTGCCTTTGCTTCCATTCACGCTGTTCAATTTCAAATGGATCGTGTCTACCAACAGTTTTGTCTTTTTTCAACTTCCACCACCTCTTCATGTAAATTATATGTTTCCGCCTAACAGAATGAGTGGGCGGATTAAGGGAAACCGAGGCTTTCTGACAATCTTTTTGACAGGTTCAATGGACGCCTTTCAAGATAGTCCGGACTTTGCTAAACTTCTTTAGATACCCTCATTTGTAAACATAAAAAAACGTCTTTCAAGCCAAATCATAGTGGCTTAAAAGACGTTCTTTGACGTATTCACTTCATCCTTGCCAAGCACTCATACCGCCCTTGACATTAATAACATTCGTAAATCCTGACTTCGATAAAATCTTCGCGGCTTGCGCACTGCGCATGCCGCTTTGACAAATAACAACTGTTTCCTTTGTTTTGTCAAGACTACCCACTTGTGATTTCAACGTATTTAATGGAATGTTTTTAAACTCCTTAATATGGCGCCCTTTGAATTCGGCCGGTGTACGGACGTCAATAAGTTGTTTCGTTTTGTCGCTCAACATTCCCTTCACGTCAGTCGTTGTTACTGTCTTCACTTCTTTTCCAGGCATCATGCGCCAGAGGAAATACCCGACAATCAGTACAATAAATAACCATTCCATTTCAGTTTCCTCCTCATTTATTCTGTTTCATACCCTGCTTTCTTGTATGCCGCATAACCACCAGCCATATGTTTCACATTTTCAAAACCACGGGATTTCAATACACTTGCAGCAATCGCGGATCTTGCACCACCTTGGCAATGCAAAAGTAGTTCCTTATCATCAGGAATTGCGGCACTGCGTAGTTTTCCCAAGAAGCTGTGATGTGCATCCGGAAGATGTCCATCATTCCATTCAGTATCATTTCGAACATCTATTATAAATGCATTTTCATCTTTCATTTGCTCATTAAATTCATCTACATTAATTGTTCCATAAGTATTCAAAGCTGTCTCCGCCAAAATTGCGGGATCGGCAAATGCACGAATTCGGTCAAGACCAATTGAGTGAAGCGTGTTTTCAATTTCTACACGGTCGTCTATATCTGCGACAACGATAAGATCTTCATCGTACTTCGCTAGCCATCCGGCCCAATTTGCAAACGATTTATTGAACGGAATATTGATGGCATTTGGAAGTAGGCCTTTTTCAGCTGTTGCTGCAGGTCTTGCATCTATCACCAAATTACTTTCTTCCGATAGGACATCCTTCAGCTTTCCTGCGTCTCCGATAACCTCAATTACTCTGTTTTCCAAGATGGCAGGACCGCCTTTATTCACTTTCTTCATCTCAGCGAAATAGGTAGGCGCTTCCGGCTGACCTTTTAATAGTTTTTCTACAAAAAGGTTTTTATCATCGATTTGAAGCGCCCAGTTAAACTTTTTCTCGTAACCAACAGTTGAGG
Organism: Filibacter tadaridae; assembly: GCF_900609045.1. GTDB lineage: Bacteria > Bacillota > Bacilli > Bacillales_A > Planococcaceae > Sporosarcina > Sporosarcina tadaridae. The sequence continues at coordinate 57,990 of NZ_UXAV01000019.1, forward strand.
TTGGAACCGAACCGAGTGCTTTCCCGCACGCCGAACCAGCACCATGACCAGGCCAGACAATCAAGTGATCCGGTAATTGTTTGAAACGGTTAATCGATTGGAACATTTCCCGTGCCCCTCTAACAGCCGTACCACTAATGCCTGCCGCTTTCTCGAGCAAATCCGGGCGGCCAACATCGCCTACAAATACGAAATCTCCCGTGAAAATACCCATCGGTTCAGTTGCGCCGCCCCCGCGGTCTGTCAAGATGAAAGAAATGCTTTCGGGCGTATGGCCTGGTGTATGCCAGACATCAAAGTCGATGTTACCTATTGAAAACGTCGAACCTTCTTTTACAAGTTGTACATCGATTCCATCCGTATAACGATACTTCCAATTCTCATCACCTTCATCACTTAAATACAACTTCACTCCATGTTCTACCGCCAATTGACGGGCCCCTGAAACGTAATCTGCATGGATATGCGTATCTGCTGCTGCCGTAACGCGAAGCCCTTCTTTTTTAGCAGCTTCAATTATATGAGTAAAGGAACGTGGTGGATCGATAATAATCGATTCTCCTGTTCGTTGACAACCGATCAAATAAGCGTTTTGCGCCAAGTTTTTATCTGTAAATGATTGAAAATACATAAACAATCCCTCCCACATTTTTGTTTTTCTACTTCCTTACTTCGAAATATACCACACGGGGTATATTTGCACAATAAATTTGCTCCAGTAAATTAAAAACAGCACCCTACTAATAGGATGCTGTCCACTGCCTTATAGAATGCCGTTCTTTTTTGCTTCGAACAATAACTCTTCCCTAAACGCTGGATGCGCGATATTAATCAGTGCTTTCGCACGATTTGCTAACGACTTCCCGTGCAAACGTGCAATCCCATATTCTGTAACAATGTTATCGACGTCATTTTTTGACGTAGAAACGACAGAACCTGGCGTCAATTGAAATTTAATACGTGATATCGTGTCGTTCTTCACTGTTGAATGCATGCAGATATACCCCTTGCCGTACTTAGCAAGGTGTGCGCCACGTGCAAAGTCGGCTTGACCACCCGTTGATGAATAATAACGACCACCAATTGTTTCAGATGCACATTGTCCGTACAAATCCACTTCCGTAGTTGCATTGATAGAAACAATCCGTTCTTCTTTTGCAATTTCACGTGGGTCGTTTACGACACTGACGGGTAAAAACTCAACAGACGGATTGTTATGAACAAAGTCGTACAATCGCTGCGTCCCGAATGCAAAGGTTGCCACAATCTTCCCTTTGTGCGTACATTTATTCCGGCCCGTAACCGCACCTGAAGCTACTAAATCCACAATTCCATCCGTAAGCATTTCAGTATGGATTCCCAAATCACGATGGTCTTTCAACATCCCCATGACTGCATTCGGGATGGAGCCGATACCGATTTGAAGCGAGTCACCATTCTTAATGTCACTTGTTACGAACCTTGCAATTTCTTTATCTTTTTCACTAATCAGCGGTGCCTTTTCTTCAGACAAAAGCACATCGTTTTCGATGAAACCTGCTATTTGACTAATATGAATCTGGTTTTCACCAAATGTGCGCGGCATATGTTGATTCACTTCCAAAACAAATGGTACATTACCGATAAACTCGGAAACGTAATCCGCTTGCGTCCCAAGTGAAAAGTATCCATGCGCATCCATTGGAGAAGCCACAGCCATCACCATCGACATTTTCGTCACTTTTTTCAACATCCGTGGTACTTCATGGAATAGATTTGGTACCAATTCAACTTTACCTTCATAATACGCTTTCCTAGTTGCCCCACTTAAAAAGTAAGATACATGTGATAGGTGATTGTTCATTTCACCCAATATATAGTTCCGTTCTTTTAACGCTAACATCTGATGTATTTTTACGTTTCTTAGTTTCAAATAATTCTCTTCCAATATATCAAGCAGACGATGTGGCTCTCCGTTTGCAATCGGAACAATAATATCGGCCTCTTCTGCAATCAAGTCAAGTAGTTCTTCTGTATTCAATCTTTTTGACACGCTAATTTCACTCCTACCGGTATTTACATCATCTTATTATATCTCAGACTGAGCGCTTGCTCAACTTGGATGTTTTACTACTGAAACGATATAATGGAAGTATGACTAATTTAACGACGGATCAACTCAAACAATTGAATATGTATAGTATTTACGTTGACCAACCGGAACAGGTACTTTTCACGTTGGAAACACTTCTTGATGATGCTAAAACGGAAAATGTATTGAATGTCATTCAAGCAGTAAGCGGCAGTCCAAATCGAACAGTCGCAGCGTCTTATTTCATGCGCAGACTTGGCATGTTTACTGCACTTCAATTTTACAACCTGGCTGTATATGATGAACTATGGGTTGGTGAAATGAGCCGCCTTACGTTCGGTACAAAAGAAGAGTATGGGAAGTTATCAGTGAGTATGTTTGTTCATTCGAATGATTGGCAGGATGTGGAGGATAAAGATCGGCGGACTATCATCAGATACTTGTTAAAAGAAGAGTGCGATGCAGTCATCCGACAAATCCGCACAGTTTCCTCCGTCTCACCACTCACATTATGGGAAAATATTTTCGGCTATCTTCTTTGGCAATACCATGTCCTTTTAGGGAATCCCGCAACTGCCGAAGAGGCTCGAGTCGATCTTGATTTGTTGAAAGAAGACATGCTCTGGGAAGGAATTGCCTCACGTTCGTTATTCGCAACATATTTGAATGGATGCGAGCCTTCCCAGTTATTGAATACTGAAGTTCGCAAAACGTGCTGTTTTTCCAAAGATGTACCTGGTCTGATGCAGTGTGGATTCTGCCCGTTGAAGTAATCAGCAAGAACTTATATGTTACCAAGCATAAAGGGGATGCCATTTTGCTTATTAAAAATAAAATTTTGCGCGGCAAGATACTTGATAACGAAACCCGTTGTGCGCATTATCATATGGAAATCGATCGGATCGCCATTAAGTTTTATTGTTGTGACACCTATTATCCTTGTTATCAATGTCATGATGAGGATGGTTGCGGGAAACCGGCAGTATGGCCAAAAGATCAATTCGATAAAAAAGCGATTCTATGTGGAGGCTGCGGCCATGAATTGACTATTTCGGAATACTTGAATTGTAAGTCTGAATGTCCCGCTTGTTTGGCGGAATTTAATCCCGGTTGTAGTCTTCACCGGGACTTGTATTTTGAAACATGAAAAAGAAGCACTTTCCGCCTTTGGAAAAGTGCTTCTTTTTCTAGAATTCTATATTGTCTTCGTCGCAGCTTGCTTGATTTCCCGCCGTCTTGCGTAAATATTGCTCACTATCGCTTTGCCGACCGCATACGTTGGGATAGCAACGATAATACCGACAAAACCAGCGATATTTCCTGCTGCTAAAATAACGGTGATGACTGTCAACGGATGGATATTCAGTGATTTACCCATCACATTCGGTGTGATGAAGTTACTTTCCACTTGTTGTGCAACAACCATTACAATCGCAACGCCAATACCCACTTTAGGGTCCTGGATGAAACCGATGATCAGCGCTGGCACAACGGATATCCACGGTCCAATGAATGGAATAAGGTTCATGAATAGCCCGAAAATGGCTAGCAATAATGCATACTCAAGCCCAATAATTAGATAACCGATAAGTAACACGACACCTACAAAAAAGCTGATAAGCATTTGCCCTTGGATATACGAACGAAGAACGTTGTCAATGTCATGTAATGTTTTCTTTATCCATTCACGACGTTCTCCCGAAAAGAAATTATATATGAACGGTGCAAACTTTTCGTGATCTTTCAACATGAAGATAAAGAAGAATGGTACAAGAACTAGTAAAAACATAGCTTGGAAAAATGATTGCAAGAACTGAACAATCCATTTTCCGAATTTCATCGCAATCGATTGTGCGGAATCTGCAGCACTATCAATTGAATTCTGGAGTTTTTCCGGTAAATTCTTTTTTTCTTGTAATAAGACATCTTTCATTTGATCTACTTCTGTTGCGATTGTAGGCGCATTTTCAACCAGATTATTGACCTGTTTTGTCACTGGCGGTCCTATGATAGAGATGAAAATCCACACAACGATACCGAGGCTCGCAATAATCGCCAAAATACTGCCCCATCTAGGTACTTTTCTTTTCTCCAGAAAACGTTGCAATGGTTCGGTTATGTAATACAGAACACCGCCGAGCAATAACGGTAAGAAGATTACTTTTGCAATAATAACGAGTGGATCGAAAACCCATATGATGCCCACAAAGTATTTAATAATCAGCAAGACTAGTAAAATCCCTACGCCGACTTGAAACCATAACTTTTTCGTCAAAACTGTCACTTCCTCATCAACCGATATTTACAAGTTTATAGTTTAAAGTATACGTTGTTATACGGATAGTGTCGAAGGAAGTTTCAAGACTTTACCTTTAGTCGTTAAAAATTGTACGGCTTGGCTGGTGCTCCGAGTATCGCATTTAATGCCCCATTCGAAGGATATACGAGTGTGAAAGACCGTATTCTTGAACTCTCTTCTTATTTTCAAACCCCAGTTCACCTTTATCCCGTATTAACGGGCAGCGAGATTCCCTCTGAGTAACTAACCTCATATGTTACAATACTCAGTATCAAAGCCACTATCTTATCGAAAGGGGTTTTATTCTTATGAACGAATTTGAACTTTGTCCTCGTTTCGAAAAAGTCATTTCCATTCTTGGCCCACGTTGGACTGCACTTATTTTGTATCAGTTGATGGCAGGTCCGCGGCACTTCCGCATAATGACCGAGAAACTTGGTGTCAGCGGTAAAACGTTATCGGAGCGATTAAAAGATCTTGAACAACAAGACTTAAGCATTCGAAACGTCCATCCTGAAACGCCCGTGCTCATCGAGTATGCATTAACTGAAAAAGGGATGTCACAGACATGGATTTAACCCAAAACTATATACGAGTTAGAAATAGGATAAATCCTATGAGGTTTATAAAACAATTATCCCAAGTACTCATATTGTACGGCTTTTTCCTCGTAGGTGGATGGCTCCAAAGTGGATTGCATATACCGCTGCCCGGAAGTATCCTTGGACTGTTACTGTTATGGGCAGCTTTATCGTTGAAAGTCGTTTCTTTAAAATGGGTTGAATCGGGCGCCTACTTATTTCTATCTGTACTACCTGTCTTTTTTCTTCCCGCAACGGTTGGCGTAATGAATTATGGCCATGTCTTTACAGGTAAAGGATTCTTTCTGATACCGATTACAATCGGCAGTACGTTCATGACAATGTGGATCGCCAGTTTTGTCAGCCAAGCCATTGCCAGACGTACAGAAAAAAGAAGGGCGGGTTCGAAATGCAGCTAATACTACTCGCCATTCTTTTTATCTTTTTGACAATCGCTATTTACAGCGTGATGACTCTTGTCTACGTCAAATACCATAATCCATTTCTAATTCCGATTTTGACAACGACAATTGCTCTCATCATTGTGCTCCTTCTGTTCAATGTTCCCTATGAAACGTATATGATTGGCGGAAAGTGGATTGATAAGCTACTGGGACCAGCCATTGTAGCTTTAGCCATTCCTTTATACAAACAGCGCAAACTATTGAAGCAGTATCTATATCCTATACTTGGCGGCGTAACGGCTGGCATCATTATAGGCATGGTAAGTGGCATTTTTTTCGCGAAAATACTTGGGTTTTCAAAAGAAATCGTACTCTCCATCCTTCCAAAATCAATCACGACACCAATCGCTATGCAGATTTCAGATCAATTAGGTGGCATCCCTTCCTTGGCAACTGTCTTTGTCATCATTGCGGGGCTCGTGGGGGTAATATTCGTGCAGCCCTTTTTCAATTTTTCCCGTATTGATAGTGCGATTGGTCGCGGTATCGGACTTGGTGTGGCAGCGCATGCGCTTGGTACCTCGAAGGCAATTGAATACGGTGAGCAGGAAGCATCCATGAGTTCAGTGGCAATGACACTTTCCGCCATTCTTGGTTCCTTTCTTGGTCCGATTATTGCATGGTTTTTCTATTAAGAAGAGGATTTCCTTTCATTGTTTTTAAAAAGCCCTCAATTTGTGTAGGTGTTTTCAAATGATGAACGGTTTTCCCTTCATTTGCATAGTGTTGCATTCTTTTAATCATTGCCTTTTTCCGTGGTCCGTATGTTGTCAGGATGTATTTTAGAAATGCCCAATCTATCTTTTCTTTGCATCCTTCACCAATATCGTCGCGCGTTCTTCCATGAAATTGCACCCGACGCTTCAGTACACGATATAGGCAAATGAAAAGTGGCAGTTCCAAATAGATGACAGTATCTGCGTACGGTTCCCGGATTGCGAATGTCGAGCTATAGTTCCCTTCTATGATCCATTTACTTGTATGTACAGCACTTTCCTGCGCTTCTGTAAATTCTTCTTTTGACGCTTCAACCCAATTTGGTTTCCAGTATAGGCGGTCCAAATATGTGACCTTAATTCCAGTCAGCTCCCCTATTTGACGTGCAAACGTTGACTTCCCTGCACCCGCTGAAACCCCGATCACCATAACCTTGTTCATCCTATCCCTCCCTGAGATTATAGTGTTTGCCCGTTCTGAACTTAATAAATTATGTTGAACTAATGATTCTATGCAATTTCCAGCGAAGGCGCCTAACTGGGGTAGCCGAAGCAATAAGACTGACAGTGGTCTTCCGTCTGGCTTATTGCGGGAGGCATCCCCAAGCGCCGAGCGTTGTTGAGAGGATTCTTTATGTCAACATATATAGATATTATTCAATCCGGCTTCGATTCTGTCTTTTCAATCCTCCCACGTAATTTGCACATTCATCTCCATTTAACTTTTTACTACGTAAATAGATTCGCGAAATACACTGGTGAATCCTTCAAATCCTAGTAATCAGGCTCATTAAGATATTCATGAATGTACTTTAAATTTCCCCGTAAAAAATTTAAGTAAACGAAAAAAAGCATGAGTTTCCGTTTCTCGGGTATATTATCGTGAACCGAAAATTAAAAGCGAGGAGGTTGATGTGCACTATGAACAAAATAACAATGGCGGCACTTGGACTTGGCGCGGCGTACTTGATGCGAAATAAGGACGCAAGGGATAAGCTGATGAAACAAGTCGAATCATTTACAGGGGCGGTTTCACCTAAAAAAGGGCCGCAAAGTAATGCCTAACTCCTCCAGTCTCAACATGTAAAACCGAAACCAACTAGACCAAGGTCCTTTTACGGGACTTTGATTTAGTTGGTTTTATCTGTTTGGATTTTTGCTTCGGTATACCTATTCAGTTAACAAGGAAAAGCCGACTTCTGAAAATGAAAGTCGACCTTTTTCGTTCTATATTAAACGTTTTGTCTCAAGTTTTAGTTTGCCACAGCACTCCGTCTTTCAGCTCGCCTTACAATAAATATACTTGCTTCATAAAGTATTGCCATCGGAATGAGAACGATCAGCTGGCTCACGAAATCAGGTGGAGTAATTAGTGCAGAAACGATTGCAAGTGACAAGTAAGACCACTTTCTTACTTTTTTCATAGAATCAGCTGTTAAGACTCCAATTGCCGCAAGGAACATGGCAACAATCGGTAACTCAAATAACAACCCTAAAGGGACCGTTGTCATTAGCAGAAATCGTGCATATTCCTGTGCGGACACCATAACATTGAAATTCACAGATCCCAGTGCGACAAGGAAATTATAACTGATTGGATTGACAACAAAATAACCGAATGCCAGTCCGCCTACGAATAAAAGAAACATCAGAGGGGAATAAAGGCTGAGAAATTGACTTTCACGTTTATTCAGTCCCGGTTTCAGAAATTGCCAAAGGAAATGGCATAGAAATGGTAAAGACATTCCTAACGCAAGGGCAGTGGAAATTAGCATATAGAATTTTATAACTTCCAATGGTCCCAAAACAATAAGCTCATGTCCACGTGTTATAAACGGAAACCAAAGATTGATTGTGGAGAAAACAGCAATAATGAAGAAAAGAAATACCCCCGCGCTTTTAATAAGCTGTTTTCTTAAATCAGTAAGATGCCCGACAAGTGACTCGTCGTCTTCCGAACCGTCTCCGGTGCTATCTTCTGAAATCGGCTCAATCTTTTCAATTTCCGACTCTGTTGTGACTCTTTCAGTTTCTCCTTTTATCGTTACATCTTCAGGTTCAACTGGAACTTCTTTCTTCTTCTTTTCAACAAGAACTTTATCGAGCGGACTCAATATTTTACGATTATGGTCACCGTATGGATCCATTTCATCACCTACTTACAATTGATCCGTTTTCTTTAACTCTTTCGGTGCTGGTTCATCATCCTCGATAATATCCCGTGCTGATCTCTTGAATTCCGATAATGTCTTTCCAACTGCCGATCCAACCTCAGGCAATTTCCGTGGCCCAAAAAGAATCAGTACAATGACAAGGATAATGATTAAGCCTGGTACACCGATAGCTGCAATTCCTCCCATTTGTTCCGCCTCCTTTATTATCTACTAAGTGACTTCCTGTCATTTAAACAAGAGAGCCGCCTGCCTTGCTGTATTTAATAATTCCTTCAGCTGCACGATATGCTAATGCGCCTACTGTGCCTGTTGGATTATAACCACTGTTATGATTGAAGTTTCCTGCACCTACGACAAATAAGTTTTCAGCATCCCAATGTTGCAGGTAATTGTTTACAACACTATCTTCCGGATTTGCGCCCATAATTGTACCGCCCGTATTATGCGTAGATTGATACGGAACAATATCATAATCCGTAATTGGATTTCCGGCCATCACTGTCTTTGCGCCCATCTCTTTCATCACTTCTGCTGTTTTATCAGTGATGAATTTATGAAGATTCCGATCTTGTTCGGTGAAGTTATAGGTTAGCTGAAGAAGTGGTACGCCGTATACATCCTTATATTTGGGATCGAGTGACATAAAGTTCTCTTTGTGGGGCATGGAAGCACCCTGTCCGAAAACGGATAATGTACGTGTGAAATTTTCAATTGAAGACTTTTTGAATTCCGCTCCCCAAACCGGCACGTCCGGTGGTACTGGATTTGTCAGGATAGGTCGGTTGCCTGTTTGCGTAAGTGAAATACTGGCCCCATGGATGAAATCAAGATTACTATGATCAAAGTTATCGCCATTGAAATTATCAATTGTCATTCCAAGGGACCCCGCCCCCATAAAGGTATTCATTTGTTCATCGAAAAAACCTGTTGTTCCTGGTTCAATTTGATAACAATAGTTTTTCCCGAGTGTTCCTTTTCCTGTTTCGGGATTATATTGTTCGCCTATGTTCGAAACCATTAACAACTTGGCATTGTTCATCATATAGCTTGTTAAGACAACGACATCCGCAGGCTGGATGAACTCTTCACCCGTTTGCCTATCGATATATTTTACACCTGTCACTTTATTTCCCTGTTTCAATACTTCAATTACGTTTGCATGGAAACGGACATCGTAGTTACCTGTTTTTCTTGCAGTTGGTACAACTGTAATTTCCGGGGAAGTTTTTGCACCATACTCACAGCCAAACCGCTCACAAAATCCACAATACTGACATGCAGCAATTGTCTCTCCGTCGGGATTTTCATACGATTGAGATAAATTGGCCGATGGAACCATGAACGGGTCATATCCAAGGCTATTTGACGCCTTTTCAAACTTCTTGAGAAGGGGTGTTTTTTTCATAGGTGGATTTGGGTAATCCGATGACCGTTTTCCCCAAAAAGGATTCGTGTCCTCGCCTGATATGCCGGCCGTTTTTTCGAATTTATCGAAATATGGTTCTAGCTCGTCATATGTAATACCCCAGTCTTTAAGCAAGTAATCCTTTGACAGTTTATCCTTCCCATACTTTTTCTCTGTCATTGACTTGATTTGAAAATCATACGGCAAAAAACGGTATGTCATTCCGTTCCAGTGTGTTCCCGCGCCGCCAAGTCCCTCTCCAAGTAAAAATGACCCCATATGCCGCATTGGAAGAGCCCGCATTTTCCGGGTATTTCTAAACGTAATCGTCTCTTTTGACAAATCTTGCATCAAATCATAACGGATAGCATAGCGGAATTCGTCATGAACCATCAAAAAGTCTTCTGTACTTCGTTCATTTCCACGTTCTAGTCCTAGAACTTTCATACCTGCTTTTGCACATTCTGCACCAATGATGCCGCCGCTCCAACCAACTCCTACTGTAACAACATCCACTTTTTCCAATGTCTTCGCCAATCACGATTCCCCCCTTAATGTTCCATACTACTGACGGATTTTGGTTCAATCTTCACGAACTTCTCACTTTCAATCTCATTGATATAAGACATTTGGTGACCAGGAAACCCTTTCATCCGCCAGCCGTCCATATTGATATTTCCGTTATAGATTGGATCAGCGTAAGCTCCCTCAAGTGTTGCCGTTCGTAAAAGTTTAAAGAAAAACTCTGATGATACACCGATCATATTCACTTCATTCTTTTGGAAAGCTGTCAGTACTTCGTCCATCTGACCACCATCAATTTCAACGAATCTTTTATCAAAACGTTTTTGTGCCTCGCTATCTAGGCTGGCCATCCCTTGTTTAAAAATTTCTGCACGGGTTAGTTTACTTTGATAGCCTTGTGTTGACTCCCCAGCAAAAAATGGTCCTTGCATATATTCTTTTGCGTTACTCCCGTAATTTCCCGCTAGTTGGTTATCGATAAAGAATGGTACACCTAGACCAATTGCACCCGGTCCAAGATCGTCTTTAGGGAAAATCCGTTCAACCGCCTGGGATAACACATTGAACTCATTCTGATTCGTGAAGAACATCAATCCACGCGTATTGGTTGCTTGGGCATGCTCATCATTACCTTTTTTCTTGTCCAGGGTTCCTGTTCCACCCTTATTTGCGTTGTACCCGACGAGTCCTCCAATCAGGCCACCACCAACTAATGTTCCGGTTGCAATACCCGTTGTTTTAAGAAAATCTCGCCTTGATAGACCTTTCTTATCATCCGCCATCTTTCATCCTCCTAAAGCTCGGTTCTGCTACAACATCGTATTGTAATAATTCTTAAGCTTAAGCTTGCCAACTTGAAGTGATTTTAATACAAACTATGCATACTTTATATTCAGACAAAATATGTCGTTACTTATTGGTACCGTCTATCACATCAAAAGCTTTAAAATAATAAAGCAATGAAACAATAAAAAAAGACAATCTTATCCGTCGTTTTTCGACGGATAAGATTGTCTTTTTTTGGACCGAAGGTTAAAACCCGGAAATAGGAATCAGGTCTTCTTCAATAAGAATTTCATCTTTAGGAATTTCAATTATGTATTCAAACTTCCCATAAGGGCGTACAGCTATTTTTTCTTTAACGAACGGGTTATTTGTCACAAGTGCAATTGTTCCCAATCCTTCGTTAAACCCTTTCACTGCGAAACGATATCCCGAAATCATGGCATACGGAACGATTTCATATGCGTCATCAATTTCCTCAACGGAAACCGGCTTAATGAAAATATGTTCATTTCCATTCGTCTTTACAAATCCTTTGGCCAGGTCGGATGGATTTTTTGACTGCAAGTAATATTGTCGCTGATAAGAAACAAGTTCATACTCTTCATTATTCCATAAGGCAAATCGACCCTTACGTATCATTCCATCTCCCCCATATGTTTCTCATGCGATTCAACCTTTATTATACCCATTCCATAGTAAATTGGGAACGTATGTTAAGACGCATTTTCATCAGACAAATAAAGACTTTAGAACTGACAGCATGAACCGACTTACCTATTTGTTGTTTATCCTAGTTGCTCCAAGGGTACAGACCTCCATAAATATAAACATGGAGGGATTTCAATGACGGATGAATGGCTCTCAGATAAAGCTCAAGGCACAGTGAACAAAGCTATAGGCGAAACTGAAGACCAGGTTGGAAGCGCAACGGACAATGCCGAACTACAAGCTGAAGATAAATTCGATAAAATTAAGGGTGAAGCACAAGAAGAATTGGGTAAACTGAAAAAACATTTCAGTGACAAGGATAACTAATACAAAAAAAGAGCTGATCCGATTGCGGATACTGCTCTTTTTTTGCTTACAAGTTACCAGTATCGATACGCGGAACTGTTTCTTCGTTATCAAGAGAGCGGCTTTGATCATCCTGATTTGCTAATAATTCTCCACTTGGGCTTTGTTCTCCCTGACTATCCATTTCATTTTCCTCATCTTGATTTTTCATTTCAGCGTCATCACGATTAGTTTTTTTCGCGTCCACAAAAAAGGCAACCCCACCGAACTCCACTTCGGTGAAATAGTTCTTGGCTTGCTCTTCCGTAAATCCCAAGCGCATCAATATATTGACGACAATTTCCTCTCCGAAGAAAAGTGTATTGGAGTGATCCAACCACTTTCCTTCTTCCAAGCCAAGCAGGTGGATATCTGTCTCTCCCCGCATCATTAAAATGTTATCTTCTCCATTTGAAACCGCATAAATTTCTTCTTCAGAATGCCCTTTCGCTATCAACTCGGTAATCTTATTAAGAGCTGTGTCAATTGAATGAAAAGTCCCTACATACTTTTTATCCGCCACCTGAAACGCTCCTTCCTTTTCCCGTCAATACTTACGTTATCCTTTCTTTACCCGTTGATTTTTTTTGAAAACACTATTCTTCGCTTTTCAATAAATGTTTAGTTTCCGCCGAATAGGTGAATTCTATAGTCAGGACTGAAAAGGAGTGTTTTATGTATGGGCATGGAAGAAAAGATCAAAAAAGAACTGAATCAGTTAAACACAGAAAAAACAGAAGAGATTTTAGAAAGCTTCACGAATTTCAAACAATATCTTGCAGAAAAAGTTTCCAAAGGTGAAAGTCTTGGTCTGAGTGATGAACAGCTAGCTAAAACAACCGAAATCGCTGCAAACTATCTTGCAAAACATGAAGAACCGCGAAACCGTGAAGAAAAAGTATTGAAAGAACTCTGGAAAGCAGGTTCTAAAGAAGAGCAACATACGCTTGCCCATATGCTACTCAAAATGGTACGCGAAGCTTAATTTTATTTAGGAAATGGAGGTCGATTTGGATGACGAACAAAAAGGTTTTCACTGAACACGACCGAGAAGACGCAAAAGGTCCATTTATGGATAACCCTGAAAATATCCGTACCGATAAGGTAACCCTCTTCGATATGCATGACGATATGAAAACCGTCGATGCAATCCCTATGGAAGATGCACGTATGGAATGGGAAGAAGAAAAAAGACACTGGGATACAAAAAGCACCTCGTCCAGTGAAGAAAAATTTCCGGGGTCTAAGAAAAGCGACAACGCCTGAATAGGGGCGACAGGCATAAGACGACCCGGAAATGTGGCGCACTTTGCCACATAGCTGGGATGGCTTATGACCCAAGCCCCTAGGCGTTGGAGCTAGACAATAAGAAAAGCGACAACGCCTGAATAGGGGCGACAGGCATAAGACGACCCGGAAATGTGGCGCACTTTGCCACATAGCTGGGATGGCTTATGACCCGAGCCCCTAGGCGTTGGAGCTAGACAATAAGAAAAGCGACAACGCCTGAATAGGGGCGACAGGCATAACATAGCCCACCTAGCTGACCAATAAAAAGCAGTGCTTTCTTTCACTTAGCGTGAAGAAGACACTGCTTTTTCCAATCAACTTTCACTAATCCATACGATGTTCACACAGTCGTCTTAGATGCATTTCGTTTCGCCATACTACTACCGAAAATGATAAGAACGATAATGAATAACACAGTAATGATAATACTCATCCACAAGTCCGACATATCGGCATTCGGCTGAAACCAATATGTCGCATAGATTGCTACCTTCCATGGCGAGACCGTCCAATACGTACCAATAAGGGAATCGATAATTTGAAAAATAAGCGTGGCAAAAATTGCCAACCCTGCCGCACCGCCCGTCGGAAGCCATGCACTTAGCGCAAGCACAACCGTCACAACGAAAACTATCCAAATACTATAGGTCGCGATAAAAGCAAAGACTTCCCAGGCATCCACGTGATTAAAAAGAATCTCAATATAATACCAAGCAGCCAGTATACCAAGCCAAACGCTACCAAGTACAACGCCATTTGTAACCAGCCACTTGCTCAAAAAATAATGCCCATAGGAAAGTGGACGGACATACAGCAATGTGGCCGTTCCATTTTTTCTTTCCCCTGAGATTGAGCCCATGAAAGCAAGCACAATAATAAGAATACCGATAAACTGATATTGCCCGAGCAAAGATGAGAAAATATCTTCTCCCTTGAATTCCGGCCATTGAAAATCGGCCCCTTCTGGCATATTGCCTACACTTTTCATAATCTCGGGAAGGAAATGGTTTGTCACGGGCTCCAATATTCCGAAGATGATAAAAGCAATTGGAATCCATAAGACCTTGAAATTCCGGCTATTTTCACGCCATTCTTTCTTGAGTAGTACACTGAACCCACTCATCAGATCACCGCCACTTTCATGAAGATTTCCTCAAGACTTGCTGTTTGTCGCTCTATCTTCCGCACTAAAAATGACTGCCCGTGTAACAATGCTATAATTGCTGGCATTCCCACACCTTCCGTTAGTACATCGATTGCTACAGTCAACCCATTTGCCGACACATGCCATGGCGCCATTTCAGTAAAACGTTGCAATTCCTGTTCCTTTTCAAATTCAATAATAATCCGAGGTTCTGCATATCGTGAACGCACATCATCAAGTGATCCCTGTTCGACAAGTTTCCCTTGTCTTAAAAACAGAAGTTGATCCGTCATTTCTTCCGCATCATTTAGAATGTGAGTTGAATACAAAATCGTCGTTTCTTGTTGTATCTCTTTCAATAAGTTCATCACTTGCCGACGTCCAACTGGATCGAGTGCAGACACAGGTTCATCTAGAAGAATCAATTTGGGTTTATGAACAATCGCTTGCGCAAGCCCCAGCCGCTGTTTCATCCCTCCAGAAAAAGTCCCCGTCTTTTTAGATAATGAATCACCAAGACCAACGAATTCTAGTGTCTTCTTTGCCTCCATTACCGCCTTCCTAGTTTCCACGCCACTCAAGCGTGCCGCCATTTCTGTAAACTCAAGTGCAGATAACCATGAGAAAAACTTCGGGTATTGTGGAAGAAATCCAATAATCGACTGGATATCTTGGCGAGCGGTACTTTGAAATTGGAGTGTCCCACTTGTCTGCGGAACAAGACCCGCAAGCATTGATAGTGTCGTTGTTTTTCCAGATCCATTAGGCCCTATTAAGGCCGTTGATGTGTGCTCCTCCAACTCAAATGAGACCGTATCGACGACCTTGGTACTTCCGTACTTTTTCGTTAGATCCACCACTTGAAGCAATTGGGTCATGCCTGCCGCCTCCCGAATATGAAATACACAATGGGTCCTATTAAATTCCCTAGGACGATGATAAATATCCACATGATGAACGGTCCATTCGTTCGCTGATGCCGGATCACGTCAACAAGTGCGACAATCATAAGGATCAATTGAAGAACGAGTAAAGGCATGATAAGATTCCACGGTATAGTAGCCAGTTCAGACAATCACTTCACAACCTCCCTAGATATTGTTGGTCAATAAAGTATAGCATTGGTGTTATACATTGTATAGAACAGGGGTGAAAGTTATTACTACTATATGGAACGCAATTAAAAAATCCTCCCCTGTATAATTCAAGGAAGGATTCTATGTTCACTTTTCAATTTCTTCTAGCCGTGGCATGGCAGATAGTGCGCCCGGTTTCGTTGCACAAAGCGCTCCGAGTTGGTTACCAAAAGAAATAATGTCTATCCATTCTTTACGCGTTTCAGGTTTGCCTTTCAAGTGGATCTGCCGAAGAATACCGGCAATAAATGCATCACCCGCCCCGGTCGTATCTACAGGCACAACCGGTTCTACGCCTACATGTGTCATAACACCATCAATGACAGCGAACGTACCTTGCTCGCCAGCGGTGATAAGTATAATGGGTATCTGATAAGATGCTAACCTCGCTATTCCAGCATCTAAGGTATCCGTTTCAGTAAGGAGGAACAATTCTTCCTCTGTCAGTTTCACCAAATCCGCTTTAACCACGAACGGAAGGATCGTTTCTCTGCATATCGCTTCGCTTTCCCATCGAAGCGGTCGAATATTCGCATCAACTGACAGCAACGCCCCTGACTCTTTAGCTAAATGAACCGCCTCACGGGTTGTCTTCAACGCCGTAGGATGAAACATCGTACCAGAGCAAATATGCAAAACGGAAGCGCCCTTGAATGCCATATTTTTTAAATCTGATTTCTCCACTTGAATATCTGGCGTGTCATCAATATATGTATGAAACAATCTTTCATTGCCCTCCAACAAATGAACATACACACCACTTACCCGCTTATCGTTCTCCAATTTGGCAAACGACAAATCGACGCCTTCTTTGCCTAGTTCATCCCGGACGAATTGCGAAGTTTCATCATCACCCGTCACAGTAATGAATGAAGAAGGAGCTCCTAGCCTGGATATACCTGCCGCAACATTAACTGTTGCCCCGCCAAGATACGTTTTAAACGTCGTATTCGACCTATCTTCTGCTATATAATCGACGAACGCATCGCCGTACACTAACACATGCTTTTTCGTTGTATCAATCATTGTTAAACTCCCTACAAATTGTTTTTTTCCATCGTATCATGGAAACCATTATACGGGAAGGATGCCCAGTGTGGTAGAATATACCGTGTCATATTGAGCACGATTTCAAATCAAAAATTAACCCCAATAGAAGTCAGACATCAGACTTATAAAAGTTTAGGTAGCCATGCTATACTGGTGTGATGGAACAGGAGGACTTTGCTTATGAAACAATGGATGTATCCCTTATTAATCATCTTTGCGGCAAGTTGTTACGGAATCCTTTCAACAATTATAAAACTGGCAATCAGAGACGGCTTTACCGCTGCGGAAGCGGTAACAAGCCAATACTTCGTCGGGTTTTTTATAGCACTTATTGTTTTTATCATCGTACGACATAAAGTTCCCAAATTCGGAGGCGGTTTTACATTAGTCATTGCGGGGTTATTTACCGCAACGACTGGAACGGTATACGGCCAAGCGGTTGAATACATGCCGGCATCTCTTGCGGTAGTCATGCTATTTCAGTTCACTTGGGTTGGTATGTTGTTCGACTGTATCGCAAAACGGCGTCTGCCGAAGCGAATCGAAGTGATTTCACTTGTCTTCCTTTTCGGCGGAACCATTCTTGCGGCCGGTATTATCGATGCCGATTTAAGCGGAATCCCATGGCAAGGTTGGGCATGGGGTATGGCCTCTGCCGTCAGCTTCGCGTCCTTCGTGACAATCAACCAACGCGTTGTTGAAGGGATGGATACCGAAACACGCCTGCTATTCACGTCGTTCTTCGCAGCAATCGCCATTTTCTTCTTCCAAACACCCGAGATTGTTTGGAACGGCACTTTATTTGGCGGCGGGCTATGGATTTATGGGTTGATCCTCGGATTATTCGGGATTGTCATTCCAATCTATCTCTTTTCCATTGCAGTGCCAAAAGTCGGTGGTGCTATGACCTCTATTTTAAGCGCTATGGAACTGCCGGTCGCTGTCACTGCTTCCGTCATTTTACTAGGCGAAACGCTGACTATACTCCAAGTTGTGGGTATCCTGGTTATTCTAATCGGAATGAGCTTGCCTTCACTTGAACATCGACGATTAAAGTATTTGTAACGACAAAAAAGCCTTTCACACTCTCTGTGAAAGGTTTTTTTAGATGGTGTTACTCAGTTATTTTGTTCGCCTACAAATTCTACGAACTTATCGATAACCATATCCAGGAACTTGAGTGTCATTTCATCCGTTAATTCACCATTACTGAATTTTTGGCCTGCTGCCCCTATGATGATTTCATTGCCTGCTGGCGGCATTGTTGTCGCTTGGATGCTGGATAGGACTTGGCGCAAGTGTAATTGAGCCCTCAATGAACCCATTGCACCTTGGGAAACGCCCATCGGCAATACCGGTTTTCCTGCAATCGGTTTATCCACCCTGGATAGCCATTCCAACGCATTTTTTAAAACGCCGGAAGTGGACCAGTTGAACTCGGGCGTGCTGATTAATACAGCATCTGCTCCTGCAATCAAATTCTTGAAGTTTACCACTACTTCTGGCGGTGTTTTTTCATCATCTTCATTAAAGAACGGCAGATTTCCGATTTCCGCTATTTCCATGTCAAAACGGTTACTGTATCTTTTTTCAATCGTTTTCACCAACTGCATGTTGAACGAGTCCTTTCGTAAACTACCTACTAACGCTACTACTTTCATATGTATTTCTCCTTTAATTTTATTTATTTTTCTCATATAAGTATTCTACACCATTAACCTATTTGCATACCTACATATGCTTAGATCAGCATTTCATATAAATAAACGAACCTCCGAAAACTTTTTGACCATAACAAGGGTATATATATTAAGAGCAACAATTTCACGTTGTTCCGAAAGGAGTGCAAATGAGTGATGAAAAACGAATGGATAACCGGCATCCAATCAGGTGATAAAGATGCATTCCACCAATTTTACGAAGCGTACGCAGATTCTGCGATCCGAACTGCATCCGCCATCACGGGAAACCGTGAAATGGCGAAGGATGCAGTCCAGGAAACGTTCATCCGCGTCTATCGACAAATTGAACAATACAACCCTGATTTGCCATTCGATCCTTGGTTTTATAGAATCCTGACAAATGAATGCCTTCGCCTTCTGAAGAAAGAGTCTCCTCTTTCAAAGTTCGAACTTCCCGACTTGGAAAATAATCCTACCTTAGCTGAAGAATCCTTCGACCAACTTTCCGACTTATACGATACGATTCAGTCTCTAGATGATGTACATCGAATTCCGCTCATTTTAAAGTACGTGAAAGGTTTCACTGGGAAAGAAATTGCGGATATCCTAAGACTGAACCACAACACTGTGAAATCACGGTTGTTTAAGGGAAGGAAGCGGTTGAAAGAGCAATTAGAGCCGCATGAAAAAGGAGGTGCCTCACAATGAGTAATCTGGATAAACAGGCAAAAAAAGATATTGATAAACGGACGACACAAGATACACACGGTCTAAAGGATGAGATCTGGGACGGTTTGGAAAATGAATTATTCAGTGTAAAGAAAGGAGAAGTGAAGAAAATGAAAAGGAAAAAGAAAAAGCGTGTACTTCCATTCGTACTGCTGGCGGCTGCGGCCATTATCCTCGTGTTTACCGTACAAACAGATACAGGGATGGCATTCATCAAGACTATCAAAGACATGTTCGTCCCTGAAAAAGAGGTCGTTCAAAATATCGAAGGCCAAGACGAAATAACAAATGTCGACTTACACGAGGGGCAAGATTCCAATTACATCATTTACGTTGATGAAACACGATACAAAGTGATCAAGGGAGAGGTATCCGATATCATTACAACGATTGATCCACTCCCGGAAAAGTACCCTGAAGTCACTATGGAAATCAAACAAGTCGCAGATGAAAAACCGGAGGATCTCGTAAAAAAAGTCGAAGCCGACTTAATAAAAGACTTTCCTGAACTACGGGACATTAAAGAAGTAACGGAACCCGTCGAAGGTTTCCTTTTACACGGAGCCGCCGGTAGTCAATGGGACAGTAAAATTGTTCACACTTATATCATCAGCAACGGCAAAAAGGGTAGTTTCATCATCAAGGAAAACTACTTCCTCGAAGCGGCGGAAGGCCATGGTGCCCGATTCCATCGTATGCTGGAGAGCTTTGAGATCGTGGAATGATAAATGAGAAGAGAGTCCGAGCCGTATGGTTTTGGCTCTCTTCCCTTCTTTCATGATAGACTGAAGAAAAACGATGGTAGGAGTCGATATCATGTTGAAGGATCGATTGTATTACGAAAATCCCTATTGCCAAAAATTCTCGACGCATGTGGTAAACGTGTCGCAGGATACCAAAGGAAGCCCATATGTCGTGTTGGATAATACGGCATTTTATCCGACTGGTGGCGGGCAACCCCATGATACAGGGACTTTGAATGGATTTCGCGTACTGAGTGTGGAGGAAGTGGACGGGGAAATCCGCCATTTCGTTGCGGGAAACCTGGATTCCCCCAATGAGGTAGAAGGTGTGATTGACTGGGTGCGTCGATTTGATCATATGCAGCAGCATGCGGGCCAACATATTTTGACCGCTGCATTTGTGGAGTTGTTTGATTTCCAAACGGTTAGTTTCCATTTAGGCAATGAAATCGTATCGATTGATTTGGATGTAGAGGCTGTTTCAGAGCAACAATTGGATGAAGTGGAGCAACTGGCAAACAAAATCATCTTGGAGAACCGACCGATTGAAACAAAATGGGTGACGGAAGACGAACTTGATCATGATTCCCTGCGTAAGCAACTGGCAGTGACGGACGAGATCCGCCTAGTCATCATCCCCGATTATGACTATAACGGTTGCGGCGGCACGCATCCAGATTCAACAGGTCAGGTAAGTACCATTAAAATTTTGTCGACGGAAAAACAAAAGCGCAAAACCCGTGTACATTTTGTCTGTGGCGGGCGTGTACTGCAACAATTGCATAAGAAAAACCGTGAATTGGCAACTACGTCGAAGCTGTTAAGTGCACCCGAAGATGGTGTCGCCGCTTCTGTGGAGAAGTTATTGGAAACGAATCGAGTGCTTGAGAAGTCGTTGGAAGAAGTGAACGATGAATTGTTAGCATTCGAGGTGAAAGACTTACTGAGCCAGCAGAACAATTACGTCGTAAAAGCCGTGTTCGCAAATCGGCCTGTCCAAAGTCTACAAAAACTCGCCCGTCTACTCGTGGCGGAAGACGATGAAATCATTGTCCTTTTTGTCGCCGAAAATGAAGATCAGTTACAGTTTGTCGCAGCACGTGGAGCTTCCGTGGAAACGAGCATGAAGCAAATTTCATCAGCTACACTCCCCCTCATTAACGGAAAAGGCGGAGGAAGCGATGCATTTGTTCAAGGGGGCGGCGAGCGCGCCGTAACAGCGAATGAATTGCTACAGGTAATGGTGGAATATACATGTTGAATATAAAACCGTCAGCAGCGATTCGAAATAACTATAATGAGATCGTCGAAATATGCAAGACAACCGGAGAACCCGTATACCTCACTAAAAATGGTGAAGGCGACCTTGTCGTCATGGATATCGCTGCATTTACCAAACGTGAAAGTATGCTAAAGTTGCGTGAAAACTTAATTTCGGCCGAGGAAGATCGACTTTCCGGTAGGACCAGATATAGCATTGATGATGTTTCTTTGATGATGAAAAGCGCGGTGAAGGAAGTGCTCGATGGAAAACGTCAATAACAACTATAATGTGGTTGTATCAGAACGTGCCACACAGATGCTTGTGTCACACTCCCGTTTTTTAGCCCCAATATGCGAAAAGGCTGCCATGAATCACCCAAAATACTTCACAGCAATTTGCATGATCAAAAGGATAGTGACGATGCGCAGGATAGGTTTAACATGTTCTTTTTTCAATCTACGCGCGAGGCGAACACCGAGTTGCGCGCCGCTTATCGAACCGAGCATTAACGCGATCGTAAGGGGCCAAATGATTTTCCCGGTCGAGATATAGCTGATTGATGCACCGAAACAACTCGAAAAAATCATGACCCGAGACAGTCCAACCGCCCGCAAATAAGAAACACGTAAACGTGCATATACGTACAGCGCAAGCGTCCCGCTACCGGGTCCAAACACACCGTCATATATACCGATCCCATACAATGAAGTGGTACTTTTTTTAGTTACACGAAAGGGTTCATCGCCTTCAAAGTCTGTTTTGCCAAGAAATGAGGTTATGAAAGCAAATGTTAAAAGGATAATTGCGATAACAATCATCCATTCCTCTTTCAGCAGGGATGCGATGATTCCACCAGTAATCCCACCGGCAAGACTAATTGGGATAACTGTCAGAGCTTCTTTTACAGTCACTTCCTTGTTTTTGTAAATCACAAGAAAACTCGAAAGCGAACTAACTGTATTCGATACTTTATTCGCCCCGATTGCAGAGTGAACTGGCAATCCCAGTAGGAGCATGGCTGGTAAACTAATAAGCCCCCCACCGCCTGCCAGTGTACCAAGCGTTGTTGCAGCAAAGCCGATGAAATAAAGCATAATGAATTCCATAGGATGTCCTTCTTTCCTTGAACCTCTATATCATTAGCTTATTCGTATTCGGCTCATAAGTATATTCAATTATATGAATGAAATACCATTCGCAAAGCGAATGACCTTTTACGGTTATTATAAAAGTCAACAAAAAACGTTCCTACCCTTTCATCGGGTGGAACGTTTTGTAGTTCTTTTTATTAGTAAGCGCGAGCGAACCAAACGGTATGTTTCGATTCTTTCCCACAATTGATGCAAGTGGATTTTGTAGTAGGTGGATTGAATGGAATATTCCGTGTCGTGAATTTCGTCACTTCTTTCACATGTTCTTCACAAGCATCATCTCCGCACCAACCCGCAAGAATCCACCCGGGAATATCTCCATTTTCAGTTGAAGTAGCGATATGTTGCGTTAATTGCTCAAGCGAATCCACATGTGTATGGGAGTGCTTGTCGCGGAATATACGCGCCTTTTCAAGCAAACGCGTTTGCATTGTCTGCAATTCATCTACAATTGTATCTACACTCGACGGTAGATCGACAGCGACTTTCTCATCCCAATCACGTGCCTTTATGAGCGCTTGGCTATTTTCCAAATCACGTGGCCCCAATTCAACGCGGACAGGAACCCCTTTTTGTTCCCACTCATTGAATTTGTAACCTGGGGACCGATCGGAATCATCCAAACGTACACGGATTCCTTTAGCCTTCAACTCTGCAAATAGTTTGTCCAAATTCTCCATGATTGCAGGATTCTTCTTCCATGGGCCAACTGGAATCAGGACAACCTGCGTCGGTGCTACACGCGGCGGTAGGACAAGGCCTTGTTCATCGCCATGGACCATGATGACGGACCCGATTAACCGTGTGGATGTTCCCCATGAAGTCGTGTGCACAAATTGATGTTTGTTTTCTTTCGTCAGGTATTTTATATCAAATGCTTCTGCAAACTTTGTTCCCAAGTAATGGGACGTTCCTGCTTGAACCGCTTTTCCATCCTTCATCATCGCCTCGATGGAAAACGTATCCACTGCACCTGCAAAACGCTCGGAAGGTGTTTTTTGTCCGTCGTATACAGGAATAGCAAGCAGCTCTTCCACAACTTCTTTATAAATGGTAAGCATCTGCATCGTTTCAGCCCGTGCTTCATCTTCATCTACGTGCGCCGTATGTCCTTCTTGCCATAGAAACTCGGAAGTACGGATGAACGGAAGTGTCTTCTTCTCCCAACGGAAAACGTTCGCCCATTGGTTGATCAATACAGGAAGATCCCGATAGCTATTGATCCAATCGGCATACAAATGACCAATCATCGTTTCTGAAGTTGGTCGGAGTGCAAGACGTTCTTCCAACTTTTCGCCTGCAACTTCCGTAACCCAAGGCAACTCAGGTGAAAATCCTTCGATATGGTCCTTTTCTTTTTGGAAGAACGATTCAGGTATGAGCATCGGGAAATAAGCATTGCGATGGCCCGTCTCC
The DNA here is from genome assembly GCF_900609045.1 of Filibacter tadaridae. GTDB lineage: Bacteria > Bacillota > Bacilli > Bacillales_A > Planococcaceae > Sporosarcina > Sporosarcina tadaridae. The sequence goes on from NZ_UXAV01000019.1 coordinate 81,669, forward strand.
TTAAAGCGTCGATTCATCTCATCTTGGATATGTTCCCAAATTTCATAGCCATCCGGTTTGAAAGCAATACAGCCGCGGACTGGTGTATAATCCATCAAATCCGCCTTTTGAATCGTGTCGATGTACCATTCCGTAAAATCATTCTGTTGGTTTGTCATTTGTTTTCCCCCTTACAATAATAAAAAGCACAAAGCCGTCCCTCTGAAAGGACGTCTTTGTGCTGAATGGACGTGGTACCACCTTAGTTTAGCTTAGCTGAATCTAAGCCCTCTAAACGTTTCATAACGGCAACGAACCGGTTATGTTGTCATAACATCTCAGTGGTAGGTTTCAATAAGAAGCGGTGGTAAGGCTTTCAGCAAATGACCTTACTCTCTGGTTCACAATTCTTATTTACTCAGTCACGTCAAGGATTCATATTGCTTATAATATACCAAATACGTATGGTTAATACAATTCATGTTTTTCTGCTGACACACGTCGAAGAGATTTGGACACAACGCCTCGGTAAGACCATCTTTAATTTATTTGCCCATATAGAACAAGCAAAAGTTTATAACATCAAAAAGGACAGTTGCTTTTTCGTTTCAGTTCTCGCTTTCCGAGGGCGATATATCTCAGCATCCTTGTCTGCTGGGGTCTCAAGGCTCATGCTATTCCCGCGGGAGTCGAGCGCTTCCACTACAAGCAACAAGAAAGAGGAATCAAGAAGGGGTAGAAAACGGATGATATCGGCGGATCGATTGTCGTAGCTGATGGTAGAGGTATTTTTTTTAATGATTTTCGGTTCTAAACAGGCTAGATTTTGCTTAGAAACTAAAACTCACTTGTATTCATAGCAGAGACTTTTGATGCGGATGACGCACCAAATAAATCTGAATTTGATTTTCTTCTAGTCGATAGAATACCTTGTACGGATCTACCTTACCAGGGGAAATAAGCACCATTCTCATATCTATGGTCATACCCTCAATGGCAACAATTCTACCAGGCTCATATAAAAAGATGTCCTGACAAGAGAAAAAACTTTCAATAACTTCTACCAAATGCCCACCAATAGGTATCCAACCGTTTTCCATCCTTCAAACGTCCAACTCAAGTAACGAATTCACCGATGATTCTCTCCATATAACCTTCATTGTTTTTTAATCCGGGCCAATCTTTTTAGTATCTCTTGCTTCGACACCGGCGGATTATAGTTGTTCATTGCTTCCTGTAGTAGCAATTTCTCTTCTGAATCTACGACCTCATAATTACCTGTCTGACTAGCCTCTTCAATCTCAAATAACATAAACTTTCGATTGCCTATCTGAATAAAAGCATCCCCCGTTGCCACAGCATTCGCAAGTTCTTCATTTTCAAGCTGTACAAATTTCATACGAATCCCTCCATGAGATTAATGTATATAGCATAACATATTCCCTTATCAATTATCAGACAATTGACTGAAAGAATAGCTGCAAGTGATAATATAATACCTTGAACAATTGAACGCCAGTATGTGACTAAACACATTAACGGGACTTCCGTTTTTCAGTTATGGATACATCTACTGTATAAATCGTGAACCTACTTCTTATTGGCTAGCTATCGAATCTCTTCTGCAAAAAGTATTGGCTAAACCCTTTTGGATGATCTTCTATCACACCAAAAATTTCATAGCCGTTTTTCTGATAAAATGCCGGCGCTTGAAAGCTGAATGTATCCAAGTGTATAAGCCTGCATCCCTTAGCTCTTGCAACGCTTTCGATTTTCCCCAATAGAATACTGCCATAGCCCTTTTCCCTAACACTCTCACCGACCCACAAAAAGTCAATATGCATATGACGCCAAAACATATCTCCGGTAATGCCACCCATTATTTCTCCATTGTCATTTTTTAAAACATAGCTAATGCTCTCCCTTGGCGTTTTAAGTTCGTTGGGAAGCTGTTTCATATTATGCTCAATGACTTTACTTCGGATAAAATCGCTATCTTCTTGATTCCATTGTTCAACTATTTCCATATGATTTATCCCCCACTACTACTTCTTTATTTTTTGCATGCAAACACCAAAAACAAGGGGATTCTCATTCGTCTCTTATATTCCTCTTCATTTTTGAAGTTCTCGCGGCGCGGACGGCATTCACTTATTTCTTCTATTTTAAATCCTGCACGTTTCAATCCTTGAAAGTATTCTTCTATTGTCCGATGATATTTGACGACATCTTTTTCAATCCATGGCTCCACCCGTTTTCCAGTATGAAAGTAATCATCCACTTTCCAATCTGTTCGTGCCGATTTTGTTGCACTTTGTACTGAAGAAGTTAAAACTGGATGTTGAATACTGAAAACGAATTGCCCATCTTCTTTTAGGGAGTTATACACCTGATTAAACACGGGTTCTATATTTTCTACATAATGCAGGGCTAACCGGGATACGACCAAGTCATACACTTCTTCCGGAAAACCCCATGTTTCCATCGATGAATGATGGATTTTACTAATAGTATAATCCAAGGCGTTTACTGCCTTTCGGACCATATTAAGCGAACCTTCAACGCCCTCGTAAAACGAACAGCCTTGTCCCAGTAGCTCAACTCCGAATTCAGCGTCCCCACAACCTAAATCCAGTACCTTTTTTCCACGAACTTCGCCAATCAGCTCCATTAACACAGGCTTTTCAATGACATTGTTCGGACTTTCCGCCCTACATCTTCTTGATAGATAATTGTCAAGGAATTCATCATCGTCATAAACCGCGGAACCTTTATATTCCAAGAAAAATCCCCCATTATAAGTAGTTTAAATACCGCTTCCCATTGATTGATTACGGTTAGAAGAATGCACCACTTCCGCCATCCTTTTACCAGTGTTTTCCGCAAGACTTAACATTTGTCGCCAACGTATTCACCAATGGGATAAAATTTAAAATAACGAAGGATAAAAAAGCCTAACTCCTGCTTCTTTTTGGCGAGGAATTAGGCTTTTGATGTTAAACAAACGTCAGCAATAGGTAAGCGTTTGAAGCAATCTCCAGCTTTTCCCCTGCTCAACACGGAACGTGCAAGTTTCCCCGCATTCCGCGCTCCATCTAACTTCA
>NZ_UXAV01000010.1 GCF_900609045.1 Filibacter tadaridae
TGTTAATGCTGTCTAAAAACGTCCGTTTACTGATGGTATTGCCTGTCCAGGTTCTGACGGATATAATGTCCTTAGGAAATCTGGAGAAAGGAAAAGACGCCTTCCATGTTGCCGGCCATTACAGTGGTCGGCGGAAGACGTCCTTCACAAATATGATAATCGTACATAATTATACCATAGAAGAAGATCGCCTAAAAGGGGTTTTTAGTTCGATGTACAGAACGAGTGCCGTGCCCTTGCTGTAATGGAATGGACTTTGAAGTAATTGGATCAAGGGGGAGAAAAGTACGTAGGGACGATGGAGAAACAGAACGTTATGTGATCAGACGATTACGTTGTGCGAGCTGCCGTAAGATTCACCACGAACTACCCGACTTTATCATTCCTTATAAACGATATGATGCCAATGTAATAGAAGAAGGGATTTGGCCATCTGAACCTTCGGTTCTACCGGTTGATGAATCAACTCTATATCGTTGGAAGCAATGGTTTCAAGCACTGGCGGACTATTGGCTTTTCATCTGTCAGTCTCTTCTGATTCAATATGCCGAAAAACCTCCGATGGATGACTTGTCCTCTCATTCATTGCCTGTACATCAACGAATTGGACAGTGGTTTGGTAGAAAACCAGGATGGCTGGGGAAACTTGTCCATCCGGTCGCCAACCATCATTTTTGGATACATACCCGTTCTGCCTGTCTGACCGAGGCTGGATGAATTACACTCCAAGAGAAGTGAAAGGAGTGGTTCATCAATGAATCGACGACAGATTGAAGAAAAAGCGACAAACCGCTATCAATTGATTTCCCCATTGTTACAAGAGGGCCTGGATCCCCAGAAATCAAAACAGCTACGCGTCGCAATCAGTAAGGAATGTGGATTATCTGAGCGTACACTGAGACGGTATGTGGCTCAGTTTCGTAAGGATGGATTTGAAGGACTGAAACAAAAGACTTATCGAAAAACAGAAGAAAGTCAGGAGGATTCGGTACTGGAACAGGCAATTCTACTTCGCCGGGAAGTACCGAGCCGAAGCATCTCCACTATCATACAAATTCTTGAGTGGGAAGGTCTTGTGGAAGCAGGAAGTCTTAAGCGTTCTACGTTACAGGAAAAGCTTGCAAAGCGGGGGTACAGCTCGAGGCAAATGAGAATGTATCATGAGACCTCAGGTGCCGTGCGGCGCTTCCAGAAGAAAAACCGGAATCAACTTTGGCATTCAGACATAAAATACGGACCCTACTTACCAATTGGTGCCGACGGAAAGAAGAAGCAGGTGTATATGGTGGCCTTTCTGGATGATGCCACCCGGATGCCTCTTCATGTCTCATTCTATCCGATGTTGGATGCACGTTGCGTAGAAGAAGCGTTCCGGGATGCCATTCGAAAACACGGCGTTCCAGACAGTGTGTATTTTGATAATGGCAAGCAGTACCGCACAAAATGGATGGCACGTACCTGCTCAAAATTAGGAACACGGCTACTTTATGCTCGTCCTTACTCACCAGAATCAACCGGAAAGGTAGAAAGGTTTAATAGGACGTTCGATGGTTTCCTTCAAGAAGCAAAATTAGAAGATTGCCAGACACTGGACGAGTTGAATGGGTTGTTGGAGGTCTGGATTTCCGAGTGTTACCTTCATAAAGGTCATAGTGCATTAAAAAACCAAGTAAGTCCGTTCACTGCTTTCCGAAGCGATTCCCACCCCATCCGTATGGTCTCTGCCGAAGAGCTTGCTACGGCCTTCCTTCATGCGGAAACCAGGAAAGTCGATAAGTCAGGATGCATTAGTTTTCAGGATAAGAAGTATGAGGTGGGACTCAATTTTGTGGGTTGCAGAGTGGAAATCACATATGATCCTTCTGATGTCACTGAACTGACGGTCGATTTCGAAGGCTATCCGACATGGAAAGCGAAGGAACTCGTTATTAGCGATCGCGCAGGCAAGCGTCCTTCTCTACCGGAACATATGACGAAAGCAACTGTCTCGAAATCACGCCTTCTTGAAGCTGCAAAAGAACATACGAAGCAGCGAAAAGAGGTTGCCGTTATGCCAGCTGTCTCATATCGCAACCTGGGTAACGGAGGTGATTTCCATGTTTGAGCACTTTTACGGAATGGAAAGAACACCTTTCTCGCGTGATATACCGACTGGGGAGTTGTATGAGTCCGCAGGACTCTCAGAGATTCTAGGGCGATTAAAGTACGCTGCAGAGCGGCAGCTGTTTGCGGTAATGACAGGTGATTGCGGGCTAGGAAAGACAACCGCCATCCGTAAATTCACGGATGAGCTGGATACCTCTCGGTTCAAACTACTCTATCTTTCCGATTCCAAGTTAACACCTCGTCACTTTTATAAAGGGATGTTGGAACAGTTGGGATTGGAAGCGAAGTTCTATCGGGGAGACGCAAAACGGCAGCTCCATCGGGAAATTGAACTAATGAAAGGGATACATGGCCTAACGCCGGTTGTTGTAGTAGATGAGGCTCATCTATTGGATCGAGAGATGTTGGAGGAGGTCCGTTTCCTTTTGAATTTTAAAATGGATGCGCAAAGCCCGATGGCCCTCATTATGGTCGGCCAAAGCGAACTGTGGGACAAGCTTCAGCTACAATCCTTCTCTGCAATCCGTCAACGAATTGATATCCAAAGTAAACTGGGACATTTAGAACGTGCCGAAGTGTCTCAGTATATCGAACGGCATATGGTCTACGCCGGAGTGGAAAGAGATATCTTTTCAGAAGCAGCGATTGATGAAATTCACCAATACACTGGTGGTGCATTCCGGCTAATCAACAAGCTGGCGACCCATTGTTTACTCTATGGAGCACAGAACAGTTATCGTATCATCGATGACCGAATGGTGAAGAAAGTCTTTGAAGGAGAACTTGCATAAGTTCTCTTTTCTTTTAAATATGCATGGACAGAAATTCAAGCAATCACTGGACAAAGGAAAACGTTAATTTCCGGTCAGATTCTTACGTCAGTAACA
>NZ_UXAV01000020.1 GCF_900609045.1 Filibacter tadaridae
CGTGCGTTTTCCATTAACAATCCATCCCTCATGTACAGCTGCTATCTTTTCTTCGCGCCCGCGCGTTCTGCCTTTTTGCCTTTTTACATAGAGCCCATCTACTTCCACAAAAAGAACGCGCCTCATCGGAGTAACGGAGGGGCCGGGTATGACTTCGGTCTGTAAAAGATGTTGTCTAATTGCTTCATGGCTAATGACGGAGTACCCCAGAAGCTTTTCTAGCGTACTAGATGCATGGCGATAAGAGGAGCCTTCAACCGCTAGCTCCATCGCCATTTCCTGTACGAGGGGACTCAACCCTTTTGCCCCGTCAAACTGTAAATATTGATCCAATAAATAAATATACTTTCCGTTCTGCCGATCATAATAATAATTTCTAGTAATTTTAATGGAGCCAAATAAAGCATCCATCGTCATGGGGCGTTTATCTTTCAGTTGAAATCGAGTTTTATCTCGACTTTCCGCTAGTTGTTGATCCAGTTCCGTTAGGAGCTGTTGAAATACGTTCGCAAACGTTTGTTGAAGTGTTCGAAATAAATCTGTCTCAATTTCTTTTAATGTAGGTAACTTTATGTTATTTTTAGGCATGTGGGTTCTCTTTCTCCTTAGTGTTTGTGTGCAAACTTCACTATACAAGAAGAGAGCCCCTTTTTCATGCCTTTAAACCTACCGCGCTATCGCTTACTTTCCGCTCCCTGCAAGTTGGAATCCAAAACCGGGATTCCAACTTGCAGGGAGCGGTTACTATTTATTCACCCACAAACATTTTACTCATACCGCTTTGCATCCAACCGTTACTCAGTTCCGTTAGGAACTTATGGAGTATTACCAGAGAATCAGGTTGTTTTAGACATACAAGGCGAGCAACAAGATAAGTTAATCATTCGTAAGCAGTCAAATGGTGAAGTATTGGCAGAACACCAAATTAGTAGCGAAAAAGGGAAGCTTATTCAAAATCGTAATCATACCCGAGACCGTTCTAAAGGAATTGAAGAGTTAAAGAAAAGCGTCATTTCACATTTTAAAGAACAAGAAGACGCATCGATATATGTGGACGAAATTTGTAGGACATACGTGCGTTATCGCCGGGATCAATTAACAATTCTTCTAAGAGTGATTAAAGAAGAAACCGAATGGATTGACCCAGCACTTCAAAAATGTATACGTGAAAAACTATACAGTGCGAATGACTTTAGAGACATAGTGTATTACTTGAAGCAATCGAATCTAGAGGAACCAGCCCAGCTCCATGAGCAACAGCAAGTCCCAATGACTCCAACGAATATTCAAGTAGAAACACGCCCCTTAGAAACTTATACACGAATTCTAGGAGGAAATGTCTCATGAATAAAACCGTGAAAGACTTACAGAATCACTTTCGGCAGCTACGGCTATCAGAAACAGCAGAGGAGCTCCCGCAGCTCCTTCGCGAGGCTGAAAAAGAGTCTTGGACCTACTTAGAATTTTTGGAAGCCATCACATCATTTGAGCTAGGTAAACGCGAGTTGAAAAGTATAGAACGTCGCATTAAATGGGCGCGCTTCCCCTATATTAAGACGCTACAAGAATTTCAAGTAGAGGAGCAAACAGCCCTCACATCTCGTCAACTGACACAGTTACAAGAGTTTAGCTGGTTAGAGCAGCAATACAATTTAATCTTATTAGGACCACCTGGTGTCGGTAAAACGTTTCTAGCCATAGGGCTAGGCCTGGAAGCTATTCATAAAGGATTCCAAGTGTATTTTGTGACAATGGGTGAATTAATTCAGCTACTGAAAACCCAAGAATTTGCGCATAAATCGCAGGTGCAAATGAAACGACTCCAAGCGTCTGATTTGGTGATTATTGATGATTTGATGTATATGGCGATGGATCAGCGTGAAGCAAATCTATTCTTCCAACTCATCAATCATCTGTATGAACGAAGTTCCATTATTCTAACGTCGAATAAGAGCCCAGAACAATGGACGGAATTAATGGGAGATCAAGGGGTTATGACAGCCATTCTAGATCGACTGTTACATCGTGTCGAAGTGATTCATATGAATAGTGATAGTTATCGTATGAAAAATAGGCAGCATATATTTTAAGCAAAAGTGTTCATTTCAAACGAGCAGAAACTGTTCAATTTAACTTGACGGTTACAACAATGCGGTATGTGCTGGATTAACAACCTTACACCGAGCCTCGCATGAGTCCCAAGCCAGGAAACCAGCAACACGTGCTGGCTTGCCCCGCCAAGGCTATCATGCCCGTCACTCGGTGTAAACTTGTGAATTTAAGTATCGGTAGCCTCCCCAGTCATTGTGTATCCTGTATCTAAGCTTCCCATGCAGGGTGTAAATGATTATAGAAGGGGAATGGTAGACTACTTGTCATTCGCTGGTATATTTGTTGTCATTCGATGGTAAAAGACTTGTCAGTGGTGGTACATTTCATTGGCTGTAATCAATCAACCAAGAAAAAACATTTACAACGAATAATGGATTTATAGTCTTCAGCCAAAACTTTAGTAATTAAAAATGAATTACTTTGCGATTTCTAATTTAAAGTAAATTCTCCCACTTAACAAATACAATACCATTGCCGAGCAGTGGCAATGATATTGTATTTGTGTCCTAGATAAATTATAACTACTTAAGATAAAGCATTGCGTAACGAGACCAAATATATTTCACTAAATCAAATAACCATTCAAAATTCAAAAAGGCTACCAATATTAATATCTACTTGTTTTTCAAAAATTAAAATTTCCCATTACTATCCACATCATAAATTAATGACTCCTTTAAAAACCACTTTAGAATTTTATACGTTTTATTCCAATCAATACAAACTTCATATTGTTGAAGAAATCTTGGAATATTACCAATTAATAAATGCCAATTCCCAATGTATTCTTTATCTGATACTCTAGCAAACATTGCATTGTGTATTATCATCATGTGGTGGATTCTGATCTCCTCCACTTTGTAAAGAGAGTATATATCTACTAGGGGTAAACAGGAATGCCATCCATCTGGATACCTTGATACTTCAAGATATCCGATTTGATTATCATTAATATACTTTTTATCCTCTTCATGTATACATCCATATTTAAACGGGGTATACTCCTTTTCTTCTTCTTTTGCTTTTTCCAGGATATCTATTCCTTTTTCAATGACTTTTTTCTCGATCTTTTTATCGTCAATCGCCCCTAATATTCTGTAGCCGTTGTAATTTATAGAATCGAGAATACGATTACAGTGCTTGCTTTGCAATGGATTTTGAATATCTCCGTATTCAATAGTTTTCCCATAATCATGATATGAAAGCAGTTTATAAACTCTGTAATCAATGTGTTTAACATCAAGGCAATTTATTTTCTCAGGTGCTAAATCGAATATATCTACAGGGAAATCACTCCTATTAAATGCACCTATTTGATCCAATTTATTTATTATAAAATTGTCTTTCATATTTATATAGCTTCCAAGCAAATGTCTAATCCCTTTTTCACTTTGATCCATCACTTTTCTTAATATATCAATCGATTTTAACTCTTCTAAAAAACCATGTTCCTCAAACACGCTTAATGCAGTATCTAGTGTATATACACTATAATCTTTTCGGTTATAATACATTGTCCATACACGATTAATTGAATAAATATCAATCTGTCTCTTTTCATGGTTTACTAACCTTAAAAAAGATTGCGCATATTCTACCGTTTCAAAAGATCCTTTGGAAGCACTTTCTCTTATTATCTCGTCCAAAGATTTACCATAAAAGAAATTTTTATCTCCTAATTTCCCCATTTCATTAAGTTGATATTTGGCAGATATTAATATTCTTGCTGACCACATACTTCTTATACCGTACTTCTCAACGATTTTACTTAATTGGTATTCTGCTATGCTTTTATCGTTTTTCAGGTATTCATCCAGTAATTCAAAATAAATATCCTCTTGGTCCTGATTAATCCAAACATTAACCATATGTCTTATTAAGATATCTTGCTTCTCAAATTCGGTTATACCACTATCTTCCAACCTTTCTAATGTCTCTTTGTAATTCGGTTTGTTTTCCCGTATTTCAAAGTAATGTTGTTCATCATAAACTGCTTCATATAGTGTTTCTATTTGATTTGAATCATACATTCTATCTGTCAAATACCTTTTATATGGTCCCTCCTCCTGTAACTTTAATAGAATGAGAGTATTCCATAAAACACCCGTACTAAATATCTCTTCCTCTATAATTACATGATCATTCATATATAGAAGAATCTGATACACCAAACCGTCATTTCCAATTAAATCATTACGATTAACCATTTGACAGATTAAGGAAAATGAATAATATTGATATAAATCAAGTACTCCTTCCCGATGCTCTAATAACCTCTGTAGCTGGTTATATAATGAGGTTACTGAATTGTAATCTAAAGTCCTTTCAAGTAAATCTGAAAAACTTCCAACATCGCTATACATCAATAATATGTCTTTGTAGAAATTTTCGCTAAGGTCAAATGAAGACAATCTTGACATGAAATTTACAGTTCCACTTAACAAACTATCCTGTACAAACTGATTTATTCTATCTTCTAACTCTGGATAATTTTTAATTTCATGCCTCAAGTAGGTGTTAAAACTATCATGAATTAACGAAATTCTATTCAGTGTTCTTTTAAACAAATATGGATGTGTTTCTACAAATTCCATAATGGCGCCTACTAGGAAGGATTCTTCAAGAATAATTTTAATCTCAGATTCTGTGAAAAAACTATTGTTTGTTGCAAAAATAGATAATAATGATTTTGGTTTAACTAGATCAAGCAGTAGGCCATAATATTGATTTAAACTTTCAATTTCCAGAGTAACATTTATTTCCTTATGTATTTTATAATGTTCAGCAACAAAGTAGGTAATTATAGGATAACCATCGGTAACATTATAAATTTCTCTTACAACTCGATATTCATAGATATTGTAAGCCATCGCTAAATATAATTCGGTTTCTTCAAAACTCCAATTTTCCAACTCCATCTTTCCCCAATTAACTTTAGCTAAAAGTGGTCTCGACAAAACAACTATAGGGGCATTTGCCAGTGAATTAATGAAGTCTATATATAAATCAAGTTCCTTTGGATTGTAATTTTCTACATGATCAAGACCATCAATTATCAGTATCCTTTTTTGCCTAACAATTTCTTGAATTAACTCTGCGGTAGTATAACTCTTTGGAGAGTTGAAAATTGCTACTGCTATATCATCTAAAAATGCATCAAATTGTAACCGTTTCATAAGTCGTTCGTCTTGAGATCCAGTCCAGAATCTATAAACTACTGCGTTATCATATTTTTGAATCAACTCTTTAACATAATGACTCTTACCTACGCCAGGCTTACCACCTATCCATAAAATACCTGTTTCTATACTTTCTATCGGCTCACGTATTAATATTGTTTTGTCACTTAAGTCTAGAGACATTCTGATCACTTTTGGCAGATCCCCTACCATAATCATAAAGTTCGAAGAAGTTGTTAATGAGAAGGCATACTGAATGATCTGAACCTCCCTACTTTCAGTACTAAACATCTCATCAAGTAGATTTTGTACTTCACTAGGAGTAAGTGGGATTATTACTATTTCATTTATTATTATTGCTGGTAAACCCAAAAATTCTGAGTCTGTAATAATCTGGTCAGTATTAATTATTACAATATTATTTTCGTGTTGATTGTAAACATTTGAGCTTCCTTTGATTCGAAAACTATCTTTACTTATAGAAATGTCATCCAATGAAGTTCCGGGGTAGTTTTTTACCTGAATTCTATAATTCTTATTGGACTCTAGGTATAAATCATCAAAGTTTCCAGTAGTAATTGCTTCCGATTCAATTTTTTTGATTTTCCTTTCAACATCCATCTTTGCTACGAACAATGTGAATATGTAGTGTTGATATGTGTAACCTTTGAGTGCATTACGTGCAGCTTGACCCATAACATCCCTCCTTTGTCTCTCATCAATACTATATTAACCCTTATAGTATCTATACTTTTATTAACTATCTACGTGTCAAATAATAAAGTTATTAAAACAATACACTTCAAAAAAACCTCACTTACTTGTGATACAGTTCCCCATATCACAAGTAGATTCACCTAATCATTCATCAATCAAATAATGATAAAGCTTCCCCTCCACAGCCTGTTCCATTGCCATATTCATATGAACAACAGGAAGGTCTTTCCCATTCTTATCAGTCATTCTGTCTTCTTCAACACTGGATTTGTCAGGGTACCCTTGTCCTAAATAATAGAAATCGGTTCCCTCGTCGTCATCTTTTTTTACGAAGATATGAATATCGATATTATTATCGTCTGAATGAATGATTTTCTGAACTTCCTGCGACCTCAATGATCGATTACTTCTTGTGTACCACTTAAGTAGCTCCGGATTGAGGAGTTCATCGCCGTAATTAACGCTGGATTCAACTTCTTCATTCTTATGGTAAGTAATGAAGATGGGACATGTGTTGTGCTTCGGCTTATATCCATACATCGTTGAACTTTCATCTGCATTCCAATTCAAAAGCTTACAAGCATCTTTTCTGGAGTACTTTTCATATAGAGTAAGGGGCCGGCTGCATTCATATAGCTCCGATTTTGATTTTGCACTATGAATAATGTCTTGAACCAGCTTTCCGAAGTAAGGATTGCTTGTTAATCCTTCGCGAATTAATTCATTCAGCGTGTAATTTCCACTTTCATCTACAGTGACTAGTGGTTTTCCACCATATTTACTTTGGACACTTGTTGTGAAGAAGGATAAGTATAACAATCGATTCACTGAGTCCATTGTTGCTACATCTGTCCGACAATTATTTGCAGTTAGCAAGCTCAAATAGGCATCGTAATGAATCTTTTCCTGTTGCAACAATTGTTCGAGCAATAGTATTTCATGCAGGCGTTTTCCATTCAATACTTCTAACGAAAGCATTGTTAATACCTTGTCTTCATAGTCCTTCACGGTAGGTACTTCTTCTTTCATCTTCAATAGAAACTGGTAATAGTTTGTATGTTTCTCCACAATGACTACAGGATCGATGGAATGATTCGTCACAAAATCGTATAAGTACGGAACCCGGCCAATTTTATTTTTCAATTCTACATAGGCATCCCGTAAAACTTTCAGTGCCGTCAAATTACTATCATTGATCGAACTAAAAATCCGTTTTTTAGCAATCTCTTCGAAGTTAACGGTTGATACGCCCTTAATGTAGCTTGTATCCTTTGTTCGGCGACGTACATTATCTTTGTTTTGGGATTTGTCACCTGAGAGTGCAACCGGGATTAAATAATTGTTTTTGTAGTTACCGATAAAGTCGATAATCGTCACGTAGTTTTTCGAATTATGCTTACGTAATCCACGTCCAAGCTGTTGAATGAATATAATACTCGATTGAGTTTGTCTCAACATCACCACTTGATTTATGCTCGGAATATCAATTCCTTCATTAAAAATATCTACCGTTAAAATATAATCAAGGAATCCATTTTCCAATTGGGTTATCCTACGTTCCCTTTCTTCTGGCGAATCATCACCTGTTAATGCAACGGTTCTAAATCCCTTCTTGTTTAGCGCAATAGATAACTCTCTTGCTTCAGCTTTCCGGCTGCAGAACATTAATCCTTTTACTTTCTCACCCGAAAAACCATAGTAATTAATCTTCTCGATAATGTGGTTTACACGTTTGTCAGTGACAAGTTTTGTAAAAACGGCTGTATCATCGACTGATTCTCCATCTAACTCAAGATCGGTTACTCCAAAATAATGAAATGGACAAAGCATATCCTCTTCAAGTGCTTCCTGTAGCCTAATTTCATAGGCAATATTGTAATCAAACAGGGAGTAGATATTAAATTCATCTGTCCGCTCCGGTGTGGCTGTCATTCCCATTAGAAATTGCGGTTTAAAGTAATTAATGACTCGCTGATAAGAAGCGGCCCCCGCCTTATGTACTTCATCAATTAGAATATAATCAAAGTCTCTCGGATCAAATTGATTTAAGTTTTCTTGTTTTGACAGCGTTTGAATACTTGCAAAAAGATATTTCTTATCCAATTGCTTGCTAGCACCTACATATAATCCGAACTCTTCGTCGATTCCACCCAAAATTCTATGAAAATCCTCTTTTGCTTTGTTTAATATTTGCTCCCGGTGAACAATAAATAGCATCCTCTTAGGCGCAAAACTTCTAACATCAAATGCAGACAAATATGTTTTACCGGTGCCTGTTGCAGAAATAACTAGCCCTTTATCATTTCCCTCATCACGGACCGCCCGTATTTGCAGCAAAGCGGCTTTTTGCATTGCATTTGGAACTATCTTCATCGATTCCTCGATAGCATTCGGATTATAATTGGCTGGCATCTCTACCACTTGCTCAGCAAGTTTTCTATCTGCATTTTTTAAGTACTCAATTTCGTAATCCTCTATCCACTTTCCGGTTAATAAATCTGCGTCTTCCCAAACATCCTCAAATTGATTTTTAAAATGATGAACAATATCACCATTCTCATGGGATGTTAATTTCACATTCCACTCATAATTCACTTTCAATGCATGGGCGGTTAGATTGGAACTACCCACAATTAAAGAGTAGTGCGTTTTGTGTTTAAAAATATAGCCTTTGGAATGGAAACCTTTTAACTGTGTTAACCTTACTTCCACGTTCGTCAATTTCATGAGTTCCCTAAATACTTTGGGTTGATTAAAATATAAATAGGTAGATGTTAATATTCGTCCCGTAACCCCCTTTTCTTTAAGATCTAAAAATAATGACTTCATTGTTGCTAGGCCGCTTTCCGTAACAAACGCTACTGAAAAGATAAAGTCTTCACTAGTTTCAAGTTCTTCCTGTATTGTATTTAACACGTTGATACTTTTCTTTGCATTATTAATTAATAACTCTGGTTTGAAGCTACCTATACTGCTCTGATTTTTGTTCACAAAGCCTTCTTGTAGTGAAGAATTTAAATTCCGTAAAAAGCTTTCCATTTAATCACCGCGTTCCCATACTATTTTTAATTCTTTAAAACTCGCCCGTTAGCTTATTAATTGCTGGAATATCTGCAGGCGCCCAATCTAGGGACCGTAACCCTTCCCTTGTAACCCACCTAACTTCTGCATGTTCGGAAAGTACGGGGGTACCAAAAACGACCTTTGACATAAACGTCTCCAACCTAACAATGACTTTTTCATATTCATATGTCGTATCTTCTACTTGATTAAACACTTCAATCGTACAACCTAGTTCTTCTTGAATCTCTCTTTTTAAAGCCTCTTCTTTTGTTTCGCCTTTTTCAATCTTTCCACCTGGAAACTCCCAGTAATTCGGCAATGTCATCTCTGGCCCTCTTAGTGCACATAAAATTTCGTTGTTTTCATTTTCAATGATTGCTCCTACAACATGTACAATCTTCTTGATTTTACTCACCTATTCTTACGCATATTTTCTACACTTAAAAATCCAAAAGGCTTATCTGTTAATTATAAACAAATCATACCATATAGCTGTCAATTAAATGTTTAATTTGTCGATTAACTTTAATTTCTCAAGCGTCATACCAATCCGTCCAATACGCATCTCCATTGCCATTGTCGTGAATTGCTAAGTAGTCCTTCCAAGAGATAACTTTTAGCAGACAAGCCTCACTGCAATACTGTGTTCCGTCTGATTCAAAATAGAACCCTTCTTCCATCGGCGTACTACATTCGGAGCATAGACGCTCATCTTCTTCCTAGTCTTTCATGCGAAGATCTTCAGCAACTAGCATGGTTTTCATTTCGAAACGTGTTGTATAGACAAATTTAAAATCCTCTTCGTCCATATCATATATTGCGCACACCCTATCACTTACTATCAATATTCCGTTTGGAACAACAATCGTTCCGCTACCGTCTACTAATTGAATGGTCGTACCTTTGAATTCCAATGTACCCCACTCCTTTATAAAAGCTTCTCTCAAATCAATTAATCAATTCTGTTTCGGGAACAATCCTCAAACTTTCACAAGTGCAAGCCTGACACATATAGGTTTCATCTGCGTGCATTTCGTGACATTTGTTGCAGACGTATAAAACGGCTTCATACTCCCCTGTATTTTTATTGAAAATAGTAGGTTTTATATTCTCTTCCATTCGTTTACACCACCTTCGCACTGATCTTCAAATTAATATAAACCTTATCGTCCTACTCGACTTCTACTACATTCACACATTGAGTAGCAAGCATGTGACCTAAATCTCCACTTATTGTACAGACATAAGGAAACCAACCTTCATCTAAATCATAAATCGTACAAAGGCCTTCACCTTCTACCCAAACTCCTCTTTTAACAATAACTTCTCCATCATCATGGATCACTTGGACTAGCGTTTCTTCGATATCATACTTGATAGTTGGTTTCAAAATAGATCCTCCTCCGAATTCATTTTTATCTATATGCCTTTCCGATCCCCCTATCATCGTTTATCAAACCACATTGCTTTTAGATTTCATTCCGACTGAAACCCATCCAAAACGGGTAAAGAACTAACAACTATGCAACAAAGGAGTTTTTACATATGAACCCACAATTCGAAGAACTACAAAAACGTATGAATCATATCGGGAACTTGAACAACTACCTAGAAGACTTGCTTGCTAAAATTCCGGGTAATTTGTTGTCGGGGAAGCAGCAGGCGAAGTTGATGGATGTTTTGCTGGATGATAGTGATTTGACTAGTTTGCTGGAAGGTTTGAAGGATCCGCGACCGCCGCGTTTTGTGCTTGTTGGCAGGACAGGTGTCGGGAAAAGTAGTTTGATCAATGCGATGAGTGGTAGGTATCTAGCGGAAGTGAGCGATGTGGAAATTGGGACGGAGGAAGCGCGTCGGTTTACGTACGAGTCGGATGGACAAGTGTATTTTGAAGTGATTGACACGCGTGATATTGGGGAATCGGAGGCGTTTACGAAAGATGCAGATGCAGAGGCTGAGCTTGCGGCTGTCGTTAAAGCGTTTCGGCCGGATGCAATACTGTTTTTGCAAAAAGCGACGGAGCGGGCGCATAGCGATATTGATGTGGAGAGCGCGAAAAAGATGATGCTGAGTGCCGGTTATGGTTTGCCGATGGTTGGCATTATTACGCATGTGGATGAGCTGAATCCTTCCCGCATAAAAGACCCTGCTGATTATCCGCCCGGCAAGCTTGCGTTAATGGAGGACAAGAAGGGGCAGCTGAGGCGTATTTTTAAGGAGCAAAAGGTGCCAGTTGATGCGATTATTCCTGTCTCTTCTTATATCGAGTGGAGCCAGGATCCTGACGATTTATCCGAAGTTGAACGTGGTGAGTTGACGATTGGGTTTGACGGACGTTATGGAATCGAGGAACTGCTGGATTTTTTGGAACAAAGTATCGACATACGGGCGGCTATCCACCTGGGTATGACGATACGCATCCATAAGATTTCCGAAAGGATTGCGCTGCGGTTCATCAAAGTATTTTCGACGCTTGCCGCCACGGTTGCGCTGAGCCCGATCATTGCGACGGATATTGCTGTTCTTTTGTCGTTGCAGACGGTCCTTCTGATGATTATCGCTTATTTGTCGGGCCGCGATTTGGCATTCAAGACAGCACGGGAGCTACTAGTATCGCTTGGCGGAATTGGCGCTACCGGTTTTACGCTACGAATGATTGCACAGCAAGGCAGTAAGTTCGCGAACCTGATTCTGCCCGGTGCAGGTTCCGCCATTAGCGCAAGTATCGCGAGCGGCGGAACCTATGCAATCGGCAAGGCTGCGGTTGCTTATTATTTGAAAGGTGTTCCGGAAGAAGAGTTGAATAAAGTTGTGAAGAATGCTCGGGATGAGTTTGATAGAGGTTTGGAGTAGATGTGCGCTGGGCTTAAAAAAATCAAATAAGGACCAAATAAGGTAGATTAACGTACCTTATTTGGTTCTTATTTGTGTTGTAGGACTCCTTATTTGGTTTTTATTAAGCGAGAGTCCCATGCTTAGTGGGGTATATAGTCCATTTAATCGCATATGAAAATGCCGCTGGGTTTACAACTATAACTTCCATTGCTATCAAGCCCATTGTGTACCGGAAAAAAATACACGGCTCCAAAACAATACAATCTTGTTTCAGAGCCGTGTACCTACTTCTCTCACTGAACAGCTGATTCAATAATTTCTTTCACTTTTGCAAGGGGTATTTTTGTTAATTGTGAGATGGATTCCGCCGACACGTTTTCTGCATGCATATTAAGGATAATCTCTCGGTCACGCAAATGTGCACCTTCTTCGCGGCCTTTTTCTATCCCTCTAAATTGGGCATCTTCTTCCCGTTGCAACTGATCTTTCAAGTGAATTTCCCTGGAAATCGCCATTTTAACAGTTTCCGGGTTCTGACTCAAACGTTCAATTTGAGAAAGGGCTTCTTTCAACGTTGAACTTTCCATAGCCAACACCTCCTTTGTTTTTCTATCGCTGTTCATGAACAATAGCCACTTTTCCAAGTCATTCGATTCTATTATTGACTTTGCCCGTAACTTCGGTAACTCCAACACATGAATTTCTAGATGGTTGGAAAAAACCGTGCCATCCTCCGGGTCCATTATCAGAAACATACTATGAAAATTTGATTTCGGCAACAACTTGAAATTGACGATGACAATCTGGACTGCTTTTTTCAATTCCCGATAAGATTTCCCAACCTTATCTTGACTGCCATACATTTTTGCCCAGTACATCAGCATCCGTTCGGAAAATGCCTTATGTCCTTGATATTGCATCTCGACATTGATTTGCTCTCCGCGATTTGTTAGCACACGCAGATCCATCACAGATGATTTATCACCAGAATGAGCTACTTCAATCGTTGGATCTGTCAACATAACGGATGTAATCGATTCACCCAAAATCGCCCTGAGAAATTGTAAAAGTAGTCCGTTACTTCGCTCATCCGTGAAAAAAGCTTTGAATACAAAATCATTCCGCAGGTCCAAAGGCTCGGCACCATAGACATCTTTCTCTTCGCCTACAACAGAGACCAACACATGCACCACCGTTTCTTTCCCTCTATTATAGAACTAAGGTTCCCCAAAATCAATTAATTTGACTGATTATTCTACCACCCGAGCTAGCAATCCAAAAACAGAAATTCATTCAAAATGAAAATATTGTCGTTTGTTAATATATCTAACAGATAGCGGATGTACGTCTTCTATTTTAATCAAAAAAAGCACCCAGTTCCAAAACAATTCAAGATTGTCTCAGAGCCAGGTGTCTACCAACTATTTCCCTATTTAACACGTGATGATTTAATAAAGAGTGAAACAATAAGACCGGCAATCGCCAGTATGAAACCGAAGATAAAGGAATCCTGGACACCGGCCGTCAAGGAAGCTACGATGTTTGATGGATCGGTTGGGTTCGTAACCCCCTTTAAATAAGCTTCTTGAGAAACCGACATGATGGTGATGGCTACAGCCGTTCCGATTGCACCGGAAACTTGCTGCAGGGTATTCATCAAAGCGGTACCGTCCGGATAAAGTTCTCTTGGTAGTTGGTTTAGCCCGTTTGTTTGCGCGGGCATCATGGTCATGGAAACACCAATCATCAGTATGGAGTGCATCACAATCACCATGACGATGGATGTCTCTGCGGTTATCGTCGACAGCATCCATAACATAACAGCCATCAATACAAACCCTGGAAGAACAAGTCCTCTTGGTCCATATTTATCGAAAATGCGGCCGGTGATCGGTGACATAATCCCGTTTAATAAGCCACCTGGTAAAAGAATAAGGCCTGCTGTAAATGCCGCTATCGCCATCCCTGTTTGTAAGTATAGAGGCAATAGAATCATGGATGACAAAATAATCATGAACGTGATGAATACGGTGAGTAAGCCCAACGTAAACATCGGATAGCCCAAAACACGTAAATCAATCATCGGTCTTGGCATTTTAAATTGTCGAAGCGAGAATAAGGCGAGAGCTATTAAGCCAATTAGTAAAGCAGATACTACGATGGCACTTCCCCAGCCATTTTCGCCCGCGCTACTGAATCCGTAAACAATCCCACCAAAACCAATTGTGGATAAAATAATCGAAAGTACATCAATTTTAGGTTTCGTTATGTCAGAGACATTTTGCATATAAACAATCCCGAAGAGTAAAGCGATTATAAACAGCGCTAAAGAAATCCAGAAAATCCAATGCCAGCTGAGATATTCTATCAATAAACCGGAAATCGTCGGCCCAATAGCTGGTGCAAACATAATCACCAACCCCATCAGTCCCATGATCGTTCCTCTTTTATGAACAGGGAAAATGACAAGAATTGTATTGAACATAAGTGGCAACATCAGTCCCGTACCTATTGCCTGAATAACACGGGCCACTAGCAATACTTCAAAACTTGGAGCCAATGCGGCGACCAGCGTTCCAATAATCGAGAAAAACATTGAGGCGAAAAATAAGTGGCGCGTACTGAACCATTGAATCAGCAGACCCGAAACCGGAACTAGAACCCCTAAGGTCAATAGATAACCTGTCGTCAACCATTGAATAGCTGAGGGGGAGACTTGAAATATCCGTATTAAATCACCTAGCGCCATATTTAAGGCGGTTTCACTGAATAGCCCGATGAACCCTGCCATTAAAAAAGTGATTAAAATCGGGGTCGTTTTGATGACTTGTTTTTCTTGTTGTACGTTACTTGTTACCATTCATTATTCCTCCACCTATTTATCAAATCGACCTTGGTTCATTATGACTTTTAGAGTTACAACCTATTTCTTCAGTAAAAAAGGTATTTGTTCAGCTATTATTCGCAGCGGTTCTCTAGATTTCGTCGTTAGACATAGAAGAATTCCGCCTTCTAGCATAGCATTGATCAGTAAACCTAACTCTTTTGCATGCTTCTCGCTATACCCCGAGGCAAGTAACTTCTCTACATAGATCAATTGCCAACATTCAAAAGCTGATTGACAGGCCAGTCTTATCGGTTCACTCGTTAAAGAAGTTTCGCCCGCTATCGTTCCGATGGGCAATCCGAAAATTTCCTTGTGCACGCCGAATTCTTCGGACAGGTCATTGATATGTGCTTGAAACGCCTGAATAGGTTCTTCAAACTTTTCTAATGCTCTACGGATTTTATCTGCTACAAACTCTTTCGTGTAATCTATAGCCGCAATAGCTAATTCTTCTTTGCCATTGGGGAAATAATAATAGAGCGATCCTTTGGCGGTGCCACTTTCCTTAAGGATTTCATTAAGCCCTACCCCGTAATATCCACGTGTACGAAAAAGTCGAGAAGCGGCTTTGATAATAATATCTTTCGCATTTTTTTTATCAGTCAACGTTTTTGCGCTCCTTTAATTATAACAACCGGTCTACTAGTATAATGAATGCATATCTGTTCTTTGTCAATTTTTACGTCCAATTCCACTGTGGATTGTTTTTTTACAGTAAAAAAAGTCGGCCATTATAGACTGGACTAAGAATTCTCCATGATACACGCTTCGGCGCTTTGTGGATGCCACACATACGAAGTCCCTCTAATCGATTCTCTTAACAAATGTCATCATTTAGGTAGTTATTAGTCATCCCGGTTCTTCAATGCCCATAGTGACAAAACTGTCACTCACCTTCTTGTTACATCTATGGTTGGATAACAAAAAAGGGGATATAGTTGGAGCAGTAGAAGGAGGAATTATTCGATGAACACAGTAATTCAAACAAAAAGCTTATCCAAATCTTACGGCAAGACCCAGGTCTTAAAAAATATAGATTTAACCGTTGAAGCGGGTGAATTCACAGCAATTATGGGGCCTTCTGGTTCAGGGAAAACAACTTTAATGAATGTCTTATCAACGATTGATACCTTTGACGGTGGAGATGTTTCGCTTGATGGAACGTCTCTTTTAGATTTAAAAAAGAAATCGTTACGTCAATTCCGTCAAGCGCGAATGGGCTTTATTTTTCAGGACTACAATTTACTTGATACATTAAGCGTGAAAGAAAATATATTGTTACCACTTTCTTTACGCAAAACCTCTGCGGAAGAGATGGAAAAACGATTAGCCACTATTGCTCAATCATTAAATATTAAATCGATATTAAGTCAGTATCCTTCTGAAATTTCCGGAGGTCAAAAACAACGCGCAGCAGCCGCTCGTGCCATTATTACCAATCCCGCGATTGTCTTTGCAGATGAACCTACTGGTGCCCTTGACTCTCGCTCGGCAACTCAGTTATTAGAACAGATTGAGTCACTCAATCATACATTCGAGACGACAATCCTTATGATTACGCATGATTCATATGCCGCTAGTTACTGCAAACGCGTTATTTTCTTGCGTGATGGTGGAATAATGAATGAATTGTACAGAGGTGATCAGAACCAGAAGGAGTTTTTCGATCGCATTCTGACCATCCAAAGTGTACTGGGGGGCGATCGGAAATGAGTTTGCTGGATTTATCTTGGAGAAATGTTCAGCGGAATTTCCGGCTGTATTCGATTTATTTGTTTTCAATGATTACGGGGGTTATCATCCATTTTACTTTTTCGTCTTTAATGTATAACAAAGACATTTTAAACGCACTGGAGAATAAGGAAAACTTCCAACTGGGTGTAATCATCGCATCTGTTGTTGTATTTCTCTTCATTATTTTCTTTATCCTTTACGCCAATTCGTTTTTTATGAAGCAACGAAAAAAAGAATTCGGTATGTACTTACTTTTTGGCATGAGTGAAAGACAAATTGCGACGATGGTTTTCATTGAGACTTTATTTCTTGGTGCTATATCCCTTGTAAGTGGTATTTTGATTGGCGGTTTGCTGTCTAAATTTTTTGGGATGTTATTAATGAATTTGATGCAATATGATAACGTCATTTCTTTTGCCTTCCCGATACAAGCTATTGGGTCAACGATTCTATTGTTTATTTTATTAATAGTGATCATCAGTATTCAAAGCTACTTGAATGTACGTCGTGTACAGTTGATAGAATTATTTCATGCAAAAGAAAAAATGGAAAAACCTATCCCTTCTTCAAGAATTCTAGCCTTGTTTGCTATTTTCTTACTGGGAATGGCTTTCTTATTGATTAGCCGTGGCCGGGCATCCGTTGTGTGGCAGGATTATGCAAACGTCAGCATGATTGCAGTTACCATTGGTATCATCGGCGGAACGTATTTGTTTTTCCGACAATTCACCGGCTGGCTACTACAGATGGTGAGTCGAAGCAAAAAGTTCAATGAAGGCAATACAGTATTGTGGACTTCCTCACTTCGTTTTTCAGTTCGCAGCAACACCTTAAACTTAACGTTTATCTCGTTGTTTAGTGCAGTGATTATCATTTTAGTTGGATTCGTGTCCATCAATTACGCCGTCCAATTCGAAGCTGCTGGAAGAAATTTACCGAATGATATCGCGTTCGAGTCACTAGATGAACAAACCAATGAAGACATTGAAAAAATTATTATAAATTCGGATCATCGGATTATTTATCATGAAATAATTGAGGGACTTTCAGGAAAACCGGCAACCGACATGGGTATTGCCTTTGAAAACCCAGAGTATTATACAGAAGACATTTTCCTACTCCCTGAAAAACAATACAACTATATAGTCACTTTACGTGGACATGATCAACAAATCGATTTACAAGGTAAAGAAGTTGTTGCTCTTTCGCAAGGAATGGACTTACCAGGACGTTTCACTGCGGATAAACAACCAGAATTTACAGTTACCACAAGTGAAGAAACTACTTTTCAACTTGTTGAAAGAAAAGATTACGCTTTACTTGGTTGGGCTTCCGACCCAGCAAAATCCATGACAATAAAATCGGCTGTGCTCATCATTTCGGATGAAGCCTATCAAGACTTAAACAATGCTACATCGACGAAGTCATTTGAAATTTACCACATTGAAGATGCAAAGAATGCAGAAGCATTATCTGAGCAAGTACATGCAGTTGTTTCAAAAACACCCGGAGCATACTACTCTTCTTTTGCTGATGTGTATTCCGTCCAAATCGAAAGCTCTTCATTGTTGTTATTTGCAGCCGCTTTCCTCGCAGTCATTGCATTATTTGCCTTAGGCAGCGTCATTTATTTCAAACAATTACGCGAGGCAACCGAGGGACAAAGACAATATGCGATTTTACGCAAGATCGGTGTCGATCAGCGTGAAATGAAAAGTGTCATTCGAAAACAGTTATTATTTATCTTCTTACCTCCGCTTATATTAGGCGTTTTGCATAGCTGGTTTATTTTGAAGTACTATATGCTAGATACACTTCAGGACTATCCACAACTCACGAATATCATCTGGGGTATACTGATTGCTTACTTCCTTATTTACTTTTTGTTCTACTTGTCTTCTACAAGTGTTTATTACAAAATTGTCAATCAGAAAAACTGAGCACGCTAAAAACGCAATGACTGATTTGTACAGTCATTGCGTTTTTTTGTCTGCATTATTTTGATTCATCAATAGGAATGGATCATGGTTTTTTGGAAAATGGATGATAAATTCTGTATAAACATTCACATCAGATGTACAGGTAATATAATGTTCCAATTTATTTGATAATTGTTGCGCCAAATATAGGCCCATCCCCGTTGATTTGGAATGTGTACGACCATTCTCTCCAGTAAAACCTCGATTAAAGACCCGTGGAAGGTCTTTTTGTTCAATCCCAATTCCATTATCTCGGATGATTAGTTGCTTTTCTTGTGGGGTTTCAACAATGGTAATTGTTATTTCTCCACCTACAGATGTATACTTCAAACTATTCGTAATTAATTGATTCAAAATAAACTGTAGCCATTTGGAATCGCTTTGTACCGCCATTGGTTCTAACTGTAAATTGATGCGGATTTTTTTTGAAATAAAGGTTTTCGAGTGATCTTTTACTGTTTCTTTTACCATTCTCTCTAGGTCACAGTTTTTAATTTCATAGTCTTGATTGAAACTATCAAGCTTGGCATAATAAAGCGCCTGATCGACGTAATTTTCTATCCTTGATACTTCTTCACTCAAACTTTTGGCGTCCACTTCCGTTTGCTGCATCAATCGTAAGACAGCAATGGGGGTTTTAATCTCATGGAACCAAGAAACGATAAAATCATAATGCTCATTTTGTTTTTCCTGAATCGTGTTCAATTCACGAATATGCTGCTTTCTCATCTCATCCATGTGTTGCTGGGCGTAATCACCTTCCATAGATAGACTTTCGTAATCCCTGCTCTGCATACTGCGGATGGCCCGCAGATTTTGCTGATAGCGAAACAGCAAATAACCGGCCAGTATAAGTAAGATTAAAGCGAGTGCGTAGAAGAAAGTACCCCAAAGCCAGTTTCTAGTGGGATCTGTAAAAAACACCATTGCCGTTATGAGAAAACCGACCAGATATAAAAAAATAACTGGCCTTTCGTAACGTAAAAACCGCAGAAACGTCATTCGATTAAATACCCCATTCCTTTGCGGGTGACGATAAACGCTTCCAATCCAAGAGTGGCAATTTTTCGACGCAAGCGATTCACATTGACAGTCAGCGTATTGTCATCAACAAATTGCTCATCTTTCCACAAAGCCTGCATCAAATCGTCCCTCGAGATAATCTTTCCAATATGGCTCATCATCAATTGTAAAATTATAAATTCATTCCTAGATAACAGCGACGTTTGTTCTCCTACCTGTATGGATGAATTGGTCAAATAAAATACCAGGTTTTGGTGCGTGAGCTGCATACTACTTTCATCTTGATAAGCGTGATTCCGACGCAGCAGTGCACTAACTTTAGCAGCCAACACATCCAAATCGAACGGTTTTTGTACGAAGTCATCGCCACCCATATTAATTGCCATAATGACATCCATATTTTGAGTCCGGGAAGAAAGGAAAATAATCGGTACTTTTGATATCGAGCGAATTTGCTGGCACCAGTAATAGCCATCAAAAACCGGTAAATTAATATCAAGCAACACTAAGTGAGGCTGATTATTTTCAAAAGTGGTAAGTACTTGATCGAACTTGGCTACTTCAATCACGTCATACTGCCACTTCTTTAGCATATCCGCTACAATCCTTCTTATCTTGTCATCATCTTCTACAATCATCACCTTATACATCGCGTTCGCTCCTATCACGTAGGTACGTCTAATGTGGAAATTGTACCATGTTTTTGAGTACTTTCCTTTGGTAATGGTTTTGATGAACAGTACCGTTGAACTATCACCAAAAGAAAAAGGATTGTTTGCTTTTGTCATTCTTCCCCGGTATTGAGGCGTATGCAAATCCAATGAACGAATGAGTTATCTGTTTCTTGTGCTATACTTTATAAAAAGGATTCGGGGGGGTATTTTGATGGCACAGTCAAAACCAAATCGACGATTGACGATTAAAGAGATTAGTGATTGGGAAGGTAATTGGGAATTAATCGATGGAGCGCCATACAATATGACGCCGGCTCCTACACCCATTCATCAGCGTATTGTCGGAGAACTATTTTACGCATTACGAACACATTTCGGGAAAAGTGGATGTTCTGTATACGTTGCTCCGTTTGACGTTCAGCTAGATGATACCGATGACTATACGATTGTACAACCCGACATTTCCGTTTTCTGCAATGATGATATGATTGGAGATAAGCGGGCAATCGGTGCGCCAGAGCTAATCGTTGAGGTACTATCTCCGTCGACAGCTTTGAAGGACCGCAACAATAAGTTCACCCTATACGAACGGGTAAATGTTGGAGAGTATTGGCTTGTCGATCCACATAATGAAACGATCGAAGTGTATGCCCTTTCAGAAAATCGATATCGGAAACGGAAAGTGTTTGGACGGGATGGTTCGCTTGTATCGTTCGTATTTCCGGAATTGACGGTTGGGTTGGATGAAGTATTTGTGGGCTGAACATTTTGAGGTTAAGTACTGTATAACTATGATGCACAGAAAAGTTAAATGTATTGCTCGTTCTTCATAAGAATAAGTGGGCTGCTGTTCACGTTGAGTTATTGTATAAATTCATTTATAATGGACATATACTAAAAAAGAGAGAAGCGCGTCAACGCTCCTCCCTTTACAACCTTTACCGTCAGGGTGATGGTTGTCAAAAAAGTTTTGTTACTTTCTTCGTGAACCACCCTTTTGCTTCTGACGGCGATGGGTGGTTTTCTTTTTTTCTAAAACGTTCTTCCGATAGAAAATTGCACTTGTTTCGCGCACTATTCCTTTCAGAACTTCTTTTAGAATTTCAAGAAATGTTTCCATGATTATCACCTCCTTTCCACTTAGGAAAGAAGAATGACAACCAACCACCCTCACAATATTCGGTTGTATTTATATAATATCAGAGTCGTACATAATTTAGTAACCTATTTCGTATGAAAACAGTGTGCCGGAGCTCATTGTTTAAGTACCTCTGGATGATTCGCTTGTATCGTTCGTATTTCCGGAATTGACGGTTGGCTTGGATGAAGTATTTGTGGATTGAAGCATCCTGGTTGGATGCTTTTTTGTTTTGAGTGGATTAAATGGTTCAGGCTGTGAGCTTGTTTGTGGTTATCACCGGCTCATGTGGGTTTATCACCGCTTCGGGACGTGTTATCACCGCCTTGGGATCTGTTATCACCGGCTCACGTGGTTTTATCATCGGCACGATTTTTTGAAACCAAAAAACCCCACTTTGAAGTAAGGGTTTTTCACCATTCAATTCCTGTCACTGCACCAAAAGCTAGTGCAATCATGATAACGAAGGCCGGGTGCCAATTCCACTTTTGAAGCATCAAATAACTGGCCAGGGCAATGATTCCCGTAAATAGAATCCCAACCCCTTCGACCGATGTTTCCACAAACTGGACAGTCATAAACACCAAAAGAATAGCGATAATTGGACGGATAAGTTTTGTTATACTTTTCACTTTGGGATGATCTTTATATTTCATGAGAACAGCCATTAGCCCAATCATAAGAAAGAGTGATGGCGCAACGGTGGCAAATATGGCGACAAAAGCTCCCAGGATTCCCCCTTCCGAATAACCGATAGATGCAGCCATTTTGGTTGCAATCGGTCCCGGCAAAGAATTCCCAATAGCGACGACCTCACTGAATTCTTGGGTGTCCATCCATCCGTAAGTTCCGACTACCTCATTCTCCACAAGCGGAATCGTAGCCGGTCCTCCCCCATAGCCTAGCATTCCAGATATAAAAAATGCGAGAAACAGTTGCCAATAGATCATGCCTTCTTCCCCCTTCTTCGAATAGGAAAGAAGATGAAAATAAGGACTACTACTATAATAATTGCGGGATGTATATTCAATGCTTCCATTAATAGTCCCGCAGCGACCAACATCGTCAATGCCTTTTTCCACCCCAGTGTATCACCGGATTTTTTAATGAAATCCCAGGATAGTATACCTAGCATAACGGCCACTACTGGCACAACGGAGGCGGACATATTTTTAACCCATGAGATATCTTTGTATTTCTGCAAAATGCCGATTAACACAATCATCATTAAGGAAGTCGGTAACACACAGGCAAGTATGGCATTGAGACAACCTAACTTTCCACCCACTTTGTAACCAATATATCCTGCTAACTTTGTCGCAATCGGTCCCGGCATTGTATTCGCTAGAGCAAGGGTATCACCGAACTCATCTTCATCCATCCATTTATAATTGCGTACAACTTCTTGATGGAAAATTGGAATTGCTGCAGGTCCTCCCCCGAATCCCAATAAGCCTACTCGGCAAAATGCGGTGAATAAGTCTTTTTGCAGCTTCCACTTCCCTAACCCAGGCGTCTTCCCACCACCTAAGGGAATGTTGTTATCTTTCACCAAACCGCAAGTGCCCCGTCTGTACGTGATTCAGTTCCACCCCGAAGTACGCCCGTTTCTGCATTTCGCCATATGATTTGCCCTCGTCCAAAGCCTCCGCCATCCGGTGAAATTTTCACTTCATGACCTTTTCTAATTAACGACTGCACCAAATAATTGGGGAACTCTGGCTCAACCAGTACCTTTCTCGCTTTCGTCCATTGCCATCTGGGCACGTCAAGAGTTGCCTGGGGATTTAGCAGGAAATCGACTGTGTTTACCACAACTTGAAAATGTCCTTGCGGCTGCATATAGCCTCCCATTACACCAAAAGGTCCGACCGCATCACCATCTTTTGTTAGGAATCCAGGAATTATTGTGTTATACGACCGTTTACCTGGTTTCAGAACGTTTGGATGGTCCTTATCAAGCGAAAAGTCATGGCCGCGATTTTGAAGCGCAATACCTGTTCCAGGGACAACGATACCTGAACCGAACCCCATATAATTGGATTGGATGAAAGAAACCATATTCCCTTCTTCATCTGCTGTCGCAAGGTACACGGTGCCGCCCTTCGGCAATTCATATGGTTGCGGATCCATTGCTTCATCATGAATAAGCTTTACACGTTTCTCCGCGTAGTCATCAGATAACAGATGAGCCGTTTCAACCGGCATGTCTGCCTTTTCCGTAATGAATGCTTTGCCATCTATAAATGCCAATTTCATACTTTCAATTTGTTCGTGAATCGTTTGAGTAGACTGCCACTCGGGTTTACTCAGTTTCTTATAAATATTTAACGCCATAAGCGTTACCATCCCATGACCATTCGGGGGAATTTCCCATACATCATAGCCTTTGTAGTTCACAGAAATAGGTTCAACCCATTCCGGTTTGTATGTAGCAAGATCTTCTTTCGATAAAAAACCACCATGTTTTTTCATGTACGCATCAATCTTATCAGCAATTTCACCTTCATAAAAATCACGTGCATCTGTATCCGCAATTGCCTTTAGTGTTTTTGCATGACCGGGTGATGACCACATTTCACCTGTTTTGGGTGCACGACCGTCCGGGGCAAACGTCTCGAACCACGCATTGAACTCATCTCCGGTACATTGTTCTTTAAACCTTTTATACGCCATTCCCCAGTACTTACCGAGTATCGGTGTGAGAGGGAAACCTTCTTCTGCATAACGGATTGCAGGTGCAAGTACTTCCTTCAAGGATAGCTTTCCAAACTTACGTGAAAGTTCCGCCCAAGCGGCAGGCGTGCCCGGCACTGTAATCGGAATCACTCCGTGGGCCGGTATCTTGTCATGACCTAGTGCCTTTACAGCCTCCGGGGTCAGTGTCGCTGGAGCGGGTCCAGATGCATTTAGTCCATACAATTTATCTTTCACCCAGACAAGTGCAAACGCATCCCCTCCAATACCGTTGGAAGTCGGTTCTACCACTGTTAGCGCTGCCGCCGTTGCGATTGCGGCATCAATTGCATTTCCTCCTTTCTGCATAATTTCTAATCCTGCACTAGAGGCAAGCGGCTGTGATGTAGCGACCATACCCTTCCTGGCAAATACGGTATGTCGTTTTGATTGGTATGGATGATATAAGTGATCCATGAAACTCCTCCTCGGGGCGATTCTATTTTTTCGCTCTACTTTTAGACCTACGATATGTTAAGAATTCTGAAAAGCCCGTTGCTTCCCTTTAACAAATTCAAGTCTCTTATGTCTATAAACTTAATCATTTGTTAATCAAAATCTAACTTCCTCTTAACAAATGTCCTTACCCGTGTAGTTATTAGTGTAAAACGAAGAGTCAGTTAAATCAATATGGTTTTCAAATAACTTAGACACTATAAATTGTATTTACATTTGATGACGATTTGGATTGGTTTATCACCGCCATGCCCTATTTGAAGCTAAAAACATTCATTTCCAATGAACCCTAACAGTACTTCCACCTTAATCATCATTAAAATTAAAAAAACTCCACTTCTTAGTGGAGTTTTTTGTAAGTTCTATTCCCGTACAACCGGCATGGAGCAGCATCTAAAGGAACCGCCGGATTTGATGATTTCAGAGAAGTCGATTTCAATGACTTCAAAACCATGTGCCCGGATTTGTGCGTTGACGTTTTTGTTTTGAGGTAAGCTGAATACTTTTTTGTCGCCGATGGATAAGACATTTGTACCCATGGTGAATTGCTCTTCTTCGGATACTTCGATGAGCTCATATTGTGTAGCTAGCTTGTCGATTGTTTTTTGTTCGATTGCTTTCGGGAAGATGAGCCCGACTTCGGGTGACAGGATATTGAATACACAATCGAGGTGCAAGTATTTTTCATTGAACGGAATGGGTATGATTTTGTGCTTTGGCAAGTCCTTCTTCAACTTCTGAATGGCTTCTTTGGACGTACGGCTGCTGACACCTACATATACCCTGTCGCGATCGACGATGACATCGCCGCCTTCCACCCGATTGGTCGTTGTCTGGAACTCAATGTCCTCGTCGTCCAACCAATCCTCGAGTGCTTCTTCTTCACCTTTACGGATGTCACTTGCCATTTCAGCAACGAAGATATCGTCGCCGACTGTGAATCCGATATCACGTGTGAATACTTGCTCGGGGAACTCTTCGGATGTAGGTAGCTTAATGACTTCGACTCCGTGTTCGATAAGCTTTTTTTCAAATTCCGCATGTTGTTTCATAGCTATTGTGGTATTTATATTTTCGTCTTCGTATTCTTTTTGCACATCATTGATGACTTCGTCTATCGCCATGAATTTCGGCTGACAGAGGATGACACGGCGTAACGTATCATATTCGGTATTGCACTGTGTTTCAAGGGTATCTTCTATAGGGGAATCCATCTTCCATCCTCCAAGTAATTTTTTTCGTCTTCAAATCAATTCCCTTTTGAGATAAATATAAACATTTAATTTTCCATATTTAATTCTATAAACGATAACTCTTTTAAGGTAGAGACGACAGAACTTGTGGGTGTTTTTAAGCGTAAGATACCCACCATTCCGTTGAAAGTTGATTTGAAAAGCCAATAATTTGCGTGTCGGCCTCTTTTCCGCTGTATTTCCGAGGAAATGATAGCGCATCATTCACCCCCCGATTCGATATGTATATTGAGTTCCTACATATATGGTTTATTCGGCCCATTGAAAAAACCCTCACATTCCGTGAGGATTCCACATTATTCACACGGTTATTTCCCGTTTCGTGTCGATTTCCCGGGAAATAAAGCGAATTATTTCCCCGCCATCCCGTAGTAAAGTGCCATTTCGGCTTCAGGGACCATACTGCCACCTGTTGCCCAGACTAGATGGGTTGCATTAGCAGAATCAGCGTCCAGCACATGTTCACGAATGACGTTTATGGGGCCTGTCATGCCTGCTAATGCAGATGGTTCAAGCTTGATGCCTTCTGTGTCTGCAATCAGCTTCAATAAACGGAACATTGATGCGTCTGCAATTGTATAGCAACCCGCCAAATGCGGTTCCATTGTTTTGCCGACAAAGCCTGATGCTGTACCGACTGCAAGCCCATCCGCAGCGGTTTTATTGTCAATGCCGAAGTCTTTTACAGAGACTTTATCATGTAGGCCAGTCATCATCCCGAGAATCATACACGGGGAATGTGTGGGTTCTGCAAAGAAACAGCGAACATTATCGCCGAACGCAAGCTTCAATCCGAATGCGACTCCGCCCGGTCCGCCGCCGACACCGCATGGCAAGTAAACGAATAACGGATGGTCTTTGTCGACAATTGTACCGCGTTCATTCAGCTGATCCGCTAGGCGTCCTCCTGCAACAGCGTAACCTAGAAACAGGTCAAGCGAGTTTTCATCATCGACAAAGTGGCAGCTCGGATCTGCGTCTGCTTGGCGACGCCCTTCTTCAACTGCCTTGCTGTAATCGTCTGCGTATTCAATGACTGTTACGCCTTTTTCACGTAACAACTCCTTCTTCCACTGTTTCGCATCCGCGGACATATGAACTGTAACGTTGAAGCCAAGTTTTGCACTCATTATGCCTATACTCAGGCCCAGATTACCGGTTGAACCGACAGCTATTTTATGTTTGGCAAATAGGTTTTTCAGTTCCTGTTCGGCAAACCTGGAATAATCGTCTTTAAGGTCAATCAAGCCATATTCGATGGCAAGTGTTTCCGCATGTTTCAGTATTTCATAAATGCCGCCACGTGCTTTGATGGATCCTGAAATAGGTAATTTATTGTCTTGTTTTAAAAGGAGTTCCCCTGGAATGGAACTATTGTATTCATCCGCAAGCGCTTCTTTCATTTCCGGAATTGCGGTTAATGGTGATTCAATGATTCCTTTCGCATCTCTCGTTTCCGGAAATACCGTTTCAATATAAGATGCAAAACGTTTGAGTCGATCTGATGCATCTTTGACATCCACTGCCGTTACATTAGTTTTTGGCAGCCCGGTTGTAACGGACTCTACTAGTGGATTAAGCCAGAGAACTTCTTCGAGACGGGTTAAGTTTTTAATGAGTGGCAGTTCTTCCAACCAATTATTCACTTCGTTCGGTTTCAA
This sequence comes from Filibacter tadaridae, assembly GCF_900609045.1. GTDB lineage: Bacteria > Bacillota > Bacilli > Bacillales_A > Planococcaceae > Sporosarcina > Sporosarcina tadaridae. Next base: position 27,448 of record NZ_UXAV01000020.1, read on the forward strand.
CAACTAAATCACCCCTTTTTTGAAAATTTATACGAATAGTATACCATGTAGCAATTCTTCACTCTTGCCATCTGAATTACTTGTACTTCATAGGAAAATACTTCTGCTTCGCTAGTTATAAGATAATTTTCTCAAACGCATCCGTTATGCCTTATTGCACACACGAATATTAACTTTTCAGAATACAATATAATAACGAATCGATGATAGGGGGCGTTTGAGGTTTATGCAATGAGCCACAGCGGTTCGAGGAGGCGTGCCCGGGGTCGATGCGCAATCAGTTCGACAGGTTCATTGCCGGTACCTGTTTATGCGTTATGAATGAAGTCTTATTATTTAAGTGAACCATCTACAAAACTCCGCCAACGAATTCATATCGTGGCGGAGTTTCTTTTTCTATAGTTTCGTACGTACTTCCCATAGCTCAGGGAAAAATTGGTGGTCTAGAACGGATTTTAAATACTTCACACCGGACGAGCCACCCGTTCCTGTTTTGAAGCCAATGATTCGCTCGACTGTTTTCATATGCCTAAAACGCCATTGCTGGTGGCTGTCTTCTATATCGACCAATTTTTCGGCAAGCTGGTACAAGTTCCAATACTTATCGACGTTACGATATACTTCGAGCCAGGCATCCGCGACGGTTGAATCCCCTTTGTAGGTAATGGAGAAATCGCGCATTAGTAATTCGGGATTGATAGGGAAACCGGCCCTTGCCAATGCACGGATGGCGACATCATAAATGCCTGGTGCACGGTAAGCGGTCTCCAGCTTTTGCGCAAGCTCGGGATCCTTTTCGTAAATTTTCACGATATGCGCCTGCTTGTAGCCAAGTGCGAATTCGATAAGGCGGTTTTGATAGGATTGGAAGCCCGATGCGCGGCCGAGGCTATCACGGAATTCCATATATTCCGCAGGTGTTAGTGTCGACAGGACATCCCATGCCTGGATGATTTGCGTTTGGACTCTTGAAACACGAGCCAGCATTTTGAACGCTTCCGGTAACTCGTCTTCTTCAATAGATTCAATTGCGGCGTCCAACTCATGCAAAATGAGTTTCATCCATAATTCACTTACCTGGTGAATGACGATGAACAGCATTTCATCATGATGACCGGACAAGCGCTCTTGACTCGTCAGCAACTTATCAAGATTTAGGTATTCGCCATACGTCATATTGTCTCTGAAATCAGTATGAATCCCATTTTCACTCATGTGAGCCACTGCCTTTCACAGATCTCAAGACGGCGCGAACTGGGCTACCGTCACCCTCTGCTAACGGTAGCGGTAATGCAATCAGCTCATAATCGCCCGGCTCGACTGAATCGAGTACAATATTTTCTAAAATCATCACGCCATTCTGATTTAGCGAATGATGAGCCTCCAACAATTTGCTGTCTTCTGGATCGACGGAGGGTGTGTCGACGCCGATTAGTTTGACGCCCCGTTCGTTCAACAAAGGACCGATATCTCCGCGTAAATACGTAAATTCTTCAGGGAATACATTTGCGTCAGGACGACTTGAGGTCCGCAATAGAACTCGTGCCACTCCGCCGAAGTCGATGTTTTCCAAGTCCGAATGACCGACACTTTCAAGTCCTGAAACGTCGATGACACGGGCCTTTCCAATGTATAGATTGATGTCAAGATCAAGCACTTTTTTGCCCGCATCATCGAAATGGAACGGCGCATCGATATGCGTGCCCATATGCGTACTTGTCGTTAGTTTTCCAATGTTGACGGATCCTGTATCGACTTTAGCAAATGCAACTTCGTAGCTGAACGGCGTGTCGCCCGGCCATTCTGCAATATCGTTTTGGAGTGGTTGTGAAATATCAATCCATTTCCCGGTCATGCGACGACTCCCCTTTTGTTTTCAAACTTTTCATAGCGTTTTTCATCCATGATGATTCTTAGTTTTTGCACAGTATGCCAGACATCTTCGAATGAGTTATAGAGTGCTATAGGCGCGAGTCGGACGCCGTTCGGTACGCGGAAATCAGGTATGACGCCATCTTCTTTGAGCGCTTTGCAAATGCGTGCCGCCTCTACATGTTCAAGCAGAATATGCCCGCCGCGGGTAGCGTCTGTTGGGTTGCCGATGGTGAATTGATAATCGGCAAGTTCCGATTTAATTAATTCCAAAAAGTATTGTGTAAGTTGAAGTGATTTCTTGCGGATGTTGGCTAGACCTGCCTCTCCAAACAATTCAAGTGCTCCGATTAACGGTGCGAGGCTTAGAACATGTGGCGTCCCTATTTGGTAAGCGCTCACATCCATTGCCGAGTCCATTGTATGATCCATATCGAATTGCGATTCCTTTTTGGAACCGAACCACCCCGCAAGTCCTGGCACTGTACCGAAGTGTTTCTCGTGGACGAATAATCCGCCGACAGAACCCGGACCGCCGTTCAGATGCTTGTATGTACACCAAAATGCGAAGTCCACTCCCCAGTCATGCAAAGCGTGTTCAACCGCCCCTATGGAATGGCACAAATCGAATCCGATTGGAATGCCCCGCTCGTTTGCAGCTCTGGTTAGTCGATCCATGTCAAGTACTTGGCCACTTCTATAGAGTACTGCCGGGAGGACGATTAGCGCGATGTCGTCTGTCATTGCTGCGATGATGTCATCTTCGCACAGGAATCGACCGTCAGGACTTGTCACTTGAACTAGATGTTCGTCCGAATCGTAGCCTTTCATTGCAAGTTGGCTTTTAAGTGCGTAAATATCTGAAGGAAAGTTTAGTTTGTCCGCGAGAATTTTCGTTCGGACGCCTGCGGGCTTGTAAAAAGTTGCGACGAGCTGATGCAAGTTCGTTGTTGTCGACCCTGTCGCAATGACTTCCGCTTTCATGCCCCCAACTAGCGGTGCCATTTTCCCTCCAACGGATTCCGACAGGTAAAACCATGGATTGTCCCCTTCTGTCCATCCCTCTATGCCAAGTGTTTTCCAGGAATTAAGTAGGTCGAACAATGTGCGTTCAGCCCGTTTGGATAGCAAACCCAACGAGTTGCCGTCCATGTAGAGGGTGTTTTCTTGCAGGTAGAATTCCTGTCTATAGGCCGCTAAATCATCTTGCTTATCCAGTAGTTGTGCGTATTCAAGCGTATCTTGTTCCATTACTTTCTCCCCCTTATTCGAATTGTCTGTTTCTAGTGGAATCATAGCATAGATTGGGGGGGTTATCACTGGTTTTGGAGGGGTGTCATTGGCTTGGGTGGGTTTATCACCGGCATGGGGGAGGTTATCACCGCCTCAGGGTACTTTATCACTGTCTTGACGGGAGTTATCACCGCCTCGGTTGTATATCCCGCCTTGACTAGGGTTATCACCTCCTCGGGGTACCTTATCACCGCCTTGACCGGGGTTATCACCACCCCGCTGCCTCAAGCTTTTCCCACACAAAAAGCCGGCTGATTCGCCGGCTTCTACTTCACATAATTCACTTAAACCAGCCCTTATCTTTAAACCTCGAAATCGCTTCAATCCGATTGCTGACTTCCAGTTTGTCGAGGATGGTGGAGATATAGTTGCGAATGGTGCCCGGCGTTAGAAATAGTTCACCGGCAATGTCCTTCGTTGTTTTGCCGTCTGCAATAAGACTAAGCACTTGGCTTTCACGTTCGGTCAGCGGGTTTTCCGTTTCATCCCTGTCTCCGTATGCGATGTCGACAAGCTCCGGCGCATAGATACGTCGTCCATCCATAATGGTTCGGATGGAGCTGACCAAATCCTCGATTGGGCTATCTTTCAGCAAATAGCCACGCACGCCTGCTTTTCGCGCGCGTTCAAAGTAGCCGGTTCTTGCAAACGTCGTCAGGATAATGATTTTGCATTCGCCGCCTTGCAAAGCTTCTGCTGCATCAAGCCCAGTTTTTACAGGCATTTCAATATCCATGATACACACATCCGGTCGCTGTTCATTTACCAAGTCAACGGCTTCTTCACCGTTTTTTGCCTTTCCGACGACCTCCATGTCATCCTCCAAGTTTAGTAATGATCCAAGTGCGCCTAGCATCATCCCTTGGTCTTCTGCTATAACAATACGTATCACGTCAATCACTCTCCATAATATGTGTTAGAACCGCAGGAACACGGATGCATAATTTCGTGCCTTTACCACCGACAATTCGAAGGTTGCCATTGATGAATTCAAGTCGCTCTCGCATTCCCCTTAAGCCATTCCCCGGCGACGTCTCTCCGCCCCTTGTAATGCCAATGCCGTTATCTTCAATGATGATGACAAATTCATTTGGCCGTTGTTCAAACGTAATATGACAAGAAGTCCCGTAACTATGCTTCACAACATTCGTCACGGCTTCTTTTAAGCACATGCCCAGCACATTTTCAACGATTGTCGGGATATTAGTGAATACCGGATTCCCTTCGATTGTGAAATCCATTTCAGCTGCTTTCAAAATTTGCTGGATACGCGGCAATTCATCTTCCAATTTTGTCGCTCGCATATCTGATACAAGTTCTCGGACTTCTTTCAATGCCGTACTCGCTGTTTGCCGAATATCATGCAATTCCTTTTCTGCTGCGGCTGGATCGCGGGAAATAAGTTTTCCAGCCAAATCACTTTTCAAACCAATTAACGACAACTTTTGCCCAAGCGTATCATGCAAGTCACGCGCAATACGCTGCCGCTCTTCCATTATGATCAGATCCGAAAGCCGCTCATTTGCGTACTCCAATTGACCTTCCAGGTTTTCACGTTTATTGCGATTGTACAGATTGAAAGGAAGAAGTACGACACCAATTACCGTAATGATGATGAAATGGACCTGTGGAAGGAATAAATCGATTTCGATGAAAAAACCTGTAACAATCGCTACAATCGTAATTGCGATATGTAAACCATACATGATGAAAAAACCGACTGGATTACGAATATTACCTATGAAAAATGCTGTAAACAACGATAAGTAGACATACCCGAAAAGAAGCGTCATAGCGACATTGATGACCATTTCAAAACTGAGCCACATATAAACAAGTCCACTTTTTGATTTGAATGAAAAGCGGTACGACAGGAAAAATAGAATAAGAATAGCAATCCCTATACTAATTTCAACCGGAGACGAAGATCTGAAAATGAAAAAGAACGGAAGAAGACAAAAAATAGACCACGCATAGATACTTAGCCATGTGTTTTTCGGGAAAATACTATACCAACTTTGCATACCGCTCCATCACCGTCCTGTCTATATGTACCATTGTACCAAATGAATTGTAGAAAAAAACAGTCATTCTCCAAAGAGATGACTGTTTCAACTATTATTTTGGATCTAACGTTGTGCGTTTTGGTTTCAAATCGATTGAAGGGCTTGCTGATTTTAACATATGCTTCACGTCTTTAAATGCGATAAACCGTTTCTTTTCAGGATCGTACAAACGGTATCGAATGGACGAAAAGCTTTCTTTGATTGTAATCGTTGTTGCTACATGAAGAGGTGGTGTCGATTCATGAGCCATTTCCAAGTTGTAATTCGGAACCCGCGGTGACAAGTGATGAACGTGATGGAAACCGATATTTCCTGTTGCCCACTGCAACACGCGCGGTAACTTGTAGTATGAACTGCCGTCGATGGCAGCTTTCACATAATCCCACTCCGATTCCTCTTCGAAATACGAGTCTTCAAATGTATGTTGAATGTAGAACAACCAGATGCCTAGCGCGCCTGCAACGAACATAATTGTTCCTTGTATAAGAAGGAATGACTGCCATCCGACAAGTAAAATCATACCTGTGTAGAGGACAACAAGTGCTACATTTGTCAAATACGTATTGTTTCGCTCTTTCTTACGTGCATCTTTGCGGTTAAAACGGCTTGAAATAAGTACGAGGAAAAGCGGTCCAAAGCCGAACATGACAATCGGATTACGGTATAACCGGTAAGCCAAGCGCTGCCATTTCGATGCTTCCACGTACTCTTCAATTGTCATGACCCAAATGTCACCCGTGCCTCGCTTGTCGAGGTTTGAGCTTGTTGCATGGTGGATTGAGTGTTCACGTTTCCATTTTTCATATGCAAACAGTGTAAGAATACCGGTAATTGTACCGACAATATCATTTGTTTTTTTGTTTTTGAAGAATGAACCATGCGTGCAATCATGGAAGATGATGAACGTCCGGATGACGAATCCTGAAGCAATAACGGAAAGTCCAAGTGTCAGCCAAATCGATACCGACAAACTCTGGTACGCCAAGAACCATAGGATTAGAAACGGCGGTACTGTATTGACAAGTTGCATGATACTTTTCTTTTTATCTGACTTAGCAAAAGGGGCAACGTCTTTGTGAAGCTGTTTCGTTTTCTCTTTAGACATGTTGTGTTATCCTCCTTCAATTTGGTGTTAATTTTCTGATTCACTATGTTGACTCTAATGATAAAGAACTTTCAGACCTTACAGAAGACATAAATGTCATAATAATTGATGTGACAAGTGTCATCTATTGTGAATTGATTCACAAGGAGCTCATTAAATTGGGTTGCTGTTATGCAAATAAAGATGTGAAAATAATTATTGGCCATAAAAAAAGAACCACCCCAATTTGAGGTGATTCTTTTTACACTGTGGACGACTTCTATTCGTCGATGTCCACATGTGGATATCGAATTTTCATTCCCAAAACTGCTTTTGTGCATAACTTCTTACGTCAACATTCCGCCATCCACTTCCAACACGGTGCCGTTTACAAAGTCAGATTCGTCGGATGCAAGGAATAGATACGCGTTTGCGATGTCTTGCGGCGTTCCGAATCGTGGATAAGGAGTTAACTGTTTGAGTTGCCCTAATATCTTTTCAGGAATGGTGCTGATCATATCCGTTTCGATGAATCCCGGTGCAACCGCATTTACATTAATGCCTTTGCCGCCGAATTCCTTTGCCCATGTTTTTGTCATGCCGATGACGCCGGCTTTGGAAGCGGCATAATTTACTTGGCCAACGTTTCCGCCTGTCCCTGTAATGGATGAGGTATTGATGACTTTTCCTTTTCCTTGAGCGAGCAGCGTTGGTAGAAATGCTTGGGTGCAATTGAAGACACCTGTTAAATTCACGTCCAACACTTGTTTGAAATTCGCTACGTCCATTTTCAATGTCATTGCGTCTTTCGTGATGCCGGCGTTGTTAATGAGGATATCCACTTTGCCGAACTTTGCGATGACTTGTGTAGCCATCTCTTTTACATTTTCTGCGTCAGAAACATCTGCTTTGAAAAAAGCTACATCTAACCCTTCTGCACGAAGTTGTTGCGCTTTTGCTTCACCTGCTTGTTCATTAAAATCTACGATTGCCACTTGAGCTCCCTGTTTGCCGAAAAGCTCGGCGGCGACGGCCCCGATTCCATTTGCACCACCTGTGATGACAGCTGTTTTCCCTTTTAAACGCAATATATTCTCCCTCTTCTCTAGTGCTATTATAAGATAATTCTTATTTTATCATACAGCAATGAAAAGCGGGTACTCCTTTATATAGAGTGCCCGCCTTGATTCAGCAGAATTCTTCCACTGCTTTTTTTAGTTTAGGTCCGCTTATCGCATAGTGTGTCGCTTGCCAAATTGCTTTCCCATCTTTCAGTAGAAATAATTGAGGAGATTCATGTTGAATGCTAAGATCTTTCTCAATTTCGTTGGAAAGGGGCTTGCTGTCTTGTACGATTAAGTAACTTTTCGGCACTTCCGTTTGTAATTCACTATAGGCCTTGTATGCCGCCGCACTGACAGGGCATGTTGAACTATGTTTCATCATGAATTGAGGTTGCTCGTTTGAACTTTTCAACACGTTTTGCCATTCATCCACTGTTTGAATTTCTTTCATATTCGCCATCTCCTCTTCCATTCGTTTAATTCCCTTAAGATATCGTCGTAAACGTGCTTTGTTTTCCGGATGCTAAGAAATTGAGCACGTTAAGAAACCGGTCCAATTCTTTTTCAGGCACATCATTCATAGACGCAATTTGGAGCCAGTTCTTCTCTTGTAAATAAGAGCTTTCGTAATGTACGTTAAATCCATTTAAATATAGATTGTCGCCGAGCAGGATTGCGGAAACGTCTTCTGGCATAATGAGTGTCACGATAGCAGGCGTTGCTGATTCTTCTGTCACCGGAATTCTGAAGCCCGTCTTTTCAACGGCCTTTCTTACTTTATGAGCACGTGTTTTAATGCTTGTAAATACTTCGTTTGCATCATCGTATTTCAACAATGCTGCATCTAGTGCGTAGAGAAGATTGGAGGACTGGGAATAAGGAATTCCCTCCGCTTCAGTATATGCCCCTAAATCCAAGTAGCGCGGCAACCGTTCACTTTTTTCCACTTCTTCCTTGTGAAAGACAAAGGATAATCCTGTGTAGCCCGCCAACCCCTTACCACTGACCCCTGAAGCGAACGCAACTCCATTGAGGTCAACCCGCACTGTACCAATAACACTTACACAGTCGAGCGCAAGTGCAACGTCATTTTCCGAGCATACTTTTTTCAGTAAACCGACGTCATTAAGGATACCTGTAGACGTTTCACAATAGACCGTCCATAACCAACTATAACCGCCGCTCTTTATCGCGTCAGCGACCTGTTCTTCATCAAACACTTCGCCCCATTTAGTTTCAATCACGTCGAACTTCATCCCAAAACGTGTTGCATGATCACCTAATCTTAAGCCGAATTCCCCGTTTACAAGAATAAGTCCTTTACCATCGATCAAACTGAGCTGGGCCGCAACAACATCATTCGCAAGCGTTCCAGTTCCTTGCAGAAGTTGAACATGTTGGGCGTTGCACAACGCTGTTAACTTACATTGTACGCGTTTCAACAGACTTTCAAATTCGGCTGAGCGATGTGAGAGCGGTTCAATCATTAACGCGTCTCGTACTTCATCGGAAATGGTGGTCGGCCCTGGCAAGAAGTTGACGTGCGGTTTTGAAATTCTCCCAGCAATACCGGCTTCATACGTTTTTTTCGTCAAATACATAGGTTGGAATGCGGCTTCCGTTGTTCCCGTCAGTTCGGCAAATGGTAAAAACCCGAGTTGTCCGTACAACTTCTGTTCACGTACAGTGCCGGATATAAGGGCCGCGTCATAGCCCGCTTTTAAACAATACCGGACGAGCGCTTGCATAAGGCCAAGAAATGCGCGCCCATTACGGTACACATGGTCAATCGCAAGGAGCCTGATTTCAACGGGGTTGTCCACTTCAATCGGCAAATGTCGTTCCACTGTGCCGATTTTTCCATCAAGTGAAAAAGGTCGCTCACCTCGCAAGGCAAGCATCCCAACGACTTGGTCATTTTTGAGGCAAATAATATATGTATTTTCAGCATGAAATTTATCAACGAGTTTTTGCGACTCATTGCGTTCGTGTTGTGGAATTTCCTCGACAAATGTCCTATAATTCAATTCGTGGATTTGTTCGAATTCGGAAGGTGTTTCCGCAATCTTATAAATGAAACTCATTAGAATCCGCCCTTTTCTTTCGTGAATTTCTTTTTCAAATCATCCCTGTGGGTCATCAGGACAAGACCCGCCAAGAAGCAAGTGCCTACGAATACCGGTAGACCTAGTGAGAATGAAAGAACAATAATAGGCACGAGTGAGATAGCGCTCAACCCGGCAATCGTGAAACTTCTGATGAATAAATAAAGGAAAGCGAAAGTAATTACAAATATAGTAAACACTATAGGATTGAACGCCAGTAAGCCTCCGATGAATGTCGAAATCCCTTGTCCTCCGCGAAACCTGAAGAACACAGGAAAGATATGACCTACCATAACGGTGAATAGGGCTAGCACCTCGGTGCCCATTCCGAGTCCAAGCCACTTCGCAACGAGTACAGCCAGTACACCTTTTAATGCATCGCCAAGAAACGTTGCAACGAAGGCCTTTTTGCCAAGTATGCGTCCGGCGTTCCGAGCACCGGGATTGCCGCTACCTTCCATACGAATTTCTTTGTTAAAAAACAGCTGTCCGATAATGGTGGCGGTTAACACATTTCCCAATAGATATGCGCCTAGTACTAAAAATAAGATTGTCATATTCGATCCTTTTCAGAAAGTAATGTGTTTAGTCTAGTTTACCATCTTTACAAACTGATGATAACAAAATTTCAATCTTTTTAACCCATATTAGCGGACGACAAAACGCCCGTTGATTGAAGTTTCGCTTTTGCCTTAGTACTTTCTTTATCAATAGGCGGTAGATGAGGTACACTTATTTAATACGGAAAGGTGAGATGTATTTGCGTAAACATTCTCTACGTCTGCTGATAGCTTTTATCCTTTGTATCAGTTTTGGCGCCTTATTTAGTTATATTGCAACTTCTATTAGCAACAAATCGATTGCCCATTTTGACAATGCTGTAATTGCTTTTGTGCAAGGATTGGAGGCACCGTGGTTGACCGTTGTTATGAAAGGTGTCACATGGATTGGCTCCGGTTTTGGCGTTGTATTGATCACGCTAGTAGTCTTTGTTGTTCTCTTTTTCAAATTTCGGTTTCGCAAACAAGCGTATTTTCTTCTCATCGTTATCGCAGGTACAGTTTTATTTAATACAATTTTAAAACATTATTTCGAAAGAGAACGACCTACCATTCACCGAATCATGGATGCAAATGGTTTTAGTTTCCCAAGCGGCCATTCAATGATGGCGTTTAGTCTATACGTTATTATTGCGTATATTGCATGGCGCAATGTAAAAACAGTCGCGAGCCGTGTTTTACTCGTACTATTTGCTGGCTTCATGATTATTATGATTGGGTCAAGTCGGATTTACGTCGGCGTCCATTACCCAAGCGATGTAGTTGGAGGGATTGTCGCAAGCGCTTTATGGCTGACGATTGCCATTTCGGTGTATGCCATTTACCAAGGACCACGGGAAAAAAAGATGGGTTCTTGAACTCGGTGCCAGTTGCTGTCACAATTAGAAGAGCGTACATGGTGTTAATAACTGGGTACTGGGTATGAAGAATGTAAAAGGGCGGTGTTGCAGGCAATGAATGGTTATCATCGGCTTTATGCCCCCTTATAGTATACGAAATGGGACTGGAAATGGTTTCATCAACAGGTTTGCTGTACTGGAAATAGCGTAAGGAGGTTGGACGTATGACGGATTTCACGGAACGGGTTATTCGAATTATTCAAGGGATTCCTGCCGGTCAGGTGATGACATATGGACAAGTTGCCGCCGCAGCGGGCAGTCCACGTGGGGCAAGGCAAGTTGTACGTGTCCTTCATTCAATGAGTGCAAAATACGAGCTTCCATGGCACCGAATTATTAACGCACAAGGCAGTATATCCGCCCCCGCCGACGCTGAAGGAAAATGCGTACGCCAAAGGGGACTACTGGAGGCGGAAGGCGTGCAATTTAATAGTGAGGGAAAAGTGGACTTTACGTTATATCGCTGGTTTCCTGAGGATGCAATTGAGGGATGAATATGAATTGATTCCTTGTAAAAATAGTATAGAAACGGAATGATAGTATGTGGAAAGACTTTAAAGAATTTGCGTTCAAGGGCAATGTAATCGACCTTGCCGTTGCAGTCGTTATTGGGGCGGCTTTCGGAAAGATTGTCACTTCGCTTGTCGAAAACATTATCACCCCACTTATTGGGCTACTTTCGGGCGGCTACGATTTTTCGAAACTAAGTTATACATTTCTGGATGCCAAAATCATGTATGGCGCATTCATTCAATCTGTGATTGACTTCATTATTATCGCGTTCTCAATTTTCATGGCGATTCGTTTGCTGATGAAATTGAAACGTAAAAAACCTGTGGTAGAAGAACCCCCCGTTGCGGAAATCGATGCACAAGAAGCGCTTCTTATGGAAATCCGTGATTTATTGAAAGAACAGAATAGGCGTTGATATGTAAAAAGAAGCAGGGCAAGCTCGAGTAAAACGGGATTGCCTTGCTTCTTAAATTAGTGCGTTTCGGGTGCAAGGTATGCTTCAACTGTTTCCAACGGGACTTCCAGCAATTCAGCTATCTCTTCTGCTGAAGTTCCCTTAGTGAAAAGTCTTTTTACTAACGCTTTCTGTTGCTTCACTATTCCTTGTTCTATTCCTTGTTCTATCCCTTGCTCTATTCCTTGCTCTATTCCTTGCTCTATTCCTTGCTCTATTCCTTGCTCTATTCCTTGCTCTATTCCTTGCTCTATCCCTTGTTCAATCCCTATTGCCAAACCGCGTTGCTCAGCGTCGTACCGGTATTGTGCCTGGTCTTTCAACCACATGTCACGGGATAGTGCACGGGCACGCATCTCTTTACTTTGACTGATTCGATCCAATTCATCATACGCATTTTGGAATGTCGGTTCTTGCATCGCTAACTCCTCCTTAATCTTTTTATTTCCCTTCAAAAACAATAACCATTTCTCTAATTGACTTATATCCTCATTCAACTTTTTATTCATCTTCGGCATTTCCAAAACATGCATTTCCAATTGATCTGTGTATGCGAAAAACTGCTCTTTTTCTATTATATGAAACGTACTATGGAATTCTTCAGTTGGCAAGTAAGAGAAGTTGGTTATAACGATTTGTATCGACTTTTTCAATTTGACAAGTTCTTTTCCCGCGTCGTCTTGGCTTGCATGCATACGTGTCCAGTACATAAGCATGCGTTCCGGAAATGCCGTGTGGTACTGCATTTGAATCTCAAGATTGACTTGTTCACCATCTGATTTCTCAATTCGTATATCCATAACGGATGACTTATCCGTCACACTTTCTTTCTCCAAATATGGATTGACAAAAGTTACTTTTTCAACTTCAAAAGGCAAAATAGCATTCAACAGATCAAGCAACAAATTCATATTTCTATCCTGTCCAAACAGCATCTTAAAGACAAAATCATTCCTTGGATCAAGCATCTCTTTTTCATACTTTTCCTGTTCTTCCCTTACGAAAACCACCATACGAATCCCCCCTTTTTAATACTTATAGTATAGAACATTTATTCCCCTGAATCAACTATAATGACTGACATTTCAGACTACAGATAATTAATTCCACGTATAGAAAAGGCATCCCCGTCAAACAAGGATGCCTCATTCATTCGTCAATCAACCGTTACTGATAACTCTTTCACCCGTAGCGATGGTGAACCGTAGCCGCCTGGTAGGAAATGCAGTTCCGATCCGACTTCTTCGATATCTTTCATGTAATCGAAGAAATTACCGGCAATCGTCATTTGTTTAACGGATGATGCAATTTGTCCATCTTTAATATGAAATCCTGTTGCCGCCAAAGAGAAGTCGCCTGAAATTGTGCTGGCTCCTGAGTGAAGTCCGGACAAATCCGTGATAAGGACTCCGTCTTTAATAGAAGCAATCAAATCAGCGTCACTTTTTTCGCCAGGAGCAATGTACATATTCTGGGGAGCTACTGTTAGCGTACTTTTATAAGATGCTTTATGTGCATGGCCTGTTGTTTCGACGCCCTCTTTCTGCGCCGTTTTCCGATTATGCAGAAGTGTTTTTAGTGTACCCTTCGAAATAACCTCTTGTTTTTTTGTCGCTACACCTTCTCCGTCGAAATTCGAACCTACAACGGCTTCCGGATGGAATGGGTCATCGAGTAATGTGAAAGCGGCTGCCGCAATTTCTTCGCCAACTTTCCCTTTTAACTTCGATTGATCCTTCTGTGTGTTTTCAGCCGAGAATATCGGTGTAAACGCTGCAAGTAATGACGCCGAGGCATCGTAACGCATAATGACGGGGTATTTTCCGGCTGGAATCGATTGCTCACCGAGATTCGACAAGGCTTCTTCCGCCGCCTCTTTTGCAATCTCATCGGCATCCAGTGACGCGAAATCACGTGTCATTTTAATGCAACTGCCCGTTTTCATTTCCTCGCCATCCTTGACGACAACAGAAATATAGATGATTAATCCATTTATCTTTTCATTCAATGAAAGCTTCTTACTGTTTGCCATTATGCGTTCTGCCGTAAAATTCTGCAGCATGCAATAGTCTAGCGTTACAATCCGCGGATCATATTCGCGTACTTTCTTTTCTATGGCTGTAATCAGGTCAATCTTTTCCGGAATCTCGACATTCGCAAGTGTGTCGCTGTAAAACGACTGGTCCGCATACGTCTGGCTTTCTTCAAAAATTGTCGTTCCATCATCTTCGTCAAGTACGGCTGCATTCGCTTTTGCGCTATCGATCAAGAATGGAATTGACTCCTTTTCAATCTTTTCCGTATAGGCATAGCCCATTTTGCCGTCATACATCCCTCGAAGGCCAAGCCCACCTTCTTCAGACGTCTCATAACTATCGATTTCACCTTCGAAAATTGTGCAACGGAACGATTCGGAGCGTTCATAATACACTTCCGCCTCTTTAAATCCGGACGCATTCGCTTCTACTAGTAATTGTTCTTGGAATTCAATGATATCCATCGCTTATTCCCCCTTTGTCCCACCGACTGTAATTTCACTGACACGGATCATCGGCTGGCCGACATTCACTGGAAGACTGCCGCTTAACGAGCCGCACATCCCCGCACCGTGTGCTAGATTATTACCGACACGGTCGACAAGCTGTAACGTTTTCGCACCGTTCCCAATAAGCGTTGCGCCACGGACGGGACGGTCGATTTTTCCGTCCTTTACAAGATACGCTTCTGCGACGGCGAAATTGTAATCGCCTGTTGCAGGATTCACTTGCCCGCCGCCCATATATTTCGCATAGATGCCATGTTCCGTCGATGCGATGATATCTTCCGGCTTCGACTCACCCGGTGTGATAAACGTATTCGTCATACGTGATGTAGGGTTGAATCGATAAGATTCACGGCGTGAAGATCCTGTCGCTTCCGTATTCATGCGACGCGCGTTGAATTTATCGACCAAATAACCTTTCAAAATCCCATTCTCAATCAAGACATTTTTACGAGTCTTCTCTCCTTCATCATCAACAGTTAGAGAGCCCCACTCGTTAGGCAACGTCCCGTCATCGATGTATGTCACAATATCCGGCGCCACTTTTTCACCAATTCGATTTGCAAAAACGGAGTTGTTTTTAGCAACCGCAGTCGCTTCAAGACCATGCCCGCAAGCTTCATGGAAAATGACTCCCCCGAATTCATTGTCGATAATGACAGGGAACTTGCCGCTTGGACATTCATCCGCCCCCAGCATCGTCACAGCAATACGCGCTGCCTCACCTGCATAGTGATCAAGGTCCAGGTTTTCGATAAATTCAAAACCAGCATGCGCTCCCGGTCCATAGAAACCCGTTTGCATTTCATGACCGTCCGAAGCTGTCGCTTGAATGGCCAGCCTACTGTAAACGCGTGTATCTTCAACAAACTTACCTTCCGAGTTTGCGATAAGCACATGTTGTTCCTCATCGATATAACGCAATGCAACCTGACGAATGCGCTCATCGTACTTTCGTGCGATGTCGTTCGCCGTTTTCATAACGGCTGCCTTTCGTGCATGTTCCACCGTTCTTGGGAGTTGAGCAATTTGATGAATCGGCGTGCATACTTCTTTTTGCAGTGTATGAATCGTTCCATGTCCCCCGCCTTTTATGGCCAGCGCCGCACGTTTCGCTGCCAGCAACAGTCCTTCTTCCGAAAAGTCCGTCGTATACGTGTAGATGCTTTGAAGACCGGAAAAAATACGGATACCGATTCCGAAATCTCGACCCGATATACTTTTCTCGATTTTCCCGCTTTGCAATTCCATCGTATTCACATATTTATCCTCTATGAATACTTCCGAGAAGTCACCGCCCGTTGAAAGAGCTGCTTCAAGTACGTTTTCAATAATAGATTGTTTGATCATCGTCACTTCCCCCTTCTCTAGTAGATTATAGCCTATTTCGCAGTCTAAGAAAGTATTTAGATTGACAATTCTATTTTTTCACCTTTAAAGTAGACAAGTAATCTTGCATGTCTACACAAGCCCGGCAGTATGATGAATAGAATGACAGCCGACATTCCAATGATTTTTTATGGCTCAGACTATTTTCTGAAGGGGTGAAGGTAACATGTGGTTCCTGTACATTATGTATGCTTTTTTCGCAATAGTCTTCTTAGGAACAGTTTACGGGGTTGTGCACACAAATAAGTTCCACGCATAGCAACCAAGCAAAAAAGCCTTCCATTTCCGGAAGGCTTTTTGCTTCAATAAATTATAGTACCTGAAAGAATTATGCCGTAACATCTCTTTTACCGAATACAATGTAACTAATCACTAAGAAAATAATGATATACACAGCAAGTACGGCTAGCGAGAATGGCATTGTGATGCCTTCTATTAGTTGGTAACCTGTTGCATATTGCGTTAAATCCATATGCGTGAAGACAATATACTTCGCTATTTCATATTTTGAAAGTAGCATAACAACCGTCGACCCTGTGAAGTAAATGAAGAGCGAAAGTCCGATTGCCAGCCCGTTAGAACGGAACACACTACCAACCATAAACGCAAACGTCGACGTGACAAAAACATTTCCGAATGAAAGAAGTAACATATAAAGTCCTTTACCCCACACAGATACTGTAACAACTTCACTACCATTCCAAACTAGCTCTTTCCCACCGCTTGAAGGGAATAAAAGATATGCAGCAAGAATTGAAATAGCGAATCCAAGTAACATGAGCATAATGCCGAATAGATTTACCGTCACAAATTTTGATGTGAGGATCTTCCAGCGTTTAATAGGTCTCGACAAAAGCATTTTTATAGTGCCTTGCGAGAATTCCACTGCTACGATACCTGCAGCAACGATAACCGTTAATAATACGACAAAACTACCAATCGTGGATGAGTTCATAATCATTTTTTCACGACTTGATCCTTCTAATGGTGCAATTGAATGTTCTAACCGATACTCGAGAACTTTTTTATCTTCCTCGAAATTCTCTCTCATATCCGCAGGTAAATTTGGACCTTCTAAGCTTTCATTTGTGTAAGTCAGTTCTTGTTTAACATTCGTTTTCCAATCCTGACTGCCACCACTTTCCATTGTGTCTATCCACTTCGCAAGTCCCATCATGCCGATAACAGCAAGGATTAATAGACCGGTCATAAGCCAAGTCCCTTTTTTACTCCACAGTTTCATCCATTCATTTTGTATGAGATTCAGCAATTTGGCCACCTCCTGTCATTTCCAAGAATTGATCTTCTAACGTTTTGCGGTGTGATTGAACCGTAAATACTTGCATCTCTTGCGCCGTCATTTGTTGGATAATTCCTGGAATTCGTGTCTTTTCAGCATTGATGATAAATCCTTCTTTAAATGCTTCCACGGTAAATCCTTCAGCAACCAGTAAGTCGTGCGCGCTGGCAGTCGGGAATGCTTCAATATAATAATGCGACTCATCCGCTCCTGCTACATCGCGGATATCTACCAACTTTCCGTTCTGAATGATGGCAATCCGATCACACATCAATTCAATTTCCGAAAGCATGTGACTGGAAACGAACACAGAAACCCCTTCATTTTCCGCGATAACGCGTAAATAATTCCGAAATTCTCGTATTCCTGCTGGATCTAACCCGTTGGTTGGTTCGTCCAGTATAAGGAACTTAGGTCGGTGCAGAAGTGCTTGTGCAAGTCCGAGTCGTTGACGCATTCCAAGTGAGTACGTCGATACTTTCTCTTTAATCCGGTTTTGCAGACCGACTTGATTCACAATTTCATTAATGCGCTCTTTTGTGACACCCTTATGCATACGCGCGAAATGAACCAGGTTTTTATAACCGGACATATATTTATACATTTCTGGGTTTTCAACGATAACGCCTACCTTAGAAAGCCCTTCTTCAAAATCATCCTTGAGTGATTTCCCATCAATAATTACATCCCCGCCAGATATTTTCATCAGTCCGACCATCATACGAATTGTCGTTGTTTTCCCCGCCCCGTTCGGTCCAAGAAACCCTGTGATTTGGCCTGGATATAATGACAAACTCAAATCATCGATAATCTTTTTAGAGCCAATCGTTTTCGATAAATTCTTCAGTTCTACTACTGGTTTCGTCTCCATGTCATCTTCCCTCCCTAAACAATGACACCATCCACGTGGTGGCGTCCTTCCCGTGTGTATCACGGATTTCATCGACCGCTTCATGCGCAATCACGCGGCCCTCTCTTAGTACTACGATTTCATCGAGCAATGGTTCCATTTCTTTTAATTCGTGCGTGGACATGATAACTGTCTGCCGCTCGGGGTCGGTGAAGCGAATGAGCCCTTTTGTAATATCATCCCGCACCATCGGGTCAAGTCCTGAAAACGGTTCATCCAACAAATAGTAATCCGCTTCACGTCCGAGCGTCGTCGCAATTTTAACACGACCTCGATTTCCTTTGGACAAACTCTTTACTTTTGAATCAAGTTCAATCGCTAAAAACTGTGCAATTTCTTTCGCTTTTATCGGATTGAAATCAGCGAACTGCGTGTCGTAGAAATCGAACAACTGGTTAACGGTAAAGCATGGATAAAACAGATCGGTATCCGGCATATAAGCGAGATTGGATGCAATTTTACGCGTGATTTTACTACCGCCATATGTGGCTCTTCCAGAATCAGGCGTCAATAACCCCGCAATCAGTTTCAGCAACGTCGTTTTTCCGCTGCCGTTCTCCCCCACTAAACCGATGATCTTTCCTTGCGGCAGCGTAAGCGTCAAGCCATCAAGCGCTTTCCGACCGCCATACTTCTTTGACACTTCCTTTAGTTCAATCATTTTCCCCACCTCTTTTCCGAAGATGCTCAGTCATTTCCGTTGTCGTGAAGCCCAGTGCCTCGACGCTTTGGATGAAAGAAGTCACGAGCTGTTCCTTCATCTCATCGCGCAGCCGGGCAATCCGTGATTCATCCTCCGTCACGAAAGATCCCTGCCCTCTCTTCGTTTCAGTGAGCTCGAGCTGTTCCAACTCCTTATACACGCGCTGCATCGTGTTAGCATTGACACCGGCTTCAATAGCATAGTCGCGGACGGACGGCAATTTCTCCCCGGGAATTAGGGTACCGCGGATGATATCCCCCGTAATTCGATCAATAAGTTGTTGGTAGATGGGTTTATCAGGTAGAAAGTCAATGCCCATCGTTATAACCTTACTTTCTTCTCGAACAGGACCGAAGCTGCCATGAATAGGACGACAATGGTAAATATTTCGAACAATACTTCACCCGTATAGAAGGTCGTATCCGCCAACACAAAATAATCAAAGTTAACAGCGATGTTCGGATTTACGATATCTACTATATTAACCGGTCCGGATTGAATAACTTTCTTGTAAAAAGCGGAAAGGATGAATAGTCCATAGAGCTTTAATGAAAATATAAAGAGAATGAGTGTAAAGAGGATTGAAAAACCTTTCAAATACCTTTTCACTAAGCGATCAATGGTGAAAAAGAAGAAACCGATGCTCAAGAAAGAAAGCGAGGCAACAAAAATCAGTACGATAAAAATGCTTCCGAATAAAAACAATTCCCCAAAAGCCATTTCCCGAGAACCCGAAATTGTAAAACGGACTGCAAGAACAAGAGTGGGTATCAACAAACTCACAACCCCGATCACCATCGCTAAAAATGCTTTCGAACCCATCAATTTGAAAATAGAAGCCGTTGAGTGAAGCCAAATATCAGGTCGCTTCATATCCCTTTGCAGCGAAATGATAAACGCAGCGAGCGGAGCAAACACACTGGCACCTGCCCATATGAAGCAGAGAACTAATGTGATTTCGAAGTTCTCCAGTTCCCCTCCCATAAGACGATTAATGAGAGAAGGGAAAAGCGATAGAACGACAAGCGACAACAATACGCCTAGTATTAAAGAGCCCCTCATCGGAATCCATTCCCTTTTCACTAATCCATTCCATTGATTCATTCCGTCGCCTCCTTCTGTACCACTGTGTTAGTTATATAGTACACCATATTCAAATGGAATGTAAAGGGTTAGGTGAAATAAAGAATTACATTGAATTCCTTACAGCACTCGGGGATGCCACACGCCTAGCCTAGCTGCTCTGCTACTAGTCCTATGGCTTCGGCTCCCCCTTAGCTTAGTTAGTATAAGTATTCATTTGTTCAACATGTATATACTTTTTCTACATATCCATCTAGTGTTGAGGGGACTGAAATGCAGCTATATGAACAACAATCCATTTTAAACCTCACAAAAACACCTCTCCAATGCAAATGAAAGAGGTGTTTGATTTATAATAAGCTTTTAACAATCAATTGGAGGATCAAGGCGATGGTGACTAGACGCAGTAGTATTTTTACGTGGCGAGGGTTCAACTTTTCTGCTAGTCGGACGCCGATCTGCGCGCCCGATAATGAACCTGCCAAGAGGGCAAAAACGACCGGCCAAATTATTTTCCCCATCGCTATGAAACTGAGGGCAGCACCGAACCCGCTGGAAAATGTGGCTAGTCGGACGAAACCGATGGCGCGAATATAGGCGATATGCAAATGACCGAACAAATAGAGCAATAGTGTGCCTTGTCCAGGACCGAAAATACCGTCATACAAGCCGATTCCGAAGAGTCCCGGGACCGCTGCCTTTGTAGGATGCAACATTTCCTGACCCGAAAAGTCGACTTTGGACAGGAAAGATGTAAGAAATGCAAAGACAAGCAGAACAATCGCAACAGTGTACATTGTACTTTCCGATAACCTTGTTGCAATGAAACCGCCGATGGAACCACCTGCAAGTGATACAGGCAGAATCCATATAGACTCTTTCAGGGTAATCTGCTTTTTCAGTAGGACTGTCAAAAATGTTGAAAATGAACTGACCGTCGTCGAAATCTTCCCGGCGCCGATGACGGAATGGATCGGAATCCCCATAAGCAACATTGCTGGCAATGTGATCAGCCCGCCTCCACCCGCAAGTGTACCAAGCGTCATCGCCGCCATGCCGATAAAATATAAAAGTATATAGTCCATGCCGAACACCACCTTCCACCTCAGTATACGTGTTATCGACAATTCAGGAAACTTATTTACTTTCAATAAAGTGAATAAGTATTCCTTATGTTGAGTCGTTACAAAGGGGACATGGTGTCCATACTGATTGACCTCTATAATGGAGGGACCACCTAAAAAGGAGTGATGGAAGATGACGGATTACATTACAGGATTGGATCACATCCAAATTGCGGCACCGCCAAATTCAGAAGCAAAGGCGCGGATTTTCTATGGTAAATTGCTTGGCATGAAGGAAATTCCAAAACCCGAAAACTTGAAGGCGCGCGGCGGTTGTTGGTTCCTCTGTGGTGCTCAAGAAGTGCATATCGGCATTCAAAGTGATTTTATGCCCGCCAAAAAAGCACACCCAGGGTTTACAGTGATTGCGTTAGAGTTATTGAAAACTCGATTGGAAAAGGCTGATTACGTGGTCAGTGAAGAACTGCCGATTGATGGTCGTTCGCGCTTTTTCACACACGATCCATTTGGCAACCGTATTGAGTTTTTGGAATTTAGTTGACAAGGTTGGCATGATATTTTGCGCGGGATATTATAGTCCCGTGCTCCGCCCTCACAGTTCCGCATTCGTCATGACAGTTCCAGGATTTGTCCTTACAGTTTGCGCGGGCCATTACAGTTCCGCACTTTGCCCTCACAGTTTCCCCATTTGCCATGACAGTGCTCGGATTTGTCATTACAGTTTGTACGAGCCATTACAGTTCCGCACTTTGCCCTCACAGTTTCCCCATTTGCCATGACAGTTCCAGGATTTGTCCTCATAGTTCGCGCGGGCCCTCACAGTTCCGCACATTGCCCTTACAGTTTCCCCATTTGCCATGACAGTTCTCGGATTTGTCCTTACAGTTTGTACGAGCCATTACAGTTCCATACTTTGCCCTTACAGTTTCCCTATTTGCCATGACAGTTCTTGGATTTGTCCTTACAGTTCTCCATTCGCCATGACAGTTCACAGCATTGTCCATACAACTCCAAAAACCCCGGCAATAAAAATTTCGATTCTTGATGGGTGTCAATGTCTGTTTTATGAAATTGGCGTACGCTAGAGGTGGAGGTGCTGATATGAAGCGTTTCATTATATTTGCACTCATACTTATTCTTACAGGATGCGGAAAAGATGACCCACTCCCGATTTTACCGGATCCCACACCTGATCAGGTCATACAATCAGTTGAAGAAGGTCTTTCACTTGAATTACTTGAGGATTCCTACGAAGGACCCCCCTCTGAAATAACAACCATTATTCGTAATGATAGTTCAATTGATTTCAGTTACGGCGAGTTTTACACGATTGAAGTTAGCGTTGATGGACAATGGTATATGATGACGTATTCGGATGCGGTATTTTTGAGAAATCAGCGTTTTAAGGATACGGGGCATTTATTGTTAGCGGGGGGCAAGGCGCGACAGACTTTTTCCATAGAAGCGCTTGGCTTAAAGCTTTTACCAGGTGAATATCGGCTTGTAAAATCATTTTCAACGCATGTTGACCCGTTCTATGAAGTTTCAGTAGCGGCGACATTTTCGGTGAAGTGATAGGCGTAAAGTTACTTTATTAATCAATAAAAAAGCCCGCAAATGTATGCGGACCTTTTCCAATTAGTGTTTCATTTCACTTCGCTGCTTCCGATGTATGCGGCGGGCAGGAGCTGTTTCAAATAGTGACTTTTCCACTTCGGTTTCCGGGAAAATGCCTGGTATTGGCGTTGGCTTGTTGTTTGCATCCATCGCAACCATCGTTAAGAATGATTCTGTAGTCAGTTTTGATTCGCCTGTAAGCAAATTCATGGAGTGGACTGAAACGAACACTTCCATTGAAGAACGACCGGTTGAGCTGACGATGGCTTCAAGTTCTAATACATCCCCGACACGTGCAGATGAAACGAAATCCACCGAATCGATTGACGCTGTGACGACTGCTGTATGCGCATGTTTCATTGCCGTAATTGCAGCAATTTCATCTATGTACGACAACACATGCCCTCCGAAAATCGTCTGCAAGTGATTCGTGTCCGGTGGTAGTACAAGTTTAGTTTGAATGGTACGGGATTGGCCCATCGGCTGTTTTGCCGTCATTTGTCTAACCTCTTTCTATTAGTAGCATCTTTAGCTAGTATACCCATTTTCGCACGGGATACTAAACTACGCATTCATTTAATAAAAAGAAGTTATATTCAAATAACGGTTAAGACAACCGGATGCCAACTTTTTCATTCTATTAACCTTCCACTGTACCATAACGTCTGACCGCGCAAAGTTCGCTTTCCAAGCTCGAACCTGCCAACTTCAACAGTTCAATCGACTTGCCTGTGGAAGGTGAATGAAGGATCAGCCCGTTTCCATAATAAAACCCGACGTGCCGGACATTGCCTTGTCCTTCATCATTTGCAAAGAAGAGTAAATCGCCTTTTTCCCATTGCTCAACATTACCCATAAGGATTTCCACTCCACCTCTCGCCTGATCACCCGCGTCCCGCGGTATAGAATGTCCGCAAGCCTTTAGCATGTTATACGTGAAGCCGGAACAATCATATCCATAAGAGGACATGCCTCCCCAAAAGTAAGGCAGATCAAGAAATGTGAGCCCTTTATCAACGGCTACAAGGGGGGGTGATTTCGCAAACTGGTGGATGGACGGTGCCCGAACTGCATCACTGTTCAATAACAATGCATAGCCATCCGGCGTGCAAACACGTAAATAATCACCTTCTTCTCCGACGTATGGCAGCAACGTATTCATAGGGACCACAACAAGTGGCGTGCCATCTGTATGCAGCAGTTGTGCTTTTCCTACCGTCACCTTTGCGAACCCTTGTGCATCAATCGGTTGTGCTTCCTTTAACTGTGCAAGTGGTACCCATCCCGGATAGCCTCGTTCATCCTTTTTCGATGGTTGCCAGACGGCGATGACTTTCGCCCAATCGCCTTGCACGCCTTCAAGAATTACCGGTTCACCGTACAGCAATTGTGTCTGGATACGATTGCCGTCACATAGGTCTAAGCGTTGTTCATAAGGTAACTTCTCAAGCCAGTCGTTCAATCGGACGGGATTTATCAATCCTAACTCATCAATAGCACGGGCAGATTCAGGCGATGTCCACACCGAAGCGACTGAAACCGAACAATACCATGTATTCAACGTTGTCTCCATCTTCATCTCACTCCACTCCTTTTCCGGGAGGTCTCATCCATTTCCCTAGCACTGCAACTTATATAGATGCTTCATTCATTCTACGCCTGGTAAAATTGTTAATGTCTTGTTATCTGCATCCAATTTTGCACTAACGCCCAGCGGAATTGCAAAATGCGGCTGACAATGGCCTATTTTAAAACCTTTTAGGACTGGTACACCAAGATCACTTAAATAATGGTCGAATACTTCGTCCAATGACAATGTCTCTTTTTTCCTTTTGGGTTCTGTTTTGGAAAAGTCACCGACGATAATTCCCGCTACATCATTCAATTTCCCAGTCAATCGCAATTGATTCAAAAGGCCATCCACTCGGTACGCTTCTTCACCAACGTCTTCCAGTAAAAGGATCTTCCCTTTCGTATCCACTTCGAAACGTGTTCCGATTCCACTTGCTAGCAGTGATAAATTCCCTCCGACGAGCTCACCTTGCGCAACGCCGCCGGTAATCGTTTCAAGTGGTGAAATGTCTTCTGTGTAATGTAGTTCCATCGGCTGAAACAACTGTTGAAACATTTTAGCGGACAATTCATGGAACGAGTCCTTCCCGACGCATGATGCAAGCATTGGACCATGAAACGTCACCAGGTTCGAGTATCGTCCGATTGCAGTATGGAGAAATGTAATATCGCTGAATCCCCAAAAGATTTTCGGATTTTCATTCATCAGCTGCAAATCTATTTTATCTGTAAAACGGGCGGACCCATATCCGCCACCTGCACAAATGATTCCTTTGACGTTCGGATTTGCAAACATGTCTTCCAAGTCTTCCAAACGTTCTTCATCTGTTCCGGCTAAATAGCCATGAGCCGTTTTGACATGCTTGCCGAATTGCCATTTCAGTCCGAGTTCCTCAAGAAAAGCCAATGACTTCTGAAGATTTTCCTGATTGGGTGGACTAGAAGGCGCAATGATCCCAATCGTATCCCCTTGTTGCAAGCGCTGTGGTCGTATTTTCATAATTACTAACTCCCTTTCCCGAGATTATGTCGGTGCCTAACACGGACATAGTCTCTTTCACTAAATAGTACCTCAAATAATTTTGAAAAACCGCCATCTAGTTTCCCAGATGGCGGTTTTTAGTAAATCGTTATTATTCAGATACACCCATTTCATACAACCATAGGTCTGAACCTGGATCGATTGAGTAGTTAACAATGCGCTTGTTAACAGCAGTTAGAGCATAACGGTATACAGTCGGAGCAACCGGTACCTCTTCAACCATAAGTTCTTGCCATTGATTGTAGATATCTTTACGGTATTCAGTATCAAATGCTTTTTCAGATGTTCCAGCTTCTAGAAGCTCGTCGTTCTTTTCGCTCGTAAAACGAGGGTAGTTGAACGCAGCTGTTCTTCCGTATAGGCCTTCAGGATCTGGATCTGAACCAGTTCCCCATGCGCCTTGGTAGATATCAACTCTTTTATCATCCTTTTTCAACAAATCGTAGAAAGCGTTAAATTCGTGTAGGCGACCGTCCAATAATTGAACTTTAATGCCGACGTCAGCCCAGTTTTGCATGTAGAATTTTGCGATTGGTTCAGCTGTTTCTCCGCCTTCCATTGACGCGAAGTTAAGAACGAATTCTTCACCCTTGTCATTTTCACGGAAGCCGTCACCGTCAACATCGATATATCCAGCTTCGTCAAGAAGCGCTTTCGCTTTTTCAGGATCATATGGACGTCCTTCATTGCTTGAATCATGGAAGCCTTCAAATACAGGGATGATCAATGTTGTAGCTGGGAAACGAAGACCGTGGTAAAGTTCTTTACCGATTGTTTCGTTATCCATTGCGTGCCACATTGCTTGGCGAACAAGTTTATTGGCCATTTTTTTAGTTGGATCCATAACATTTTCTTCTTTCTCAGCATCCCATTCACCAAGATTGAAACCGATATATGTGTATGCAAGATCCACTTTTGCAAGAAGTTCTACATTTTCAATTGTTTTTGCATTCAAGTATTGGTCAGCTGGAATATCAGCATAGTCAATTTCACCTTTTTTAAGTGCTTCTAGTGCAGTTGCAGAGCTTACTACTTTTAAAACGATTGATTTAAGAGCAGGTTTCCCTCTCCAGTAATCTTCGTATCTTTCATAAAGTACAGATTCACCAGGAACGATTTTTGCAACTTTGTAAGGTCCAAAACCGATTGGATTTACACGAATCTTATCAGATGCCATTAATTCTTCCATTGTTAGTTCACCGGTCATCACATCGCCGACATGGTGACGTGGTGTAGGTGTTGACCAAAACCCGGAAAGAATAGATGGTGTTGCTTCTGTGAATGTGAATTCAATTGTTTTGTCATCGATTACATTGATTCCAGAAATTTTGTCCGTTTTTCCTGCGTGGTAATCAGGCATACCTACGACATTTTCTTTCATGAAGTCATAACGTTCACCGACATAATCCGGATGTCCTAGAAGCTCATAAGAGTAAAGTAAATCGGATGCTTTTACAGGCTCCCCGTCATGCCAATTGACATTGTCTTTGATCATCACTTTAATTTTCTTGTTATCATCAGAAATTTCGTACGTTGCAGCACCTTCATTTGTGATTAAATAGTCTCCATCAGCAGCTAGCAAGTCTTCAGTGAAGAACTGCATTACTTCAGCGTCAGGTGCGCCGGAGTAGAATACTGTGCTCAATGTACCTTCGAACGGAGAATCAGAAACCAGTCCGTACGTTAGTTCACCATCTTCTATTGCTGCTTCTTTGTTTGAAACGTCAAGAGGGAAATCAAGGGCCTCTTCTTCAGCAGGTTCATCCTTCGTTGTCTCTTCGGTTCCTTTGTCATCCCCATCTTTACTTGCTGCTTTGTCGCCTTCTTCGCTCTTTTCTTTTCCCGTACACGCCGCTAGAAAAACGCTAAGTGCGAGCATAAGACCGACGAGTAGCAATAGTTGCTTCTTTGCCAATTGTATTACCTCCCCTGTTTTTTTTACGCCAATCTTTGTCTTGCGTCAGACGCACGTTTAACCGCTTGCCCAACGTAATTTATACACAGCATCATTACTAGAATCAGTAATGCTGCAGGTAACCATACCCACCACTTATTTTGCACAATATCCGGATTTCTCGCGAAACTAATGAGTGTTCCTAGAGATGGCGTACTCGCCGGAAGACCGAAACCAAGAAATGTTAAACCAGTCTCCAACCCAATATTTCCTGCAAGTGTAAGTGTCATATTCACAATGACGATGGAACTGAGGTTGGGAAACATTTCAAAAAACATGATTTTCCAACTAGGCGTTCCTAACGTCTTGGAAGCATTGATATAATCTAGCTCCCTTTCTGCCAACCCTTTAGATCGTATAAGCCTTGCCTTACCAAACCATGCGAACGCACTCATGATTAAGATGAAACTGAAGATCGTATAATTTGGAACAATAGTTACAAAAACAATGATGAACATCAATGCTGGTAGGACCATTAGGAAGTCGATAATACGCATAATGATGTTATCGACAACACCACCATAAAAGCCGGAAATAAGACCAACAGTCAAGCCGAACAATCCAGCAATCAATGTTACACAAATACCAATTGTGAATGAGTTTCTAGTTCCCAGCATCAGCTGACCAAATACGTCCCGTCCAGCGTCATCCGTACCCATCCAGTTCTCAGCGGAAGGCGCGTTCCAGTTTTTCAGGAAGTTGACTCGCGTAAGCGCTTCTGCGTCGATGAAAAGGGGCGATGAATAGGCGGTCGCCAAGATGATGAAAAGAACAACAAGTGATCCCAATGCCATCTTATCATGCTTTATCTCACGCCAAACCGTCTTCATAAACGACGGGTTATTCAGCTTTTCCTGCGCCACTAATTCTTTCGTATTCAATGTAACTGTATCTTTCATTCGTTTTCCCCTCCTCTTCTTTCATTTCCATCAATCAATTCGAATACG
Organism: Filibacter tadaridae; assembly: GCF_900609045.1. Taxonomy (GTDB): domain Bacteria; phylum Bacillota; class Bacilli; order Bacillales_A; family Planococcaceae; genus Sporosarcina; species Sporosarcina tadaridae. Next base: position 55,502 of record NZ_UXAV01000020.1, read on the forward strand.
CGGATCGACAATACTTAGGATGATATCTGAAAGCATTGTCCCAACAACTACAGCTGTGCCTGAAATCATGACAAGAGCCGTAACGACCGTAAAGTCACGCGTACCGATGGACTGTATGAAAAGTTGTCCGAGTCCTGGATAACTGAAGATTGATTCAATAAAGATAGAGCCGCCAATTAGACCAGTAATTTCAAGACCAAGGAATGCCGCAATCGGTAACAAAGAGTTACGCAAAATATGGCGTGTGTATACTTTGCCTTCGGGTACCCCCTTGGAGCGGGCGGTCTTGACGAAGTCTTTCAATTTCGTATCGATAATATCGTTCCGCAGATATTGTATTGTACCAAACGTTGCTAGCAATGCCCCTGACATAACAGGCAGGAATAGGTGCTTCGCTTTGTCAACAAAGTATTCCCATGTACCTGTCTCAATCCTTATGTCAACACTTCCTCCACTAGGGAACCATCCAAGTATAAAACTGAATAGGAAAAGCATGAGTAATGCAAATACGAAAAGTGGTGTCGCAAACGCAAAGTAGTTGTATGTAACAATTATTTTATCTGCCCAAGTATCTGTCCACCTTCCCGCTATAATTCCAAGCGGGATTGAGATTATATAGGTGACAATCATTGTAACCGCGGCCAACAGTAGTGTATTGGCTACCCTACTCTCAAGTAGATGAGTCACCGGTTGCTTATGCACAAATGACATACCGAAGTCACCCTGTACCGCTTTTCCAATCCAATGCCCGTATTGCACGTACCAAGGGTCATTCAGGCCGAAACTTTCCCGTATTTTCTCCATTTGTTCCGGCGTTGCATTTGGATTTGACACGAATGCACCCGTAACCGCATCACCCGGCATCGCCTTTGCCAAAACAAAGATGATTAAGCTGAGCAGAATAAGTTGGGGGATCATGATTAACATTCTTCTTATGATGAACTTCAGCATCTTTTCATAATCCTCCTTTACTGCACTGCAACGGAATGTGTTTCAGAAACACTCTTTAAGTCAAACATCCGTCCGTCCTTATCAAAATAGCTATCATAGTCTGTTCTGTATTCTTCATTAATGGCTTGGCGAAGATGCATTTTCTCAAATCGCTTCTCCGGGTTCATTTCCGGAATAGCCGCAATTAGTCTTTTCGTGTATAGATGTTGCGGATTATTGTATACATCGGCAGCTGTTCCCTCTTCAACAAAACGACCTTTGTACATAATACCGATTCGATCACATAAATGTTTGATAACACCTAGATCATGTGAAATAAAAAGATAGGTAAGATTAAATTCCTTTTGAATTTCTTGCATGAAATTCAATACTTGCGCTTGTACCGATACGTCAAGTGCAGATACGGGTTCATCGGCAATGATTAGCTTCGGATTTAACATAAGTGCTCGTGCAATCCCGATACGTTGCCTTTGTCCGCCTGAGAATTGGTGTGGGTACTTATAAATCGACTCGGGATTTAACCCAACACGATCAACAAGTGCTTGAACTCGTTTCAACTCTTCACCGGGCGACATACGCTCGAAATTGCGAAGTGGTTCCGCGATGATATTCAAGACGTTTTTCCGTGAATTCAATGACGAATACGGATCTTGAAAAATCATCTGAATATCTTTTACATGTTTCCGTCTTTCCGATCGACTTTGTTTTGCAAGGTCTGTTCCTTCAAAAAGAACTTCTCCGCCCGTGATAGTATTCAGCCCAATAATCCCACGCCCCGTTGTAGTCTTGCCACAGCCCGATTCACCTACAAGGCCGTATGTTTCGCCAGGTTCCAATTCGAAACTTATGCCATCCACAGCTTTAATGTGATCGACTACTGTGCGGAAAAAGCCGCCCCGTATCGGAAAGTGAATTTTCATATCATTAACTTTTAGTAGTGACATAACTCTCATCTCCTACTTTCTCTTCCGGGAAGTGGAAGTTTTTATAGCATGTGCAGCGAACGAAATGACCTGGTTCTACTTCATGTAGAGTCGGGCTTTCCTCATGCTCATGTTCCGGCACCCATGCAACACGCGGTGCAAACCGGCAACCTGTACGATCAAGTTTTTGGATGGACGGAACTATTCCTTCAATCACGTGTAATGCTTTTTTATCTTCCATATTCGATGGGATTGAGTTAAGTAGAGAACGGGTATAGGGATGTAATGGATTCATAAATAACTCACGTACTTCCGCAATTTCCACTACTTCACCTGCATACATGACCGCTACACGATCGGCCATTTCAGCAACAACACCAAGATCATGTGTAATCAGGATGATGCCTGATTTTATTTGGTTTTGAAGTTCTTTCATAAGATCCATTATCTGTGCTTGGATTGTAACGTCTAAAGCAGTTGTCGGTTCATCCGCAATAAGTAATACCGGATCACACGCAAGTGCAATGGCAATGACGACACGTTGTCTCATACCACCTGACAGTTCATGTGGATATTGACTATAGATGCGTTGTTCGTTCTTGATACCAACGCGTCGAAGAAGTTCAAGTGTACGTTTCTTCTTTGCGGCCGATGATAGTTTCATATGGTAATCCATTGGTTCCTCAATTTGTCTTCCAATTGTCGCCAATGGGTTAAGCGCCGTCATTGGGTCCTGGAAAATCATTCCGAGGTCTTTCCCACGAATTTTATTTAGTTTAGAAGCAGAGAGTGACAAAAGATTTTGACTTTTGAAGTTAACTTGACCTTCGAGTTTTGTCGTTTTTAGATTGTGCAGCCCCATAATGGATAATGCAAGGGCACTTTTTCCGCAACCCGACTCTCCTACAATGGCAACAACTTCATTCTCATGGACAGTTAAGGACACATCATCTACTGCGGCGTAATAATTACCTTTGATGTTGAATGATGTGCGCAGATTCTTTATTTCTAGTACTGGGTTTGCCAAGAAATTTACCTCCTTGCTAGACTATAAAACGATTAGTAAATTTTCAGATATCGGATCGCTTGTCTTAATATACTACACAATTAAATGGGTGGCAATACTATTTTTTCAGAATACCAAATGCATTCAATGTTTCATATATGACAATCACATTACAAACAGTGGTATGAAAGCGTTTTCATGGACTTGTTTTATTTGGAGATGCCGGTATTTTTCTTAGAAAATAGTAAAAAAAGATTCCTTCCAAAGTACGGAGGGAATCCTTTTTTATTTGTAATCTATCACACCAAAGCGTAATGTCATCCAGGCTTCAAAAGAGGTCAAATTTTCGTTTTCATAGTAATCATTTTCAGTTCCGTCATTTCTTCCACAGCATATTTTACACCTTCACGACCATAGCCACTCATTTTCACACCGCCATATGGCATATGATCGACCCGGAAAGTGGGAATGTCGTTTATGATGATTGCACCTGCCTGTATGTCGTCTGCCGCTTTCATCGCATCCATCAAGTTGGCTGTATAAATACCTGCATTCAGGCCGTATTTCGAGTCGTTCACCATGGTGATTCCTTCTTCCAGTGACGTATAAGGAATAATCGTGACGATTGGTGCAAACACCTCTGCACAGACGACATTCATGTCTGGCGAAACATTCGTCAAGACAGCTGGTTCAAGCCCATTTCCAACAATTTGTCCACCCGTTTGCACGACTGCACCTTGATTTTCCGCATCCTTAATCCATCCAATAACACGCTGTAATTCATCAACGTGAATCATCGGACCAATATCCGTTGTCTCTTCGAAGGGATCACCCATCCTCAATTTCTTCGTTTGTTCGATAAAGAGCTTCGTAAATTCGTCCAGGATTGACGCATGCACGTAAATCCGTTGAAGTGAGATACAAACTTGACCAGCGAATCCAAATGCGCCTTCCACACAACGGCTGACGATTTTTTCAAGTGGTATGCCCGGTTCGATAAGAAGTGCCGCATTCGATCCAAGCTCTAGTGTTAATTTGCGTAAGCCGACCTTCTCTTTTATGGATAGCCCGACCGGTACACTTCCTGTAAACGTCACTTTTTTCACTGCTGGATGGGTGATGAGTCCGTCACTTAACTCTGCTCCACTACCTGTCACAATTTGGAGGGCACCGTCCGGTAAACCTGCTTCCTTGAATAACTCTGCCATAACTAATGCACTAAGAGGTGTTTGGGTAGCTGGTTTTAAGACAACAGTATTGCCTGCCGCAAATGCGGGTCCTAACTTATGTGCGATTAGATTAAAGGGAAAGTTGAAAGGTGTTATGGCTGCAACGACTCCAAGTGGTTCACGCTTCGTCCATCCGATTCGATCGGTAATGCCTGGTGCTGCATCCATTGGAATTGTTTCCCCGCTAATTCGTTTAGCTTCTTCCGCCGTAAATTGGTATGTCGCGATTGTCCTGTCAATTTCCGATCGGCTTGTCCTGATTGGTTTTCCTGCTTCGTCGGCCATAATGAGGGCAAGTTCTTCTTTCCGTTCCCGCATGAGATTGACAACTCTGTATAACATCTCCGCACGATCGTAGGCTGTCCATTTCTTGAAGGTTTGGAATGCTTTTTCTGCTCCGTCGATTGCCTGTTTCACTTCGGTTGGTGTTGCTTTTGCTATTTGTGCAATAACTTCTCCGGAGTATGGTGATTTTAAATCGTATGATGATGCGGTATCTTGCCACTTTCCATTTAGCCATAGCATTGTTTTCTTCATTTCCAAACCCCTCCCAATTTTTATATATACTTATTTACCATTTACCCTATGCTAAAGGATATCCATTGAATTCGCTTCGGTGCTTGGGGATGCCTCCCGCAATAAGCCAGACAGAAGTTCACTGTCAGTCTTATTGCTTCGGCTACCCCCTTCAGGCACCTTTGCTAGTTTGTATCACATACCTGGTAACTAGACACCGGTTGCAATCAGGTATTCGATGAGTTCGAGGCTGAGGATGCCGCCATTGCTGCGATTGTTGCTGCCATCACGGCTTGCTGCGCTTGTAAAATTAGCTCCACTGATGTGGCCAGGCTGATACTTGCTTGTTCTGCATTCTCTGTCAGTTCATGCATAACATATCCAATTCCAATGGATAGCGCCATCTCTCGATTCCATTTGAATGGCTTCGTCTGTTCCAACGCATGCGTCAATTCGATAATATCCGTCAATTCCGTATCTTTCACGTCGAAGACAGTCAGAAATCCGATTATCGGATAATGAACAGAACGCACCTTTGTTTCCTTCTTGAAGTGGGCAAGGATTTCCGCTGCCCGAGACACAAGGAATGGATTGAATTGGATATGTATATATGTCAATACTTGCGACAACCACTGTAATTCATTTCCTGAACGGAATCCGGCATCTCGAAGAGCATCATAATAAGTACGCATGGACAGCGCATGTTCAACTGGCTCTTCGCCTTTTTTTCCAAGAAGGACGGCGTATGCATAATCATCATCGGAAGTCAGGAAAAAATGTTGTTTTTTCATGGCATCATATAGCTTTTTCGCTTGTCTAGCTTCAATTTCATAGGAATCCGGGTTATCCGATACAAGAAGCGCAGCTAAGTACGAATGGATTGTATTTCGGAAACCAACTTCTTTTAGTACCTGTTGTTTAGCGAATAGACGATTGACCTCTTCTTCGATATTCGACCCGGGTTTATCAAGAAACGCTGCCATCATTGGAAGGAGATTACCCCGCAATGGTGAAAACCAACTCGCTTTACTCTTCAGTGCATCAATCGCCCGATTCAAACTTTCGGCAACAAACTCCCGCTCGGATGTGACGTAATACGAAGTAATCGTCAGCACAACATTTTTGTCGACCGTCCATCCTGCTAACGACTTCACTTTTTCATATGTTGACTCGACCTCTTGGCTGATAACAGTTGCCTTCATGTCCGAACACCCCTTTCTTATATGTACGATTCATAGCAGGGAAAGTTTCAAAAGTCTTGGCGAATAAAGCGAAGATTGCTATGCTTTATTGAAATGATTAAAGAATCGAGTGATAGACTATGTCCGAATTTGAAACCATCCAACAGACGACTTCTTTCCAGTCCAAAAAGACAGTAATAAACCAACTCCACAATTTGGGGATAAAAGCAGGTGACAATCTCATCGTCCATTCTTCGCTCAAATCGATGGGCTGGATTGCGGGTGGTGCCCAGGCAGTCGTCGAAGCCCTAATGGAAGCAGTAACAACCGAGGGAACAATTGTGATGCCTGCTCAGTCCCCCGATAATTCAGAGCCCTCTTACTGGATGGTTCCGCCGGTTCCAGAAGATTGGTATGAACCGATCCGCCAATCATTTCCTGCGTATGACCCGCATCTCACACATTTACGTGAAATGGGCAAGATTGCGGATTGCTTCCATCGTCACCCCAGTACAATCCGAAGCAACCATCCAGCGCATTCCTTCATGGCTTGGGGTAAACATGCAAAAGACTGGATGAGCGAGCACCCATTGGAAGATTCGTTTGGCACGCGTTCCCCACTTGGGAAGATGATGGACACGGATGTGAAGATTGTCATGATCGGCGTAGGTTATGATTCTTGCACAGCCCTTCATTTGGCTGAATACCTCGCCCCGGGGTTAACAACTTCCCCGCAAGGCTCTGCTATCATGCAAAACGGTCAACGAGTTTGGGCTACGTATGACATGGCGGATGTAGATTCGGATATCTTCCCTGAGATTGGGATGGACTTTGAAAAATCCAACCCAACAGCCGCTACCTGCAATCCTATTGGACAAGCTGATTGTAAAGTCGTTTCCATGCAAGATCTTCTTGTATTCGGTACGGAATGGATTGAGAAGAGTCGAAAAGAAAGTTTGTTAGAATCCAAGTGAAATGGCTACCAGCAAAGATCTAGGCAACCCGCAATCCCGTATGAAAATGCCTTTCCCCATGTTTTATCGACATGGGAAAAGGCATTTTCTTATCTAACCTATGCATTGACAAGGGCTTTTACTCCAGCCAAATCTTGTCGATGAAATGCATCTACAATCGCGCTTCCAACGATGACACCGTCCGCCAACCCGCCAATTGCACGTACCTGTTCAGGTGTCGATATGCCAAATCCTGCAAGCACCGGTACGGGACTTACCGCCTTTAAGTGTTCAAAATGAAGGGCAAGATTATCTTCGAATTCATTCCTAACACCTGTAATGCCATTGACTGTTACCGCGTAAATGAACCCCTCGCCAGTAGCCGTGATTTTTTGAATACGTTCGTTCGGACTAGTTAATGACACAAGTGGAACGAGCGCGATACCCGATCCGTCTAGTGCACTCCGCAATAACCCGCTTTCTTCTAACGGTAAATCGGGGATGATTAAACCGCCTAGCCCAATACGACGGCAGTCCTCGACGAACTCACCGATGCCATAGCGTAAAACCGGATTCAAATAAGTCATGATGATAAGGGGGATCCTTATTTCATTTCCAATAGCAGTAAGCTCTTCCACCACCGAGCGAAGCGTCACCCCATGTGCTAACGCTCGTTCCCCTGCTTGTTGAATAACGGGGCCATCCGCCACTGGATCGGAGAATGGAATACCGATTTCGATTGCCGTCACGCCGGCTTCTTGGAGAAATAATAAGTTATCCTTTAGCGTGTGAAGTCCGTCGTCGCCTGCCATTATATAAGGGATAAATGCTTTCTCACCTCTTCCAATGCATGCATTGATTGCTTTTGTCAGCATCATTTCAGTCATTTTACGCTACCTCCTAGTGCGTCCCGCACAGTTTGGACATCTTTATCGCCCCGCCCTGAAAGACAAATAACGAGGATTTCATCTTTTGCCATGTCTTCTGCCAACTTGACTGCATAACTAACTGCATGAGCACTTTCAAGGGCAGGGATGATTCCTTCTTTTTCTGCTAATAACTGAAGGCCTTCTAGGGCACCTTTATCTGTTACGGATGTATACTTTACCCGACCAATATCGTGCAGATGGCAATGTTCCGGTCCAGCTGCTGGATAGTCAAGCCCTGCTGAAATGGAATGTGCCTCCTGTATCATTCCGTCGTCATCTTGCAGGATATACATATATGCCCCGTGAAGGACACCCTCCTTTCCATCCGCAATCGCCGCCGCATGAAGACCCGTTTCGATTCCGCTGCCCGCCGCCTCAACGCCGTACAATGCGACTTCTTCATCTTCTAAAAACGGATGGAACATACCGATTGCGTTGCTACCACCACCAATGCATGCAACAATCGCATTCGGCAAACACCCTTCTTTTTCAAGTATTTGCCGTCTCGTTTCCACACCGATAACGCGTTGGAAATCACGTACAATCCGCGGGAATGGATGGGGACCAAGTGCAGAGCCCAAAATATAATGTGTATCCTCCACATTCGACACCCAGTAGCGCAATGCTTCATTGACTGCGTCTTTCAGTGTCCCTGCCCCTTTTTCGACTGAAACGACTTTCGCTCCAAGCAATTCCATTCGAAAGACATTCAATTCTTGCCTACGAATGTCTTCTGCACCCATAAAGACGACGCATTCGAGATCGAACAATGCACATACTGTCGCCGTTGCAACACCGTGTTGACCGGCGCCGGTTTCTGCAACAATCTTCTTTTTGCCCATCCGCATTGCAAGTAATGCTTGTCCGATGGTGTTATTGATTTTGTGGGCGCCGGTATGATTCAAATCTTCCCGCTTCAAGTAAATCTTGGCCCCACCCGCTTCTTTTGTAAGCCTTTCTGCAAAATAGAGCGGATTTTCACGTCCTACAAAGTCCTTCAAATAGTAGTTCATGTCATCGATGAAGGACGGATCTACAATCGCTTCATCGTACGCAGTCTCCAATTCAATAAGTGCCTGCATTAATGTTTCCGGTACAAACTGTCCACCAAACTTACCGTATCGACCTACTTGCTCTGTTCGTTCCACACTCGCTGATTTCACCATTACTCATCTCTCCTCGTCTTTGACTGCGCGCACAAATGCGCGGATCAACTGCATATCTTTTTCTCCATTTCTCTCTACTCCACTTGAAACGTCCACCATATAAGGCTTCACTTGACGTATCGCTTCACCGACATTATCCGCGTTTAGACCACCTGCAAGAATCCGCTTATCCAGAGGGATTGTCACATCCTGAACCAACCGCCAATCGAATCGTTCACCGCTGCCGCCTTTATAGTCTTTCCCTGGTGTGTCAAATAGAAAATAATCCACGTCAAATCGTTTTGCCGACCCGACATCCTCACTACGTTGAATTGCTAATGCTTTAATAGAAGGAAGTCCAATTTTCTTAATGAATTCCGGTGCTTCATCACCATGGTATTGGACGTAATCGAGCGGTACTTCATGAAAAGTGCGCTCGATTTCTTCACTGGATTCGTCAACGAAAATGCCCACCTTTAGGACGCTTGAAGGGATACTCTGTGCAAGCTCCTTCGCTTTTTCAACCGTTATACGACGTTTGCTTGGTGCGAAAACGAATCCGATTGCATCCGCTCCTACTTCGACAGCAACTTTCACATGTTCCATTTCCATCAACCCACATATTTTCACTTTCGTCATCGGGCAGTTCCCGTCAAATCAAGTTGTAGCGACCGCATCGTGTTTCGCACATTTCCGCTAGTCATAAGTGACTCCCCTACAAGGACTGCTTTCGCCCCTGCATTTGCCACTCGTAATGCATCTTCGCGATTCACAATGCCACTTTCGCTAATGAGTACACGTTTTTCATCAAACGGAAAAATAGAGGCAATTTCCTCTGTCCTCGCGATATCCACTTCAAAAGTGCGAAGGTCACGATTGTTTACGCCGATTATGTTCGCACCTACCGCAAAGGCCCGATCGAGCTCCTCGTTATCATGAACTTCCACCAACACTTCAAGGCCCAATTGCACCGCATATGTGTATAATTTCATCAGTTCCACTTCACTGAGCGCCGCCACAATGAGAAGGATTACAGAGGCACCTGCCTGTTTTGCACGATCGATTTGTACTGGGTGGATGATAAAGTCCTTACACAAAATCGGTACAGGCACCACTTTTGCAACAGCCGCCAAGTCGTCAAATGAACCCTTGAAAAACGGTGTATCCGTCAGAACCGAAATGCACGTTGCACCTGCGTCAACATACTGGAGCGCTTGTTCAATCGGGTTCACCCCTTCGGCAATAGGCCCTTTCGAAGGCGAAGCGCGTTTCATCTCAGCGATAATGCACAATTGGTCCGCCTTGTATAATGCGTCGAATAATAAAGGACGGGAAATGGCCGTTCCTTGTATGATTTCTCCAGCAGAAAGCAGGCGATCTACTTCATGCCGTTTCGTTTCCAATATGTCATCCAGAATCGTCATCTTGCCACCGCCTCCTGACCAATTTTCCCACTGAATGCAACAACTGCATTCAATTTCTCGAGTGCTTTGCCTGACAAAATACTTTCTATTGCACGTTTAACGCCTTCTTGAATCGTTGCCGTTTGCCCATTTGCAAATAATCCGATACCCGCATTGAATACGACAGTATCGAAGTGCGGGCCCCGTTCCCCGTTTAGCACAGCCCGAATAATTGCCGCGTTTTCCAATGCATTCCCACCCCTGATTGAAGAAGGTTGTGCAGGTGTAAGTCCCACATCATCGGCCGTTAACGAAAACGGAATGAGATCCCCCTTGTCAAGTAAAACAAACGCATTTTGTCCCGCTAAAGAGGCTTCATCCATCCCACCGGTTCCTGAAACGACAATTGCCCGCTCTCTACCGAGCAGCTGAAGAACAGATGCATATTCCATAATGAAATCGGGACGATTGATACCTGTAAACTGTGTTTTCAAGGCAACGGGATTCGTCAACGGACCCACAAGATTGAAAATAGTCGGTTTCCCGATTTGCTGTCGCACTGCGTTGATTCGCTTTATTTTCGGATGTACATTCGGTGCATACAGGAAAGTAATTCCTTCCTGACGAAGCAACTCTGCCGTCTCTTGTGCTGTAAGGTCGGAACGGATGCCCAATGCTTCCAAGACATCATGACTACCGGCCTTGCTAGAAATTTTTCGGTTGCCGTGTTTTGCTACAATCACACCCGCACCCGCCAATACAAACGCCGATGTAGTGCTAATATTAAAGCTGTTGGAACCATCGCCGCCCGTACCACAGTTATCCATATAATCTCCAAATGGTATGTTCAAGTCGATTGCAAAAGATTTCATGACAGACGCAAGTGCAGCGACTTCACAGGCCGTCTCTCCCTTTTCCGATAACGCAAGTAAGAAATCCCTAATATCCTGTTCTTCCGTTTGATCATTGAACAGTAGTGTTGCTGCATCCGTCATTTCCTCAGTCGTCAAATGCCTACCATTTACTACTATGCTAATATACCTTTCCATCCTCATCTCTCCTCTTCTCTTCTCTTCTCTTCTCTTCTCTTCACATCTTCACGCTTTACTCAACTATTTCCAGTAATGACCGTGCTTTATTGACCGTCTCCATGTATTCGCTAGTCGGATCGGAATCACGAACAATCCCCGCTCCCGCCTGCACATAAGCCTTACCTTTTTTTAATAGCATCGTTCTAATGGTCAACGCAAAATCAATAGAGCCATTGAGCCCGATATAGCCGATTGCCCCACCATAAATGCCGCGTTGCATTTTTTCCAGCTCATCAATCAATTCCATCGCCCGCCTTTTCGGCGAACCTGATACTGTTCCCGCGGGCAGACAGGTTTTCAGCGCATCCAACGCGTGCAAGCCTTGCGCCAATGTCCCTTCTACCTCCGACACAAGATGCATGACGTGTTCATAACGGACTGTTTCCATATAGTTTGAAACGCTTATGGAACCCGGATTGCAAATAGAAGTCATTTCCTTTTTACTTAATGCAACCAACATATCGTGTTCCAATCGTTCTTTCGGGTCCGCACGCAATTGTCGTTCAAGCTCCATATCTTCCGTCCCATTGATTCCCCGTCTCCGCGTCCCTGCAATCGGGTTCGTCATCACTTTGCCATTCGTCACACCTACGAGGCTTTCTGGTGACGTACCAATTACAGTATGGTCATCGAATTCCATATAGTACATATACGGAGATGGATTTTGCTTTCTCAGTTTACGGTAGACTGAAAATGGATTCCCTTTGAAATCGGCTTCCAATCTTCTAGAGAGTACAATCTGTTCAACTTCTTCATTTCCGATATATGTTTTTGCTTTATATACCATTTCCTCAAATGTTTGTTGTGTCACGGAACTTTCATAAGCAGACATTGTGAAATCCGATTCTTCCTCAAGCGAACCAGTCAGTATCCGTTCTGCCAATGCATCCAGATCAGGCGTTTCATGTTCCGGATTAATCGCAGTATGCAACAATGTCACTTCATTCAATAAATGATCGAAAATGACGACCGTATCATAGATATTGAAGTAGGCATCCGGTAATCCAAGACCATCAGCCAGATCCTTTCCCTCTTCCCTGGTTGCCCCGTACCCGACATAGCCGACTGCACCGCCAATGAACGGAAAATCCATTACATCCGCGATACGCGGCATCAACCTTTTTAAAAGTGTAAACAATTCACCTTCATGCACGTATTTCTTTCCAGAACCATATATATATTCCTCAATTTGTCCATTTCCCCCGCGATAGGATTTCAACGGATCCATACCCATGAATGAATAGCGCCCCGAACCTTCCTTCTGTGATGAACTTTCCAACAAAAAACGTTGCTTACCTTGCATTCTTCGGAATATCACTATTGGTGTCAGACAATCCCCATCCACCTTTTTCATCGTCGTCCGTAAACCTATTTGCTCTGTATGCATCTCAAATCTCCTCGTCTCGGCTATTTTTGGGTATAAAAAAAGCCCTCTGCAAAAGGACAGATAAGTCCGATTGCAGAGGACGGGTTTAACCGCGTTGCCACCTCTAATTGAAGCGTTTCCGCTTCCTCTTGGCGCACCTATCGAATAGGTACACCCCATAACGTGGGGTTAAGCGTCCTAGTTACCGAATTCATTACGAATATCGTTAAACAGGCTCTCATAAGTCCATTCACACCAACCGCAAATCAGTTTCCACCACCCACTGACTCTCTGTAATCGCATATCGGTGCTACTTCTCTTATTCAATAATTTCTCAGCTATGCTCTTCTACTCTCAGCTCGTCTGCTCCGTGGGCGGTACCGCTATCGGTACCTCCTGCCCGTCTCTCGAACAAAAAAGTTACTCTTATCTTAATACGAAGAAAAGTGTTTGTCAACCTCTTCAGTCATTTCAGTTATTTCAAGTTGTTCCATTCGTCAGCAGCAGGCAGTTAAAATAAGGAAACGAGCAGCACGGAACCCCACACTTTTGAACATTCCCGGCCAAAGCGCTACAATGGAAATAAGAAATTTACCAGAAAAGGTGACCTCAATGCGGATCAATAAATATTTAAGTGAGGCGGGAATCGTTTCTCGCCGTGGCGCAGATAAGTGGATTGAAGATGGACGTGTAAAGATAAATGGCCAACTAGCCAAGTTAGGCAGTAAAGTGGAAGATGGCGACGAAGTATATGTAGACGGAAAACCCATAAAAACGGAACAACAACTTGTCTATATCGCTCTCAATAAACCTGTCGGCATCACAAGCACGACTGAGCGCCATATTGAAGGCAACGTTGTCGACTTCGTAAACCATCCCCTCCGTATTTTTCATATCGGACGACTCGACAAAGATTCCGACGGATTGCTTCTTTTGACGAATGACGGAGATATTGTCAATGAAATCTTGCGTGAAGAACATGGTCATGAAAAGGAATACATTGTAATAGTTGACCGTCCAATCACGAAATCATTTATAGACAATATGGAATCAGGCGTCGATATTCTTGGTACAACAACAAAGCCATGTAAAGTGAAGCAACTAGGCCCTCGCAAATTCAATCTTACGTTGACACAAGGGTTGAACCGCCAAATCCGTCGCATGTGTTCTGCACTTGGCTATACTGTACAAAGATTGCAACGTACACGGATTTTGAATATCCATCTTGATAACCTCCCAATCGGGAAATGGCGTGATTTAACTGAGGATGAATTGCAAGGGTTGTTCAACATGCTCAGCTATGGACCGAAACGCTGATTTTAAAAAAGCTGTTCCACACGGGGATTCCCAGTTGTGGAACAGCTTTTATCATTACTTAACAGGAGGTACTGTCTGCTAATTAAACATCTACCATTTCTAAAAACTGTCTAGTTCGTTCGTTTTCCGAATGGTTAAAAAAGATCTCAGGTTTTGCGTCTTCTATAATACGGCCCTCGTCAAGCATGATGATGCGATCCGCTACTTCTTTTGCGAACTTCATCTCATGAGTAACGACGACCATTGTCATGCCTTCATTTGCCAGGTCCTGCATGACTTGGAGCACTTCCCCGACAAGTTCAGGGTCGAGTGCGGATGTCGGTTCATCGAATAGAAGCGCTTTTGGTTCCATCGCGAGTGCCCGTGCAATGGCGACGCGTTGCTTTTGTCCACCTGATAATTTACCCGGATAGACGTCGGCTTTATCGGATAGACCGACTTTCTCCAGTATGGCATATGCTTCTTTTTCTGCTTGTTTCTTATTTATCTTCTTGACAATAATTGGAGCTTCAGCAACGTTCTCAAGCACCGTCTTATGCGGAAATAAGTTAAAGTGCTGGAACACCATACCGACTTCTGCACGTACTTTTGATAAATCATCTTTTTTGTGATTTACTTTCCGTCCGTCGACTGTAATCTCACCTTCATCCAACATTTCGAGGAAGTTCATACAGCGAAGGAGTGTACTTTTCCCTGACCCACTTACACCGATTAGCACGACGACCTCGCCGGCTTCTACGTCTATGTCGATTCCTTTTAGCACCTCAAGGTCATCGAAGGATTTGTGAATGTTTTTTCCTGTCAGCATCTATTCCCCTCCTCATTATTTGTCGACATTCAATTTGTTTTCGTACCATTTCAGTAGGCCGGAGAAGATAAGTACGAGTACAAGATAGTACAAACCGACAACTAAAAATGTTTCAAATGACTGGAATGATGCCGCCGCTTCCCGATTCGCCAGGCCGAATAGTTCCGAAACCCCTATGACGTAAACGAGAGATGAGTCTTTCAGTGTAATGATGAACTGATTCCCAAGTGGCGGGATTGCACGACGAAGTGCCTGCGGAAAGATGATTCGACGCATCGCTTGCCGACGATTCATGCCAACTGCTAGACTTGCTTCCTGCTGTCCGCGATCGATCCCCTGTATGGCACCGCGGAAAATTTCCGCTATATACGCACCGTTGTGGATACCTAACGCAATTGCACCTGCCCAGAAATTTGAAAGGACGATAATGGATGTGATTCCGTAATAAAGAAACATGATTTGAACAATAAGAGGCGTTCCCCGAATCAACGTAATATATAAGTTTGCAATTGTTTGCAGTATTTTGGATTGTGATATTTTCATCAAAGCGAACATGACACCAAATAATGTACCAATCACGATGGCGACTGCTGTCAGTTCCAATGTGATGAGTGCTGCTTTTAAAAAACCTTCGTACGTACGCATGAATACTTCAAAAAGTGTTATGAATATATCAGGCATCGACATTCCCTCTTCCTGTCGTTCTTTTTGCTATATAACTCATTCCAGTAATTCGACACCTTCCAAATCAAGATCTAGCAAATTCCGATTAAACCACTTTTGTGAAATCTCATCGTACGTACCATCTTCAATTATTTCTTTAAGCGCTTTATCAATTTCTTTTCGTAATGCATCATTTTCGGGACGAACAGCGATGGATGGTTGCTCTACCCATAGTGGTTTGCCTATTCCTTTAATTGCAAAATCGTTATCGATTGCTTCAAGACCAACGATATCTGCTGTAATGACTGCATCTAGACGGTCTGCAACGGTTAAATCTTTGAGCGCAACAACGTCACTGCTGTAATACTGAATATTATCTGAAACTGTTTTTGCGGGTTCTTCATAAGTCGATTGTGCGACGACACCTATTTTTTTACCTTTTAAATCATCCACTGATTTAATCTCTGTATTGTTTTCAGAAACAAAGATCATGCCGCCTGAGTAGTAATAAGGCTCAGTGAAGTTTGCATGTTTTGCGCGTTCTTTGGTGTATGCCATTGAACCGATAATTGCATCGTATTTTTCCCCAATAAGTCCTTGCATGATTGTTTCAAATGGATTGGTCACCGGATTCGGCTTCAAGCCCATTTTTTCTGCTATCGCATTTCCGATTTCAATATCAAACCCAGTCAATTTACCATCTTCTTCAAAGTTAAATGGTTTATAAAGCCCACTCGCTGCGAATGTTAGGCTCCCTTCGTTCACAAGGTCATAACTTCCATCGTCTTTCTTTTCCTTGGACGTGTCTTTGTCTTCCCCGCACGCTGCCAGTAAAACGATTGATGCCGCGAGCAACAAAAATAATGATTTCAACTTTCTCATTCTTAACAATCTCCCCTTTTTCTTTTCTATTTTTTTCTTACTCTATACACCTACCCCATCGTAACACTATTAAACCCGAATAATCAAAAAAGATTAATAAATTTGCTTTATATCGAAATTTAGACTTCCCTTGAAGTCAACTTCCAGTCCAATTTTCAGTGGCCTTCGCTTAAACTAAAAAACAGCCCTACACCTGTGAATTCCGGTGTAGAGCTATATTTTCAGTTGGCAATATACGTTGCAATTTCATCCAAAACTTCTGTTGTATTTTTCGCTAAATAATTATTGACGATAATCGAAAATGTAAACTGTTCACCATCTTTTGCAGTGGCGTATCCCGACAATGCCATGACTCCATTTAATAGCCCCGTTTTTGCCTGTACATTACCTTCCGCCGCGGTTCCTTTCATGCGGTTGCGCAACGTTCCACCGACAAACCGGTCGTCGGCTCCCGCTACTGGAAGCGACTCCATAAAGACGGGATACCACGGTTTCGACTGCACAGTATAAAGTAGCTTCGATATTTCATTCGCTGTGACAAGGTTTTTGTGCGACATACCTGAGCCGTCACGCAGCAATAATGTTTTCGTGTCAATTCCCATATCGGCTAATGTAGTTTCCATGACGGCCAGTCCTTTACCCCAACTACCCTCTCCGCCGATAACCCGGCCCATCTCTTTAACGAGGATTTCGGCATGTCCATTATTGCTCAACTTCATGAACGGAATAAACAAATCACTTAGCGGCATGGATTGTTTCGTTGTTAAGCGTGTTGCATTTTTAGGAACTTTTTTACGTTCGATTTTCGGTATTGTTGAAAATCGGATACCTTGTTTATCAATCTCCTTTTTGAACAAGTGAACCGTGTAATTCGTAGGCTCCCAGACAGATCTCCATGTACGCGTTTGCTTTGACCTCACTGGGATGGTTCCCGAAACAACAAGGGTATTTGAGCCATGTTGCCGTTCGACCTGAATATTTTTCTGACCACCTTTTGCAACTGTTTTTGTATTGTTAATGATTTTCATATAGCTATTCGTGGGCACCATCGATATATTGGCAGGCTGATTCGTTTTCGGAGCCGGGTACACTTCAACGATAACAGTCCCCGCGTCATAATCATTATTCGGTGAAAATGTCAGTGCCGATACTTGTGTTCCCGTGTAAAACGACTCGTCGGACCAGTTCAAGTCCTGTGAAAGCCTAACGTTGTCATACCAAGTGTCGTCTCCGTATAGATTACCATTGATGGTTTTAATGCCGTTCTTCTTTAAAAGTGAAGCGAAAGCTTTCAAATCTTCACCTATTAATGTTGGATCTCCTTGCCCGCGCAAATAGAGATCACCGTGTAGGACACCGTTTTCAATTTTGCCATTCGTCAATAATTCCGTTTTGAACGTATAATCAGGGCCAAGTTTTTCGAGCGCCGATGCCCCCGTCAGTAATTTCATGACAGAAGCCGGGTGAACCCGTGTATCACCAAGATTGGCGTAGACTACTTCTCCTGTTGAGACCTGACGGATGCTTACACTAGTTGTTGCACCTTGCAGTCGCGGATCCTTCAGGATTTCATCGATATGATTGAATCGGTTTGTTTCCTTTATTTTAGTGACCTGTACAGTGGGGGGATCCGGTGGCTTGGCAACTTCATCGGTTTCTTTATTTCCAATTATACTTACACTTCCAATTACTATCAGCAGCATAATTAATGCGCATGCAACAAGCACTTTCCATTTCTTCAGTTTTTTCAACGATGCCTCGCCTCCGCCGTTTTCATTTCAAAAGTTGTTTCTGAATGTACAATTTGGGGAATTAATGTTTTAGAGTATTTTACTATAAAGGGGTGAATGCAAACGATGACCGTTCAGAATACAAGCGAGCTTGCGAGCGCCCTTATACGGGTATTAAAAGAGGGAAAACAAGATACGTTCCATGACATTATAAAGGATCTGCAACCCTTTGATGTCGCTGTTCAATTTAAGGAATTACCCGTCAAACACCGTCCTTTATTTCTTGAATTCCTAACAATAAAGGAACTAACGGAGTTGTTACGCCATTTAAACCAAGACGAACAGCTGCATGTCCTCCGCGTGATTGGCCCTGAACGTTCAACAGCAATATTGGGTATGATGAAAAACAATGACCTTGCATTTCTGTTGACAGGTTTGCCAAAAGCGCAAGTGGATGAACTAATCGCTGAAATGAAACAAGAAGAAATGGATAATATCGTATCCATAATGAATTATCCGCCGAAGACGGCAGGCAGAGCAATGACGAAACGTTATATTTGGATCCATTCGTCGTATACCGTCGATCGTGCAGTAAGCAAGTTGAAGCATTTTGCAAATCTAGCGACGTATTTAAATTATTTGTACGTAATTGATGATGAAAAAAAGCTGATCGGTGTTGTTTCCTACCGGGATTTATTGCTAGCTGAACCACATGCCCTCATTGTAGATATTATGTCTTGTAACTTAATTACAGCAGATGTGCTCATGAAACAAGAACAGGTAGCCAAGCTAATCGCACATTATGATTATGTATCAATACCGGTTGTCGATGAAACTACGATTCTTGTCGGCATCATCACAGTCGATAACGTGCTTGACATTGTTGTTCGCGAAGCGAATGAAGATATTGAAATGCTTCTTGCATCTGGCAAAGCGATTGATTTTAAAACGAAGCCGCTAGTTGCTGCTAAAAAACGTTTGCCTTGGCTTATTCTATTGCTTTTCATCGGTCTAATTTCTGGAAGCATTATTTCCCGCTTCGAAGCAACGCTTGAGCAAGTTGTCGCACTTGCCTTTTTCATGCCGATGATTGCAGGGATGACGGGTAATACGGGAACACAATCACTTGCCGTCGTTGTCCGCGGTCTTGTGACAGAAGATCTCAGCTTTAAAAAATCGTTGAAGCTACTAGTACGGGAACTTATTGTAGGTATACTGATTGGTGTGACATGTGCTATCCTCATCGCCGTTATTGCTTATGTGTGGCAAGGCAGTTTCGTTCTCGGAATCGTCGTCGGTTCTTCCCTTCTTGCAACGCTCATTATCGGAACGATTGCAGGAACGATAATACCGCTTGTCCTACACAAATTCAATGTGGATCCAGCGGTCGCATCGGGACCACTTATTACAACAATCAATGACATTTTATCGCTACTCATTTATTTCGAAATCGCAACTATGTTCATCTCAAAATTAATGTAAAGAAATGCAACCGAGCCACTGGGCGCAGGATCTATAATAGAATGAACAGGAGTTGCCTCGATTCGTCCACGAACGACTGGATGAAGACGTTGCAACTCCTTTTTCTATAGGTATACGCTTGAATGGTAAAGTTTATGCACAGTTAAGGTTATGTTATGCGTGCGAGCTGGCATCTATACTCGAAGGAAATACACATGCATTGATGAGCGAAGTAGAAGTTTGACTACATACTAAAAAGCATCACTCGGCTATGAGTGATGCTTTTTAGTGTTAATAGGCTATGCCGACTCGATAACCGATGTGGTTGCCCGTCATTAATTCGCCATAAGCAAATGCGGCGGTATCGCCGACTGAAATCGCTTTACCATTTTCGGGTAAAAAGTCACGTCCAATCCGGTAATCACCAACTGCTCCCCCGCTTGGCAAGAACGTCGGACAGATAATTGTCCAGTCCAACCCCGATTGACGGAGCATATCAAAAACTTTATGGTGCTCTTCCGCCGCGAAGGTCAATCGCTTACTTGAATCCCCTGCTTCATAGCGTACCTTTTCAGGTTGTGTTCGACTTTGTAAAATACCAGCTGTTCCAATTGTCACGATTCGCTCGATTGATTCTGCTCTCATCGCTTTAATCATTTGTGGCACAGCTTCTGTAAGTGTCGTTGTTTTGTCAGTGCCGAGAGCGCTGAATACGCGCTCCGCACCCGAAATAGCTTCGGTTACCGCCTCTTTGTCACAGACATTCCCTTGAACGATTGTTAATCGGTCATGCGGTGTCAGTTTTTCCGGCGACCGAACGAGCACGGTCACTTCATGTCCATCTGCAAGTGCTTTCTTCAACACTCCCCCACCTACTCGACCCGTAGCTCCAAACAATGTAATCTTCATTGGGCTCCCTCGATTCTTAAAAACTTTTTCATTGAATAAATAAATAAACACCCGTCACAATTAAAATACAATACGTGAAAACGCGAAAATGTTTTTGATTGATGTGGTGGAACAGGCGTTGACCCAAGAATAAACCGACTACGACAAGTGGTAGCGCCAACCCGCTTGATGTCCAAATTGTTTTGTTCGTTCCGACAAATACCATTTGAATGGCTAAACTGATGGAATAAATGAAAAGGTAAAATGCGAGCGTAGTTGCACGCAGTGTTTCTTTCTGTGTATCCGTTCCTGAAAAGTAAAGCAAAAGCGGTGGACCCGGCATACCAATTCCTGTCGTAAAGGCACCTGATAATCCACCAACGATGTAGTCCCGGCCTTTGCTTTTCTTAAATCGGAAGTTCAAGATCAATAGGACTGTCAGCACAAGCAAAACAATACCAATACTTATTTTCAACTTGCCGATGTCAGCCATAAGGAAAATAATAAGCCCAAGCGGAAGACCAGGTAAACTGCCGATAATAAGCCTTTTCAATATGCCTGCATCCACGTCTTTATGTATATTTACAATAAGTGCAGCTGAAATGACAAGCGATAAAACAAGGTTGATTTGAATCGCTTCCCGTGGTTCAAAAATCATAAGCAGAAACGGAGTCGCCAAAATTGAAAAACCGAAACCTGTACTTGTTTGCAGGATAGATGCGATTAAAATAATCGCGATAAATATGAAAACTGTCAACTAATCACTACCTTCTCTACACGTTCAGTATAACAGAGAGATGGGAACGTTTTCATTCCCAAACGGTTTGTTCAGAATAACTTTTCTTTAATTAAATACTGTTTTGCATGAATTGTTACACGTGGAACATTTCATACCCTGAGAAGTTGTATACAACAGGCGCTTGCTATATTGGTCGACATAAAGAATCCTTTCAACAACGCTTGGCACTTGGGGGCGCCTCCCGCAATAAGCCAGCCAGAAGACCGCTGTCAGTCTTATTGCTTCGGGTACCCCAGTAAGACGCCTTCGCTGGAGATTATATAGAATCATTAGTTCAAAATAAATATGAAGAAAACGTTGAAAAAAATAACGCCCTGCTAAAAAAGGCCACCCATTACATCTGAAAAAACAGATGTAATGGGTGGCTTCTATTTTATACACTTAAACCGGTTGACCAACAAGCTGACGCATAGTGCCATGCTTTGCCAAATTGTCATGCCATGAGAATGCTTTTTCTAGGACGTGAGGAGTTTGACCCCCTCTTTCCAACGCTTCATTGTAATACGCCCATAATTGTTCACGATACATCGGGTGCGCACAACGTTCAATCAGCAATCCAACTCGTTCCCTCGGCGCTAGCCCGCGCAAGTCTGCGTACCCTTGCTCCGTGACAATGATGTCGACATCGTGTTCTGTATGATCGACATGCGTTACGAATGGAACGATGCTCGAAATGTCTCCACCTTTTGCCGTGGACTTCGTAACAAAAATAGCGAGACGCGCATTACGGGCAAAATCACCCGAACCGCCAATTCCATTCATCATTTTCGTTCCGGATACGTGAGTCGAATTGACATTGCCATAGATATCGAGTTCAAGTGCCGTATTAATCGATATCAAGCCGAGACGACGGATGATTTCGGGATGATTCGTAATTTCTTGCGGTCGCATAACTAGTTTATCTCGATAGGTATCGAAGTTATTGAACACTTTGTCCATTTTTTCATCAGATAAGGTAATAGAGGCGCAAGAAGCAAAACGAACTTTTCCAGCATCTATTAAATCGAATACCGCATCTTGAAGCACTTCTGAGTATACTTCCAACTCTTCAAACTCGGAGTCAATCATTCCGTAAAGTACTGCGTTTGCAACTGAACCGATTCCAGATTGCAAAGGAGCAAGATGTTCAGTCAGTCTCCCCGCTTGGACTTCCGTACGAAGGAATGTCAGCAAGTGTTCCGCCATTACCGCCGTTTCCGCATCGGGTGCGACGATTGTCGACGGTGAATCGAGTTGATGAGTAAACACAATTCCTCGCACTTTTGATACATCAATTTGTATACCTGTCGTACCGATTCGGTCATCCACTTTTGTAAGCGGAATTGGTTGCCTTTTACCTTGTTTGCCCGGATTATATAAATCATGCACGCCTTCCAGTTGCGTAGGTTGTGCTGTATTAATTTCAATAATGATGGACTTCGCATGCTCGGCGAACGTTAACGAGTTGCCGACAGAAGTCGTCGGGATAATCATGCCGTCTTCAGTGATTGAAACCGCTTCCAAAATAGCGAAATTGATTGGCTCTATCACTTCTGAACGAATTAATTCGGATGTATGTGATAAATGGTGATCCACAAAAAGAAGCTCACCTTCGTTAATCTTTTTCCTCATTACAGGATCAGCCTGGAAAGGTAGACGCTTATGTACGATGCCCGCTTCGGCAAATAGTGTATCGATATCGGAACCTAAAGAAGCCCCCGTGAAAACGTTCACTTTAAATTTTTCTGTTTCAGCCCGTTTAACCAAAGCTAACGGCACTGCTTTTACATCTCCAGCACGTGTAAATCCGCTTAACCCCAACGTCATTCCATCTTCAATCCAAGATGCCGCTTCCTCCGATGAGACAACGACATCTTTTAGTTGAAGGCATTTGATGCGATCCATTTGATTCTCCATCTGCATTACCCCGATTCATAACTTTTAGACAATAATAGCGCAAAAGCTAACAGAAAAGTGGGTTTTTGATTTAGAGAAGGAATAGTGGGGTAAAGCAGAATATACGCAGTTTAAAATAGCATTGTTAAAAGTCCAATAACTTTCTGAAATAGCTGGAATACGATTGACTGACTGGAATTCGCACTTCATCGTCCATTGCCAACACAAATGTCGAGTGTGTATCTGGATAAATTTCACGAATCCGATGCACATTTACAATGAAGGAACGATGACAACGAACAAATGCCTCATGGGGCAATAAATACTCGAATTCTTGCAACGAGTTTTTATGTGTACCCGAGAATCGATCTGTAAATACATGTGTCTTACGGTTTTTCACTTCAATATAGTTAACCTCTTTAAAGGGAACGGGTATCCATCCATCTTGTGTTTTCACCGTTACAACTGACTTCCCCTCTGTATAAGCCGGGTAAATAGCTGTCACGCTCCCTTCCAGTTTCCCTTCAACGTGGAAAGGAACAACCATCCCGTGATAAGGAGTCCCTAAAACATCTTTGTTAATGAACTCGGATACTTTTTGTTGCTGGGTAATTGCTTTGTATGCCATCGTCCCTTCTTTTACTGGGTCACCCGGTTTAATCTTCAAATCCACACGCTTGCTGGGTCGATAGTAGATGTATTCTTTTCGATTCGATACGGCAATTGAGATTTCATCCGAAAACAATTTCCCTATCGTATCTAAAAGTGCAGCAATACTTAGTATTTCCATTTCTAAGAACTCCTTCATAACCTATTTCATAGTCTGTATTGCAATACGAATAGTACAATCTCATGTATAATTAATTGTACAATAACCCGCCCCTCCATTATAATAAATAATCATAGACGAAAGATTATGAGAACATAGAAAATGTAGATAACTAGGAGGATTCCGCATGCATATTAGAGACTTGCTTTTAGAAAGACTAGCAGTGGCAACAGTAAACAACGAAGATACCGTGGAAGAGGCATTAGCTAAAATCACCGCAAGCGGTTACAGATGTATTCCTGTTGTAGACAAAGAAGATACCTACAAAGGGATGATTTACAAGGTCCATTTAATCGAGTATCTATATGAAGAAAAAGGCGATAAGAATTCGGCAATCGATTCTTTACTGAAACACCAAGATACGTTTATAACAGAACGTTCCTCTTTCTTAAGCGCACTTATTAGTATTAAATCCTTGCCTTTCTTGAGTGTCGTTGAGCACGGAAAATTACTTGGCATTCTTACTCATAATAAAGTGGAAAGTGTACTCGAGGATGCGTTTGGATTAAAAACAGGAGGCATCAACATCACCCTCTCCTCAACCGAAGCAAAAGGCATGATCGAGAAATTAACGAAAACACTACGTCATGAAAATATCGAAGGCATGTTCACATTGGATAATGGTTCTGTATTGGCAAGACGAGTTGTTATTACGCTTGAAAACGGAAAAACGGATGAAGAGATTGAAAAACTAAAAGAAAAATTCGAAAAAGGCGGTTTCAGAATTCTACAAGTCGACCGCATCGAGAAGAAATAACTGGATATGACGACAAAAAACGAGGCCACATACTCAAAGTATGCGCCTCGTTTTTGTCGTTATACAGACTTAACTTGCCCATCCGGCTCAGGCACACGTGCTAGAAGAGCCAAGCCTATGATGAATAGGATAATCAAACTGAACACACCATATGCCGAACTTCCGGTCAAATGTGCAGTCACACCAAGGAGCAAGGGCCCCATAACAGAAGCAAACTTTCCGAAAATATTATAAAAACCGAAGAACTCATTCGATTTTTCTTTTGGAACAAGTTTTGCGAAGTACGAACGGCTAAGCGCTTGAATACCTCCTTGTGAAGTAGCAACAAGCATGGCCAATACCCAGAAATCCATTGTTGTTTCCATGAAAGACGCATAAATACACACGATAATATACACGATAATGCCCACATACAGCATTTTCTTTCCTGTGAACTTCTGTGCTAACTTCCCGTAGAGAATCGCAAATGGAGCAGCCACCACTTGCGTAACAAAAAGAATGATAAGCAAACTTGTTGCACTAATGCCTAAATCTGTTCCATAAGCCGTCGACATCGCAATAATTGTACCGACACCATCAATGTAAAAGAAATATGCTAGTAAAAACAAGAACACAGTCCGGTATTTTCGAATTTCACTAAATGTAGTGCCCAGACGTTTAAACCCACCTGCTAAAACATTAGGTTCACGTTTGATGGCATGAATTTGACGCACATTATTAATCATTGGAATCGTGAATGTAAACCACCAAATTGCCGTAATAACAAACGCAATGCGACTGGCCGTTGACACCGCTATCGGGATAATTTCATTTTGTGCCAATAGAATAATAGCGATGCTGATGATGAACGGAATCGTACTCCCGATATACCCCATCCCGAAGCCCCTTGCGGATATACGGTTCATGCGCTTTTCCGGCGTGACATCTACGAGAAATGCATCGTAAAATATATTTGCCCCGTGAAAACCAACCGCGGTTACTGTATATATGATTAATAATAATAACCAATTATCGCTTGGTACAAAGGCAAGTGACGCCGTCGACAATGTCCCTACTGCAAAGAAAAACAAGAAAAACTTCTTTTTCATACCTTCATAATCGGCTATTGCCCCCAGAATCGGCCCAATCATCGCTAAAATGAATGTTGCGATGGCGACCGTGTAGCCAAGATACGCAGTTGAAGTTGATAATTCTACGCCCGCTCCTGTAGCGACCGACTTATAATACAGCGGAAAAACAGCAGTTGTTATAATGATAGAGTACGCGGAGTTACCCCAATCGTAGAAAATCCAACTATTCTCTTGTTTACTGAACTTCTTCAACCCATCCCCCCCTTTCATACTACTTCCCTACAGTGTACAATACAGCGTCCTAAAGTATATGCGAAAGTCGAAATTTCACATTTGCGATAACCCTATTACCATTTTACCGTCGTCCTTCTTTTCGGAAACACAACGCGCCAACCCACTACTACAGCAACAAAAAGGATGGCAATGTATACATACAAACCGAACTTCACCGCTCCCAACAGCAAATGGGCAATAACAAATACACCAATCAGCAAACTTGAAATAATTATTTTAGCCCCACCTGTACTTTGTGCGAATTCAAATGACCGCGAAAAAGGAAACGTTTCATTATTGATAAGCTTATACGTAATAAGTGATTGAACAATCCCTACCAATAAAATCGCAAACAAATCGGGAATGATTCTTACACCAAAAGTCCATGTGAAAGCGATGCTCAGCAATAGAAAGACCGGTACATACAACTTCACTAAAAATGCTTTTAACGTCCCGCTATAAATAGAAGATAGTTGTTGAATAGGTGCTGCTTTGAAAATCCAGCCCCCTTTGTAATTCCCTGAGAATTGCAACATGTGGATGATGGTCGGAATCAATAGATTACAAAAGTAAATGAACAAGAACGATTTTCCCAAAGAGACTTCAGTAATCGTTTTATCCCGCAACTCATTGAAGATGAAGATGAATGGAAAAACGAGCCCCATTCCCAGTCCGGGATACACTTTCAATTTAAACTCCCGTTCCTGCTTCATCATCAGCGCAGCAAAACGGAAGAAAATCCTTTCCTCGTTTCCGCGGCATATTACTTTCGCCCATAATTCATCCAGTCCGTTCCATTTCTTTTTACGCTTTCTTGTATCACTTAACAATTTCTCCAAATTGCGTTCAAATGCAGGCATTAATCGCGCGTAACAGTAGATGGAGATGATTGGAACAATAACAGCGAGCAATGCGAAACCAATCATATACGTGGAATAGTTCTGATGTAACACAACTTCAAACAACGCACCGAACCAGAGCGGCGGAATAGCGAAGTGCCACCACGCAAACGAGTACACCACATCCAAGTCAATGAATTCAAAAGATCTGATAAATACCTGATAACCGACAATAACTCCCACAGATAAAAGAATCTGCACATAATTGATGATATCTTTTAAGCGTTCCCCGTCGAAAAACCGTAAAACGAAAAGATACAGTAAAGCTGTCAACACGACGATGAAAAGCATTGTGAACAGTAACCCCGCAAGGAAAGTCAGACCGAACAATGGCCCGTGTTTAAACACACTTATGATAAGTGGAAGTACCGCGAAAGCACCTGTCACATACGTCATATAAATACCGACATGCATCATTTTTGCCGCGCTAAGCGTTCGACCGCTAATCGGTTTTGTATCCAATATATTTTTGTCCCTAATATCCAACAACACTGAAGAAAAGTCCGAGATCATCGATGTCATGACGATGAACATCACCATTGCAAAAACGATACCCATTTGAAATATATAGTTTTCACCGAGTAAAATAAATGGTATTAGAATTAGTCCATATAAGCCATATACCCACAACGACTTGAGAAAGTGGTTACCCTCTTTCTTCTTATTATTCCCTTGGAAAATCGTAGGAACCCGTCTTTCATCCATCGTCAACTTTACTTGTAGTATCTTTTGCATCGCATCAAAGTCGATGCCAAATTTTGTGAAAAGTCCTCTAAACAATGCCAGGAATCGTAATGAACGAAAGTCATGCATTACCGTTTCCCTCCTGCACAATCGTGACAAATCTTTCTGCAATATTCTTGTGTTCGGTGAATCCGGTTAATTGGTTGAAGATTTGTGCCAACGATCCTTCTTTGCTGCGTTCCTGCAACTCTTCAAAACTACCATCTGCGACCACTTTCCCGTTGACGAGCAATACAATCCGATTACTTATTTTCTCGACGAGATCCATAATGTGTGAGGAATAGAAAATCGTTTTACCCTGTGCAGCCAATTGCGACAAAATCTCCTGAATGATCATCATGCTATTCGCATCCAATCCACTTAACGGTTCATCCAGGAACAGTAAATCGGGATCATGCAATAAGCTTGAAATAATGAGTACTTTTTGTTTCATTCCTTTTGAAAACGAGGACAATCGCGCATGGATAACTTCCCCAAGATCAAATTCATGCAATAACTTGATCGCTTTTTCTTCCGCAAGCGCCCGGTCCATCCCGTAAAGTTCACCCGTGAATATCAAATACTCACTTGCCGTCAAATTATCGTAGGCTTCCGCATTTTCAGGGACATAGCCAATTCTACGTTTATAACTTGGGTCACCCGATGCAATATCCTGCCCGAAGACCTCCACTTTCCCACCGTAACCGTCTATTAAGCCAAGCATAATTTTAACCGTCGTACTCTTGCCGGCACCGTTCGGACCGATATAGCCAATAATCTGTCCTTGGAACACATCCAAGTCGATACCGGTCAGCACATTTTTTATGCCATAATTCATGGTCAGATTTTGAAGAGATAATATCTTCTCACCTTTCATATTCAGCACCCCCAATTACTTAAATAATATGTCTATTCTAACACACCGATTCTATGCAACTTAAAAAAAACCAAAGAATTAAATCTTTGGTTTTGCTTCTGTGGCTTATGCGATTTTCAATATATATGTTGACACAAAGAATCCCTTCAACTACGCTCGGCGCTTGGGGGAGCTACCCCGGTAAGGCGCCTTCGCTGGTAATAATATAAAACTATTAGTTCAACATATGTAGCTTAATCTATCGATTACACCCAAAAAAATCGATTATAATCGATTTAATAATCGTTACAAAAAGTTATTCAAAAAAAACCTCAACATAATACAAAGCTTACAAACAAACTTTTAAACGAATATACAAAAAAAGACGGAAGCGCAATGCCTCCCTCCCGTCCTTTTCCATTCGAATCCCACGTAGGCTTTCCCTTCATGGGATTTGAATGTATTAAAGCTCCTGATAATCCTTCTGGTACTTGCCGCCGTCTTTTACTGCCGAATGGTACAAAGCTTTCAGCGCAAAGTTCTTTTCCAATTCATGATCCTTCATGATTTGTTTCAGCTCTTTCGACAAATTGGCATCTTCCCTAACCAGTTGCTCCATTTTCTTGATTGAATATTGCATCTCACGTTAACCTCCCCGTACTGAATTTGTTCTTACATTATAGCATTGTTTTCGCATTTCATTTCACAATAACGCTATAATTACAGTATGTGCACGAAACGGGAGGAAGTAACGCAATGTACAAGACAATCGGGATACTTGCCCATGTAGATGCAGGGAAAACAACCTTTTCTGAACAGCTACTGTACCATACGAACAGCATCCGCCAAAGAGGACGCGTCGATCACAAAGACGCCTTCCTGGATAGTCATGCAATCGAAAAAGAGCGGGGAATCACGGTCTTTGCCGATCAAGGAATTATTTCCTATAACAATTCCACCTACACAATCATCGACACGCCCGGACACGCCGACTTTTCACCGGAAATGGAACGGGCCATTCAAGTAATGGATTACGCCATCCTTATCATCAGTGCCGTTGATGGTATCGAAGGTCATACGGAAACCGTTTGGCAACTACTTCGCAAACACAACGTGCCCACCTTCTTCTTCGTCAATAAAATCGATCGGGAAGGAACCGCTATAGAAAGTGTGTTGGACGAAATCCGTACCCAGCTAACTGAAGACGTATGCGATCTGACAAACACTTTCCATGAAGGCATCATGCACGAAGAGCTCATTGAGTATATCGCCGAACGGGATGAAACACTTCTCGAACACTATATGGAAACCGGTTACGACAAAGAACTTTGGCTTCAAACGTTTAAAACAATGATTCGGGATGGTAAAGTCTTTCCCTGTGCGACTGGCTCTGCCTTAAAAGACATAGGTGTCCTTGCGTTTTTTGAAAAACTGGACCTTCTAACGGAGACAACGTATACAGACATGGAAGACTTTGCAGCACGTGTCTATAAAATCCGCCATGATGAAAACGGCCATCGCATTACTTTTCTCAAATCCATTAGTGGCACACTTCGCGTTCGGGATGAAGTTACATATGGGGAACATACAGAGAAAATTACGCAGCTTAGAGTGTATAACGGAAATAAATTCAAAACAGTAGATTACGTTCATGCCGGAGAATTATTTGCAGTTACAGGACTGACGCTTGCTTCCATCGGTGACGGCATCGGTGCGCTGCAAGAGAAATCCATTTTCGAATTGGTCCCAACGCTGAAATCGACTGTCCTTTTCGATGACTCCATACATGTCAAAGAAGTGTTGCGCTGCTTCAATTTGTTGGACGCTGAAGATCCGTCCCTACGAGTTTTTTGGGATGAACATTTCCAAGAAATCGATGTGCACGTTATGGGCGTCATCCAACTTGAGGTCCTGCAGCAACTGATAAACGAGCGGTTTTCATTTACAGTTTCCTTTGGCGAGCCCCAAATCCTCTATAAAGAAACCATTGAAACAGCTGTAATTGGTTACGGCCATTTCGAACCATTAAAACACTATGCAGAAGTCCATCTCAACATCGAACCAGCTAGTCGAAATAGCGGAATCTCATTCGCCAACAACTGCCACGCAAATGATTTGTCGATCGGTCATCAAAATCTGATTCGTCATCATCTATATGAACGCAATCACCATGGCCTATTGACGGGTTCTGCCCTCACTGATGTCACCATTACATTGCTGACGGGTCGTGGGCATAACGAGCATACTTCCGGCGGTGATTTCAGGGAAGCCACTTATCGTGCGCTTCGACAAGGATTGGAACAAGCACAAAATGTATTGCTCGAACCCTATTACGACTTCAAGATAAAATTGGAGACAGACCATATCGGTCGTGTGCTGTCCGATATTCAACAAGCACATGGCAACTTTGAACCGCCCGAAACAATCGGCAGCAAGACTAGCATCAAAGGGCGTGTACCTGTCGCCGCCTTTATGACATACAGCACAACTTTCGCATCCTACACTAACGGAAAAGGTGTCCTGACCTTGCAATTTGGCGGCTACGACCGTTGTCACAACCCCGAACAGGTCATCGAAAAAATAGGCTACGATAAAAATGCAGATCCCGAGTATTCATCCACTTCCATCTTCTGCGCAAAAGGAAAAGGCTATCCCGTTCCTTGGGATGAAGCCGAGAATGCCATGCATTGCTTGTGAATACAATTAAGGAGAGGCAAATCTTCTAGAATGAAGGAGACGTTTTCATGATTGCACTTTGGATATTGCTTGCAGCATTTTTGGGGACCAGTAGTTACGTATGTACATTGGTTTATATAAGGTATGTGAACGAGGGAAAAGATTTAACGAATCCAAGACTCTTGGGAGCCGTTTCATTATTTCTAGCTATTGTTGTTTTCATGACTTTTGTTTTGTCTATATAGTGTAATTTTCTATGTAGTTGTTAGGGGGTACTATATAAATAAGTTGGTACCTGAAATAGAGTGAAACTTCCCACCTTTCCACATCGTATAATACTTAAAGGGGTGTTTGCGATGCAACGGGACATTCATGAAAGACAAATGGAATTGATGATGAAACGGACAGAACGGAATCGGATTAAGCGTAGATTGGATGGGACGGAGCAACAGCTAAATGAGGCAACTGTTCTTCGTGATCGTCTGCACAAGCAACTGACAAAAGAACAATTGGATGTCGTCAAATTAGGGAAATTTTCATTTCTGAATAAAATCAGTGAGTGGACAGGTACATGGGACGAAAAAATGAAGAAGGAAATTGAAGAGGTGGCGGACGCTGAATTGAAGTACAATGAAGCGGAAAAAACAGTGACCGACCTGGAAGCAGAAGTGGAAAGATTGCGCGCCGAGATGAGTAATCTAGCGTTTGCTTATATCGATGAAGAGTGGAGCGACTTCCTGAAAGTGAAAGAGATGTGGATCCGACAGAACGACTCGGCGGCAAATCACACGCTACAGAAGATTGCAGATGATCGCATCCGGATCCATTCGATGATGCGTGAAATTGTAGAAGCACGTGATGCGGGAGACAAAGCGATCCGTGCATTGGATGCCGCGCTCGACAAACTCGGCTCCGCAGAAGGGATATCGATGTGGGATACATTTCTTGGCGGCGGCATGCTCGTATCCGCTATGAAATATTCTGAAATCAACAGTTCGGATGATCTGGTCCACCGGGCTCAACGCGCTTTACGCCATTTTGAAACGGAATTGATGGATGTCCAAAATGTAGCGTCAGAATCCTTCACTGTGAATAAAAATGATATCTTCACCTTCACGGATATCTTTTTCGACAATATCTTCTCCGACTGGATGGTCCATTCACGAATTACCGACGCCAAAAGTAAGCTGAACACAGTATTGAAAGATGTGTGCCGTGTGCGGGATCAGCTAGCCAGAAAACATGCGGAATCGGAAGAGGAATTAAGACGGATAGAACAACAGCAGCAGGATATCATTGTTTCCTGATATACGCTGGAAGAAAGAGTAGAAGGGGTGTATCAGTATGAATGACAAAAAAGATCTTTTAGATAATGATCCTTTTTTTTCATGGTACTAAAGCAGAACTAAAAATTGGGGATTTATTAGAACCGCAGTACTTATCAAATTACCAAGATAAAAAATCTAACTATATATATTTTACAGCAACATTGAATGCTGCTAGATGGGGCGCTGAATTAGCAAGACCTGGATCAAAAGAAAGAATTTATATTGTAGAACCATTAGGTGATTTTGAAAATGATCCGAACTTAACTGACAAAAAATTTCCTGGAAATCCAACACGTTCTTATAGGTCTAAATCTAATTTGAAAATAATAGCCGAATTAAGTTCATGGGAAAGACATTCCGATGAAGAAATAAATCATATGCTTGCATCTTTAAAAAAGTTAACTGAAGAAGGAAAAAATGTAATATACGATTAATCCTTAGAATCTATAAAGTCATGATCTTCAAAATATAGACAAATAAAATCAAACTCCCCAGCCCATTAATTCCTGAGGGGCTCCCTTTCAACAATGTTTTTGGGACTCCAGCACGTTTAGAAATACGTTTTACAACAAAATTATAGGTTCCCGTTTGAGAAACAATCGTGAATATTTAAATAATAACGATTGTTCATTGCAAATAGACCTATCAGTCTATGCAAAATATACCCTATTCCACCTTTAGATAGAATAGGGTGTATTTTGCATAGACACAATGCTCGTTATATACATCAATCCATCTTTTTCTTCCTAAATACGACAACTGTCAATGCAAAAATAGCGATAATCCAAAGTACAATGATTCCTAAATTCCACCAAACTCCACCAAGTCCAATTCCACTTTCAACCTTTGCTGCAATGTCCATAAGTTGCATGTTCGGCGTATAGTCCAACGCTTTCAGGATAGGGTATTTGTCTGCAAATATCGTTGCCATTGATCCAAAGCCAAAAACAAGCATAAAAGGCATAATAATTACAGAAGCTTCCATAACTGAATTTGCAAGCAAGCCAAGAAGCGTACCCAAACCAATATAAAACAAACCGCTTAATAGGATCGAGCTGGCAGTGATGAGTAGGTTTTCTGGTTTGTATCCCGTCATCATTGCCCCGATGATAACCACAATCATCATCGCAATCAAGCTTAACAAACTTTTCCCACTGAGTATCTCTAATGTGGAGGCAGGCGATAACATTAACCCACGCAGGGTGTTCTTCTCTTTCTCTTCAGCAATTAAACAGCATTGAATAAAAGACCCGACGACAACCAACGTGATATTGATGACTGTATAGTGCGCTTCAACCGCAATATTACTATTCATTTTCCCCATCACAAACGCAATAATAAGTGGCATAAAAACGGTAACTGAAACAGCCGAGTTTCTAGAAATATCTTTGAAGTCTTTCTGAAAAATAGCGTTTACGCGTTTCATTGAAAATGTCATAATAGTTTCCTCCCTGTCACTTGGACAAAAATATCTCCCAATGTTGGTTCGTTTGAGTGAATGGCTACGATGTTGTTAGACGACATCTGGTTGAACATCATTTGAGCATCCTCAGCCGTGCTCTTCAAAACAAATTTCTCATTGTTTTTTAACTCTACAGTCATCGTTGAATCCGAAAACTGTTTTCTTAATTTCCTTGGGTCATCCATGAGCTGAATTTGACCTTTATCTAAAAACGCTACTCGATCACAAAGCAGTTCTGCTTCGTTCATATCATGAGTGGTCAGGAATATTGTTGTTCCCCTTGCTTTCAATTCCCGTAGTCCATCATGAAGATGCTGTGAATTCACTGGATCGAGCGCAGAAGTCGGTTCATCAAGGAATAGTAGCTCTGGTTCATGTAAAAGTGTTCGCGCAAGTGTCACGCGCTGAATCATACCTTTCGACAACTTTGAAATAATCTTTTTCTTTTCTTTAGTTAAATTAACAAGCGCCAACACATCAGCAATCCGTCGCTCCGGTACTTCATATAGTACACAATAAAGTTTCAAATTATCATAAATGGATAGCCTGCCATACAGACCACTGTTGTCTGTCAGTACTCCAATTTTCTTTCTTGATTTACCTTTTTTCATATCTGAAACTGGTTCACCGAAGACGGTTGCTTTTCCGCTCGTCTGATTTAATTGGCCAGTCAATATTTTAATTGTAGTCGTTTTTCCTGAACCACTAGGACCGAGAAATCCAAAGATCTCTCCCTTCTTAACGTGAAAATTAACATCCTCAAGTGCCGTTTGATTTGCGAAAACCTTTTCCAATGATTGAACTTCGATAATGTTTTCCATTGTTCTCCCCCTAAAACATGCAAATTGTCTTTTCGTAACTGCATCTTCAGATTAAGCTGTTTCCGATGAAATTACAGCATATTTCCCGCGAAAAGAGCCTTTTAGGGGGTGAATGGAGCTTATTTCAGGTCCAACATTACTTTCAATTCGGCCATTTTTGTTTTTGAAAGTGGGATGTTAGACTTTTTTTCATCATCCAGGATAAGACTATAGCTGTTCCGTGTCCATGTAATCACTTCACGAACTTTTTGAAGATTGACAATATATGAACGGTGACAGCGGAAAAAACCAAAATGTTGGAGACGCTCTTCAAGCTCATTCAACGTGAACATCGTCGGGAAACCTTCACCCTTAAAATGTAAATATGACTGGCCATCATTACTTTCAATATAATCAATTTCGGGTGGATCAAAGAGTATAATTTTTTCATTTACCTTCGTCGGGATTTTCTCAAAACGCACCGGTATAGCTTCTGCTTTTTCAATTTCAACTGTTGCAGTGACTTCTTCTTTGATTGAATCCATTTCAGCTTCCTCTGTCACTTGGATTTCATGCAAGCCACCTTCATCCAACTTATACACTTTATCCGCTAAGGTAACCGCGCTCTCCATACTCCCTGTCAAAATGAGAACACTTTTACCTTTCGCACGCAATTCGTCTAACATAATCATCAATACTCTTTGTGTTTCAATGTCGAGATTTTGATCCGGCTCTTCAAAAATGAGTAAATAAGGATTTTGGAATAGGAGCCTTGCAAATTGGATTCGGCGTTGTTCGGAGTAAGATAATTTCTTTATCCTCACATTCCTTTTCTCTTCAAGATGAACTTTTTGCAAAATCACTGAAATCTCTTCATATGTATTGTAAAGTTTTCCGTAGAAATTGAGCTGTTCAATAACTGTTAATCGCTCATATAACCCCTCATTAAGGAATGAAAAACCAATATCCGGGAGATGTACGTTCGAAATCTTGGTCTCACCTATGGATATTTCGCCATTAAAAATAGGAACTTCCCTTGTAATCATTTGTAGAAGTATATTTCGTACATTCAGACTGGAGTGGATCGCCGTCACTTGACTGAAACCTACCTGTAAGTTGAATGTAGGAAAAATAAGTGAATCGTTCAATCTCTTTTCTACATTAGTAAATTGCAAGCTCATTATCGTTATCACTTCTCCTTTCTAGTCAATTAAGTATAAACAATCAGATCCATCTTGCTACAATATACCCTAAACAAAAGAGTCCATTCTTGATTAAAGCCATAAGAATGTACCACTTCTGCAATGTTTTTTATCAACGATTGCCGCAAAACTCACCACTCATTGCCCAGGAGTTTACCAATGAGATAACATCAAGAAAGTACAAATTTGCAACGTTTAGGACGTTAAAAGATTAATAAGCCTAACCCCTCCGTATCTTAAGCGAGGAATTAGGCTTATGATCCGCGACAAACGCGCCCGATTGCGAAACGAGAAAATATAAAAAAACAATCCAATTGGAATAAAGCCACTAAGAAACAGATTGTATCCTTTTCTTTTTTCTCTTATAAAAATAACGCCAAATAAAAAAGATTGTCCAAGATATTAGAGGGAATAAACCTGTAATATATCCGGCTGGGTTTTCAGTAAATTGCACAATTAATATTTGTGCTATCACAGTGGGTACCATAATAATCAACCATACTCTAACTTCCTTGTTTTTCAAACTTAGTTCAAATCGGTCACTCATACGTCTCCCCCCTTGCATTTAATTAAATGGCCCAGATTGCGGAAGATTGATCCTATTGACAATTCGTCAAGTTTGTATAATAAGTATAACATCCCGATTTCTGAGAAGTATGTTTTTGTTTTTGAGTATTATTGCACCATACTTTGTTATAATTAAAAGAATTAGATAATAGTGAACGGGGTGATTCAATGGACAACCAAACAAGTTTCCTGATGTATCAAACAGAAGATGGAGAAACAAAAATCAATGTCCGTATAGAAAATGAAACGGTTTGGATGACGCAGAAAGCGATGGCAGAGCTGTTTCAAAAGGGTGTTCCTACAATAAATGAGCATATAAAAAATATATATGCAGAGGGTGAACTTGCGGAGGAGGCAACTATTCGGAAAAACCGAATAGTTCAAGTTGAAGGTTCACGCAAGATAGAAAGAATGGTTGCGTTTTACAATCTTGAAATGATCCTCGCTATTGGCTACCGTGTCCGTTCGCACCGTGGGACACAGTTCCGTCAGTGGGCAACTGAACGCCTGAACGAGTATCTTGTTAAAGGTTTCACGATGGATGATAAGCGATTAAAAGAGGTTCGAAATCTTGGACAAGATTATTTTGAAGAATTACTAGAACGCATTAAGGATATTCGAGCATCTGAAAAACGATTCTATAATAAAGTTACGGATATTTATATGACCTCCGTTGATTATGACGCTAGTGTGCCTGCAACAAGTCAGTTTTTTGCAACCGTTCAAAACAAATTACATTATGCAATCACAGGTCTAACTGCCGCCGAAATAATCATGGGTCGTGCAGATGCAACCAAAGACAATATGGGGTTAACAAGCTGGAAAGGTTCACAAGTTCGCAAGGGGGACGTAAGTATTGCAAAGAATTATTTAATTGAGGATGAGGTAAAGGATCTCAATCATATTGTCACTATGTATTTAGATTTCGCACAATTACAGGCAAAGAAGCAAAATCCAATGTATATGAAAGATTGGGCAGACAAGTTGGATGCTT
The DNA here is from genome assembly GCF_900609045.1 of Filibacter tadaridae. GTDB lineage: Bacteria > Bacillota > Bacilli > Bacillales_A > Planococcaceae > Sporosarcina > Sporosarcina tadaridae. The sequence goes on from NZ_UXAV01000020.1 coordinate 93,054, forward strand.
TTTTACAGTTTAACGGACAGGACGTTCTTACAAATGCGGGAACCGTGAAAAGTGAAGTTGCTAAAACGCTGGCGCATTCGGAATATGAAAAGTACCATCAGCAGCGTTTAGAAAGTCCACCAAAGGATGACTTTGATAAGTTTTTGGAGGAACAGGGATTGAGGCGATGAGGTGACACCATCATATCACACTGGACTAATCTAATGTGATGACTGTATTCAAAAAAGCGCCCGATTGAAGAAGATTTATTAACTATATCGTTTGTTCAATTTGAGACCTTTTCTATAACTCCAAAAAACATATCCACTAAGACATAGCTGGACAATGCCAATAATTAAAAAGGGGCCAGTTACTATATACATTTCACCAACGGCAATGTACTGAAAAGCCAAACCGAACAAAAAAACTGCTCCCATAACAGCAGATGCATACCAAGAACTATTATGTTCTTTTTTAAAACTTAACACTGCCGCTATAATATTACCGAGTCCAAATATGACAATTGCTAAAATCCCAGGCATAACCCAACTATCAAAAGGAAGATTGGACACCCAACTGTCGGGATATGGATCGGCAAAAAACGTTCCATTACTCGACGTTATCATTTGAACCCCTAGCCAGATTGCACCCATCGCCAAAAACAAATCATAAATGCCCAACACGATTGCACCAGTTTTACGCATTACCTTCCCCTCCCCAAATAATGACTTATAAAAGTTTTAGCATAACTGTTAAACAAAATGGCCCGATTACGGGACAACGACCATTCCTCGTTCAATTTCAGTCTATCCTATCGTATAGCTCATTTAACCTTAACATATTAGCCAAAATCTGAAATAGTGCGTATAGGGAAAGGGATGTTAAAAGGACTTGTTATAAAAGTAATATCTTAATTCCCCACTGAAATAGGCTTAAATCTTTGGTTTCTCACATCCGTGCCGACACACAAATGGTTCTCCAATGTAAAAAAAGATGTGATTGGAATATAAATATCCCAATCACATCTTTTTGAATTTTTTATCCCGCACTCACACTGCTTTTTTTTCTATCTCTTTGTTTTTTCCCTTTTTACTGGAAAACAATCCAGATAGGGCTTCCGGAAGCGCTATTAAGGCTGGCAGGAAGATAGGGAGTAAGATGAAGCACAGCACGATTAAGCCTGTAATGACTGCAATAGCCAATTCGGTTAAAAGTACAATTCCCGCCGGTGTAAGTGTTGCAAAAGTACCGCCGAGAATGATTACAGCCGATATGATCACACCACCTATATGCTTAGAAGCCATTACAATCGCCTCTTTAGGTGGTAAATCCGGATACTCCTTGAACCGCATCATCAGGAATATGCTATAGTCTACTCCCAAGGATACAATAATGATAAAGGAGAAGAATGGAACAAATGAAGATAAGCCTGCATACCCCAGCAAATCTATGAAGATGGAATTTACGACGAACATCGCCGCATAGTATGCACCTACAAGGGACGCGGTAATGAAGATTGGTGTCCAGAAAGATCTTATAACAAAGAACAGAACAAGCAATACGCCAGCAATGACGATAACCGTTGTTTTGCTCAAGTCTCTGGACAAGATATCGTTCATATCTCTCGTTGTTGCACTCGATCCCGCTGTTCCATACTCAGCACCGGAAAGTACCGTACCTTTTAATCCGGTAGAAATAGTCTCATTCATTTTATCAATTGTCTGTAACGCTTCATTTGAATAAGGGTCGTCATTCAAAATAACCGTCATCTTTGTGATCTTTCTGTCTTTGGACATGAATGCATCTAAAGAACCTTTAAATTCATCATTCGTTAAGGCTTCCTCTGGAATAAAGAAGCTTTCATTCTTATTCAACTGCGTCAAGTAACCATTCGTTTGGCCTATGCCATCGGAAATTCCTTCTAATCCGCCGTTTACATCTGATAATTGATCTCCGAAAGCACTAAATCCATTGAGGCCTTCAGCAAGCTGCTTTTGTCCTGATTTCATCTGACCAAGCCCAGCATTTACACTGTTCATATTAGTTACGATCGTGCCAATTCCTGATGAAGCCTCGCCTAGTCCTTGTTTGAGCTGCTTCAAACCACCTGCGAGTTTGTCCAACCCATTGCTGATTTCTGCAAGACTCTTATTGGCTGTGCCAAAACCAGCAGTAGCTGCATTGTATTGTTCATTTAATTGGTTGATTCCCTCGGGCGTAATATCACCTAAAGAGGATGATAGTGTATCAAGTGTCTGTTTTAATCCCACATAGTGTTCATCATTCGTTAAATCGGAGTAACTGTTTCCTAGGTCTGCAACCATTGATTGCATTAGAGAAAGTGTTTCTTTTACCCCTAGAAGGGCTTTTGCAGCACCTTGATAATGTGTTCCCATTTCCTTAAACCCAGCCTGCATTTTTCCATAGTTTTCAGCTAGCATGGATACGCCGCCGCCCATCTCTGAAAGATTGGTTTCTATGGATGTGAGACCGTTTGAAATGGTTTGTGGATTGCTTGATCCATCATCGATTCCGGACTGGATTTGCTTTAATCCATTGGCTAATGCCGTTACGCCGTCCTGAAGTTTTGCCGTACCATCGACCATTTCACTTACTTGTGAAAAGTCTGCCGAGCCAAGCCTTTCCGACGCTTCTTTCATCCCAGCAGATATGGTATCCACACCATTTTGCGTTTGTGATAAACCATCTGTCACCGTTCCCATTTGACCGGAAACATAGAAATCGTCAATTCTATCGCCCAGAGGCTGTGTGACAGAAGATACCTGTTTGATACCCTTCATTCCTTTGAGTCTCTCTGTAATATCATCAATCACAGCAAGAGATTCATTATTATCCAGGGCTTTCTTACTTTCAATGACAACAGTAGCTGGCATCGATTGTCCTTTGCCAAAATGCTCAGAAACCAAGTTGATTGCTTTTGAGGAAGGATATTTGTTTCCAAGTTCCCCTACGGTATCAAAGTTAAGTTTCTCTTCATGGAATATGACCATCGGACCGATGATTAAAAGTATGATCATTGTAATGATGATCGGATGCTTGACTCCAAGAGATGAAGCTTTACCCCAGAATTTGTTTTCCTTATGACCGCCGACATTCTTAGAAGGCCAGAAGAGCTTTTTGCCTAACACCTTCATGACAAAAGGCGTTAATGTTAAAATTTCGAGTAATAATAGGGTCACACCAATGACGACAACGACACCGGATTGATAGATTGGTGATTCGGAGAAAACAAGTGCAAGAAACGCAATAAATACGGTGAGTATACTATAAGCAATTGTTTTTCCTGCTGTTTTATACGTTTTAACGATAGAATCATCGACCGAGTGGCCACGTGACAGTTCTTCTTTAAATCGATTGAAAAGAAGAATATTGTAATCCGTGCCAAGCCCAAAAAGAATAAGGACTAATAGCATCTGGGTAAGACTGGTAATCGGAAATCCTGCTTTATCTATTAATTGCGCTGCAATCCCCATTGAAGTCAGATAGGAAAAGGCTACAGCAAGCAAGGATACGAGCGGTGTTACGACAGATCTAAAAGCAACGATTAGGACAACTAATATAAAGATGACCGTCAGCGCGGCACTCTTCTCTACACCGGCCTGGGTTGCTTTTAAATAGTCATTATTGATGAAGTCTTCCCCGCTCAAATAGTATTCGACAGGCACCTTATCAAGCTTTTCCTCAAATAGCGGTTGGATTTCATCTATTTCTCTATCTTTTTTATCAAGCTTATAGCTTACCATCAAGGTTGTACCATCTTCAGAGACTAAAGAGCTTTTAGCTTCAGGCATGTTGAAGGGGTCAATCATGTTCGTGATACCAAGCTCTGAGCTACTATCCTTAAGTGAATTTACTGCGTCCCCGATCTGTTCCATATCCTGCTTTGATATTTTATCTTTATCATAAAAAACGATTAGGTTATCTGTCCCTATTGTTGTATCCATCTTTTTTAAAATATCATTCGCTAGAACGGAGGGGCTGTCTTTACTCGTGCCTTCCTGTCCTTGATCTCGTAATATTGCATTGACGTCTGGTTGAATAACAGTTAGTACAACTGTGGCAATTAACCATATTGCTAAAATAAACCAGCGTCCCTTTATGATTGTTCTCATCCTTTAGCCTCCCGCGTTGTTGTTTATTTCTTAGGTTCGTCTCTCTCAGAGAAGTACAGAATATTAAAGAATTTATTGTCATCCATGTCTTCAGCTATCATTTTTTCTTTCACGGCCGAGACCAGCACTTGCATTCCCTGTTCCACTATCTCCTGTTCTTTAGCGTCCAATCGATCTAGCACGCCAATTAATGACTGATTTTGAATTTGTGCTATACTCTCATCTATATTTTCATCAAGTCTTTCAGATAAAGAAATATCCACTAAGCGTTTATCCCTTATATTAGGTGTTTTCTCCAGAAATCCTTTTGTCACCAATCTTTCTACAATATCTGAGACGGTGCTTTGTGTCATTTTCAAATTTTGTGAGAGCAGTTTGACACTTACGGTTTTATGAGCAAATACTTCTGCAATAACCCTCACTTGTGGAATGGTGACACCATGCTCCTCTGCTTGTTTCTGAAGACTTTTCATTGTATAACGATGCAAATATTCAATGGATTCTCCAATAAAATTAGCCCTTTCCACTATTCCCCAACCCCCTCTTTTTTTAAAAAAACGTACACGATGTATCGTACCCGATATATATCATAAAAAGATACGGGCTATTTGTCAAGGGAAAAAAGTTCACTTCCATTTTAAGAGATGACATGATTGTTCTTTGGCAAGGTAATCTCGTAAGTGTGAGGTACCTATGCGCCAAACTTTCGTGTTTGTTTAAAGATTCATGATTGATTTTCACGCCGTTCACAATGGACGACATACTCATAAAAGCTCGATTCACAGTGAAAAGTACCAGGTTATAAAACAACTCAGAGTCGTTTTATAACCTGGTACCCGAATTTAATTATTGAATGACAGCATGTTTAGGTGAAACAAAAAAGGTAGTTCCTAAATCCAGGAACTACCTTTCATTATAAAAATGTTCTGATCTGCTTTAGGCATAGATCAATCACATCATCAGGGGCTTTTTCTGATATTGTTGCATTTCTCGCCCGAAAGACCAGATTTTTTAATTGGCCCTATCTCAGAACAACATTGTACGATTATCGTGCTTGTTTGTTAAATAGTTACAGCAAGAACGTCAAATTTCTTTTAATATTCTTGCTGGGTTTCCAGCCACTATTGTATTTGCAGGGACATCCTTGGTGACAACAGAACCAGCAGCTACAACTGAATTATCTCCAATTGTAACTCCGGCCAAGATTACACAACTTCCCCCAATCCATACGTCGTTACCAATTTCAATTGGAATTGCATATCCGCTCTTATTCCTGCTTTTAGGCTCAATTGAGTGACCGGCAGTATATATACCGACGTTCGGCCCTAACATGCAGTTGTCACCAATTCTAACTTCAGCCATATCTAAAATAACGCAATTATATCCGGCATAAAATTCGTTGCCAACATGAATGTTATATCCCAGGTCACAATGGAAGTTATGTTCTATGCTTGGATTGAACCCTGCATTACCGAATAATTGCTTAATTACTTCCTTTTTCCCTTCAAAATTCTCAACGTCAAAATTGTTTAATTCACGAACAAGCTTATTAGCACAGATACTTTTAATTTTAAGTTCCTCTGTACCTCGCTCATAATATTTCTTTTCCTTGTTGTCCACCTTGTTCCCTCTCTAACTAAAAGTATTATGTTCTGTTAAATGATTCGCTATTAAAAGCGTCCGATTGTTTAAACCAACTGAAAAATCTATCTCAATCCAAACAAGCCGAAAAAATCAGTTGTATAAATTGAAAGTAAAAGGATTGTAATAAATATTAATTGAAGAACCGTAAAGATATAAGCATTTCGATTTTCTGCATATTTCCATTCCATAACCGCTGTTACGATCTCAGCTAAAAAGAGTAACATAAATAATAAAAAATACGGCTCCAAAAACAAAATTGGATTCAATGGAAGTCTTGAGACATTGATAATTACTCCAACAATCATAGCAACAACAATGGCAATTCTAATTGTCCAATCAATCCTTTTGTGCCGCTCATTCAAATGATTGTATGAGAACATCTTCTTTTTTTCGACCTTTAGAACCCTTCTTACAATCACACTAAACAAAAACATTACTAGCCATAACACGAATAAAAACAGAAAAAACTTCGGCCAAAAAGATGATTCAACGCCATAATAAAACATTTCGATTCCATCTCACCTACCCAATACTCCAAATCCATTCACTTTTATTTCCTATCTAAGTTATAAGATAACCTTTCATAATCTAGCTCGTTTGTTGAATAATACACTCACTGAAAATTAATTAAATTGTAATGACAAGTATAACAGAAAATTCAATGCACATATGGATTTCTACTATAATTACCCAAAACAAAAAAAACAAACGTAATGGGGACTCCCATCACGCTTGTTCTTTTTTCTGCATTCGGCTATTAGATAGTGTTGATCGATTTTTTCACAACAATCGGATTCAACGCCGTTGTCTGATCGATGAAAATAAAAGCATCATATCGACTCCCTACTTGAGAGGGTACGTAATTCCCGAATGCCTCGTATTCAGGGTCGTAAATGACGCCAATTGCTCGATGTCCAGTCCATCCATTAAAGTATTTCCGATTTTCTTCATTAAAGATGAATAACTTATCAAATGCGCCTGTCTTATGCAGAAGATGTTCCCAGGAATGTTCCCGGGCAGGAGGTACGTCAATCTTCATGAAAGGGGTGTCCCATTCAGAAGCTGCGATGACCGTCCCTCGATTAGTCCCCAATCCTACTGCAAAAACGTTTTGTTCCCCGTATTGTTCACGCAGCAGTTGCCCAACATTCAACATCCCCTCATCCTTCATCGTCGTTGCTCGGGCGTCTCCGATATGCGTGTTATGCTCCCAGATGATGATTTTAGTGTCCTCTCCGTTGTGCTTTCTAACTTCATTGATTGCTTCCACCATATGTTCATCCCGAATATTCCAAGACTGTGCATTGTCTTGCAGCATGGCACGGTAGTATTCTTCCGCATTTTTCGCGACAAGTGCATTCACTTTCATATTCAGATCGGCTTCCATCTTATCTTCATAATGATCTTTATGAGAACGGATAGACATTAACAACTCACTTACCTCATCAATGCACACCTGCGAAAAATGCGCCGTGGAAATTGCATAATGCTCCGGCATTCCGTTGAACGGTTCAAAGCAGGAAAATGCTTTTTTGGCCAGTTTAAGATTGGCCCCTGCCGGATTGGATTCGGTTAAATAACGGATGATTTCCTCCATCGACTCCCATAAGCTATAAATATCGACACCGTAAAACCCGACTTTTTCATTTGAAGTGGTATTGTGCATTTTCAACCAGTCAATGAACTCGGCTATCTCTTCATTGGCCCACATCCAGGTCGGCCATCTACTAAATGCCTGCAAGACGTCCCGGGCATCGGCCGTTTCGTCGGCATACCCTTTTATGTACTGATTGACTTGTTGCGATGACGGCCAATCGCCTTCCACCGCAATTGCCGAAAACCCTTTCTGCTCAATCAACAACTTGGATAACTTCGCCCGTACTTTGTAAAACTCCGAAGTTCCATGGCTAGCTTCCCCCAAAAGAACAACTTTCGCTTCCCCAATCGCCTCAACGATTGAACCAAGATCATCGTCCGATTCATAGGGAATCGCATAGTTTTTGACAGCTTCTTCAAGTGTAAAACCCAATTGGATAACCCCATTTCCTGCACAGTTTAATGGTAGTATACCCAGTTTCTCATAACGTACCCTTTCTTCAAAATCGCACTTATTTATTCCCTATTATATCCACAAACCTTGTAGATGCGGGTGATAAGGATACACTTTTCAAGAAGCATATACCTACGCTCCTCTTTGGTATTTCTTCGATTAACTGCACTTCATGCACTAATCCTGTCGTTAAATAATCTCGGGAAAATTCTTTCGTCACACAAGCGATGCCTAAATTTATTTTTGCAAACTCCAATAATAAGTCATGCGAGCCTAATTCAAATTCCGGGGAAAGCTTTATCCCTTTCGTTATCATATAATCCTCTACATACCTTCTTGAATTTGATTTTGATTCCAAAAATATTAATGGCAGTTTTACTAATTCAGCCAGACTTACTGGCTTGGCTAATATTTTTTTGAATTTCTCCCCGTACACAAATGTATCCTGGATTTCAAAACAAGGTCTCAATTCCAATGCAGGGTCATCGATGGGAAAGTTACAAATGGCAATATCAATTCTTCCCGACTTTAAAATCGAACAAAGTTCCAATGTCGTGCCATTCACGATTGTAAATTTGATATTAGGGTATCGATTATGGAATGTTTCCAAATAGGGAAGTAAAAAGTACCTGGAAATTGTATCGCCTACGCCTATCTTTAATTCACCTGTTGTCAGGTTTTTGAATTCCAGTATTTTCTCTTCTCCGACGTCGATTAAATTAATGGCCGAATTCGCATACTCAAACAGAAGACTGCCTTCATTCGTCAGAGACACTCCTTTTGGCGTTCGATTAAAAAGCCGTGTATCCAATTCCCTTTCCAATTGCATGATTGCTTGACTCACTGCTGATTGCGTCATATAAAGGCTTTTTGCCGCCTCCGAGAAACTTTTGCTTTTACCTACCCGAGAGAATATTTTATACAAGTCCAATTTACTTACCATATAACCACCACTTATACCCACCATTCAATATATTAATTTTATTTATACCACTAAACTGTTGTATAGTACAGAGAGAGATCAGTTACACTAACAATAATTGTAGTAAGGGGCGATCATTTTGGAAAGAGTAGTCGGAACTGTCGTTAGAGGACTTCGCGGTCCAATCATCAATCAAGGGAACAATATTGAAGAAATCGTCGTAGATAGTGTGTTAAACGCAGCACAAGTTGAAGGATTTTCCATTAACGACAAAGATATCGTCACTATAACAGAATCGATTGTTGCGCGGGCACAAGGCAACTACGCCACTGTCGATCATATCGCTAAAGATGTTCATGCGAAATTCGGTGAAGAAACGGTCGGCGTCATATTCCCGATTTTAAGCCGTAATCGTTTTGCAATTTGTCTTCGTGGAATTGCGAAAGGAGTTAAGAAAGTTGTATTAATGCTTAGCTACCCGTCTGACGAAGTTGGAAACCACTTAGTGGATTTAGATATGCTTGACGAAAAAGGCATTAACCCTTGGACTGACGTGTTAACAGAAAAACAATTCCGCGATAACTTCGGTCACAATAAACACGCGTTTACAGGCGTTGACTATATTGATTACTATAAATCATTAATCGAAGAATATGGCGTTGAATGCGAAGTCATCTTCTCAAACAATCCGCGCACTATTTTAGATTACACCAAAAATATTTTGACTTGTGATATACACACGCGGTTCAGAACTAAGAAGATATTGAAAGCAAACGGCGGCGAGAAAGTTTACAGCCTTGATAACATATTGGCTGATTCCATTGACGGTAGCGGCCATAACGAAGACTATGGTCTACTAGGCTCAAATAAGGCGACTGAAGACAGCGTCAAACTTTTCCCACGTAATTGCCAACCTGTCGTAGACAATATTCAGCATATGCTCAAAGAAAAGACGGGCAAAAGTGTTGAAGTCATGATTTACGGAGACGGCGCATTCAAAGATCCGGTAGGTAAGATATGGGAACTTGCTGACCCAGTCGTTTCACCTGCTTATACAGCGGGACTTGACGGCACACCGAATGAAATAAAGTTGAAGTATCTTGCCGATAACAACTTTGCTGATTTAAGAGGCGACGAACTTAAACAAGCCATATCCCAATACATTGACAACAAGGGCGCAGATCTTGTAGGAACAATGGAAGCACAAGGAACGACGCCAAGAAAACTAACTGATTTGATCGGCTCCCTATCTGACTTAACTTCAGGAAGCGGAGATAAAGGGACACCAATGGTATTCATTCAGGGCTATTTTGATAACTATACGAAATAAGCCTGTCTATTACAGATGGACAAATTTATATTTAAATTATGAAAAGAGCTATAAACCTTATTGGTTTTAGCTCTTTTTTGTTTTGGATGGGGGATGCCTACCATTCAGACTACTGATAGTCCCCGTAAAGTCTTCATTAACTTTTAAATTGTAATTTAAGCGAAGTATTTTTTGCTTCACAATTTCATCTGCAAGTTGCTTCGCTATTAGTATTGCACCTACATGTACAAAACTGGGACATAAATTTCATAGAAAGCCATACATTAAGTATATTGTATTACCACAATTATTAACCTACTATTCTTGTAAGTACTTTAAATAAAGGGGGGTCGACATTGAAAGTCATTTTAGCACCAGACTCCTTTAAAGGGAGTTTAACAGCTCTTGAAGCAGCCAAAGCGATGGCTACGGGAATTCATGAATTCGATTCCTTCATACATACAGTCCTGTTGCCTGTAGCTGACGGCGGTGAAGGAACAATGAAAAGCTTGGTTGACGCAACAAACGGGAAAATTGTTTATGTCGATGTACAGGATCCACTTGGCCGCCCTATCAAAGCGGGATACGGCGTTCTAGGCGATGGTGAAACTTGTATCATCGAATTTGCAGAAGCATCTGGGTTGATGCTGTTAACCGCGTCTGAAAGAAATCCGATGGAAGCATCCTCATTTGGAACTGGTGAAGTCATCAAGCATGCGCTTAATGACAGATATCGCAAGTTTATTATTGGACTGGGGGGGAGTGCAACAAATGATGGTGGGGCCGGAATGCTACAAGCGTTGGGCATGCGATTTCTAGATATTGCTGGAATGGAGTTACCCATCGGCGGTGAGGGTCTTTTCAACCTTCAGAGAATCGACAATTCGAATTTCGACAAGCGCATAGCGAGTAGTGAATTCATTCTCGCGTGTGATGTAAAAAACCCTTTTGTCGGTTCAACTGGGGCATCTGCTGTTTTTGGCCCGCAAAAAGGTGCATCTTCTGAAATGGTAAAGTTGCTTGATAGAAGCCTGACTCAATTTGCAGATATAGTTGAAAAGTTGACGGGAATCTCCCTTCATTCCAAAAAAGGAGCTGGTGCAGCGGGTGGTGCAGGCGGTGCATTTCAGGCATTTTTCGGTTGTACAATGAGTCAAGGAATCGACGTTGTCTTGAACGCTATATCATTTGATGCTCATGTCAAATCTGCGAACTTGATCTTGACAGGCGAAGGAAAAACGGATGTTCAAACACTATCTGGGAAAACACCTTTTGGGGTAGCAAAGGTTGCGCATAGAGAAAGTATCCCCATCATTCTGATTTCTGGTGCGGTAGATGAAGAATGTCGTGAATCGTTAATGTCAATGTTCGATGAAATACATGCCCTTACGGATGATTCTGTTTCATCAGAGGAAGCAATTGAACATGCATTTCACCTTTTACAAAAGAAAACAAAAGTTGTTTTTGAAGATTATATAAAAAATAGAATCGGGGTGTAGAGATGTTATTTGCTGTTATAGCTATAGGGGTACTACTAATTGTTTTACTGACTGCGGTATTTAAGGTTCACCCATTCTTGTCCCTGCTGGCAGGGGCTTTCTTTGTTGGTATCGCTTCAGGAATGCCATTACTATCGGTTGTTGAGAGTGTGAATGACGGATTCGGCGGCTTAATGAAGGGCATCGGTTTGGTAATCGTTGCGGGTACAATTATCGGGGTTATTTTAGAGAAGTCGGGTGCGGCCTTCCGGATGGCGGAAGTCGTGCTTCGTGTAATCGGTGAAAAAAGACCACAATTAGCTATGTCTATAATTGGTTATATTGTTTCTATCCCCGTGTTTTGTGATTCAGGTTTCATTATATTAACAAGCTTGAAAAAAGCATTGGCTAAACGGGCCAAAGTTACCATTGCATCGATGGCAGTTGCACTCGCAACCGGTCTGTACGCAACGCATACATTAGTACCACCAACACCAGGTCCAATTGCGGCGGCGGGGAATATTGGCGCCGAAGGATTCCTGGGTACGATTATCTTAATCGGATTAATTGTCGCAATTCCAGCAGTCGTTGTCGGTTATATTTGGGCGGTGAAGGTTGGATCGAAAATAGAGGTACCAGAAGATTTAACGGATGACGGTCTTAATTATGAAGAGATTATAAAGTCATTTGGTAAAATGCCATCTACGTTTAAAGCATTTTTTCCGATTGTCTTGCCGATTGTTTTAATTGGGCTTGGATCAATTGCAGATTTCGTTGGAGATGATACCGGTTTTTATACTCTTTTGAGCTTTTTAGGGAAACCAACTGTGGCCTTATTATTGGGTGTAATGGCTTCCTTCCTATTGTTACCTAAAATGAATGAAGAAACATTGACTGGTTGGATAGGAGAAGGAGTTAAAGAGGCTGCACCGATTCTTCTTATAACGGGTGCTGGTGGTGCATTTGGAAAGGTAATTTCAAATTCCGGTGTTGCGGATTTAATTGCTAAGATGAATTTTGATGCGTTGGCGGGTGGTGCATTATTCTTACTTGTGCCATTTGTCATTGCGGCCGCATTGAAAACGGCTCAAGGCTCATCTACAGCTGCACTTGTCATTGCGTCTACATTAGTAGCGCCACTTTTACCTGTAATGGGTATTGAAGGGGCGATTCCATTAGCGCTTGTTGTCATGGCGATCGGAGCAGGTGCGATGACGGTTAGTCATGTAAACGACAGCTTTTTCTGGGTCATCACAGAATTTAGCGGTATGAAAGTGACAGATGCGTATAGGGCCCAAACAATGGCGACACTGTTAATGGGAGTGACAACGATTGTGGTAACAATGTTGTTATGGATCATTCTCGTTTGATTATTGAATCGAAAAGTATTCTACTTACACCATACGTAAGTAGAATACTTTTTTACTTGTTTTGTCGAACCTTTCGATGCTCGGATCGATTACGGTACCTGTATCTCAAACTAACTCCAAAGTTCTAGTTATCGTAACTTAGTGATTACTACACGAATGTACACATGGTATAGTAAACGTAGGTGATGAATATGAAACTAACTAGTAATGTAAACAATGAAAAACTCATTGCGGGGACAACCCTTAAGGACGAAACCGAACATGAGCACAACAATATGGCCCTTCATGCCTGTTTAAATTCAGCACATGTACTGGAAAACCGCAAGAAGTTGGCGGCTTCCTTGAATCGCGAGCTGGATGATTTCGTTTGTGCCGATCAAACACATAGCTCGAATTTCCATCGGGTAACCCTTGCTGATAAAGGTCGCGGTGCAAGTCATACGGATACAGCCATTGCAGATACAGACGCTTTATATACGTATGAGCCAAATCTGGTACTATGCAGCTTCACCGCCGATTGTGTTCCAGTTCTTTTTTACAATGAAGTGAATGGCCTCGTTGGCGTAATCCATTCCGGATGGCAAGGAACCGTCAAAGAAATCACCTTGAAACTCTTTCAGCATTTAAAACAGGTTGAACACTGTAATCCAAGTGATCTACATGTTCAGATTGGCATGGCGCTGAGCCAAGAAAAGTTCGAGGTGGATGGTGATGTCCATGAGAAGTTAAAAGACCTCGGCTATGCGGATGAGTTCATTTATTACAACGACCAAACCCATAAGTATCACATTGATAATCAGAAAGTCGTTAAAAAGCAATGTGAGTTGGCAGGTATCCCGGCTGAGCAAATTACGATTGATCGGACTTGCACGTATTTGAGCCCGGATGGTTTCTCTTATCGTCAAGACAAGCAAAGCGGCAGGCATTTGAGTTTCATCATGAAAAAAGGCGATTGACTTTGGTGCTTGTCGTACTGTTGGTTTGAATCTATTCAAAAATTCCAACCTCCATGCCCACATAAGGGACGAGCACCAAAGTGCCTAATTATTCCCGATACCTTATCGCCAATCCTTTTAAGAAGTTTCTCGCGTATCTATCAAGGCATTCTTTATAATTACGTTGACCTTCTTTTCGAAGAACTGCGCTCAACTCACTATTTGATATATTCACGTCCGTTTCTTTTAAGATAGCTAGCATGTCATCGCTTGTAAGTGAAAGTGCAATCTTCAATTTTTTGAGCATGACATTGTTAACGCTTCTGCTATCCTTTATCATTAATTCCTGTTTTTTCGGCTCTTCTGTTTTTGAATCTTGCGGCCCTCTCTTATGTACGATAAAACCATTTAAAAAGGACTCAAACATGCGGTTGTCGCAGTTTTTCATATATTCATTGGCTTGAAACTCCTCTGCTCCTGCCTCATGATTGCCTTTTGACTTTTGTAGCATCTTTTGCAATTCTTCTTTTGCTAGCTCAATGCCGCCCAGTTTGAAAATCTCGACCACCTCTACATCTTTTATGTCCAATGCGTATCTTAATCTACTCAACCTATCATTATTATTCATGTTATCCCTCCAAAAGAAGTTCTATTTACGTAGTACTCATCAGTATAAGCTTTTACCCTATCTATTGCATTTATTTTCTATACGTTCTTTCATGCTCAAGCAGCCATTCCTTTCTCCACAGACCGCCTGCGTAACCAGTCAACTTTCCATTTGAACCGATAATTCGATGACAGGGAATCACAATGCTTATTTTATTTTTGCCATTAGCGCTTCCGACTGCTCTGATAGCTTTTTCATTATCGATTGCGACCGCGATATCTTTATAAGAACCCGTTTTAGCATAGGGTATACTTTTTAAAGCATTCCATACTGTTTTTTGAAAGTCTGTGCCTTCAACTATATAAGGGAATGTAAATTCATGGAGTTCCCCTTTAAAATAGGCATCAAGTTGACGAAGGCATAGCTCCAAAACCTTTGGCGTATCGTCTTGCATACCGTTTACTGTACTATCCCGTTCAGTAAATAAAATAGAACAGATAGCATCCTCCGTTCCCGCTATTTCCAGGATTCCAATCGGTGTGACATAATCGAGTTTATGTAGTTTGCTCATACAATGACCTCCACAGGTTAAAGGTTGCACTCGTTTTACAACCTCTCCAATTCATTATGGCATGTTTTAAAAAAAAGAACCTTCAATCCAGAGATCAAAGGTCCTGTATATTATTCACCGAATTCATTTAAGCCAAGCGTTTCTGCTGCTGAAGCATGAATTTCAGTTATGAGCTCCGGATTTTCCATTAATGGCAAACCATAAGAAGGAACCATTTCTTTCAACTTCGGTTCCCATTCTTTCATATGTTGTGGGAAGCATTTATTTAGAATTTCAATCATGACATGAACGGCAGTGGAAGCACCTGGTGAAGCACCGAGCAATGCAGCAATCGAGCCGTCAGTGGCGGTAATCACTTCCGTTCCAAATTGAAGTGTACCTTTGCCGCCAGCTTCAGTATCTTTGATAACTTGTACACGTTGACCAGCGACTACTGAATCCCAATCCTCGCTTTTAGCGTTCGGGATAAACTCTCGTAGTTCTTCAACACGTTTTTCTTTAGACAACATAACCTGCTCGACCAGGTATTTTGTCAATGACATCTCTTTCGCGCCTGCCGCTAACATCGTCAAGACATTATTCGGTTTTACGGACGTAACCAAGTCTAACATTGAACCGGTTTTTAAAAACTTTGGTGAGAAGCCGGCAAACGGTCCAAATAGCAATGATTTTTTATTGTCGATAAATCTTGTGTCAAGATGTGGGACGGACATTGGTGGTGCCCCGACTTTTGCCTTGCCATATACTTTGGCATGATGCTGCGCTATGACATCCGGATTATTACACACCAAAAATACTCCGCTTACCGGGAATCCTCCGATATGTTTTCCTTCAGGAATACCGGTTTTTTGCAGTAGATGAAGGCTACCTCCGCCTCCACCGATAAATACAAATTTTGCTGTATGGTATTCGATTCGACCACTGGCATTATTATGCACTTTTACTTCCCATAAGCCGTTATCGGTACGTTTAATATCCTTAACACTATGTTTGTAATTCATCTCGACGTTTTTACTTTCTAGGTGTTCAAACAACATGCGCGTTAAAGCACCAAAATTGACATCAGTTCCATAGTCAATTTTTGTTGCCGCAACAGGTTCTTTAGATGTACGACCTTCCATAATGAGTGGAATCCATTCCATCAGTTTTTCTGGATCATCGGAAATTTGCATCCCTTGGAATAAAGGATTAGTTGAAAGCGCTTCAAAACGTTTCTTTAAAAACGTTATATTTTGTTCCCCTTCAACTAAACTCATGTGTGGTAATTGCATGATAAAGTCCTGTGGGTTATGTATTAGCCCGCTTTTTACAAGATAAGACCAAAATTGTAGGGAAAGCTGAAACTGTTCATTGACTTTGATGGCCTTGCCAATATCTATAGATCCGTCTGGCTTTTCGTTCGTGTAGTTAAGCTCACACAATGCTGAATGTCCTGTTCCTGCATTATTCCATTCATTGGAGCTTTCCTCTCCTGCACTATCAAGTTTCTCAAACACTGTAACTTTCCATTCCGGTACCAATTCTTTTAGAAACGTCCCTAAGGTCGCACTCATAATTCCGGCGCCGATTAATATGACGTCTGTTTTATTTTCTCCATTGCTCATTTTTACCATCCTTATACTTAAAATTTGCAGAAAGAATGTGGGCGTTCCTACATAGGCGTCACGCCAAGGAATGGCACGACATAGTCACACACCTTATCTGTATCAATTATATCATAGTGTATTACAATTATTTTTTAAGTGAACTATATACTATTATACGATAAGTAGATGGGATTTAAAAGCTAGTAAAAAGTGAATGTTCGTTCACTAGGTCTTGGAACATACGAAAATCATAGTTTTAACCCAATTCCTTGCAAGGGTTCGGACTTTTGCTTTGATTACCAGCGAATCATCGTCATCCAACCTTTACCTTTGTTTATGGTACGGTTCCCTTAGTGTATCCGGGTGGGACTTTTATTCACCTATTTAATAGTTCGTTATTGAAAAGGGCCAATTGGGGGAACCTTATTCATAAAGTACATCAATTCTATCCTAACTCTAAAAGGACAAGAAGTGCCATTGATGTTACGTTAAAGGTATTCGGATCGGAAAAGTCCTGGAATCATAAGCTTTTACTCTTCTGCCAGTTGGAGGTTTTATCTTGAACGGTATAGTGAAAAAAGTTAGAAAATGTACTACTCATGTTGTTCTGTTTTATTCCATCTTGACTGCTTGCTGTATCACCTCTATTTTATTTGTAAGTTACAATTATTCATTTTACGATCGTCCCATTGCCAAAGTTATTCAGACGACATTGGAAGATACAACGAAGATGGCTGATATGCATAACAATGAGGATCATCTCTTTACGCAACGCATTGTCGCCATCATGCAAAATGGACCTGAAAAAGGACAGCGCATTCACATTACGAACAAATACTCCTCCTCCGGTGCTTACGATCAAGAATACCGGATAGGAAATGAATTATTTGTTTCCATTAATCCAATCACAACCAACACTACCAATTTAACCGGGATTATCATTGAAGTAAAACGCGATAAATATGTTTTATTCATAGCGTGGACCTTTATATTTGCCTTACTAATCATCGGAAGGAAAAAAGGGCTCTTTTCGATACTAAGTTTTGCGATCAATGTCCTATTGTTGTCCTTTGCATTGGATTTATACGTGAACCATTTCCCTTCCAGTTTGCTGTTGATTACAAGCGTATGTATTCTTTTGTTTACAGCCATTTCTTTATTGCTTGTGAGCGGCTTTAACAAAAAAACATATGCCGCTATCGTGGCAACACTGATTGGAACTTTCACTTCGCTAGCCGTTGCCTATTTTGTCATATGGGTGACTTCGGGGAATGGCCTACGGTACGAAGAAATGCAATTTTTGACCCGTCCTTATCACTCCGTCTTCATGGCGGGGCTATTTATCGGATCGTTAGGCGCTATTATGGATGTTGCCATCACCATTTCCTCTTCACTCTTTGCCTTATATGAAAGGAACCCCCATATATCTCACAAGGCACTGAGAGCTTCCGGGATGGACATTGGAAAAGATATTATGGGGACTATCACCAGTATTTTGTTTTTTGCTTATATTAGCGGTTCGATTCCCATGCTTATTTTATATTTGAAAAATGCTTCTCCATTAGGATTTGCTTTTTCAATGAACCTTTCCTTGGAAGTAGCACGCGCTTTAGCTGGTGGAATTGGAATTGTACTGACGATTCCAATTGCCCTCCATACTACCCTATTTTTTATTAAACGAAAGCAGGCAGGATTATGAACGTAATAGTGGTACTCGCAACTGTTTTATTTATATCCATGACACTAATTGGTGGAAAAAAAGGGGTGCGTTCCTTTATTTCCTTATTCTTGAACTTTGGCGTCCTATTTTTCATGCTGTTTTTTATGATGGATCCGGCTGTTAACCCGATTGTGATAACTTTCATTGCAAGTACACTGGTCGGTTGCATAGGACTATTTTTCATCAATAAAGTAAACAGTAAGACGGTCATTGCATTCATTTCCACGATGATCGTTATTGGATTTTTACTTTTTTTCATTGTCTTCATATCCGAAAAGCTGATGATTCAGGGGTTTGGAGAGGAAGAAACAGAGGCAATCGCCGGGTTATCTCTTTATATCGGGGTAGACTTCATGAAGATTGGGGCTTCCGTCATTATTATCAGTACAATCGGTGCCATTATGGACGTAGCTATTTCCATCGCCTCTTCCATGCATGAAATCTTTAAGCATAATCCACTCATAAGCAAAAAGGAGCTAGTAGCATCCGGTTTAAGTGTTGGAAGAGATATTTTAGGATCAGATACGAATACACTGTTTTTCGCATTCTTTGGAGGTTACTTGGCATTACTTCTATGGTTTAAAGACCTATCCTACTCCATTGGAGAAATCGTCAATTCCAAAGTATTCAGCTCCGAGATGCTCTTGATCCTCTGTGCCGGTATCGGCATTGCTTTGGTGATTCCTATTGCAACCTGGATCAATGCCTATTATTTAATCAAGACGAAAGAAAGGTCAGAGGAACTTTAAAGGCTAGAGACAATTTGCAGCGATAATGGATGCCAGGTATTCGGAACTCAGTGTGTGCTGAATTCAGCGTTGCCTGGCACTCAAAATAAGTTTTACGAGTTCAAAACTCATTTACTTATGGTATGGTTCACCCTTCATTATCCTAAACGCCCGATACACTTGCTCCAACAGTATCAGTTTCATCATCTGGTGTGGGAATGTCATTTTTGAAAACGACAATAGCTCATCTGCTCTTTTCAACACGCTGTCATGCAATCCGAGTGATCCGCCGATTACGAAAACGATTTTACTACGCCCGTATGTCATTAACGATTGCAAATCGGCAGCCAGTTGTTCCGAGGTTTTCATCTTTCCGTCAATTGCCAACGCAATCACATATGCATCTGTACTGATTTTGGAAAGGATGCGCTCCCCTTCTTTTTTCTTCACGATTTCCATGTCTGCCTCACTCAACGATTCTGGCGCTTTTTCGTCTGCAACCTCCAGCAAGTTGATTTTTGCATAAGTACCCAACCTCTTTGTAAATTCGTCCATCCCCATTTTCAAATACTTTTCTTTAAGTTTACCTACACTCACAATTGAAATATTCACAAGTTGTCCACCCTTTTTAAATTGTTATACACAGAACTTATACACATATCCACAGACATCACTATATATTGTGCCTGTTTATTCGTTTGCCACAATATATAATGCAATGCAATCGCAGTATGTACAGTTTGTGGATAACTTTTCTCCTTCTGATAAGGATTCTAAGATTGGGAACTTTTCTTGCTCCGCGACAAAAACATCAAGTGCATGATTTATATGGGTTTCGCAGCTGTATATCTTCATTTTTATTCCTTCTTTCGTCATTTTTGTTTTATACAAAGTTGTTCACAAATATTTAGACTTATCCACAAAGCGTGAAAATAAAATGAAAAGCAGGTAGAATAGCTACGGTTTCGCTATTCTACCTGCTGTGGATAAGATTTTTTCATTTTATTATAAGACTCTACTTGTCAGAATGAATTTCCGTCTTTCAATACCATTTCAATTTCAAGAACTTTTCCTTTTCGATACACTTTCATACGCATCGTGTCACCTACATCTTTCGCATTATACAGGTGTTTACGCAACGTGACCATATCTTCAATCTTTTCATCATCCATTTCGACAATCACATCATATTTCTTGACGCCTGCCTGTAGTGCAGGTGAAGCCGGCATTACATCCGTTACAACAACGCCGTCCGTCACATCTGTCGGTAGACCTAACATTTCCTGTTGTTGATGTGCGGGTATACTTCGAAGGTCAATGAGTGATACACCCATTGTTGGACGTTTAACTTCGCCCATACTTTCAAGGTCTTCAATTATTGGGATTGCAAGGTTGATGGGAATTGCCAGACCGATTCCTTCGACCGCCTCTTCGGATATTTTCATCGAATTAATGCCGATTAGCTGGCCCGCCAAATTCATAAGCGCACCGCCTGAGTTTCCAGGGTTGATGGCTGCGTCTGTTTGCAGCACATCGGCCTGCCAATCCATCCGACCGTCTTGGTTAAAGTCAATGGGTACTGAACGGTCTTTGCCTGATACAACACCTACTGTAACGGACCCTGAAAAACCCAGGCCAAGCGGATTACCTATTGCGATGACCGTCTCGCCACGCTTTAAGGCATCCGAGTCACCGAACTCCGCAACCGCTTTTACATTTTCAGCGTTTATTTCGATGACAGCGAGGTCTGTCCACATATCACTGCCAACAAGTTTTCCCTCAGACTTCGTACCGTCGTCAAATGTAATTTCGAGTTCCTGTGCGCCCTCGACAACATGATGATTTGTAATGACATATGCTTTTTTGCCTTGTTTCTTAAAGATGACGCCTGATCCGGAACCAGCTGCTTGCGGTGCTTCCGCCGATGCCCAGAATTCATCCGCAGTTTGCAAATTCGTAACCCCTACGACTGTGTCTGCCACTTTTTCGACGATTCCTGTCACATCTGTATTGATATCCGCAGAAATCCGCTCTGTCTTTGTTATACCGGCATCTTTCTTTGCGCCACTGATTTGGCCATTACCCGTTACATTGACATTCGATAACACAAGCCAGGCAAGCAATGCACCAACTATAACACCCAAAAGACCCATCCAAAAACCACCTGGTTTCTTAGATGGTTTGCGTTCCGGTTCGGTAGGAATAAGTCGCTCCTGTTCAGTCACTTTTGGTTGTTCATCTTTATTATTAGGAAACTGGTTGAATTCATCCATCTGCTTCATCCTTTCTTGGAGCTTGTTCTTTTATTAACATTACCCTATTTCAACGGTTTCAAAATCTTTTACAAGGTAAAAAGAAAAACCTCACTTGTAGGCAAGGTTTTAACGTACTTTTTTATACTGTAATGAGTTCCGTGGGCTTTTCTGCATCCGTATCATAAAGATGTATAAATTCACCCGTTCTGATACCGCATGTTTCTAGCGTCTGCGAAACACTCATCCTTGCAAGGTCTTTCATATTATTATCTTTACTTAAATGGGATAGATAAATCCTCGTTTCTTTTTGTTCTACAACTTCACTAATTGCGACAGCAGCATCTTCATTTGACACATGACCTACATCACTTAGAATCCGTCGCTTAATGGACCATGGATAGCGACCCATTTGAAGCATGCTAACATCGTGATTGCTTTCAAAAACAAAAGCGTCGGCACCGCGGATGAAGCCTTTCATCCGATCACTTACATACCCTGTATCAGTAATGACAACCGCTTTCCTACCGTTTTCATGGAATATATAAAACATCGGATCTACTGCATCATGCGAAACAGCGAATGACTGGACGTCAAGTGAACCAAATGACTTTACCGTCTCCATGTCAAATTGGAAACGCTGCTCCAATGGAATAGTACCTACATGACCATCCATCGCTTGCCACGTTTTCTCGTTCGCATAGATTGGGATGCCGTATTTTCGTGCAACAACACCAATTCCTTTTATGTGGTCACTATGCTCATGTGTGACGAAAATCCCATCGACTTGCTTCAATGAACGGTCAATGCCGTTCATAAGGCCTTCTAGCTTTTTCGCGCTGAAACCTGCATCGACCAGAAAAGTATGTTCATCATTTTCTATATAAATTGCATTACCCGTACTTCCACTTGCAAGCACACTTAAACGCATAACAAAAATCTCCTTACTTTTGATCGTCTTCAGACGGTTCGTGCTGGAACTCTATAACTTTTCCTTCATCTGCATTGACGAAGTAGTCTTCCGTGTCCCCATTCTTCAATTTTACATGAAGAAACCACGTTGGAGCAAATACTTGCTTCGTTGTCGTTGTGAATTCCTGTGTTTCTGTCGGTTTCATCAATGTTGAATAACCAAGTTTCCACTCAATAACTTTTGAATCCGCTTTTAAGTACCCACGTGACAATAAGGAGCCCATAGCTTGTAGAGGGGGAAGTAAATCCTTCTTCCGATTGAACTTGTTAAAGTCCCCAAACATGTGCTGTTCATAACCGGTCACTTTTCCTTCACTATTCCAGTAGATCGTTAGCATTGCATCTTGACTAAAGTAGATTGGATGATCGTCCACTTTTTGAAAGTAAAGCGCCTGTTGGTGTTTTTTATCTATTTCCCATAGGGTGTACTCCGCCCCGTGCAACACATTCTTGGATAAGAACTCCGTGAAGTTATAATCTCCTTTAGTGTTTCGCACACTTACGGGATCAATCATTTTTGAAATAAGTTTTGTGCCCTCCACACTGAATGTCTGGTTTTTCAGGCTTTCTAATTCTTTGTCCGTAAACGTAACCGCTTCTGCAAATAGATATGACGAATCTTTTTCGTAGTTTGGCAGTTCACCATATGAGATGTTTTCCATCCGAAGTGATTCCTCAATCGTTACTTTCCCAAGTACCTGCAGGTTTTGTGCTTCTGTAAGTCGGTTCACGTAAAGCAAATAAAGAAAGACGTTGAGAATTGAAAATACGATTATAAAAATCGTTTTTGTTTTATTCCAATCCAATCAATTCACCCCCGGGCCCTTCTGGTGAAAAACGTTTCCATTCGTTATTCACTAAATAGAACCATGCCGGTTCCATGATGAAAAATAATTCTTGGCTATCATGCTCCATAAAATAACCCGGCGCAATTTCCCTGACAGCACTAAAATTAGTCTCTTTTGACTCCCGCAGCTTTTCAGCTACTTCAATACCCGAAGGAAGAATCGCTTCTTCTGTCCCCGAAGAGGATGGTGAACCAAGTGTATAGAGTGGACGAATGTATTTAAAAACCTGGTTTTCTCCCCAAACTTGCTCAATGGAAGTTATTGTATCACTAAAGACAGGTAATCCATTTGAAAATAATTGAAACGTAACAGAGCGGGTTTGAGGGTTCATATCCATATATCTGAACTGATCTGTCCAGCCCGCATGTTCGTTTACAAAGTCAATTGTTTTCTTCAGTAATTCAGAGGGAGCTGCTTCCAGTGGACTTTCTGCAACTGGATACACATAAGATAATTCTTTGCTGACTGTATTGATATTCATTAAAGCGTGATCATCTTGGAACTGTTCTTTATTTAAACTAATCTGGCTTTTACGCACTGATTTCGGATCTGTGAAAAGCGCATCCCGGAACTTATCGGCACCTATGTCCCTTGGGTAGTAGACGTCCCGCTCTATTTCGATTGGTTTAGCCGGTACGGCGATGAATGGGGAACCTCCCGCATTCACGTCCACGTATAAGCCAAGATCATGCCCCCGCGTTAGTACAGAACGATGAAAACGTTGATAATCATCTACTTTTGCATTTGCACTATAGCGCTTTCCGTCTTTTCCGTTTACAAAGTGGATTTCCATTACCATGCTGGCTGGATTCCAATCTACAATCAGGCGGTCAAAAGAGGCGCCCATAAAAGTAGAATCGTCGATATTCAATACATTGTCATAAAGAATTAGGGGAACTTGCCCATGAAAAAACAATGTATAATGATTCTTTTTGCGTTGTAATTGGTCCACTTTTTTTTCATTGAAGTTATTGTCTTCTAATTCGACGTCTGAGATTCTCCAATTTTTCATGGCATTTACAACTTGATCAATTTCCTTTGAGTCGGTTGTTCCATTCATCTTTTCTCCAAAGTTAAACAGCACCTTATATGGTTTAATGATGCTTTTTATTTCTTGTTTTTCTGCGATGGAAATGTCTACTGTTTGCTTTTCAATTGTTTTATAGCGAGGCGTATACGTCCAAATGAAAAATGTCAGTGTCATGCTTAATAGAACAAGTGAGACAAGAACAACTGATTTGACCGTTTCAATATATTTCAACCCCATTCACCGTCCTCTTGAAGTTCGAACGGCAATGTAAAGAAGATTGTCGTCCCTTTGCCTTCTTCGCTTTCCGCCCATATCTCCCCTTCATGAGCCATTACCATCTCACGGGCAATTGCAAGGCCAAGCCCAGTTCCGCCCATCGCGCGAGATCTGGCACGGTCGGCACGGTAAAACCGGTCGAAGATACGTTTCACGTTAGCTTGCGGTATTCCCATTCCATCGTCTGCAATCATCACAGTAACAACGTCATTTGACAGCGTAACATCAAAGCTAATATTGCCGCCATCCGGAGAATACTTTAATGCATTCGAAATGATATTATCGATTACTTGCGTCATCTTATCTGTATCAATTTCAACAAACAATTCCTTGTTAGATAGGAATCGAAGGAATTGGACATCTTTTGACTTTGAAAACTCGAAGCGGTCAATGATTGAATTGAAGAATGTATTAAATTCAACCCATTCCCTATTTAAATCATAATCTCTACTATCCATTCTAGATAGTTTCAACAAGTCATTGACAAGTCGGATCATGCGCTCCGTTTCAGTCTGTGTGACATGCAAGAATGACGGCGCTATTTCTTCGTTCTTCCACGCACCGTCAGCTAATGCCTCTAAATAACTTCGCATTGTCGTCAATGGTGTACGCAATTCATGTGATACATTTGATACGAATTCACGTCTCTCCATATCGATTTTTTCTTGTTCGGTATTATCATGCATCACAACGATAAGTCCGTTTACAAAGCCCGTTTCCCTTTGGGTCACTGAAAAGCTTGCTCGTAAAATATACGGCTCTTCCTCCGTACTAAAATCGAGTGCAAGGGATTCTTTTATTTGAATAAGTTCTTCGAATGAATACTCTTGCTCTAGCCCTAGAATGCTGGATATCGGTCTGTTCAACACAACATCACGTGTCATTCTAAGCATAGCCAGTGCAGCATCGTTAATGAGACTGACGCGCCCTTTACGATCCGTCGCAATGACGCCATCCGTCATGTTTTCAAGTACAGATGCAAGTTTTCGCCGCTCACTCTCCGTCGTTGAATGAGATTCTTGCAGCTGGTTAGTCAAGTGATTAAAGGCAATCGCCAGCTGACCCATTTCGTCATTTCCGTAGACATGCACTTTTCGAGAGTAATTCCCTTTTGCCATCGCTTGCGCTTGACGCCGCATATCGGAAATCGGTCTAGTCATTGTTTGGGCAATGAAGATCCCGATAATTATTGTAATGGTTAAAGAAACGGCAGCACCGCCAGCAAGAATTTGATTGATTTCTTCTATCTGATTAAAAACTTTTTCAATATTCGCTTCCAGATAGACAGTTCCAATCACTTCATCCCCCTCTTTGATAGGGGATGCACGGACCCAAATTCTACTTCTTGAATCCGTATCCAAATAAATCATATCGAATGGTGTCCCTGACGTTAGCGATCTTTTTACGATATCGTCTGTTGAACGCTGCCCAACACTCTCTTTGTTATCAAAAACAGACGTCGCAAGAATATATCTGTTCGGGTTAACGACCATAATTTCATTGATATCTTCTGAAGTGAAGCCCGAAAGAACAGTCGTCAAACTTTGCTCAAGTGATAAATCATCTGCGGATCTATTTTTCGTAAGTTCTTCTTCCACACTGAATTCAACAAGATTCATTCGCTCAACAATAGACGTTGTGAAATTTGTCTTCATTGTTTGTTCAAGCTCTTTGGCAAAGTAGAGTCCGATAATTTGCATGGCTATCATAATAAGCATAACGTACATCAGCACAAACTTAACATGGATAGATTTAAAAATACCGACCTTATGCATACTTTTACTCCTGTTCCGGATCACGTAAATAATACCCGACGCCGCGTCTTGTAACAATCCAGGCCGGATGACTTGGCGTATCTTCTATTTTTTCACGTAGTCTTCTAATTGTCACATCGACTGTCCGCACATCACCGAAGTAGTCATAACCCCATACCGTTTGCAACAAATGCTCCCGCGTCATCACTTGTCCAATATGTTTTGAAAGGTAATGCAGAAGTTCGAATTCACGGTGGGTTAACTCAATTGTTTCATCTCTTTTTAAAACAAGATAAGCATCCGGTTGTATAATTAAGTTTCCAACTGTTATTTCATTTGTAGTTTCTTCTTCTTCAGATGCCACTTTCATATGTCTTCTTAAATTCGCTTTCACGCGAGCAATGAGTTCCCGCGTACCGAATGGCTTTGTAACATAATCATCTGCGCCCAATTCCAATCCTAGTACCTTATCGATTTCAGAGTCTTTCGCTGTTAACATGATAATTGGGAAGTCGTACTTTTTTCGTACTTCACGGCATACTTCCATTCCATCACGTTTAGGTAGCATAATGTCCAGAAGCATCAAGTCAGGTCTGACTTCCTCCACCTTTTCAAGTGCTTCTTCTCCATCATAGGCACAGAAGACATTGAAGCCTTCTTTTTTTAAGTTGAATTCAATAATGTCAGCAATCGGTTTTTCATCATCGACTATTAGTATCGTTTTATTTTGCATATATTCTCCCTCTTCTCGCCTTTTGTCACATCTATTAATGTATGTCTACTTTATCACTCTTCCACGTCATTCGCACGTTCTACGAGAAGGTTCGCTTCATCTATTCCCCAGGAAATAACTTCCCCAGACGCTTAGGAAGAGATCAAAAAGGACGATACAAATTATGTATCGTCCTTTTTGTGTCTATTTATCGAAGTACGTCCAATGGATTAATGTTAGAACCGTTTTTAAATACCTCAAAGTGAAGATGCATACCTGTAACTCGACCCGTTGATCCCATGACACCAATCTTTGTGCCTTGCGGGACTACTTGTCCTACATGGACATTAATCGATGCTAAGTGTGCATACAATGTCTTATACCCATTGTTATGACGCACAATGACTCGGTTTCCATATGTACTATGACGTCCCGCTGTTATTACAACACCATTATCGGAAGCTTTTATCGTTCGTGAAGAAGGACGAGCAATATCGATTCCCTGATGGATTCTGCCCCAACGTGTTCCCCTTTTGCTTGAAACATAACCACCGACTGTTGGCCACTTGAATGATCCTGTCCCTCTAGAGGACATTACTTTTGTTCCAACCACGACCACTTTACTTGTAGGTTCTACTAAAACCTTTTCTTCCTGTACGGATTGACCAACAACTTTTCCATCTTGTTTCCGAATGAGTTTGGTAACTATTTTCTCTCCATCTGAACCTTTCTGTGTTACTTTCTTTTCGCCTTTGTATAAAGAACTATCTTTTTCAGTTAGTCTTTCATGTTCAATTTTCACTCTTTTTTTTGCTTCATATTGAACTTCTATTTCAACGTAAGGTTCAATAGCTGTAACGTTAAGTTTATCTCCCAGGTGAAGTATGGATTCGATACTGTAGCCCGGGTTAAGTTCTAATAACTTCTCTGTAGGCATATTATGCGCCGATGCGATTGAGCCAAGTACATCTCCTGGTTGAATCGTATAGTTCTTTTCCTCAAGCGTTCCTTTATTGAGCAAAACGACAGCCTCTTTTACCTGTTTTACTTTTTCCGGAGCTATTTCACTATTTACCGCTTGGATATCGGAACTCAGAATAATATTTGCTATACGTGTTTCGTTTTCCCTTAGAGGTGGTATAGGTTCAGTAGATCTTGTACGATTTTCAAATTCATTAAGCTCTTTCTCGTTAACTGACTGCAATTTAAGTTTTCGAATCACTTCATTATAGGCAGTCATATCGTTGACGAAGAGTGCCAACTCACCATCAATTGAAATTCCGACTGCTTCCGCTTTGACAGTTACTATGTTTTGAAGTTTCTTCAAAACAACTTCATCTTCTGTTCCAGCCATGAATACTCGCTCAGGAATGACTGATAACTCGGTTCCTATCATTAATGGCAGATTCTTAAATTCGGAGTTTGCCTTTTCCAATTTCTGTTCTTTCAGTTGTTCTAGCTTTTTTTCGTCAGATAACTTACCCACGTATTCCCCGTTCGAATAGACATGGAATACTGTTTGTAGCTCCAATCCCTTATCCTCATTCGCAAAACCTACATTTAGGCCCAGGGTAACTAGCATCACCGTAATGATGAATACCTTTTGAATATGACCGAATGGAGCTTTCCTTCCGAATAGCGTTCTTTTTCTCTTATCTTGTTTATTTTTTTCAATAGACATATACGTTGCTCCTTCCGTCTATAAACCGGAAGACCGGTAGATTGTTTTAGTTTGTGAATATAATTTTCACGCTTCTATAATCTAACATATCCATTCTTATGGATGTTACATTTTAGTACTTTGTAACGAGATTGTATAATTACATCCATTTTATACAATCATTTTACAGATACTAGTAATTATTTTGTGAATTTACTAGTCCTCATTTCAATAATTCCACACTTTAAACAATTAATCTCTCCGTTTTTAGATAATCATCGCACTTTTAGTCGGTGATTTTACGACAAAAAACACGTTACTTATCCGAATAGTTTCGGCAGTAACGTGTTTTTCGATTTTGTATGACTAACGTCAAACGCTGTATTACAAATGATGGCAGTAACCGGGCACCGGGTGTATAGTTTTATTGTAAAACGGATTCGTGTTGACTCCAGTCGATATTGACGAACTTGTTATATTCCTTTGCAAATGCGAGTGTGACAGTTCCGGTTGGACCGTTACGTTGTTTTGCAATGATAATTTCAATCATATTTTGGTTTTCAGTTTCTTTGTCATAATAATCTTCACGGTATAAGAATGAAACAATATCGGCATCTTGCTCAATACTTCCTGATTCTCGAAGATCTGACATCATCGGTCGCTTGTCTTGACGTTGTTCAACACCACGAGACAGCTGAGATAAAGCGATAACTGGCACTTTTAATTCACGAGCAAGGCCTTTTAACGAGCGGGAGATCTCCGATACTTCCTGCTGTCGGTTTTCTCCGGAACGCCCACTGCCTACAATAAGTTGCAAGTAATCAATCATAATCATGCCTAAGCCATGTTCTTGCTGCAAACGACGACATTTTGAGCGAATCTCATTTATACGGATACCCGGTGAATCATCAATGAAAATACCGGCATTCGACAGACTGCCCATGGCCATTGTCAACTTACGCCAATCCTCCGCTTCAAGAGCACCCGTACGAAGCACAGATGCATCAATATTACCTTCCGAACAAAGCATACGCATGACAAGTTGTTCTGCACCCATCTCCAAACTGAAAATAGCAACATTCTCATCAGTCTTTGTCGCTACATTTTGTGCAACGTTAAGTGCGAAAGCCGTTTTACCGACGGACGGTCGTGCAGCAACAATAATCAAATCGTTCGGCTGGAAACCGGCAGTGATTTTATCCAAATCTCTGAATCCTGTCGGGATACCCGTAACGTCGCCTTTGCGTGTATGAAGTAATTCAATGCTGTCATACGTTTCAACTAGGACGTCTTTAATATGCCTGAAGTCGCCTGCATTTTTCCGATTGGATACTTCCATCATCTTTTTTTCTGCTTCTGATAACAATGTCTCCACTTCGTCTTCGCGTGTGTAACCATCTTCGACGATTGACGTAGCTACACGGATAAGACGTCGTAGAAGCGCCTTCTCTTCTACGATATGGGCATAGTGTATGATGTTAGCTGCGGTTGGCACTGCATTCGCAATTTCAGTCAAATAGGAAATTCCACCGACATCTTCTAACTCTTTCCTTGCAGATAGTTCTTCTGTTACTGTTACGACGTCGATTGCCTGTCCTTTGTCACTCAGGTTAATCATTGTATTAAAGATTTTTTGGTGCGCCATTCTATAGAAGTCTTCTGGCATTAGGAGTTCTGCCGCCGTAATAAGCGCAAGTGGTTCCAGGAAAATTGCTCCGATAACCGACTGTTCCGCTTCGTTATTATGGGGTGGAACTCGATCGATCATCTGGTCCATCTGTCTATCTCCTTACTTTTCTTCTATTACATGTACTTTTAATACTGCCGTTACGTCTTGGTGGATTTTAATCGGGACATTTGTGAAGCCAAGTGCACGGATAGCATCAGGCAGTTCCATTTTCCGTTTGTCGACTTTGATGCCTTCTGTTTTATTCAATGCATCTGCAATCTGTTTTGTTGTGATTGAGCCGAATAACCGTCCGCCTTCACCTGATTTTGCTTTCATTTCGATAGTGATATTGTCGATTTTTTCCTTCAGTACTTTTGCTTCCGCAAGTTCTTCTGCTGCATCTTTTGCTACCCGTTTCTTTTGCCCTTCAAGTTTACTCATATTCCCGGAAGTGGCTTCAACCGCCATATTATTTTTCAAAAGGAAGTTTTGTGCATAACCAATTGATACTTCTTTCACTTCACCTTTTTTACCTTTTCCTTTTACGTCCTGCAAGAAGATTACCTTCATGTTGAATTTCCCCTTTCCCTTTATCTGTATTCTACTGATTTCGTTATTTCTCAGAACCTGTTTGCATTTCTTCTAGTATAGATTGTAGCACTTTTTTGGCCTCTTCCACAGATTCAACCTCTAGTTGGCAAGCCGCATTAGTTAAATGACCGCCGCCTCCAAGTTGTTCCATGACAAGTTGGACGTTCAATTCACCGAGTGAACGTGCACTTATCCCAATTTTACCGTCTGCGCGGGGTGCAATGACGAATGAAGCGGAAACACCTTGCATTGACAGTAGAAGATCCGCCGTTTTGGCAATAAAAACAGATCCATAGGTATCCAGGTCATTGCCTTTTGCAATTGCTATTCCATTCATGAAAAGTTCAACTGTTTCAATCAGTTTCGAACGTTCAATATACGTCTCAATGTCTTCTTTTAGTAAGTTCTGGACAAGTACCGTATCTGCTCCATTCGTCCTTAAATAGGATGCCGCTTCAAATGTCCTTGCACCCGTACGGAGCGTAAAGCTCTTTGTATCAACAATAATTCCCGCAAGTAATGCAGTCGATTCAAGCATCGTAAGCTTCTCATGTTTCGGCTGGTACTCAATTAGTTCCGTTACCAGCTCAGCAGTGGATGATGCATAAGGTTCCATGTAAACAAGCATCGTATTGTTGATAAACTCCTCACCTCGTCTATGATGATCGATGACAACAACTTTCTCTGCCTTGTCTATCACCTTCTCATCGATAACCATGCTTGGTTTATGTGTATCCACTACGATTAGAAGTGACTTTTCGGTCATCATTGATAACGCATCTTCCGGTGAGATGAATTGACTATACAGCTCTTGGTTTTGCTCTATCTCTTCCATCAGCTTTGTTACACTAACATCGAATTCGTTTGAGTTAACAATTACATACCCTTCGATATTATTCATCCGTACCATTTTCCGAACACCAATAGAGGCACCGATTGCGTCCATATCAGGCATTTTATGGCCCATGACAAATACTTTGTCGCTTCCTTGTATTAAATCGCGCAAAGCATGCGAAATCACTCTTGCCCTTACTCTTGTTCTTTTCTCCACAGGGTTCGTCTTGCCGCCGAAAAACTTCAGTTTACCGTCAGTACGCTTAATCGCCACTTGGTCGCCGCCGCGTCCGAGCACAAGATCCAAACTCGACTGCGCCAATTCACCTAACTCGATAAGCGAGGCAGACCCCATTCCGACGCCTATGCTTAACGTAAGTGCAGTGCTTTGCTTGGCGGTAGTTTCCCGGATATCGTCTAAAATTGAGAACTTCGTTTTCTCCAATTCAGCTAAGGTTGCTTCATTGAAAACTGTTAGGAAACGATCACTAGCTATACGTTTGGCAAAAATACCATTTTCCGTCGCCCAACGATTGACGAGTGATGTCACAAGTGAATTCAACTGACTTTTTGTTTGGTCATCCATTGCTTGTGCAAGCTCATCATAATTATCGACAAGTATAATGCCCAAAACGGTACGATCGGCATAATAAAGAAACTCCATTTCCACCTGCTCCGTAATATCAAACAGATAAATAAGTTTCTCATCCGGTTTGTAAAAAGCCTTGAAGGATTGTGTACCAACCTTTACCACATTTTGTTCCACACTATCGTTCTTCATAATCGAATGGAACTGTTTTGATAAAGTAAATAACTCATCACCAATAAGTGTCTCTTTAGCAAATATCTTTGCCGCATACGGATTTGCCCAGTCAATCGTATTCTTTTCGTCAATTAGAATGATGCCGATTGGTAATTCCAAAAGTGCTTCCTTGCCGACATTCTTCATCCTATATGATAGCGTCTCGATATGTTTCTCGGTTTCAACATACGTCTGATCTTCTACTTTCCATGCAAACCCGATTGTTGTTACAAACAGGACAGCATATAAAAGACCTATCCAGAAGTTGGTCAAAAGCAAAAGAATAGCCGCCATCACGCCAAGGAGCGACAACACCGTCAGTGGATAACGAATAGCTCTTTTTCTGAAAAGTGACGTCATTGTCTCATCTCCTCACTTCATCTTGCCTTTTCCAATCCAAGCCCGAACATTCATACCCGCATCCACTATCCCAAGTATTGTTGTTATAGGGCTTAACACTAATGCAAGTAAGGTTGCTACAACAGTTACAACCTTTGGCAGCTTCATTTCACTCAAGTAGTAATGGATAAATGAAATTCCTTGCAGCAAAAAGAGAAATCTTAAAATGATTGTCGCGTTCACCGAAATCAGAAATAGGTTCGTTCCCGGTTCCATTTTGATCATATACGGTGTAATCAGCAGAAGTCCGTATAGGATGACCGTTATTACAGGCAATTTCATATTGCGGAATGGTTGAAATGTCGATACATTATGACCAAGACGTTTTACAATAGCAACGTTAGGAACAACGATTGTAAAAGTAACTAGATATGCCATGATGATGAAAATTGATGGAAGTGCATATTCGTAAAACGTGAAACTGGCCGCCATTGCTTCATCGAAACCTTCAGGCAGTCCACCGTAGCTTTCCATTAGCGTTTTTACTTGGTCCTGTGCTGTGCGCATATTCTCGAATACTTCTTCAATAATGTTGAATTTAAAAAATAATACAGCCCCAACATACATAATCATTCCTGTGATCAGTAGTGCAAGACCTGATGCCATGAACGTATATAATTTTGTTTTACCCGTTTTAAGCGTGTCACCTATAACTAGACCTAGTAGTCCGTGAACAAACGCAAAAGGAACAAGTGCTATTCCGCCTATTAACACTGAAAGGAATATACCCACTACTGTAACAAGAACCGATAAGGCCCGATCATAACGTAATCGATAAAGGATAATGGGCAGTGGGATGAACAGCATCGTAATAACACCGATAAGCGGTACATAAAATGATACTGCCAGTAGGATGACAAATAATGCAATCATCATGGCTCCGTATGTAATTTTTCGTGCGTTATCTTGCATAATCTAATTTCCCCCGGTCATTCGTTGGCTAACAATTTTTGTCCTTTAACGGTCTTTAGTCGCACCGCTAAATAGTTTCTCCAATTGTATCATATTTATTGTTTTTAAACCAAAAATGGAATGCATGTTCCTGTTACTTTCTAATAAAAAAGACCGCCTTCATACCGGTGTTGCCGGTTTGTTGGGGCGGTCCATTGTGCTTAAATTATCTTTCTTCCGAGCTAAATGGAAGAAGTGCCATGATACGTGAGCGTTTGATTGCAAGTGTCAATTTACGTTGATACTTCGCGCTTGTACCAGTTACACGACGAGGCAAGATTTTCCCACGCTCAGAAATGAATTTCTTAAGCAGGTCAGTATCTTTATAGTCGATGTGTGTAATTTTGTTTGATGTGAAATAACAGACTTTACGGCGTCTTTTGCCTCCACGACGTGGTGCCATATCGTTTCCCTCCTTACTTGATCGTCACAGACTTTGAAATCATTAGAACGGCAGGTCGTCATCCGATACTTCTATCGGACCACTACCTGACGAGAATGGATCATCATCAGTACGTGTATAATTTTGTTGATTCGGTTGGTGATTTTGTTGACTTGACTGTTGATAGTTCGGTTGCTCATTCTGCCGGGAACCATAAGATGGCGCTCCCTGTGCAGATCCGGATCGATCGGCATTCGCATTGCGCGGTTCAAGAAATTGCGTGCTATCTGCTACAACTTCTGTTGTATACACACGCTTTCCGTCTTGTCCTTCGTAGCTACCCGTCTGAATACGACCATCTACTCCAGCAAGACTTCCTTTTCTTAAAAAATTCGCAACGTTTTCAGCCTGTTTTCTCCAGGCAACACAACTGATAAAGTCGGCCTCTTTTTCGCCTTGTGCGTTTTGAAAAGCCCGATTCACTGCCAGCGTAAAACGCGTAACAGCAATACCCGTTTGTGTATACTTAAGCTCTGGATCTTTTGTCAGTCTTCCTACTAAAACAACTCGGTTAATCATCAGAATTCAACCTCCCTCATCATTTTGTAAGTTTCATAATTCACATATCTATAGATCAGTCTTCGATGCGGATCGTCATATGACGAATGATTTCTTCGTTGATATTCGCAAGACGTGTAAACTCGTCGACTGCTTCTGTACCAGCATTTAACTTAACAAGCTGATAGAAACCTTCGCGCAAGTCGTCAATTTCGTAAGCAAGACGGCGCTTACCCCACTCTTTTGACTCGATGATTTCCGCACCATTAGAAGTTAGGATTTCGTCGAAACGTGCGATCAATGCTTTTTTAGCTTCATCTTCTACCGTTGGGCGGATGATGTACATAATTTCGTATTTTCTCATCTTTAGTCACCTCCTTATGGACTTTGGCCCTGCTGATTGCAGCGGGCAAGGAGCAAGTAAAAATTATTACTCACATCAATACATTCTAGCACGATGATGTTAATTTTTCAACCTTTATTATTGTATACTATTGAAAGAGGTGATTTTAATGGATGAACTTCACGAACCCGACCATGTAATTGCAATCGATTTACTGAAAGTGGCGAAGAGCAGCTTACGCATCACTATACTAACAGCTCTGCTTTTTATCTTTTTAAAGATTGTGATTGATAAAGGGTTTTCTTTTACGATTACCTTATGGTCAGTTGTCATCTTCATCACTGGCTATATTGTTCTGATTGTGTTGCATGAGCTTTTCCACTTACTTGGTTTCCGAATCTTCGGCCGCGTCCCGTGGAGGAAAATGGTGGTCGGCGTCAATCTTAAGTTGGGCATCGCATACGCAACGACAGATCAGCTAATGACGAATCATGCCATTCGCAAAGCACTTCTGCTTCCATTTTGGACAACGGGTGTTGTACCTGCTATTATCGGATTATATTATGGTAATGGATTGTTGCTTGGCTTGGCCGCTGTATTAATCGGTGGAGCTGCTGGTGATTTTGCGATGTATAAGGAATTACGGAAACTGCCTGATGATTGGCTGATAAAGGATGATCCACAGCTTCCCAAATTATACGCCTATGCACCCGACCGATTGGACCAATGAAAAAATGCCGTATCTACCTGTTCGTAGAATACGGCATTTTTGTTGTGTTACACGGCTAGTTAACCAATCATGCCTGGATTTTGAAGTGGGTTATACGTTAAAACGGAATAACATAACGTCTCCGTCTTTGACGATATATTCTTTTCCTTCAAGACGGACTTTGCCAGCTTCTTTCGCGGCAGCCATCGATCCAGTTTCAACAAGTGCATCATAAGCTACCGTTTCAGCGCGGATGAAACCACGTTCGAAATCTGTATGGATAACACCTGCACATTGCGGGGCCTTCATCCCTTTGCGGAATGTCCATGCACGTACTTCTTGAACACCTGCAGTGAAATACGTTGCAAGTCCTAGAAGATGATAAGCTGCTTTGATAAGTTGGTCTAATCCTGATTCTTTAATACCCAACTCCTCAAGGAACATCTCTTTTTCATCATCTTCAAGTTCCGCCATCTCTTCTTCGATTTTCGCACAAACGACAATAACTTGTGCATCATCTTGTGCTGCGAATTCACGGACACGGTTTACATACTCATTCGTATCGGCATCTACAATTTCGTCCTCTGCAACGTTTGCAACATACAGCATCGGTTTAATCGTCAATAAGTGCATGCCTTTAACAAGCGCATATTCTTCATCAGTGAATTCAACTGAACGGGCGGGTTTCTCGTTTTCAAATGCATCTCTTAGTTTGGCTAATACAGGTTCTTCCGCCATTGCATCCTTATCTTTTTGTTTTACCATTTTCGTTACGCGTGTCCATCTTTTTTCAACACTTTCCATGTCTGCAAGAATCAGCTCGAGGTTAATGATTTCGATATCATTGATTGGATCAACTTTGCCTGATACATGTGTAATATTTTCATCCACAAAACAACGAACCACTTGGCAGATTGCATCTACTTCACGAATATGGGACAAGAACTTGTTCCCAAGTCCTTCCCCTTTACTTGCCCCTTCAACAATACCAGCGATATCCGTAAACTCGAATGCAGTTGGGACTGTTTTCTTCGGTACAACCAGTTCCGTCAACTTTCTAAGACGCTCGTCCGGTACTTCTACGATTCCCACGTTCGGATCAATCGTACAAAACGGGTAGTTTGCAGCTTCCGCCCCCGCTTTTGTAATTGCATTAAATAATGTTGACTTCCCTACGTTCGGAA
Organism: Filibacter tadaridae; assembly: GCF_900609045.1. Lineage (GTDB taxonomy): Bacteria > Bacillota > Bacilli > Bacillales_A > Planococcaceae > Sporosarcina > Sporosarcina tadaridae. Next base: position 130,012 of record NZ_UXAV01000020.1, read on the forward strand.
GTCCTACGATTCCAGCTGTTAAAGCCATTAAATTCCCAACCTTTCATCTATATGACGCGTCTTCTTTTCTCTACTCAACTCTTCCATTATAAGGACAACGCTAAGGGATGTCCATCTGTGTTCATGGCTCGGCTCTTACGAGTACCTTTTTCATTTTCTTTGCAAATTCGTTACGCTTAATCATGACACTATGTCCGCAACCTTCACATTTGATACGTACATCTGCACCCATCCGGATAATTTTCCATGCATTTGTCCCACATGGATGCTGCTTCTTCATCTCAACTATATCGTTTAAATCGAATATCTTTCTTTCCATCTACCTAGCACATTCCTTTCCTACCCTATCTTTATAAATCCTTAAATGACTTTGTTACCAACTAATTTCCGTAGGGTGTTTTCCCTTTTCTCTGATTTACGTAACGGTCCTTTTAACTTCACTTTAAACAAACGCCGGATAATACTCTTTCCTACCTGGACTACAATTACTGCCAATGTAATGATGAAAACTATTTTAAGTGTTGTAAGGCCAAGCCCAATCCAGGTCTCTTGACTGAAAAGAAGTTTTTCAACCTATTAGTACGTTTTTAATTAACTCCACAATTCTCCCCCCTTCGTATAATTCATGGGTTAGCTGTATATAGTATGTACAAGGGCTACTATAAACATTGGATTAAAGATTTCTATTTAAGGCATCTACGCTAAGTTTATACCGAAAGTCATTTGTTCAACATATATACAGTATTTACAATAAAGTATAGAATGGGAGTGTTTTTATGCGAGCTGCTCTTTCTACAACTTGTGATTTCCGGATTCATTATAAAGAAGTGGGTGCCGTTTGGAAACTTAGTTCATTATTCCTTGAGCATATTCCGTTCCACGAGGAAAATATCGTTTTTTTCTGTATAGGAACTGATCGCTCCACTGGCGATGCACTAGGACCGTTAACCGGTTCTTTCCTTACTGAATCTCCCTTATTTCCTTTTCCAGTAGTAGGAACATTGGAAGATCCGTTACATGCATTGAATTTACAGCAACGATTGGACGAAACGATTCAATCTTATCCATCCGCTTTCATAGTCGCAATAGACGCTTGTCTTGGCAAAGGCGGTTCCATCGGCCAATTGCTCATCCAGAGCGGCCCTCTTCATCCCGGCAAAGCAGTTGGAAAAGAGTTGCCTTCAGTTGGTGATGTAGCTATAAAAGGCATTGTTAATATTGCCGGTTTCATGGAGCATGCAGTACTACAAAGTACTCGACTTCTTCTTCCTTATGAAATGAGCCGTATTCTAGGTCGTTCTATGCAACTCGCTTATGGACGTTCAAAGTCATAACGTATATACAATCGTGACGACAATCCCAACGACAAGTATACCTGGAATAAGGTTTGCAACCCTTATTTTTGTCAGTCCAATTAGATTCAGACCAATTGCAAGAATCATCAAACCTCCGGTGGCTGTCATTTCAGATATGAAAAAATCCAATAATTCATCAGGCACAAAACGACTAATTTGTGTTGACAATAAAGTGATAATTGACTGATACAGAAATACAGGAACAGCAGCAAACACAACACCAATACCCAGTGTTGAGCTTAGGATGACCGAAGTAAATCCGTCAATAATTCCTTTCATGAATAGTACATCATGGTCATTTCTTAACCCGCTATCAATTGCTCCGATAATCGCCATTGAACCTACAACAAATATTAAAGTTGCTGTTACAAAGCCTTGTGCAATATCAGAACCGCTGACTTTTGAGGGCATCTTGCTTTCAATCCACCCTCCAAGTCGATTCACTTTTTCATCAAGGTTCATCCATTCACCAAGTACTGCACCAAACACAATACTAATAATTACAATGAGAATCTGCGAACTTTCGAATGTCATTTGTATCCCAATGACCGCGACTGTAAGTCCGATTCCATACATAACTGTTTCTTTCATTCTTTCAGGTATATTATGTAATATCCGTCCTAAGAATGCACCGAAAATGATTAAAAGGGCATTAACAATTGTTCCAAATAAAATCATAGACTTACTACCACCCTTTAAAAATAATACCTACTTTGCTCTGAACGCAAAATAGGTATCCATTTACTCACTTAATAATTCAATTATTCGTTCAAGATCATCTTCAGAGAAAAATTCGATTTCTATCTTCCCTTTGTTTTTAGTTTTCTTAATTGTCACATTCGTACCAAAGTATTCGCGTAAGTTAGTCTCACGTTCGGCTAAAACGAGGTCTTTCTTTTTTTCAGTTTTTGTTTCACGTGGAACATCTTCATTCATACCTTGAACAAGTCGTTCAAGTTGGCGAACATTAAGTCCTTCTTTCAATACCCGTTCGGCTACAAATATAATTTGCTCTTTTCTATGTAGGCCAAGCAAGGTACGACCATGCCCCATCGAAAGCTTTCCTTCAGTGATATAGTTTCTTACCTTTCCCGGGAGCGTTAATAATCGGATATGATTGGCAATATGCGGCCTACTCTTACCTAGTCTAAATGCTAGTTGCTCTTGTGTAAGCCCGAGGTTTTCCATCAGATTATGATAGGCCTCTGCTTCTTCCATTGGCGTTAAATCTTCTCGTTGAAGATTTTCAAGAACAGCAAATTCCATCGTCTCTTCATCAGTCAGGAAACGAACAACGGCAGGGATTTCATCGAGTCCGGCCATTTTTGCAGCACGGAAACGTCTTTCTCCAACTACGATTTCATAAGTTGTTCCTTTTTTTCGAAGTATAATCGGTTGAAGTATACCGTGTTCCTTTATGGAAGCGCTTAGCTCAATAATCGCATTTTTATCAAATATTTTTCTTGGTTGATAGGGATTCACTTTAATACTTTTCACATGAATCTGTTCGACAGATTCCGCTTTTTTGAGTGATTCTCCTGGAAATAAAGCATTAAGTCCTTTTCCGAGGCCTTTAGTCATTGTGCACCACTTCCTTTGCAAGCTCTACATACACTTCTGCACCGCGTGATCTTGAATCATAAATGATAATCGGCTCTCCATGACTTGGAGCCTCGCTTAATCGTACATTTCGCGGAATGATTGTTTTATATACTTTATCTTGAAAGTATTTTTTTACCTCTTCAATTACTTGTATCCCTAAATTTGTTCTTGCATCAAACATGGTCAACAATACGCCATCAATCGTCAAATCCTCGTTCAAATGCTTCTGGACAAGCCTTATTGTACTTAATAGCTGACTTAGTCCTTCAAGTGCATAATATTCACATTGGACAGGTATGATAATTGAATCGGATGCTGTTAACGCATTGATGGTCAACAATCCTAACGAAGGCGGACAATCTATTATTATGTAATCATACATATTCTTTGCTTCTTGGATTGCATGTTTCATTCGGACTTCTCTTGAAATCGTCGACACTAACTCGATTTCCGCCCCGGCCAAAGAAATGGTTGCCGGAACGACATCGAGGTTTTCCACTTTTGTTGGACGAATAACTTCTTTAATATCAACGTCATCTATTAATACATCGTAAATGCATTGATTTACATCACCCTTATTGACGCCGACTCCACTTGTCGCGTTCCCTTGCGGATCAGTATCTATCAAAAGAACTTTTTTGCCTATATAAGCAAGGCAAGCACTTAAGTTTACGGATGTTGTCGTTTTTCCGACACCTCCCTTTTGATTGGCAATTGCTATGATTCTACCCACACTTGCACCTGCTTTCCTACTGCTAAAAGATTGTATTGTTCAACTTGTGAATAACTACTACTAATATAGCAAATAAAGCTCAATATGTGGAGTAATCTGTAACAAAAAACTCTTGCTATCATTGAGCAAGAGTTTTGGTTTCACTTTTTCTTCGGTATTTTCACGGTTATCAAGTAAAAGTCATCTGAATCCTCTTCTGCTGTTTCTACATTGATACCGCTTTTTGTGACAAGTGCTAGTGATTGTCGTATTGTATTGACAGCAATTCTTACATCCTTACTCACAGACTTTCTGCGAGAAGCAATCTTTTTCTCTTTCTTACCTTCTTCAGGATGCAACAATTGGTGTACACGGTTTTCTAATTGTTTAACATTCAGTTGTTTTTCAATCACTTCTTTATAAGCGAGTAATTGTAACTCATTATCTTTTAAAGGCATTAAAGCTCTAGCGTGCCGTTCCGATATTTCCTTTGCCATAATCGCATTTTTTATGTCATCTGGAAGTTTCAATAACCGTAGTTTATTTGCTACTGTCGATTGTCCTTTTCCAAGTCTTTGTGCTAACGCTTCTTGTGTCAATGAATGTAACTCAAGGAGTTTTTCATACGCATAAGCTTCTTCTATAGCTGTCAGTTCTTCACGTTGTAAATTTTCAATAAGTGCGATTGAGGCTGTTTCTTTATCATCCAATTCTCGAATGATTGCTGGTACTTCAGACCAACCCAACTTTTTCATCGCTCGGTATCTTCGTTCTCCCGCGATGATTTCATACTCATCATTACCGGTACCACGTATAACAATCGGTTGAATGACACCGTGCGTATGAATTGTTCTAGCAAGTTCTTCTATTTTCTCTTCTGAAAAAACTGTCCGCGGTTGATATTTATTGGGTTTAATAGAATCTATTTTTACCTGCACTATTTTTTCCGATTGATTACTTTCATTTACCAGTAAATCTTCTTCTATATCTTCGCTTACTAGCGGATTTTCCCCTTTATCCCCATTTCCAAAAAATCGTGAAAAAGGACTTTTCATTCCCGGCACCACCTTTTTATGACTGCTTCCTAATTCAATTAATTCGGCATGTATATAGATTATCCTCTATACTCTTTGTTCCACGTGAAACAATTTAGTGGATTGGCGACTTATTGGGTACCCCTGGCTTGCGTGGATACTTCTTAGGTGTATTTTTTAACTTTTCAAATACGAAAATATTACGTTCACTATTTTCTACAGGCAATATAAATGAATATTCTTCTTTAATGGTGGCGCCTAGAATGGAAATTGCCTTTTTTGCATCTGCCATTTCATTGTCTGCAGCTGCACCCTTCATGGAGATAAAAAGACCATTTACTTTAACGAGTGGTACACATAATTCAGCCAATACAGACAGACGAGCAACCGCCCGCGCAGTAACAATATCAAACTTTTCACGGTACTTTTGATCTTGGCCGAAGTCTTCTGCTCTTGCATGGACAAAGTGAACATTCTCAAGCTGAATTTCTTCTACCAACTGACGCAAGAAACCAATTCTTTTATTCAATGAATCTACGATTGTCACGTTAAGTTCAGGATAGCAGATTTTTAGTGGAATACTTGGAAACCCTGCTCCTGCCCCTACATCACAAATAGACTTAGGTCCGCTCCAATCACTATAAAAAGCAGCTGTAATGGAGTCGTAAAAGTGCTTTAAATAAACGGATGGTGCATCCGTTATTGCTGTTAGATTCATTTTCTCATTCCACTCTACGAGTAGTTTGAAATAATGATTGAACTGAGTGATTTGCTTATTATCCAGTTCAATTCCTTGTTCTTTTAGTGCTTGTACAAATTGCTCCTCGTTCATCAATACTCCCCCTTTTGAAAAACGTATACCTTCTTGTCTGTTAAAAAAACCGATGCGGAAATCTACTCCGCATCAGCCATCTAAACAGTTCAGCTTGATACTTTAGCAATTTTCCCTTGTTCAATATAAACAAGGAGGATTGATATATCAGCAGGATTTACGCCAGAAATACGTGATGCTTGTGCAATAGACAATGGTCGTACTTCATTTAACACACTTTTTGCTTCCGTTGCGATACCTGATATTGCATTATAGTCAATGTTTTCGGGTATTTTCTTATTCTCCATTTTTTTCATTCTTTCAACTTGTTGCAATGACTTTTCGATATAACCTTCATATTTAATAGAGATTTCAACTTGCTCCTCCACTTCCTCGGAATGTTTTTCAGTGGGAGGAACCATTCTCTCAATTTGGTTATATTTAATCTCAGGACGTTTTAGAAGATCCGCCGCTTTCATCGGTTCCCTTAAATCAGAGCCGTCCGTTTCCTGAATAATCGCTTGTACCATTTCATTTGGCTTGATGGTAGTTTGACGTAGTCTAGTAATCTCATCATCAATTTGTTGTTTTTTCATCAGGAACGCATCATGCCGTTCTTCACTGATTAATCCCAACTTGTAGCCGATTTCCGTAAGTCGCATATCAGCATTGTCATGACGTAGTAACAAGCGGTATTCTGCACGAGATGTAAGGAGTCTATATGGCTCGCTTGTCCCTTTTGTTACGAGATCATCGACTAATACACCGATATACGCATCCGCACGTCCTAGGATAACTTCCTCTTTCTCAAGCACATTGGCAGCAGCGTTGATGCCCGCCATAAGACCTTGAGCAGCTGCTTCTTCATAACCTGATGTTCCGTTAATCTGACCAGCTGTATAGAGGTTACGGATTTTTTTTGTTTCAAGCGTTGGCCATAATTGTGTTGGCGTGATAGCATCATACTCAATTGCATAGCCCGCCCGCATCATTTCAGCCTTTTCAAGTCCAGGAACACTTTCGATAAGCATTCTTTGTACATGTTCCGGCAAACTCGTTGATAATCCCTGTACATATACCTCATTTGTGTTCCGACCCTCAGGTTCAAGGAATATTTGGTGGCGTGATTTATCTGCGAATCGTACGATTTTATCTTCGATGGATGGGCAGTAACGTGGACCTTTTCCTTTAATTGCTCCCGAGTACATTGGAGATAAATGTAGATTCTCATTGATGATTTCATGTGTACGAGGTGCCGTATACGTTAACCAACAAGGTAATTGGTCGGTGATGAATTCAGTTGTTTCATAACTGAATGCCCTTGGTTTTTCATCGCCTGGTTGAATTTCTGTTTTGCTGTAGTCAATTGTTCGGCTGTTAACACGCGGCGGTGTCCCCGTTTTAAAACGAACCATATCAAATCCAAGCTTCTCTAGGTTTTCTGCCAGTCCGATTGACGGCATCTGGTTATTCGGACCGCTTGAGTATTTCAAGTCCCCGATGATAACTTCACCTCGAAGAAATGTTCCTGTTGTAATAATGACCGTTTTTGCACGATATACCGCACCTACTTGCGTGAAGAGGCCTTTAACTTCTCCATCTTCCACGATCAAATCTTCAACGACTCCTTGATGGAGCGTCAAATTTTCTTCTTCTTCAAGTATTCTTTTCATTTCCTGTTGGTAAAGGACTTTATCCGCTTGCGCACGTAGCGCACGTACGGCTGGTCCTTTCCCTGTATTTAACATCCGCATTTGGATATGTGTTTTATCAATTACTTTACCCATGGCACCGCCCATTGCATCGATTTCCCGCACAACAATTCCTTTCGCAGGTCCTCCGAGCGATGGATTACACGGCATGAAGGCAATCATGTCGAGATTCATGGTTAATACGAGCGTCGATGCACCCATTCTAGCAGCGGATAATGCTGCTTCTACGCCGGCATGTCCAGCCCCAATGACGATGCAATCGAACGTGCCTGCTTCAAATTTTGACATGTTCTAGTTCCTTCCTTCTACTTTTATTTCCCGAGGCAGAATTGCGAGAATAACTGATTGATAAGACTGTCCTGAACCGTATCCCCAATAATTTCACCGAGGATTTCCCATGTCCGTGTGACGTCTATCTGTATAATATCAACTGGTACGCCTTCATCGGCCGCACCTAATGCATCTTCTATTGTTGTACGTGCATTGTGCAATAACGCAATATGTCTCGCGTTTGAAACGTATGTCAAATCGCCTGCTTCAAGATTCCCTTCGAAAAAGAGACCAGCGATTGCTTCTTCTAATTCATCCACTCCTTCATCTTTCAGAAGGGAAGTGGTAACAATTTTTACATTACTAGTAAGTTGTTTGACTCTTACCAAATCAATTTTCCGCGGAAGATCGGTCTTATTAATGACGATAATCGTATCCATCCCTGAGACTGCTTCGAAAAGCCGTTCATCTTCTATTGTAAGTTCTTCAGCACTGTCAAGAACAAGTAGGATTAAATCTGCTTCTTTCAGCACTTTTCTCGACTTCTCTACGCCTATTCGTTCTACAATATCTTCCGTTTCTCGGATTCCTGCGGTATCAACAAGGCGAAGTGGTACACCCCTTACATTAACGTACTCTTCAATAATATCACGCGTTGTCCCCGCTATGTTGGTTACAATCGCTTTATTTTCTTGGATAAGACTATTTAGCAATGAAGATTTCCCTACATTCGGTCTTCCAATAATAACAGTAGATAGCCCTTCTCGTAGGATTTTCCCTTGTGATGAGGTGCGCAACAGCTTATCTATCTCTTCTTTTACCCATGTACATTTCTGGATCATAAGTGGAATAGTCATTTCTTCAACGTCGTCGTATTCAGGATAGTCGATATTCACTTCCACCTGCGCTAACGTTTCAAGTAATGCTTGTCTAAGCCCACCAATCAATCTGGACAATTTTCCATCCATTTGAGTCAATGCCACGTTCATCGCTCGATCCGTCTTTGCACGGATAAGGTCCATGACTGCTTCAGATTGAGACAAATCGATACGTCCATTGAGAAAAGCGCGTTTTGTGAACTCACCTGGCTCAGCAAGGCGCGCACCTTCTTTTAAAATCAGTTGAAGCACCCTATTCACCGCCACTATACCACCATGACAGTTCACTTCAACCACGTCTTCTCGTGTAAATGTTTTGGGTGCCTTCATAAGCGACACCATTACTTCCTCAACAGTTTCACCAGAAGTGGGATCTATCAAGTGTCCATAATGAATTGTATGTGATGGTTCGTCAATCAACTTTTTCCCCGCAGGCTTGTGAAAAATTTTATCTGCGATTTGCACGGCTTCATCCCCACTAAGTCTGACGATGGAAATCGCACCTTCTCCCATTGGAGTAGATATGGCAGCTATTGTATCAAAATGCACTCTTATCACCTTCCTAACTTAGTTACACACATGTGGATAACCTTTTTCCGGACATGACTATCTAACATAGTATAATAACACAAAATACGTCACCATCATAGTATCCGAATCAGAAAAATGTGGATAACCTTTTTCCTTTTTAGACAAAAAAACCTTGCAAAGACGGATATCTTTGCAAGATTGCAGTTTTGCTTTATCGAATGGACTGGATAACAAGGTATCTATACGGGTCAGATCCCTCGGAATATGTCTCAATATCGGGCCGGTTTGACAAAGTATGATGAATAACTTTCCTTTCGTAAGAAGGCATTGGTTCAAGTTGAACTTTTCGTCCGCTGCGAACTGCTTTGTCAGCCATCCGATCCGCAAGTAACTGAAGTGATTGTTCACGTCGTTCGCGGTAATCACCAATTTCAACACGAACAACCTTAAATTCGTTGGAAAACTTATTCGCCACAAGTTGTGCAAGTTGCTGCAGCGCATTCAATGTTTGTCCGCGTTTACCAATTAAAATTGCCGCTTTGTCACTTTCCAAATGGAAGGTGACATATTTCCCATCAATCACTTGACTGACTTGAATATCCTCAATTCCCATTTCAACAGCCATCATTTTCAAGTACTGAGCGGTTTTTTCAATGGCTGCCTCGTCAGATATGTCCTTTTCTCGTACCTTCTCAAGTTCTTCGGATTTACCAGGCAGTTCGGAAGTCTTCTCTTCATCCATATCCAATTGCACATCTACTTTTTCTGGTTCAATTATTTTCAATTCTTCTTTCGGCACAGCAACTTCTTCAGTGACGAAAGGTTCATTCACACTTATCATGGTTAGAGTCACTTCAGCTTCTTTTACACCAAAACCGAGAAATCCTTTTTTCCCCTTATCGTTCACTTCCACATTCACTTCATCACGTGTAGCGCCGAGTTCTGCCAATGCTGACGTGATAGCCAATTCAACTGTGGGTCCCCTTCGCGTCACTTTTTTCATTTCTTTTTACCTCCCACTTTTACAGGTACCACTTCTTTTTTCTTAAATGGTTTGTAAATGAAGACATTTTGTATAAACGAAATGATATTACCGATCACCCAATATAATGCCAATGCTGCTGGTAGGAATGATCCAAAAACCATAATCATGACGGGCATGATATACATCATTACTTTCATTTGCGGATTAGCCATCGCCGGTCCGGTACGAAGAACAACAAATTGGATGAGTCCAGCTATAATTGCAAGCGTTATACTTGGAGCTGCAAGCTCAAACCAAAGAAACTTCCCTATGTCGTACGTAACATTCATCCTGCTGATTGCATGATAGAAGCCAAAAAGAATCGGCATTTGTATAATAACCGGTAAACACCCTGCTGCCGGATTAACCTTCCGTTCCGACATAATTTTCTGCATTTCAGTTCGATACTTTTCTTGCGTAACAGCGTCCTTTGATTTGTATTTTACTTTAAGCGCATTCAGTTCTGGTTGAATCTCTTGCATTTTTTTTGAGCTTTGCGTCTGTTTTATCATCAATGGAAGCAACACTAACCGAATGATGATTGTAACTACAACAATTCCTAACCCATATGATCCAAGTAACTCCTTAAATACAATTATTAGAGAGACCAACGGCCAAACAACATACTTACTCCAAAATCCTTCACTGTCTACAGTAATTTCCTTATTAAAATCCCCACATCCTGCAAGAAATACAGTCAGTACTGTCAGGATGAGAATAAGAACTAACCTTTTATTCATTTTCAAATCGTTTCCCCCAAATCTCATCTTCTTCCATCATATGTCCCCGCATAACGCTAGTCCCAGTTTATCATTTTCGATTGCACCAATCTACTTCTTCTCTCTTTTTAATACTTTTGCTATACGTAAAACATGCTGTAAGCTTTTCTTCGTTTCGTGAAAATCCAATTTGGCCGCCTGATGTCGGGCGATGATGACATAATCCATATTATCCTGGACCTCTTCCTTCATTTCCAAGAAGGATTGTCTGATATACCGTTTGATCCTATTTCGTGTTACGGCATTTCCAACCTTTTTACTGACAGACAATCCTATTCTGAATTCGATTTGTCCTTCCTTCCTTAAGGAATACACGACAAATTGTCGATTCGCAATTGACTTGCCTGTTTTGAATACTTGTTGAAACTCTTTGTCCTTCTTAACCCGCTGGCGTTTATTCATTGTATACACCTGCTCCGTCACTATAGTTATTGTTTTTAATGCAACCAATAAGAAATTGGTCTTTCTTCTATAGTACTCATATTTGTATTAATTTAAAAAGAAAAAAAGACCACTGAGGCAGTGGCCTTATGCTGATAGCACTTTTCTTCCTTTGCTTCGACGAGCTGCAAGAACTCTGCGTCCGCTTTTCGAGCTCATTCTTGCACGGAAACCGTGAACTTTACTACGTTTACGTTTATTTGGTTGGTAAGTACGTTTCATCTATTAAGACACCTCCTGCATGAATGTCGAATTTACTACATTGTGTGTGACAGTCTTGAACAGTATATCGGATTTATGATACATATGTCAACCACTATTTCACCGTTGTAGTACATTCGTTTTCGACCTTGACTGAATCACTAATTTGTTATCCACAAATCATTTAGCATTTTCATGATTCAAATGTTCATAGTTTTTTCTTCTAATTTTTTATGCACAAACCTTATCGACAGCTTTTTCACATACTAAAGCCTGTGGATAAAGATTCTATCCACATCAGACAACGATGTGGATAAGCTACCGTAGTCCTTGTAATGATTATCAATTCCTGTTACAATGAATTGGATTTTGTTGTGCACATATTACCACCAACTTTTCGTTATCCACAATTGTTAATACATTGTGGATAACTTTTTCAACACATCTTATTATTTGTTATCCACACAACGGAAAACTGTGTATAATACATACTCTCGGTATTAAATTTTATGGCAAAGGAGGCACAGGTTTGGAACATTTAGATGAACTTTGGAGCGCAGTACTCTCACAAATTGAAAATAAGATCTCCAGACCCAGTTATGAAACTTGGCTGAAATCTACAAAGCTAATGGCTTATGGTGAAGAAAATGTAACAATCGCCGTACCCAATTCATTCTCAAAAGACTGGCTAGAAAATCATTATGTTCATCTTATTACTGGGATTCTATCCGAATTGACTGGCGAGGACCGACTTATCCTATTTGTAGTTCCAAAGGATATGGAAGAAAATGATTTTGTATTGCCGAAGCCGTCAGTGAAACCAATAGAAAAAGTACAACCAGTATCAGCACCTGGCATGCTTAACCCCAAATATACATTTGATACATTTGTTATCGGCTCCGGAAACCGGTTTGCTCATGCAGCTTCACTTGCTGTTGCAGAAGCACCCGCAAAAGCATACAATCCCTTGTTCATCTATGGTGGCGTAGGACTTGGAAAGACGCATTTAATGCATGCGATTGGTCACTATGTACTTGAACAGAATCCATCGGCAAAAGTCGTTTATCTTTCCTCTGAAAAGTTTACAAATGAATTCATTAACTCAATTAGAGATAACAAAGCCGTTGAATTTCGTAATCGTTATCGAAATGTCGACGTGCTCTTAATAGATGATATTCAATTTCTTGCTGGAAAAGAACAAACACAAGAGGAATTTTTCCATACATTCAATACACTTCACGAAGAAGCAAAACAAATTGTCATTTCAAGCGATCGACCACCGAAAGAGATTCCAACACTTGAAGATCGTCTCAGATCCCGTTTTGAATGGGGCCTTATAACGGATATAGCCCCTCCTGATTTGGAAACAAGAATTGCCATTTTACGTAAGAAAGCCAAAGCAGATGGACTTATTGATATCCCTAACGAGGTAATGCTATACATTGCCAATCAAATCGATTCAAACATTCGAGAACTTGAAGGTGCTCTAATACGGGTAGTTGCCTACTCATCACTTGTAAATGCCGATATATCAACAGATCTTGCTGTAGAAGCATTAAAAGACATCATTCCAAACTCAAGACCGCGTGTTGTAACGATTCTCGACATCCAAAAATCAGTCGGTAATCATTTTAGTATTCGTTTAGAAGATTTCACTGCAAAAAAAAGAACGAGGTCTATTGCATTCCCCCGTCAAATTGCCATGTATTTATCAAGAGAACTTACTGATTTCTCCTTACCTAAAATCGGTTCTGAGTTCGGGGGCCGCGATCATTCCACTGTAATTCATGCACATGACAAGATTTCAAAGATGCTAAAAGATGATCAATCCTTACAGCAAGATATCCAAGATATACGAAACGTACTTGGTAGAGAATGACCTGTGTATAACCTAGAATAAGAGTGACATACTAGTAAACAGGTTATACACATGTGGGAAACTATATTTCGACAAGAAAAAACATAGTTATCAACATTTCCACAGGACCTACTACTATTACTACTATTTAATTACTAATAATTATTATATAAGCGAGGTTGCGAGATGAAATTTGAAATCATGAGAGATCGATTGCTTGATGGATTAAGTGACGTTATGAAAGCAATAAGTCAAAAGGTTGCAATTCCTATATTGACGGGGATAAAAATCGAAGCCAACGAAAAAGGGATAACAATGACAGGCAGCGATTCAGACATTACAATTTGTACGTTCATACCTGCTGAAGAAAATGGAGAACAGATCATTCATGTATTCGAAAAAGGAAGTATTGTACTTCAAGCCAAAGTCTTTAGTGAAATTGTACGCAAACTACCAACGAATGATGTAACGATTGAAGTAGCAAGTGGATTACAAACACAAATCACTTCGGGCAAGTCGGATTTCCATCTGATAGGATCAGATGCGGAGGATTATCCTATTCTCCCTGAAGTGAAAGATGAATATAGTTTTTCAATGCCAAGCGACTTGATGAAATCTATTATTCGGGAAACGGTTTTTGCTGTTTCACAACAAGAAACAAGACCCATACTGACTGGCGTTCATTGGGAATCGAAAGACGGTGGACTTTCTTGCATTGCAACGGATAGCCACAGACTCGCAAGAAGACTAACAGTTCCTGAGAACATGCCGGAAATTCCTTTTAGTGTTGTTATTCCAGGAAAAAGTTTGCAAGAATTGAATAAGATTTTACCGGACAACACTGAGATAGTTAACATCGTTATTGCAGACCAGCAAATTTTGTTCAAGACGCGAAATGTTTTATTCTATTCACGGTTGCTGGAAGGCAATTACCCAGATACCTCACGTCTTATCCCTGCCGAATACAAAACATCGTTGATAGTCAACGGCCGTCTTCTCCTTCAAGCAATTGACCGAGCTTCACTTTTGGCACGGGAAGAACGAAATAATATCGTTCGATTTAGCACTAACGAAGGAAAAGGTATTGAGATTTCTTCTAATTCGCCTGAAGTTGGGAAGGTTGAAGAGCTAGTGGAGACAATCGAAGTAAGCGGTGAAGAATTGAAAATATCATTTAGCGCCAAATATATGATGGATGCTTTAAAAGCAATTGACGGCCAGGATATAGCCGTGCATTTCACTGGAGCTATGCGTCCATTCATTTTAAAATCAGTTGAAGATGACTCCATATTGCAACTGATTTTACCAGTACGGACATACTAATTTCTGAAGGATAGTCACTTAAATTGACTATCCTTTTTACTTACGGTTGAAAGTTAGGTAAACTAGAGGGATAGACTAACATGCGAAGGGTTGAGACCGATGGAAGAACTTGAAATAAACACGGAATTTGTAACACTAGGTCAATTATTGAAAATGACGAATGCAATTAGCTCCGGTGGTATGGCAAAATGGTTCCTTGAAGAATACACCGTCTATGTTAACGGCGAGGAGGAAAGACGTCGCGGCAAAAAACTTCGCCATGGCGATATTGTAAATGTACCGGAAATAGGTAAGTTCAAGATAAAAGATCTATTCATGGGACAAAAGGATGTACATTGAACGACTTGCATTGACTGATTACCGGAATTATGCAGCACTTGAATTGTCTTTTTCCCCGGAAATCAATGTTTTGATTGGCGAAAATGCCCAAGGAAAAACCAATATCATGGAGGCGATTTACGTCCTTTCCTTGGCAAAATCGCATAGAACCTCTACTGATCGTGAATTGATACGGTGGGATCAGGAGTATGGTAAAATAGAGGGAGACATACAACGTAAGTATGGTCGACTACCGCTTGAACTGGTTATTTCAAAAAAAGGTAAAAAAGCGCGCGTTAATCATCTTGAACAAAATCGCCTAAGTCTTTATATTGGACAGTTGAATGTTGTCATGTTTGCCCCTGAAGATTTAAACCTTGTAAAAGGAAGTCCTCAGGTGAGAAGAAGGTTTCTAGATATGGAGATTGGACAGATTTCCCCAACTTACTTGCACGATCTCTTGACGTTTCAAAAGTTACTGAAACAACGCAACGCAATATTGAAGGATAACCGAGGTAAATTAGACTTCAATGATGTGATGTTTGATATATATACAGAACAGTATATTCAAGTGGCTGTGCAAATTATTCGTAAACGTTTTCACTTTATGGAACTGTTGCAAAAATGGGCAGAACCAATCCATAAAGGGATTTCCCGTGGAATTGAATCTCTTGAAGTCTCGTACGGGACATTAAAAGAGTTCAATTCTGGACAGACTGTAGAACAAATGGAATTGATACTCGGTCAGCGTTTGCTTGAAGTGAAGCGTCGTGAGTTGGAACGTGGTATGACACTGGTCGGCCCACATCGCGATGATCTTCACTTTTACGTGAATGGATATGACATCCAAACGTATGGTTCGCAAGGGCAACAGCGTACAACGGCGCTGTCCCTTAAACTTGCAGAAATTGAGCTTGTGAAACAAGAAGTAGGTGAAACACCTGTATTGCTATTGGATGATGTGTTGTCTGAACTTGATAATTATCGTCAATCACATTTATTGAACACCATTCAAGGGCAGGTGCAAACATTTGTCACAACGACGAATATAGCGGGAATTGATCATGAAACAATTCGGCAGGCAGATGTATTCGAAGTTACAGCAGGCGAAGTTAGCCGTAGGGGCTAGATCTAGATAACAAGCTTAAACACAGGCATGTAGTCGTATAGATGTTGGACGTTCAGAAAGGAAAGGTGAACAGTTTGGCAATGGAAGAAAAAGAATTGCAAACGGCCTATGATGCTAGTCAAATTCAGGTCCTAGAAGGACTGGAGGCCGTTCGTAAACGACCTGGTATGTATATTGGAACAACCAGTTCGAGGGGGCTTCATCATCTAGTTTGGGAAATTGTTGACAATAGTATAGACGAAGCATTAGCCGGTTATTGCGATCACATAGAAGTAACAATCGAAAAAGATAACTGGATTCGTGTGGATGATAACGGCCGCGGAATTCCCGTTGGTATCCAAGAGTCAACAGGTAGACCTGCTGTTGAAGTTATCATGACTGTACTTCATGCCGGAGGTAAATTCGGCGGCGGCGGTTACAAAGTTTCAGGAGGACTACATGGAGTCGGTGCTTCGGTCGTCAACGCCTTGTCGGAAACTACAGAAGTATATGTAAGACTGGATAATAAAGTTCATTTCATAAGTTTTGAACGTGGTGTTTTGAAAAATGAACTTAGCGTTATCGGTGAAGCAGATGAAACAGGTACACGTATTCGTTTTAAAGCAGATCCAGAAATATTCACTGAAACGACGACTTACGAATACGACATTTTAGCACATCGACTTCGTGAACTTGCGTACCTGAACCGTGGCCTTCGAATTTCAATCACGGACGAACGCAATGACGAAGAACGAAGCGACACATACTACTACGAGGGCGGTATCAAGTCGTACGTAGAACATTTAAATAAAAACAAAGAACCTATCCATGAAGAACCAATTTTCATTGAAGGTGAAAAAGACGGGATTTCAGTTGAAATTGCCATGCAATACAACAGTGGTTATGCAGAGAATCTACTATCTTTCGCCAATAACATCAATACGTACGAAGGCGGGACGCATGAATCAGGTTTCAAAACAGCCCTAACACGCGTCATTAATGATTATGCAAGAAAAAATGGCGGGCTCAAAGAATCGGATTCAAACCTTTCAGGTGACGACGTCCGGGAAGGTTTGACGGCTATTATATCCATCAAACACCCTGATCCACAGTTTGAAGGACAAACAAAAACGAAACTCGGAAACTCTGAAGTGAGTACGATAACAAACTCTCTATTTTCAGAAGGTCTCCAACGTTTTTTGCTCGAAAACCCGACAACTGCCCGTCAAGTCATCGATAAAAGTCTTATGGCTGCAAGAGCACGTCTAGCAGCAAAAAATGCACGTGAATTCACACGACGGAAGTCAGCGCTTGAGGTATCTAGCTTGCCTGGTAAATTAGCGGATTGTTCTTCACGTGACCCATCCATCAGTGAATTGTACATCGTGGAAGGGGACTCGGCAGGTGGTTCTGCGAAAAGTGGACGTGATCGCCATTTTCAAGCAATCCTGCCACTTCGGGGTAAAATCCTAAACGTAGAAAAAGCACGTCTAGATAGAATTTTAGGTAATGAAGAAATTCGGGCAATGATTACAGCGCTTGGAACAGGCATTGGTGAAGAATTCAATCTTGCAAAAGCCCGTTACCATAAAATTATTATCATGACTGACGCAGACGTGGATGGGGCTCATATCCGTACGCTGATGCTGACATTTTTCTTCCGTTTTATGCGACCTCTCATTGAGGCAGGATACGTCTATATTGCCCAACCACCACTTTACCGTGTGAAATACGGAAAGACACAAGAGTATTGCTACAACGAAGAAGAACTTCAGGAAATACTTGATCGGATTCCAGTTTCACCAAAACCTACAATTACACGCTATAAAGGTCTCGGTGAAATGGATGCGACGCAGCTTTGGGATACTACGATGGATCCAGGCCAACGTACATTACTCCAAGTGAATCTTGAAAATCCATTCGATGCCGATGCTACATGTGAGCAGCTGATGGGGGATGAAGTTGGACCTCGTCGGAAGTTTATCGAAGATAATGCATTGTATGTAAAAAATATAGATCTTTAAGCGATATTTTAACTTTAATCAGTCGGGATTCAAAACCAGGCTGATTTGAGGTTAAAGCCTCCGGCGAATGTCACAGATTTTGAATTGAGAGGAAAGTCAACCTAAGTTCGCCGCGTCCTGCGGCGATAAGGAAAGATGGTGTTCAATCTTTCCTTGTTGCATACCTGCGTCCTGCAGGCACAAGCTCAATTTAAAATATGGACGCAATCACACCGGGGTATGATTGATTCGAACGTTGAGCTGAAAGGAGTCTTACAAGATGGCAGATATGCCGAATCGTGGTGTCAAGGGAATTAACATAAGTACGGAAATGAAGACTTCATTTCTAGATTATGCAATGAGTGTCATCGTTTCGCGTGCACTTCCTGATGTAAGGGATGGTTTAAAGCCGGTGCATCGTCGTATATTATATGCAATGCAGGACCTTGGAAACACTGCAGATAAACCACATAAGAAATCCGCACGTATCGTTGGCGACGTCATCGGTAAGTACCATCCGCATGGAGATACTGCAGTGTACGATACTATGGTCCGCATGGCGCAGGACTTTAACTACCGTTATATGCTTGTTGACGGTCATGGGAACTTCGGTTCTGTGGATGGCGATTCCGCAGCTGCGATGCGTTACACAGAGTCCCGTATGTCGCGTATTGCAATGGAACTTCTGCGTGATATTAATAAGGACACAGTTGACTACAGAGATAACTATGATGGACAGGAACGAGAACCTGTTGTACTTCCAAGCAGATACCCGAACCTACTCGTCAATGGTACTACTGGAATCGCAGTAGGTATGGCAACGAATATTCCTCCGCATCACCTAGGGGAAACAATAGACGCAGTCCTGGCACTTGCTGATAATCCAGCGATTACAACTGAAGAGTTGATGGAAATTATCCCAGGGCCTGATTTCCCAACAGGTGGTATTGTTCTTGGACTTAGTGGAATCAGAAGAGCTTATGAAACAGGAAAAGGTTCTATCATTGTTCGGGGTAAAGTTGAAATAGAGCAACAATCGAATGGTAAGGAAACAATACTGGTCAACGAACTGCCCTTCCAGGTGAATAAAGCGCGGCTTATCGAAAAGATTGCTGAACTTGTCCGGGATAAGAAGATTGACGGTATTACGCATTTAGCAGACGAATCGGACCGTACCGGAATGCGCATTGTCATAGAAGTACGTAGGGATGCCAATGCGAATGTGTTGTTGAATAACTTATACAAACAAACGGCATTACAATCCAGTTTCGGTATCAACATGCTTGCACTTGTCGATGGCCAACCAAAAGTTCTTGCACTAAAAGAGATGTTGTATCATTACTTGGAGCACCAAAAAGTAGTTATTCGTAGACGTACACAGTATGATTTGAAAAAAGCAGAAGATCGTGCGCACATCTTGGAAGGTCTACGAATCGCGCTTGATCACATTGACGAGATCATAAAGCTTATTCGTGCATCGAAGACAACTGATGAAGCAAAGGCAGGGTTGATTGACAGATTCAACTTATCCGAACGTCAAACACAGGCAATTCTTGATATGCGCTTGCAACGACTTACCGGACTTGAACGCGACAAAATCGAAGAAGAGTACACTGAACTTCAACTTCTCATCGAAGAATTACGTTCCATCCTTGCTGACGAGGAAAAACTGGTCAATATTATTCGTGAAGAGTTATTGGAAGTGAAAAACCGTTTCGCTGATAAACGTAGAACCGAAATTACGTTAGGTGGATCGGAAATGATTGAAGATGAAGACCTTATCCCAGTTGAAAACTCAGTCTTGACCCTTACTCATAATGGCTATGTTAAACGTTTACCTGCAAATACGTACCGGAGTCAACGACGCGGTGGTCGCGGTATTCAAGGGATGGGTACGAACGATGATGATTTCGTTGAACATCTTCTATACACGTCCACTCATGATACGATTCTATTTTTCACAAGTAGAGGCCGCGTATTCCGGACGAAAGGCTACCAGGTACCTGAATTTAGTAGGACCGCAAAAGGTTTGCCAATCATTAACTTGTTGGGTGTAGAAAAAGATGAGAAGGTTACAGCTATGATTCCGGTAGAGGAATTCGAGGCCGATAAATACTTGTTCTTCGCTACACGTAATGGAGTGGTCAAAAGGACATCAATTTCTGATTTTGCTCATATTCGTTCAAACGGGCTAATTGCACTTACCCTCAGAGGCGACGATGAACTAATCGGCGTTAAAATGACGGACGGTAATGAAAACATTGCAATTGGAACAAAAGATGGCATGCTTATCAAGTTCCACGAAACTGACATTCGGGGAATGGGACGGATAGCTGGTGGAGTCCGGGGTATTCGACTTCGCGAGGGTGATATCGTTATCGGAATGGATATCGTCCATGAGGGTGATGAAATTCTTGTTGTCACAGAAAAAGGCTTTGGTAAGCGAACACCTGAAGATGAATACCGTATTCAAACACGTGGCGGTTATGGGCTGAAAACGTTAAACGTAACAGAGCGTAATGGTCTACTTGTTTCCATGAAAACGGTAAATGGCACAGAAGATCTTATCGTAATTACGATTCATGGTATTTTGATACGGATGGACATCAATGACATTTCTGTCATTGGACGAAGTACACAGGGTGTACGATTAATACGCCTAGGCGAAGGAGAACTTGTCGCAACTGTAGCTAAAGTTGAAAAAGAAGAGGATATTGATGATGAAGATAGTGAGCTAGTCGAAGAGTCTTCCGAAAACAATGAAGATGTTTCTACGGCAACTGACTTTGAAGAAAGTCAGGAAGACGAGGAGTCCTAACCAAAAAAAAGTTGTTGGAACGGCGAATTAAGCCTTTCTAACAACTTTTTTTTTATAAACCTTCGTCTTTTCCAATACAAGTCCATTAGCTGTCAAAATATTTTTCGTCGTCTATTGAAAAAAAACTCTAGTATGATAAGAGAACTACCAGAGGAAGGCGGAGAAATTCGATGAAAGAAACTTATATAAAAGTAAGTGACTTACGTCCGGGCATCATAATAAGCCATGACGTTTTTGTAAATACTAACTATCCCATTGTTAGAAAGGACACAGAACTTTCAGCAGAGCATCTTGAAGTTTTGTATGCATTTGGCGTAAAAAAAGTAAAAGTTGAAGAGCAAGTTGTTGTAAAAAGGGACGAACTGCAAAGTAGCGTAGGCGAAGGTTCCGTAAAACCTACCGCCATTCTTTCCGAAATTCCAGCCTTTAAGGCGGATATTAAGTCACAATATGATAATACAATCCAAAACTACAAAAAAGAATTAACAAGTTGGCGTGCGGGTATACGCCCTGACATCGCAAAAGTTCGTTCAATGACAATGCCTTTAGTGGAATCATTTATTGAACAGAAAAAGTTGTTACCTCTATTGAATGAGTTCTCGAATTCAATAGACTATATGTATCACCATTCAATCGCTGTTGGTGTACTGGCAGCAGCTATTAGTAAACAGATGGGTTTTCCAAAAGGACAAACCTTACAACTAGGTCTTGCTGGAGTCCTTGCCGATTGTGGAATGGTGAAGATTAACACAGCAATTACCGAAAAGGCGGCCTTTCTCACTAAGAACGAGTTCGATGAGGTGAAGAAACATACAATCTATAGTTTGCAAATGGTTAAGGATTCACCGTTTCTTCGGCAAGAAATGAAACTTGCAATTCTACAACATCACGAACGACTTGATGGCAGCGGATATCCGCAAGGAGTTAAGTTGGACAAGGTTTCAGTCCTTTCGCAAATAGTAGCCGTTGCCGATGTTTACCATGCAAGGACGTCCGAACGGGTTCACCGTTCGAAAGAATCCCCCTTCAAAGTAATTGAAATGATTAAAGAAGAGGAGTTCGGAAAGTTCGACATAAAGGTCATTCATGCATTGGAGCAATTACTAGGACACATTGCAATAGGTATGAAAGTGCGTTTAACGAATGGTGAAGAGGGAGATGTTATGTTTGTTCACCGTGATGCGGGCTTACGTCCAATGGTGAAGAAGGATGTAGATGGTACAGTTCTGGATCTCACGACAAATCGTCATCTAGCGATTGAAAAGATATTGAAATAGTAAAGACGGAAAAGCGGACGCCATTCGAGGCTTATACTAAAGTTTCGAATGACGGATTTGGTTTATGAAGTAACAACAAAAGTTATTTTCAAATAATGCTTGCAAGTTTTAATGTGAGGTGTTATAGTTAATAACGTTGCTTCTCCAACATATTGAAAACAACAAAAAATAACGAGAAAAAAAGTTGAAAATAGTTGTTGACAAAGAGAATGCGGTTTGATAAGATATAAGAGTTGCTGCTAGAAAAACAGCAGACGACGAATGAAATGAACCTTGAAAACTGAACAGCAAAACGTCAATGAAACACAGCGAGATTGTTAAGTGTGCTCGAGCAAAACATTTCTGAGTAACCGACTTACGTCGGAGCAAAGAAATAAAAATTGTCATTAACGAAGGATTGAAATATATTCTTTTAATTAATGCCAGCAAGAAATGAGCTACTCATTTTCTTCTATTATGGAGAGTTTGATCCTGGCTCAGGACGAACGCTGGCGGCGTGCCTAATACATGCAAGTCGAGCGGACAATAAGGAGCTTGCTCCTTATTGTTAGCGGCGGACGGGTGAGTAACACGTGGGCAACCTGCCCTACAGATGGGGATAACTCCGGGAAACCGGGGCTAATACCGAATAATCAGTTTGTCCGCATGGACAAACTCTGAAAGACGGTTTCGGCTGTCACTGTAGGATGGGCCCGCGGCGCATTAGCTAGTTGGTGGGGTAATGGCCTACCAAGGCAACGATGCGTAGCCGACCTGAGAGGGTGATCGGCCACACTGGGACTGAGACACGGCCCAGACTCCTACGGGAGGCAGCAGTAGGGAATCTTCCACAATGG
>NZ_UXAV01000036.1 GCF_900609045.1 Filibacter tadaridae
GTAAGTAAGACCCCTCAAAGAAGATGAGGTTGATAGGTTCGGGGTGGAAGCACGGCGACGTGTGGAGCTGACGAATACTAATCGGTCGAGGACTTAACCTAAACTAAAAGCGAAAGCGGCCGTTTAGACTCGACAGGCATAAGGCGAATCAACGAAGTGGCGCTTTTTGCCACGTAGTTGAGGTGACTTATGACCCGAGAGTCTGGCCGCTTGAGCTGGACAATTAAGAAGGGCACGGTTGGCCCTGATTTGCGAATACAATGTCCGTTTTATCCGGTTTTGAGCGAACAAAATAAAGTTATTTTGAAAAAAACGCTTGCAATATATAAAAGATGTGATATAATTAATCTTGTCTTATAGGAAATAGTTCAGTGATGATTGCGAAGAGGTCACACCCGTTCCCATACCGAACACGGAAGTTAAGCTCTTCAGCGCCGATGGTAGTTGGGGGTTTCCCCCTGTGAGAGTAGGACGTCGCTGGTCTGTTATACCTTTTATAGAATACCTTCTATAAGTGATTATCATTATTCCGCAGTAGCTCAGAGGTAGAGCAATCGGCTGTTAACCGATCGGTCGTAGGTTCGACTCCTACCTGCGGAGCCAATTGGAGAGCTGTCCGAGTGGCCGAAGGAGCACGATTGGAAATCGTGTAGACGGTTAACGCTGTCTCAAGGGTTCAAATCCCTTGCTCTCCGCCAGCTATACCTTCCTAAAATAATGGCCCCTTGGTCAAGCGGTTAAGACACCGCCCTTTCACGGCGGTATCACGGGTTCGAATCCCGTAGGGGTCACCATTTAATTTTACAACATTGTAAACCCGGAGGATTAGCTCAGCTGGGAGAGCACCTGCCTTACAAGCAGGGGGTCGGCGGTTCGAGCCCGTCATCCTCCACCACATCATTTTTAAATGTTACTTATAATATTGTCGCGGGGTGGAGAAGTGGTATCTCGTCGGGCTCATAACCCGAAGGTCGCAGGTTCAAATCCTGCCCCCGCAACCAAATGGTCCCGTGGTGTAGCGGTTAACATGCCTGCCTGTCACGCAGGAGATCGCCGGTTCGATCCCGGTCGGGACCGCCATTTTTTACAGAAAAAATAATTATGTGGCTCAGTAGCTCAGTCGGTAGAGCAAAGGACTGAAAATCCTTGTGTCGGCGGTTCGATTCCGTCCTGAGCCACCATTTTAATATTTGCCGGTGTAGCTCAATTGGTAGAGCAACTGACTTGTAATCAGTAGGTTGAGGGTTCAATTCCTTTCGCCGGCACCAGACACCTATGGTGGGGTAGCGAAGTGGCTAAACGCGGCGGACTGTAAATCCGCTCCCTACGGGTTCGGCGGTTCGAATCCGTCCCCCACCACCATTTTTGTAGGGGCATAGTTTAACGGTAGAATAGAGGTCTCCAAAACCTTTGATGTGGGTTCGATTCCTACTGCCCCTGCCATTTCACTCTAACATATAAATTGTGGCGGTTGTGGCGAAGTGGTTAACGCATCGGATTGTGATTCCGACACTCGGGGGTTCAATTCCCCTCATCCGCCCCATTCATTTATAACTAGATATTATAATTATGGCGGTCGTGGCGAAGTGGTTAACGCATCGGATTGTGATTCCGACATTTCGGGGGTTCGATTCCCCTCGTCCGCCCCATTTATTTTTGGGGTATAGCCAAGCGGTAAGGCAACGGACTTTGACTCCGTCATCGTTGGTTCGAATCCAGCTACCCCAGTTTTAGCGGAAGTAGTTCAGTGGTAGAATACGACCTTGCCAAGGTCGGGGTCGCGGGTTCGAATCCCGTCTTCCGCTCCACTCTTTCCATGGCGGCATAGCCAAGCGGTAAGGCATGGGTCTGCAACACCCTTATCACCGGTTCGATTCCGGTTGCCGCCTCCAAAATTGCACTTTTTTTTTAATTGAATACTGATACGCCCGAGTGGTGGAATGGCAGACACGTCGCACTCAAAATGCGATGCCGCAAGGCGTGCCGGTTCAAGTCCGGCCTCGGGTATCAAGAAAAAACACAACATTGGTTGTGTTTTTTTGTATTTAAAAAGATTGACAAGGAAAGGTTCTTTGTCAAATGACGTTGGTGAAGAATAGTAGCCAACCATAATTTAGTTATTGTAGGGCTATCCAAGAAGTCAGTAAAGCTGATTTTTTAGGATAGTCCTTTTTCATATTGTGTTTCATGTATCCCGTTGTTTTCCGTTCCAGATGGACGCTTTCCGCGGGCACGGCTTCAGCCTCCTCGTCGCGAAAAGCACGCTCCTGTGGGGTCTTCAGCTCGCGCTGTTCCCGCTGGAGTCGCCATCTTGCACTCCAAACAACTAGTATTGAACTCGTAAATTACATAAAAATAGACAAAAGACTTCCAAGCCTATTAAATCCTCAAAAATGCTACGCAACGTCAAAATGGGATTGTCCTTGTTCCCGCTGTTTAACCGATGATTTTAACTTGAAGTGTAACAGAATTCGTTTTCTATAGTTCTGGAAGTTTCTATAACCATAAGCGACACGATTCAATACCTTGATCTTATTGTTATTTCCTTCAATTCTTCCGTTATTGTAGGGGTAAATAAAGCTGTTTTCTATAAACGGAAGATGTTTTCTTAACGTTTTTAAACTCGTTCTCATATAATTTGAAGTTAAAGGTGAAACAGGTGTTGTCAAACAAGACGATAGTGCTGCGAAGTCCTTATTTGACATGGATTCCATTAATTCTTGATAAAGTTCATAGTTCTCTTTTAGTGCAGGATCATAATTCAACATCTCGTCTACAACACTTTGCCCTGTACGTTGTCCAAACAATGAGTAATACTTATATTCTACGCTGGAAAGATCTGAACGTTTTTTTAATAATAGCTTCCAATAACGCTTAAGGCGACGGTATTTCTTCATATCATTCCCATTGGACGTTCTTAGTTGATTCATGACTTGAATACGAAATTTATTCATAGAGCGATTAATCAGTTGAACCAGATGAAATCGGTCAATGATAATTTTCGCCCGTGGAAATAATTCTTTAATCACACTTACATAACCCGCATTCATATCAATTGTTACGGTTTCCACACGTTGACGGTCAGTCAAACTGTAGTTCACAATAAAGTGATTTTTTAATCGTAAGATTATCTCGTCTATCTAGGATATCCAATATGTCGCCTGATTCCGCATTTATAGATTCGAAGGCCATTTCACCTTTTGCGTACTTGAACTCATCAAAAGAAAGGTGCTTAGGTAGCGCTTTGTAGTGGGGTATAAATTGTTTTGCGGCTTGATTAATTTGTCGTTGAACGGATGCGGGAGATACCGAACAATCCCTCGCGATAGACGTAAGCGATTGTGCTTCGGCAGACTTTAAAATGACCTGCGCTTTCACATTTTGTGAAATAAAACAATTCCGTTGAACAATAGGCGTTTTAGCAGTAAAACTGCTTTGACAGGATTGGCACATGAAACGTTGTTTCTGTAAAAGTAAGTAGGTTGGATTTATACCCGTAATGGGTAAGGTAATTCTGGATAATTGTGTCCCGTTTTTATAGACTGTAAAGTCGGTATTTTTCACACCGCATTTCACGCAATGTGTAGGAGTATAGGTTAACTTCCCTAAAATGTATTTACACCTTTTTCCTTTATAGGTTCCTTCTTTTACACAATTTTCGTCAAATATAATGTTTACGTCTTGAATATCAAGCAAAGATTTAATACTATTAGAACATGACAAGTGAATTCCCTCCTGGATGATGGTTTTGGTCGACTTTTATTCTACAGGGAATCTCACTTGTTTTCTATTTATATTGAACTTATGACTCCTACACTTTCTAGCTGATTGGAGTGCAGAGCGGCGACTCCAGCGGGAACAGCACGAGCTGAAGGCCCTGGACTGAGCGTAGCGAGGGAAGCGGCTGAAGCCGTGCCCGCGGAAAGCGTCCGCTCGGAACGGAAACCAGCGGGTAGTAGAATTACCTTATCCAATATATTTATAAAAAATGACGTTAATGAAGATCCTCCTCATCTCCTATTTAAAGGGATGGGGATTTTCTTTCACCAACGTCATTTATTGTACAACCGGAAAGCAACTGCTTCTTTTGGTGTTATAAAGGTGGTTCTATATAGATATGGTTGATTGTATACGGGTTCCAGATGGACGCTTTCCGCGTGTACGGCTAAAAGTGAGGAAAGATACGGTTCAATCTTTCCTCCTTCTTGTGGCGGAAAACAGGCTCCTGTGGGGTCTTCAGCCGGGGAAGAGTGGACTTACTCTTCCTATCTTTGCACTGCTGTTCTCGCAGAAGTCGCCATCTTGCACCCCAAGTAACTAATACCTGGCTGTTTATTTTTTTGTGCTTTACTAACCGGCGGCTCCCTTTGACGCACTTACTGGCTCTATCGTCCGCAAACAGTGGCTCAAAACTCCGCACAGCTGGCTTATTTTGTCCGCAATACTCATTAATACGTAATCATAATGAGGAATTTGAATAGCATCTGCACGGGCGCCTCAAAAGAGAATCTATACTATTTGAACTAAACTTCACTCTTTTGTTCTAGTTTTAATAGTTTTTAAGTAAATTAGGATTAGAATGAAATGATATTTGGAGGCATAGAATTCTAAGTCTAGTATTAAGTTACTATTCATAAAAGGGAGGAATAAGAATAGGCAGTCAGGAATTAATAGCTCATTTAGATGGAAATGAGGATTTAACATCAAAGCGGATACCAAGTGTAAGAAATACTTACATGAAACCAAGAATTGTTGCCTTCATTCCCGCCCATAATGAGGAAAAATCTATTCGTGATTGTTTAGCCGGATTAGGCGATCAATCTTTGCCATTGGACGTTAATCTGGATGTAATTGTAATTGCTGACAACTGTTCGGATCAGACTGAAGAGATGGCTCTAGCAGCTGGAGCAGAATTTAATTTAGAATTGAGGGTCCTTACAACCAAAAATAATAAACAACGTAAAGTTGGTGCTTTAAATGCAGCTTGGAAAAGTATTTATGGAGATCCTTTAGATTTATACGATAAAAGGCAAACAATCTATCAAGAGTATTACAGAAACTCCGTCAAGGCAGTTCTTGGAATGGACGCGGATAGTAGACTCGCGCCTGGTGCATTATCGCAGCTTTGGGAGGGATTAATGAGTTCTCGTAATATCGGTGGTGTAATGGCTAAGTACACCATGAGAATGCCAAAAAAGAAAAGCCTTATTTCAAAGTCTGATCCCCATTACGAAGAAAAGATTGCCATCGGGGAATACGGAGGACCCATTTCACGTTGGTGGACACATCAACAAAAACAAGATATGGCAAGTTGGCTATTAGATTTACAATATAGTGGAGGCAGCACCTATGTATTAGGAGGTCAAGCTACCTTATTTCGGCCAGAGACACTACAGGACGTAATTAGCGAAAACAAGTTAGACGGCCCTTGGCAGGATGATAGTGATGTAGAGGATATGCTGTTAACATGGCAAATCCAGAAGAAGTGGAAAACTTTAATCAGCCCTACTGCACGCTGTTATGTTGACGCTATGAAATCCTACCATACATTCAGGCAACAAAGAAATAAATGGCAATCCGGAACAGTTGATTTACTTACAAATGGTAATATCGGGGTCCGCTCTAAGCATAGAGGGAAAATTTGGCGTTCACAATTAAAAACATTTTCGAATCTAACCATTCGTTTACTATTCATCCTACTACTAGCCCTAAGCCTCGCGACAGACCAGTTTAATTGGTCATGGATTTGGCTTACGCCTGTAATTCTAGCTTCTATATTAAATACTATTCTCGCGCTAAAGACGCCAATGCATAGACCAATAGACATTATTTTTGCTGCTTTATTAATAAGTCCGGAAATATATTTATGGGTTAACCTGATTACGTTTGTAAATGTCTGGTTGGGGAAATTATCTGCGAATAAAAAAGATGGTTGGGCCATTCAGTATAGTGCCGAAAGAGGCCAAACAAAAAGCAAGCTTACCGAAGGCATTATTGTAGTAATAGTATTGATTACACTCGGAATATATTTTTGTATTGATCAAAGAAGCTTTCTAACTAGCGAGGCTGTGCAAACTTCAGTCGGACCTTATTTACTTTCGGGCTGGATTTTACTTACCTACTTCACCATCTTCACATCCTTAGCTATGGTATACCAACTTTGGAAATTAAGAGGGCGCCATAAGGCTTAAAAAGAAAGTACGTACTAAAATATAGAGTTTGGAGGAATCGCGATGAAAGTAACAAAAGCAATCATTCCTGCTGCGGGATTTGGTACACGATTTTTGCCGGCTACTAAAGCACAACCTAAGGAAATGCTACCAATTATTGATAAACCAACAATCCAATATATAGTTGAAGAAGCAGTTGCATCTGGAATTGAGGACATCATCATTGTTACAGGCAAAGGCAAACGTTCCATCGAAGACCATTTTGATTTTGCGCCCGAGCTTGAGGCAAACTTATTAAAAAAAGGGAAAATAGACTTGTTAAACAAAGTGCGTTATTCTTCAAATCTCGCAAACATCCATTACGTACGCCAAAAGGAACCACTTGGCCTTGGGCATGCTATATGGTGCGCAAGAAGTTTTATAGGAAATGAACCATTTGCAGTCCTTCTTGGTGATGATATTGTTCGAAGTGAAATCCCCTGTTTAGGACAGCTAATTAATGTATATGAAAAAACAGGTTCATCCGTAGTCGGGGTTCAACAAGTCCCCTGGGAAGATACACAGCGTTACGGCATAATAGATCCCGGCTTACAACAGGATACGCGATATGAAGTCCGAAACTTAATAGAAAAGCCAAGTCCCGAGATCACGCCGTCAAACCTTGCAATAGTGGGCCGCTACATTTTAACACCTGAAGTTTTTAATTTTTTAAGCGAGCAAGAAATTGGCGCTGGAGGAGAAATACAGTTAACTGACGCAATACAAAAATTAAACCAGACTCAAAAAGTCTACGCGTATGATTTTGATGGGAAAAGATATGACGTTGGAGAAAAAGCAGGATTTGTTAAAGCAACTTTAGATTTTGCTCTTTTAGATGAGGATATTCGATTCGAACTAATCAACTATATGAAAGATGTCATTGCGGCAGAAGGAGCCGTTTTATAATGGTTTTCATAGTGCATTTTTCACGGTGCCTGTGCAACGCACATTATGACAATTTAAGTTATGGTATATATATGCAAAAGGAAGCCAAGCAGATTAATACTGCTGACTTCCTCTTTTTATTTATGCAATTGTAATGTACTTTCCGGATAGTGTCTTACACAGGAACTTTGCCCTATTTACGTAAATAGACTTTTGAAATACTTCAATCGAAAGTGAACACCTTTCACCCAAAATGGCTTTCACTAAACAAGGTTGGCTTTCATTCGCTATTTCCGCAGTTTTATCTTTCACCGCAAAATAAAACTTACATTTAGGCTACATACCTGAAGGGCGAATACAAACAAACAAACGAACCATCCCCTAATTTATATTTCAACACATCAGATTTCGGCAAGTTAATTTCGACTTTCGCGCTTATATACATTAGAAGTCCATTCTTTTCTACCTGTTTATCATCTGCCACTTCAATAAGTAATTCTGATTCACCTTGTTCCATATAACCAACTATAACATCCGCTGCATCGGCTGGTAATTGGGCGTCGTTTTGACTGCACATTTAATTATCTATGTCTTTTTTTCTCATATCCTGGTTTCTCTAACAATTTGAACATATTCAGCTTATATTGTTCAACACCGGGTTGGTCAAATGGATTAACACCAAATAGGTAAGCGCTCATTGCACAAGCTTTTTCAAAAAAATAAGCAAGATAGCCAAATGTGCAGGCATCCATTTTAGGAATTTCAAACACTAACCCAGGAACTCCACCTTCAGTATGGGCGTTAAGTGCGCCTTCAAAAGCTTTACTATTCACATAATCAACTGTTTTTCCAGCTAGATAATTTAATCCATCTATATTTTGTTTATCCACTTCAATAAGTAATTCATGTACAGGTTTTTTCACTCTAATAATTGTTTCGAATAAATTACGTTGACCTTCTTGAATATACTGTCCAAATGAGTGTAAATCTGTTGAGAAATTTGAAGAAGCAGGGAAAATCCCTCTACGATCTTTTCCCTCACTTTCACCAAAAAGTTGCTTCCACCATTCTGCTAAAAAATGCATGCCCGGTTCATACGTTACAAACATTTCTATGGCCATCCCTTTTTGAAACAAAATATTACGTATAACTGCATATTGATAAGCAGCATTCTGATCCAATACCGGATTCATTAACTCAGTTTGTGCTTTCAAAGCACCCGCCATAATTTCGTTAATATCAATACCACTGACGGCTATCGGCAATAATCCAGCTGCAGTCAAAACTGAATAACGCCCGCCAATATTATCTGGAATGTCGAAAGTTTCATAGCCCTCTTTACTAGCTAACTCTTTTAACGCACCAGTATCCTTATCTGTTGTGGCGAAAATCCGCTTTGAAGCTTCTACTTTTCCGTACTTTTCTTCAAGCAACTTGCGAAAAATTCGAAATGCAATAGCTGGTTCTGTCGTTGTACCGGATTTTGAAATGACATTGATGGAAAAATCCTTTCCTGCCAAAAGGTCAATGACATTTGTAATATAAGATGAGCTAAGATTATGACCTACGAAAAAAACTTGTGGATTCCTCCGCTTCTCGTTGGACAGTAGATTATAGAAACTATGATTCAGCATTTCAATAGCCGCTCGTGAACCTAGGTAGGAGCCGCCAATTCCAATAACAAGAAGAATATCGCTTGTTTCTTCAATCCTGCTTGCACATTTTTTTATTCGGGCGAACTCTTCTATGTCATAATTACTCGGTAACTCAATCCAGCCCAAATAGTCTTTATGGGGTGACAATGCACTGTGCATTTCATGATGGATTGACTCAACTGTTTGTTCCAAGAAGGAAAGCTTATAACTACCAAAAAAAAGCGTCGCTTTCGAAAAGTCAAAACTAATATGCGTCAATGCGTCACCTTCCCAATCTTCATTTTATCTCCAACAAACTACTTAATATATGCTTTAATCCTAGTAAACTATTCAGTACGGGGTGGTGTTTGACATAAATATTAGGTGCTTTAGCGCATACGAAATAAAAGTATACACAACTCTGTATACTCTCGTTTAACACCTTGCTATTTTATAGTTTGGGCTTTTTGGTTCTTTCGATTGAAATCATTATTAAGGAGCACTTTTCACGGGGGGGAGAACCAAGTAACACTTGTAAAAGTGGGCGATTACTGTATCCAAAGCGGGTCATTAGATATAGTAAGGGTGCGTGAGCCTATTTCAGCCTTCACGACCTTTTTCTATCGTCGTGAAGGCTACTTTTCTCATTTCGTCTTCTAGCTCATGAATTCGCTTTTTCAAAATACTTTTAAGCTTTACGGCTTCAGCAAGTGAAATATTGGCCATTTGTCTATTCCCCTTGGAATTGAAACTTGTTAATTTATATGAATTGAAGTTTGTCCATCATGTAAAACATATGAATGCGTTTCGCCACCGCTCACGCTAGTGAACATGTTGCCACATGCAGTTGTCAGTTTGAGTGATTCTTCCGCATCCATAGACGGCCGAATGAAGAATACATGAATTGCTTCCGTCGTTTCTTCAGTGACTGCCGTACGTACAGAGTCTACGAAAGGGCTGCCGAACGGGCTATAATCGTCTTTAAGTAGTAAGATATTAGTCAATGAGTTGAAACGCCCGTTCAGTCCGTCATATCCATCCTCGCTTTCACCTTTTGTTAGGCAGATGTCACCGATAACTTTTTCGAAGTCATAGATGCCAACAGGAATTTCGTGTTGTAAGGAAAAGAAATTATTCAAGTCTACGGCTGTATGGAATGGGTTTATGTAGTTTTGCTTTTTGATGCGGCGTAAAAGTGCTTCTGTAGAGTGCCGATAGCGGTTGGGATCCGCCCCAAGTTTTTTCCAAACCTGGCGCCATTCATGTATGCCGGGAAAATCGTTAAGCGGTTTATCTTCAAGTTCAAAAAACAATTGCTCTTGGAATAATTGTAATCTTCCTTTTATCATCTGAGGCGATTCTGATACGGTAATTTTGGTATAATGGTTAATGCCTAATTTTAATCCGGGTACTACTTTTAGAAGCTGTTCATCTAATTCAAGAACCAATACTATCACCCTTTATATATTTTATTTTAATCTTAGCACAAAGGAGGAGATAGAGCGTGAATGCTGTTCAATTGCAACAGTCAATACGTGAGTTTGCAGATTCGATTGGTATTGATAAAATAGGCTTTACGACAGCTGCTCCATTCCGCGAACTGAAAAATCGTTTAAAACGTCAGCAGGAACTTGGCTATCAGTCGGGATTTGAGGAAAAGGATTTGGAGAAAAGAACGGAGCCGGCACTTCTTCTCGATCAGGCGGAAAGCATCATTGCGATTGCGATTGCTTATCCATCCAAGATGGAGAATGCGCCAAAGGGGAAAAAAGGGGAACGACGAGGTATGTTTTGCCGTGCATCATGGGGAACAGATTACCATACTGTTCTCCGTGAAAAATTAAGCTTACTTGAGCGATTTATCTTCCAACATGCGCCTGACGCGAAAGTTAAATCGATGGTGGATACCGGTGAACTTTCTGACCGTGCAGTTGCGCAGCGTGCGGGAATTGGCTGGTCCGCAAAAAATTGTTCAATCATTACGCCTGAATTTGGTTCGTACGTCTATCTTGGTGAAATGATCACGAACATTCCGTTTGCTCCCGATGAGCCGATGGAAGATGAATGTGGAACATGTACGCTTTGCTTGGATGTATGTCCGACAGGGGCTTTGATTCAGGGGGGACAATTGAACGCACAACGTTGTATTGCCTTTCTAACACAAACTAAAACACCTATGCCAGAAGAGTTTCGAATGGAAATGGGTAACCGTGTATATGGTTGTGACACTTGTCAAACAGTGTGTCCAAAAAATAAAAGGAAACATAATTTGCATCAGTCTGCATTTCAACCGGAAGTTGAGCTTGCAAAACCACTTCTACAACCTATACTCAAGTTGTCAAATCGTGAATTCAAAGAGAAGTTCGGTCATGTTTCAGGTTCATGGCGGGGGAAAAATCCGATTCAGCGAAATGTAATTATTGCACTCGCACATTTCAAGGAGGAGTCGGCGGTACCCGAATTGATTGCCATGTTGGCTAAAGACCCGCGTCCGGTTATCCGGGGGACTATCGCATGGGCACTCGGTCAAATCGGTACAGAAGAAGGGTATACTGCGTTACAAGCTGCATTGTTGAATGAAACAGATAAGGATGTACTGGCGGAGTTGCAAGGTGCATTGAACAATCGAAAAGAACGTCTTTAACTAGGAGGAAATAGAAATGACTATACATGTTGCATTATTTGAACCGCTAATTCCTGCGAATACGGGGAACATTGCGCGAACCTGTGCGGGAACTGGTGCAAAGCTACATCTTATAAAACCACTTGGATTTTCGACGGATGATAAAATGCTGAAACGGGCAGGTCTCGATTACTGGGACCATGTTGATATTTCGTATCATGAGGGAATAAAGGAATTGTTTGCAGCATATCCTAAGGCCGATTTTTATTTCATCACTAAATTCGGTAAGAAAACATATTCAACATTTGACTTTTCGGATGAAACGAAAGATCTTTTCTTTGTTTTCGGTAAAGAGACGACTGGCCTACCTGAAGAGGTTACCTTACAAAATGAGGACCGCTGTCTGCGCATTCCGATGAATGATAACATCCGGTCACTTAACTTGTCCAACACAGCGGCTGTCCTTGTTTACGAAGCACTTAGACAGCAAATGTACCTTGGATTAGAATGAAAAAAAGGACCAGCCTATGCCAGTCCCTTTTTCATAATTATTTTTTGTGACCTGGTACTTTAACTTTACCAGGCTTGTCTTCATATCCACCAGTAAAGATTGCAGATAAAAATGCGAGGCAAACGCCCGCTATAAGAAGAAGTGACATCGGATATACCTCCTGTAAAATCAATAGTACTTCACTTAGTATACCCCATTCCGGATATAATTGAAATGTCTGTCCCGAAAAGTTGTGACAGAAGAGGGAAAAATGATTTATAAATGAAACTTACAGCTTTCCAATACGTATAGAGTAGTACAACTTCTAAAATAATGGAGGACATTGATATGAAATTTTCAACAGTTATGAAATGGATTACGGCATTGGGGGAAGGTTTTCTTGCAATTCCAATCATCGGTGGTGCATTTGTAATCGGTACAGGCTACTCGGCTTTAGGCGTTATGTTTGTTCTTCATGTGATTACCCTAGTTCTATCCATTCGCGATATGCAGGGTAAAGTAGGTTCAATTTTGGGTCTACTTACAAGTGTGGTAAGTGTGATCCCTGTATTTGGGTGGTTCATGCACTTAATCACTGCAATCGTATTATTGATATCTGCTATCACGTCTAGACGTACATCGGTCATATGAAAAAAATGCCCTTCCTTTTTAATCGGAAGGGCATTTTTCAATGGGGCAAAAATAATAATTGATAAGTGAACAGTACTGCAAAGATATATAATAGTACAGGAACCTTTTTCCACTTTCCTTTTACAACTTTCAAAAGTGGATAGGTGATGAAACCAAGTGCAATTCCCGTCGCGATACTGGATGTTAACGGCATCGTTAAGATGATGAGGAATGCCGGAAAAGCTTCATCAAAGGAATCCCAGTCAATATGTTTGACTACACCAATCATCAGACTGCCTACAATGATAAGAGCAGGTGCCGTAATTGCGGATACACCCGACAATGCGCTTACGAATGGACTGAAAAAAGCTGCGATGATGAAAAGGATAGCGACTGTAACTGAGGTCAAACCAGTTCGTCCACCGACGGCGACACCTGAAGAAGATTCAACGAATGCCGATGTGGGACTTGTCCCGAATACTGAACCGACAGTTGTCGCAACTGAATCCGCAAGAAGAGCATGACGTGCACGAGGGAGCGTATTGCCTTTCATAAGGCCGGCCTGTTTGGCGACACCTATCATCGTGCCTGTAGTATCGAATAGTGTAACGATAAGAAATGCAAAGACGACGCCGTACAGACCGTGCGAAATGACATCACCGGCGGCTTGTATCGGATTCCAAACGATAATACCTTCAGGTAAATGCGGCATTTGCCATAGAGCACCTTTAAACTCAAGTTGGCCTGTAAAGAACGCAACAATCCCCGTCAAAATCATACCAATGAAAATGGAACCATACACATTCAAAGTCATAAGGACAATCGTGACGAGGAGTCCAAACAATGCGAGTAGTACAGGAGCGGATGTGAGGTCGCCAAGTTTTACAAGATTCGATTCGTGCGGTGCAACAATTCCGGACATTCTTAAGCCAATGAAGGCGATGAATAACCCAATCCCAGCGGTGATTCCATGTTTCAAGTTTTCAGGAATTGACTGGATCAGTTTTTCACGGAATGAAGTCATGGATAGAAGAACGAATAGAATCCCGGCGATGAACACCGCAGAAAAAGCTGTCATATAATCGAGTTGCCCATCTGAAGCGAGAACAACGGATGTGAAGTAAGCGTTCAATCCCATACCTGGCGCAATAGCAATCGGGTAATTCGCAAATAAGCCCATCCACAGTGTCCCGACTATAGCGGATATAATTGTTGCGAGAAACACTTGGTCGAATGGTACTCCAGCGTCAGCAAGAATAATGGGGTTAACGATGACAATATAGGCCATCGTCAGAAATGTTGTCATTCCGGCTAAAACTTCAGTTTTTACAGTGGTATTGTGTTTCTTTAAATGAAACAAAAGGATTCTCCTCTCAAACTACGAACAATATCAATTACATTATTAATAATATTCGTTTCTTGGCTAAATTTCAACTGAAAAATACAAACATCTAGTTCGTAATATATGATCCATGGATTGTATAATCATACTAATCGCATTCAAAAAGGAGAAGGATACTATGTCAAAACTTTTCAATGAAACAAAAGAACTTGTAAATGGTATTTCTATGCCGCGCCTTGGGCTTGGCGTATACAAGATGACGGATCCGCAAACAACGGTCGAAGCGATACACTACGCTATTCAAAACGGTTACCGTGCAATTGATACCGCCGCCATTTACGAAAATGAAAGAGAGACTGGTGAAGCAATCCGTCATGCGGGCGTCAAAAGAGAAGAGCTTTTCATCACGTCGAAAGTATGGAATGAAGATCAAGGTTATGATGCGACACTTCGTGCATTTGATGCTTCTTTAGAAAAACTAGGCCTTGACTATTTAGATCTATATTTAACACATTGGCCTGTAGCGGGAAAATTTGTAGAGACATACAAAGCAATCGAACGTCTTTATGATGAAAAGCTGATTCGGTCTACTGGCGTATCCAATCATCATGCCCATCACCTTGAAAGGATTTTCGTAAAAGCGAATGTCCAGCCAATGGTGAATCAAATTGAAGTACATCCACGGCTTTCCCAAGAACCACTACGAGCGTTTTGTGAAGAAAATGGAATTGCCGTAACGTCATGGTCTCCTCTCGCACGTGGAAAATTACTAGTTGAGCCGACTTTACTTCATATTGGTGATAAATATGAAAAAACAGCGGCACAAATAATTATCCGGTGGCATTTGCAAAATGACCTCATTGTCATACCGAAATCTGTTACGCCTGAACGCATCAAAGAAAACAGTGAAGTTGCCGACTTTGAATTGACACAAAGTGATATGAAAGTGATCGACAACCTAAACTTAAATGAACGGACCGGAACGAATCCCGACACATATGATGTGTAAAGATGTGAGGAAAGTCGCGGGAAGTTGTAATTTCATTTGAAAAATTGCAACTTTTATCACGAAGATATAAGTTAATCTTACGTATTTTATGATATGATGTAAAAAAGAGTGTGGGAGGAATCATTTTGTTCAGAAGCAGAAAAAAGAGTGTTCAAGAAGATAGTTTACAAATGGAACTTGAGCACTTGAAAATGACCTATTCCGATAAAGAAATTCAAGATAGCCAGCGTTTGACTGGATTAAAAAGTGAACTGGATGCAGCTGTTACCCAGCATGAGAAAGTAAATGCCCAGCATAATGTTCTAGGAGAAGCAGTGAGTCAAATTGAAGAAAGGTTTGAAAATGTCGGAGACTTAAGTGGAAGAACATCAGACAAGTCGCATGAGCTATACGAAAAAGGACGAGCCCTTGAAGAAAAATCACATAATATGGTGAGTGAGGCTAAAGAGGGTACAAAAGAGGTCAATGCAACAGCTGATGTTATTAAGGATCTTGGTATTCAAATTCAAGCCTCTGAACAGAATATGACAAATTTAAGCACTCGATCGGTAGAAATTCAGTCGATTGTAGGTGTTATTGAAGATATTGCAGCTCAGACTAATTTGCTTGCGTTAAATGCTTCTATAGAAGCTGCACGTGCAGGAGAATCAGGGAAAGGGTTTGCGGTCGTCGCCCAGGAAGTTCGAAAACTGGCGGAAAGTACTTCCGACAGTACATCCAATATCCAAAAGTTGACTTCCTCACTGCGAAATGAAATTGAGCAGGCACTTGCTGCAACAAGAAAGAGTGCTGAACTTGTTGAAAAAGGAGTGGCTGTCAGTTTTGAAACAGCTTCCAAGATTGAAAGTATTCTCAGTACAATTGAAGACAGTCAAGGAGACATTGGCTCAATTCAAGGAATGATTGAAGAACAGAAAAAGTTATCCGAAGAAGTGAAACGAGAACTTCATGGTGCAAAAGAACTTTTCACACAAGCACATGACTTGATTGTCTTGCATATTGAAGATGCAAAAGAAGTAGATGAACGCCTTGAAAACGGCATTCGTCAATTGACATTCAGCTAATTAGAAAACGATGGAAACCCTTCTGGGGTCTCCATCGTTTTTTTTATTCTATAATTGTCTGTTGTTTTGTAAATGGGTGTACGAATACTAGTGTCGTAGCGGTCAGATGGTAGTTTCCATCGTCGGTTTCGCTGCCTCCATATAATGTATCGCCTTTAACGGGATACCCGATATGAGACAAGTGAACACGGATTTGGTGTGTTCGGCCGGTTTCCAATGTGGCCTCTACTAGTGTTGAGTCTTCCTTTCGTTCCGTAACCTGAAAATGAGTGACAGCAGATTGTCCAGAGGTGGAAATACGACGCTTCACTGGATGATGGCGGTCCCGTCCAATAGGAAGCCGTATCATTCCTTTTGGTCTTTTCATGTAACCGTCAACTTCAGCGGTATATTTCCTTGTCATCTCATTTTGCTCAATCATTCGGTCGAAAAGGGCCTTTGCAATCGGGTGTTTTGCGATAAGAATAACGCCTGCTGTCCCTTTATCGAGTCGATGGATATGTTCAGCATAGTCGCCGCCATTTTTTTTGACATAGGCGAAAACTTGGTTTATGAACGTTCCAGTTTCACCTGGACCATCTGGATGGGTTGCGATACCAGCAGGTTTCATAGCAGCAAGTATATGTTCATCTTCATAAAGAACAATTAGATCATCTTGTACTTCGGGGATATAAGTGGAATGCATTTCTGGAAATGCAAAAGTCAATTCTGTGCCTCCGGCAAGTGGTGTCCGCCATTCAATAGGTTCACCATCCAGGCCTGTTACACTTTTCGCCATTCGCATTTCGTGTACCGTCTTTTTACCGGCTTGCCACTCTTCGCGGAGAAGCTGTTCAACAGTCAGACCTTCTTCTTGCGTTGTATAATGAAAAATCGGCATTCAGCACTCTCCTTTTGAACTACCTTCAATTATTTACCTTCAAATTCGGTGAAAAATGCACGGATGTTTTCTTCGGGTTGTTCGCCTACCATACGCCCAACTTCCTTACCATCTTCATAATGGACAAGTGTTGGCCAAGATTTAATGCCATAGGGAGCTGCCTGTTGACCGAACTCAAGCATGTTATATTGAAGTACATTGACACCCATTTCTTTTGCGATCGGCATCATGACAGGCGTCATTGCCATGCAATAATGACATTCAGGACTAAAAAAGTAAGCAGTCACCGATTCACCAGACTCCACTTTTTTAAAGAGAGCATCCGGTAAGATAATATTATTATAGTTTTCATTGCCGATTAAACCGATTGTCGATTTCTCCAATTTTTCCGTTCCATATGGATTGTCCTTCAGCTTTGCTTCATCGGATTTATTGGATAGGACGATGATAAGGATAAAGACCGCAATGACTGCGCCACCAATTATGAATAACTTTTTCACATTACTTCGACTCCTTTTGCCATTTGATTATAAGTAGGCTTGATATAAAGATGATTACAAACGCGATAAGTGCCAACAAGGGAATAGTGATGAATCCCAAGTAGTTGATGTACTGACCTGTGCACGATACATTCCCGCAAGCGGGTGCGCTATCACTAAGGAAGGAAAGTTTCTGAATTCCGTAATGATAAAGGGAAATACATCCGCCAACTAATGCAAACACAGCCGTTGTCAGCGCAATTCTTGCATTTTTTTGGAACAGGGCAACGCCGGAAATAAGTACGATTGGATACATCAAAATCCGTTGGTACCAACAAAGTGTACAGGGTTCATAGCCACGTACATCCGAAAAGTACAATGAACCGAGAGTGGCAATCAATGCGGTTGTACAAATTAGAATAAGAACGTTTTCCAGCCGTTTGTGCATTCTATCAACTCCTGATTAAAAGACTACATAGTTGATTATAGGGTGTGGCATGATGCAAGTAAAATATTATTCATCGCAGACATGGTACTATATAATGAAGAGAAACGAATTTGGAAGAGGTGTTTTGCGTGAGTGAAGAATTCGATGTATCCTCATTTGAGATAAGTATGATTATTCGCCGGATGGTAAGCGATGATATAAAGAAAATTCTAGGGATGCAAGAACTCTGCTTTCCGGGAATGGAGCCTTGGCTTGAAGAACATTTGGTAAGCCACTTGGCTATTTTTCCGGAAGGACAGCTGATTGCTGAACTGGACGGGGAAATCATAGGTTCTTGCTCAAGTCTAATCATTAATTTCGATGAGTACGATGATCGGCATACATGGGATGACGTAACGGATGAAGGGTACATTACAAACCACAATGCAGACGGCTACAATATGTACGGCATTGAAGTGATGGTGCACCCGGAATATCGCCGGATGAAAGTTGGACAACGCTTATATGAAGCACGAAAAGAACTTGCAAGAGAACTCAATTTAAAATCGATCATATTAGGTGGACGCATTCCGAATTACCACAAGTATGCAACTGAAATGTCACCGAGGGAATATGTTGAATCGGTGTCACGACACAAAATCTATGATCCTGTGCTGACCTTTCAACTTATGAATGACTTCACACTTATGCGGGTTAATCCGAATTACTTACCGGATGATAAAGCCTCGAAGAAATATGCAACGCTTATGGAATGGAACAATGTCGATTATAAACCACTTACGAAGCGGCATTTCAAGACGAGTTATCCAGTACGCATCTGTGTTGTTCAATACTTTATGCGTAAAATTACATCTTTTGATGAACTGGCACATCAATGTGAATACTTCGTTGACGTTGCGTCAGATGCGAATTCAGATTTCGTGGTCTTTCCGGAACTATTTACAACGCAACTTATGTCTTTCCTGGATGAGCCCTCACCAAGTCGTGCTGTACGTAAAATGACGGAGTATACGCCGCAATATATGGAGATGTTCATGAATCTCGCTGTCCGTTATAATGTGAATATAATAGGTGGATCTCATTTTGTTGAAGAAGAGGATGAAGAAATCT
The DNA here is from genome assembly GCF_900609045.1 of Filibacter tadaridae. GTDB lineage: Bacteria > Bacillota > Bacilli > Bacillales_A > Planococcaceae > Sporosarcina > Sporosarcina tadaridae. Next base: position 18,804 of record NZ_UXAV01000036.1, read on the forward strand.
ACAATATATCTTATCTTTTCCGCCGAGATGGATCGATTGAAAAACAATATAAAATTCATATTACACCGAATGAGCGAAAATGGTGGGGAATCAGTGCGGGGGATTCGGTCCGTGTATTTGATACGGACTGTGGAAAGATCGCAATCCAGATTTGCTATGATATTGAGTTTCCAGAATTGGCCCGTATTGCAACTGACATGGGAGCGAATATCATCTTCACACCATTTTGTACGGAAGACCGCCAAGGATATCTACGTGTAAGATATTGTGCACAAGCCCGCGCGATTGAAAATCAAATCTACACAGTCATTTCGGGAACGGTCGGTAACTTGCCGCAAACGGAAAATATGGATATTCAATATGCGCAATCGGCGATATTCGCACCTTCAGACTTCGAATTTGCGCGTGATGGCATTGTCGGGGAAACGAATGCGAACTTGGAAATGGTGTTGATTGGAGATGTAGATTTAGAAATTTTACGGAGACAGCGCCAAGATGGAACGGTCAAGCAGTTGAAAGACCGCCGTCATGATGTGTATCACATTGAATATAAGAAAGACTGACGAGAAAAAAGGGTCCATCCACCGTTGTTGAATTGGTGAATGGGCTTTTCTTTTTTTGTGGAAGCTTATTTATATTACGAAAGGTATCCATAAATAATCCCTGTGGATGGTTTGTGTGTTATAATTAGATTAATCAGTGAGGGGAGTGGTGTATATGGCAGAAACAGAAAAGATAACGATCAATATGAATGTTGTTGACCTTGGGAAAGTCGATTTGCTTGTAGATCAAGGGTTTTATTCCAATCGAACGGACTTCATTAGGTCTTCCATTCGCAATCAATTGGCCACACATGCGGCAGATCTGGAAAGTTTGCTTGTCAGAAAAGAATTTGTTGTAGGTGTAGTAAAGTACTCAAGAAAAGAATTGGAGAAACTTCTTGCGTCCAATGAAAAAGTAGAGATGAAAATAATTGGATTGCTTATTTTGGATGAAGATATTGATGTGGAACTTGCGGTTAAAACAATCAAATCCCTTCAAGTCAAAGGTGTTTTTAAAGCGAATGCAGCCGTGAAACAAGCGCTTGGTAAGTTGTAGAAGAAAGATATATAAAAAAGAGGCAGTCTTCAGTTGAGACTGCCTCTTTCATTTATATAGTGGGTAATTATTTCTTCTTCGAAGGGTGCTTCCGCATGGATTTCGTAACTTTTTTCCACTTATTCCGTTCAGCAGATTTGGCGGCGGAGTCCATTTTTCGTTCTAAAAACGCCAATTCTTTTTGTAACTTCAAATAGCTAGCATAACGCTCTGCGGGTAGGGTGCCTGTAGTAAGTGCTTCTTGTACTGCACATCCTGGTTCATGACCATGCTGACAATCACTGAACTTACATGTACCGGCAAGTGCCTCAATGTCTTTAAATCCAGAATCGAGGCTCTCGCTGTTTTCCCACAACTGGAACTCCCTCATACCAGGAGTGTCGATAAGTACGCCACCAGTGGGGATTTTGACTAATTCACGGTGAGTCGTTGTGTGACGACCTTTGTCATCATCACCTCGTATGTCTTGTATGGTCATCATTTCTCCGCCGCAAATGGCGTTTGTAAGTGATGACTTTCCGACACCTGATGAGCCTAATAGCGCTGCCGTTTTTCCGTCTTTCAACAAGACAGTCAACGCTTCAATCCCTTCGCCGGTTACATTACTGATCGCAAAAACTTCTGCACCAAGTGCGATATTCTGTGCTTCTTCAATGTACAGTAAAGGCTCCTCACAAACATCCTTTTTTGTCAATACGACAACGGGGTTTGCACCTGAATCATAGGCTGCGACTAAATAACGTTCAAGTCGTCTGGCGTTGAAGTCTTTATTCATCGACATGACGAGAAAGACGATGTCAACATTTACAGCAATGATTTGTTCTGTTATCGCTGTACCCGCAGACTTTCTTGAAAAGAGCGATGTCCTTGGTAAAAGTGCATGAATGATTCCCCGTTCCTCGCCGGGCATCTTTTCAACAGCTACCCAATCACCGACGGCAGGGAAGTCTTTCCGTTCGGTTGCTTCGTATTGAAAAGCACCTGAGCAAACACTTAGCCATTCGCCTTCTTCAGTTACAATTCGGAACATCTTCTTATGTTCAAGTGTGACACGCCCTGGCACACACTTTTGTAATTTGGGACCAACATTCAGCTCTTTCCAATTTTCTTCATGTATTTTATTCCAACCGTAGTCATTAAGTATTGTCAATTTAAATTCCTCCTGTTATGTGCATATAAAAAAGCCGTGGCTCCTAATCGGACACCACGGCTTCACGCGCGTAACAGAAAAAGCATGCCTTTTAGGAAGGCATTACAAGTGAAGGTATGGGTCCGATCAAATCAACAATCGTCATATTTAAAATAGCCATAAAACTTCACCTGCTTTCTCTAAGATGGTTTAATAATAGCAAAACAAAAGAAGTTCGTCAATAGGGACTTTTCAAACTAGTTATGTTGAAAAAACAATTCTATTTAATCTCCAGCGAAGGCGCCTACTGGGGTAGCCGAAGCAATAAGACTGACAGTGAAAATCGAGGGCACTGAAAAAGTCCAACTCTCTTCAAATCCCGTTGATTTCCGTTCCGAGCGGACGCTTTCCGCGGGCACGGCTTCAGCCTCCTCGTCACTGCGTTCCTGCGGGGTCTTCAGCTCGTGCTGTTCCCGCAGGAGTCGCCGCTCTCCACTACAATCAACTGGTTTTCACTATAAAAAAGAACTTTTTCAGTGGCCTTGTGAACTTCTGCCCTAGCTTATTGCGGGAGGCATCCCCAAGCGCCGAGCGGTGTTCAATGGACTTCTTTTAATCCGATGCCAGAAACCGGCACCGGGTGTAAGCCTCTTTTTCGCCTTTCTATTGAAAAAGCGGCCCTCTTATTGAGAGCCGCTTTGCTTTAGGAATCCAACGAAAGATCTGCTATATCTTCTTCATTATCTTCGTATCTAAATACTTCCAAGTATAAAATGTGATGGCCATCCACGTCTTTCACCATGAATTCAAAACCTTGTTCAATAATCTTTTCACCTTGAATGGCTTCAAAGCGTTGGGTCATGAACCAACCACCGATTGTATCGATGTCTTCTTCATCAATTTCGATACCAAGAATCACATTGACGTTTTCTATCAACATTTTTGCATCTAAAATATAATGACCTTCACCGACTTTTTGCACTTCCGGTACTTCATCCAGGTCGAATTCATCTTGAATATCACCGACGATTTCTTCCAAAATATCTTCAATTGTTACAAGTCCTGAAGTTCCTCCATACTCATCCATTAGGGCAGCCATATGGATACGTTCCCGTTGTATTTTGAGTAGAAGATCGCCAATCGGAATTGTTTCAATGACACGTATTATTGGTTGCATGTAGTTGATGACAGGCTGAGTTCCTGTGGTAGAGTCTTTAATATATGCCGTCAACAAGTTTTTCATGTTAACGAGCCCGATAACATGATCCTTATCACCATCTGTAACAGGGTAACGTGTATATTGCTCAACACTGGTCATATCAAAAATTTCATGTAAGGTAAGGTCTTTATCTATTGTCATCATTTCTGTTCTAGGAGCCATGATTTCTTTTGCGATACGGTCATCGAATTCGAATATTTTGTTGACATACTTGTATTCAGCTTGGTTAATTTCCCCGCTTTTTAAACTATCCGATAAAATCATTCGAAGTTCTTCCTCCGTGTGTGCAACCTCAGACTCTGAAATGGATTTGAAACCGAATAGCCTGATTACGAAACGTGCCGAACCATTCATGCCTTTTATAATCGGGTACATTAGGCGGTAGAAAAAAATGAGCGGTTTTGAGAAAGACAACGTAATCTCTTCCGCTTTTTGAATCGCGATTGTTTTTGGTGCCAATTCACCGACGACAACATGCAAATATGTGACGACCGTGAATGCGATAATAAATGAAAGGAAGCTGGAAACACTTGTTGTCAAATCAAAGTGAGCAAAAATTGGTTTCAATATCAATTTGACAGTTGGTTCCCCAAGCATACCGAGGCCCAGAGCTGTAATCGTAATTCCCAATTGGCAAGCGGATAAGTACTCATCCAAATTACCGATTACTTTTCTCGCATTGATAGCACGACGGTTGCCTTCTGCAACAAGCTGGTCAATGCGTGTAATCCTTACTTTCACTATAGCGAATTCACTCGCAACAAAAAATGCGGTGAGGGCGATCAAGACAGCAAATGCTGTCAATCGTATGGCAATCTCCAAATAATTCCTTTGTTCCAAACCCGAATGAGGGGGAGAACAAAGTGTACACCTCCTGTAATGGTAAAATAGCTAGTTAATACTATAATAATTTATTTACAAGAAAAAGACAAATAGATACACCTATCGCTCTTATATTTTATTTTCGGGATTCTTGTGGCTAAATCTCGCAAGATAACGTGTAATTAGTATTTTCTATTCCTTTAGAAAAGTGTTGACATTCTAAAAACGGAAATGGTAATCTGGTATAGTTAGATACTCGAAATAGTAAGGGAGGTACGGACAATGGCAAAGTCAATGTTTGACTCATACAACTGTATAACAAATCCGTACCAGCCCAAATCTATTCTTCTATGAAACCGTAAATTAGGGATGGTGCTAGTTACTGTTCCTTTACCTGAGCACACGCTTAAGTTAAAAGGCGTGTGCTTTTTTTGGTTCCCAATTAAGGAAGATTCGATGTTCTCACGCTTTGCGTGTTGCATAAAGCGAAACTTCAATCAGTGGGGGTTTTTCTCATCCCCCACTGATTGTTAGTTAAGCCATTCGGGCTTTTACGGGCAGTTGATCTCCCGCTTATTCTTCTTGTTTTCTCGAAGGCTTGAAGTTGGGAGTCTTACTGCCCGTTAATGCGGGATAAATACAAATTGAAAAGGAGTGCTGGTTATGGTGAACATGAAGCAGCAAAGAAAAATTTTACAAAAGGAATCTCTAGAAAGCGGATAGTTATAAAAGAATAAGGAAGAAGGTTGAGTGATTCATGTTTTCAGTATTAGTTAAATTAAAATGGTTTTTTAAAGAAAATCGCAAGAGGTATACAACTGCACTTATCCTTCTCATGATAACGAATCTACTGGTTATCATCCCGCCATGGATTATCGGTCAAGTAATCGATTCGATTTATACACAGACATTGACGGGTAAGCTACTGGCCATTTTCATCGGGGGAATGTTACTCGTAATGCTTTTCAACTACGCATGCAACTTCATCTGGCAATACCAGCTGTTCGGCGGTGCATATGTAATCGAAAGACAATTACGCGGCGGTCTTATGCGGCATTTTTTGAAGATGACGCCTACATTTTACGAAAAGAATAAAACCGGCGATTTAATGGCACGGTCGACGAATGATTTACGTGCTATTTCAGAAACAGCAGGCTTCGGAATTATGACACTTGTCGACTCTACGGCATACCTGCTGACACTAGTTTTGACGATGGGTTTTCTTGTGTCATGGAAGTTAACTTTATTTGCAATCTTACCGCTCCCGATACTTGCGTATATCATGCAAGTGTTAGGCAAGTTAATACATGAAAGATATATGACGGCACAAGCTGCATTTGGTGACTTGAATGATAATGTTCTTGAAGCTGTCGCAGGCGTAAGAGTTGTGCGTGCATATGTACAAGAACGTGCGACAGAGCAAGTCTTTTCTGATATGACAGAAGATGTGTATCAAAAAAACATGCACGTTGAGAAAATCGATGCGTTATTCACACCGATTTCAAAAGTGCTTACCGCACTGACTTATATGATTGGACTCGGATATGGGGCATTCCTGGTTTCAAAAGGAGAAATGACACTTGGGAATCTTGTTACGTTCAATGTCTATTTAGGGATGATCGTTTGGCCGATGTTTGCAATCGGGGAACTTATCAATGTCCTGCAACGGGGAAATGCTTCACTGGACCGTGTAATGGATACATTGGATTATGAGGAAGACGTGAAGGACCCTAAACATCCGGCGATTGTCGAACAGCCCGAAAGTATTGGGTTCCGTGATGTTGTTTTTACGTATCCAACATCACATTCGGTGAACTTGGACAATGTTAAACTCAATTTAAACCGAGGGGATACGCTTGGTATTGTCGGGAAGACGGGTAGTGGTAAGACTACATTCGTCAAACAATTACTGCGTGAATACCCTACTGGTGAAGGAGAAATCACCTTCTCAGGCGTGTCGTTACAATCGTTAACAAAAGATCAGGTTAGAAACTGGATCGGCTATGTGCCACAAGACCATGTCCTTTTCTCGCGTTCGGTAAGGGCAAATATCTTGTTCGGTCGACCAAATGCAACGGAAGCGGATATTGCAGAATCGATTCGTTTGTCATACTTTGAAAAGGATCTTGAAATGCTTCCGGAAGGTCTCGATACGCTTGTAGGGGAAAAAGGTGTCGCGTTATCGGGTGGTCAGAAACAACGGATTTCAATTGCCCGGGCACTTGTTAAAAACCCGGAAATCCTTATTTTAGATGATTCACTTTCCGCAGTGGATGCGAAAACAGAGTCCAAGATTATTGAAAATATCCAAACAGAACGTTCTGGGAAAACGACAATTATCACAACTCATCGTTTGTCGGCGATCCAACATGCGAACTGGATTATAGTTCTAGATGATGGCCGAGTCATCGAAGAAGGAACACATGAAACGTTGCTTGCACAGAACGGCTGGTACAAAGAGCAATTCGACCGCCAGCAGATTGGGGAGGTTGAATAATTTGAGTACTGGTAAACGATTAGTCCATTATGCATTGGTCTATAAAAGGATTTTGATTACGGGTTTGGTATTACTCGGTTTTGCAGTAGCAGCAGATTTGATGGGGCCATTAATTGCTAAAAAGATTATTGACGACCATATTGCAGGTGCATCAGGCGGTGCAATTGACTTCGTGCCGATTGCAAAACTACTAGCTGTCTTCTTTGGTCTTGCCATTGTGACTGCGATTATGCGCTATTTTCAGTACTTGTTACTACAACAAGCCGCAAACCGTATTATTCAAAAGATGCGGAATGACCTTTACGAACAAATTCAAAGGCTGCCAATCCGGTATTTTGATAATTTACCGGCAGGAAAAGTCGTTGCACGAATTACGAATGATACGGAAGCCATACGTAATTTGTATGTAACTGTTGTGTCACAGTTTGCGGTTAGTGGTATGTACATGATTGGTATATTTATCGCCATGTTTTACTTAAGTCCGAAGATGGGTGCGATTACGCTGTTTGTTCTGCCGATTTTGTATATTTGGATGAAGATGTACAGGAAATTTGCATCAAAAGTGAATCACATCATTCGCGGAAAAGTAAGTGATATGAATGCGATGATTAACGAATCCATCAATGGAATGACAATCATCCAGGCATTCCGTCGGGAAAAACAGATGGATGATGAATTTGGAGAATTGAATGATGAACATTTCCGCTATCAAAATAAATTATTGAAAGTGGAAGCGGCGACGTCACACAACTTGGTTGACATTATTCGGTCATTAACATTCGTCTTTTTCATCTGGTATTTCGGCGGGGCGTCTTTATCCGGGGGAAGTATTCTTTCTGTCGGTATGCTTTATGCATTTGTCGATTATATTACAAGGTTATTTAATCCAATTACAGGTGTTGTTAATCAGTTTGCACATCTTGAACACTCCCTTGTCGCGGCGGAGCGGGTCTTCAAATTGCTAGATAGAGATGGAGAACAGGTAAGTGATGAAAAAGTCGAACGGTATCATGGAAATGTCCGCTTCGAAAAAGTCTGGTTTGCTTACAATGATGAGGAATACGTGTTGAAAGATATCTCATTTGAAGCAAAACAAGGGGAGACGGTTGCTCTCGTCGGCCATACGGGATCAGGTAAAAGTTCAATTATGAACCTATTGTTCCGTTTCTATGATACGTCGAAAGGGAACATCACAATTGACGGCTTGAATATCAATGATATGTCCAGACAAACAGCACGTGATCATATGGGGATTGTCCTACAGGATCCGTACTTGTTCAGTGGAACCGTCGCATCGAATGTCAGCTTAGGTGATTCACGTATTACACGTGAAAAAGTGCAGCACTCACTTGATGCAGTCGGTGGGGACCGGGTATTGAAGCACTTACCTAACGGAATAGACGAGGAAGTTGTCGAGAAAGGGAGTACACTCTCTTCCGGCCAACGCCAACTCATTTCATTCGCACGGGCACTTGCATTCGACCCTGCGATACTCATACTAGATGAAGCAACGTCTAACATCGATACAGAGACTGAAGAAATCATCCAACACGCGATGAATGTATTGAAAAAAGGACGGACGACATTCATCATCGCCCATAGGCTTTCTACAATTAAAAACGCAGACCGGATTTTGGTACTGGACCGTGGAGAAATAGTTGAAAGTGGTTCGCATGATGAATTACTTGTTTTAGACGGTCAATACGCACAAATGTATAAGTTACAAGCGGGAACATCCTCTCAATCGGTAATCGATTGAGGGGGTTCCCCTTTTTTATGGCTGGAAATCTGATTGGATCACTAACCTGGCACCGGGTGTGTGATACAAGCTAAAGGCACCTTAAAAGTGGTAGCCGAAGTAAGACTGGCGGTGCTCTTCGAGGCCGCTGGAAACGTTCCTTTTCACAGTGAGAACTAGTTGATTGTAGTGGAGAGCGGCGACTCCTGCGGGAACAGCACGAGCTGAAGACCCCGCAGGAACGCAGTGACGAGGAGGCTGAAGCCGTGCCCGCGGAAAGCGTCCGCTCGGAACGGAAATCAACGGAATTGGTGCGAGTTGGACTTTTTCTGTGCCTGGCTTATCGCGGGAGGCATCCCCGAGCGCCGCAGCGAATTCAATGGAACACTCTATTTCTACACACATACTAGAGTTCATCAAATAATTCGTATAAACCCCATTGTAAAACTATTGTGGAAACCGTATATTTAGATTAACGAAATAGTCGCACATGGAAAGTTGGAGATCAATGCCTAAATGGTTTATAGATTGGAAGTTGAAAATCTCATCATTCAATAAAAACGTCAAATTATTCATGCTTGCAAATGTACTCATCCAGATTGGAATGGGCGTTTTCATGGTCATGTACAATTTATACATAAAAGAGCTTGGAATGCCGGAGACAGTGAACGGAAAAGTTATCTCGATGACAGCGATGGCGTCGGCGATTATGCTCGTTCCAGCGGGTTTCCTAAGTGATAAACTTGGTCGAAAATGGATGATTGTCGGCGGTGCAGCATTTACGGCAATGACGTTATTTTACAGAGGCATAACAGTCGTCGAAACGCCGATTATTTATGCGGCATTTTTAACGGGTTTGTTTATGGCGTTTGTTCAAGTTTCGGGTGTACCTTTTCTTGCGGAGAACTCCACCTCTGCAGAACGAGTCCATATGTTCAGCATCCATTTTGCACTGATGACTGTGGCAAACGTCATCGGCAGTCTATTGGGCGGTGTCGTCGCGGATGTATTGGAAATTGTTTTATCGATACCTGCTACTGAAGCAATCCGTTGGTCGTTACTTATGGGGGCAATTATTTTCACACTAGGTCTTCTTCCATTATTCAAGTTGAAAAACACCCAACCGGAACCTGTACAAATAAAAGCCGAACCTAAGATTCCGTTAGAAAATGATTTAGTTGAAAATAGCTTTAAGCGCAATATTATCCTAATTTTTCATTTCTCTTTGGCAAGTTTATTAATTGGGGTTGGATCAGGTCTCGTTGTTCCGTATTTGAATTTGTATTTTGCGAATCGCTTTGATGCATCGAATGCCTATATAGGATTAATATTGTCTCTTGGTTCCGCAATGACTGCTGTGGCGATGCTAATCGGTCCTGTTCTGGTGAAGAAAGTAGGTAAAGTGAAAGCACTTATTCTTTTTCAACTATTGTCAATTCCGTTTTTACTGCTTACCGCTTTCACGACATCATTGCTTCTTGCTTCACTAGGCTTTCTTATGAGGCAGGCGCTGATGAATGCAGGAAATCCGATTCAAAGTGCAGTTGCAATGGAAATCGTTGCTGACAAATACAAAGGGCTTGCAAACTCGATGAATCAGATGGTGTTCAATGTGGGGTGGGCGACCATGGGTCCGATTGCTACGGGGCTTGTTATTGCGAATGGTGATTATTGGGGATATGCGATTGCATTTTCAATTACATCGGTGCTCTACGTTATTTCATCCACCTATTATTTCTTCATCTTCGGAAAGAGGAAGTTAGCAGAAGGGTAGAAAAACGCCCTACACGGTCAATCGTGTAGGGCGTTTTGTTCATTTTCCGCCACTGCGTTTGGGTTGCGTTTCTTTCCAGGCGTTCTGTTCATCGGGCACTCGGCTCTTATCTTCAAAAACGTTTTCCGTTTTCTGGTCTTGTACCTTCAACTGTTCCTTTTCTTTTCGTAGTTCTTCTGGTGATTTCTCGTTAGACATACGACGCCTCCTAAATGATTATGAAGTTGTAGTATGTCCGAAAATGACCCCAATCAGTCGTAAACGTGAAAAATCATTAGTTCATGAATCATCTTTTTCACACTTTCTTCGTCAGACGGTGAATCTCCCGTCCACTGTATTCCGCCATCCGGCTGATATTCACCTGTGTATCGTTTGTTTTGAAAGAAAAAAGCGAACGTCCAACCGGGTAATTTTTTATTTTCGTACATGGGTTTATAGCTGAAATGCTGAAGCATGAAATCTCTCCTTTCATAAGGTGCGACCCGTTCGCATAAACTGGTAAAAAGTTGCGAAAGGGTGCTAAATTGTTTGTTGATAAATTAAAACAGGCGATTGAGGATGAATATAAAGCGTATCACTTGTACAAATCGATGTACGGAATGACGAATGATCCATATTGGCAAGATTTCATCAAACATGCCTATGAGGATGAAAAGGGCCACTATGAAATGTTTCAACAACTCTATTATATGATGACGGAGACGTTTGTACAAAATCCGAAAAAGCCATTGCCTTGTTATGAGTTGAAAGAATGTGCAAAACGGGCACTTGTAGATGAATTGGAAGCAGTGGAATTATATAAAGAAATGCTGCTGACTGTACCATTCCAGCAAGCATATAACCCATTATTCATCGCCATGCATGATGAAATGGAACATGCTATCCGTTTCTCAACGATGTATAATGCCCTGTGAAAAAAGTGAAGGCCATTCAATTGCGGCAATCCTTGTATTGTCCGTGACTTGAATGGTCTTTTTTTATGTTGCGGGAAAGTAGTTTTACAATTCAGTTGATTTTTAAATCTATTATAGTATATCATATAATAGGAGTACCTGTTATAAAACAGTAAAACTAGTAAATACGAATGAAAAATGACGAGGGGTGTTGGGATGCAAAACTATGTAAAAACGGGATCGATTCAAGTTGCTGAAGAACTGTACAACTTTGTGAATGGCGAAGTATTACAGGATACGGGAATGGATGAAAAGCGCTTTTGGTCAAACTTTGATGCAGTAATTCATGAATTCATTCCAGAAAACAAAGAGTTGCTTTCCGAACGTGTACGACTGCAACAAGCTATCAATACATGGCATACAGAACAGAAAGACACTAACGATGCTGCAAGTTATAAAGCGTTTTTACAGAAAATCGGCTATCTGGAGAAAAAAGTGGGTGATTTCACTGTATCGACTGACCAAGTTGACAGCGAAGTCGCGTTGCAAGCTGGACCGCAACTGGTCGTGCCGATGACGAATGCACGCTATGCCCTGAATGCCGCTAATGCGCGCTGGGGAAGTTTGTACGATGCGCTATATGGGACAGATGCGATAAGTGATGAAGGGGGTGCAGAAGCGGGCGGTGAATATAATCCGGTACGTGGTGCAAAGGTTATCGCTTTCGCCAAAAACTTTCTCGATCATGCAGTTCCTTTAACAGATGCATCACATGCTGTTGCGGAAAAGTATGCCATAAAGGACGGAATACTACACGCAACCCTTTCAAGTGGCGACACAACACAATTAAAAGATGGTAAGAAGCTAGTCGGGTATCTTGGTAAACCTGAAGCGCCGACAGCTATCGTACTTGTGAACAACGGCATGCATATTGAAATCCAATTTGACGATGAGCATCCAATCGGAAAAAATGACACGGCGGGCGTGAAGGATGTTTACTTGGAATCGGCTCTTTCCACTATTGTGGACTGTGAAGATTCAGTTGCTGTTGTAGACGCAGAAGATAAAGTACAGCTGTATAGGAATTGGTTGGGTTTGATGAAAGGCGACTTGTCCACTTCCTTTGAAAAAGGTGGAAAAACCGTTACACGAACTTTGAATCCGGACCGAGTCTATACGTCACTTGACGGTGGAACAGTAACATTACCGGGCCGTTCGTTACTGTTTGTCAGGAACGTTGGGCATTTGATGACGAATAATGCAATCTTGGATAAGGATGGGCAAGAAGTGCCAGAAGGAATTATGGATGGGGTTTTGACGAGTCTAATCGCCAAACATAATTTGAAAGAGGATGTCCAGTTCAAAAACGGGGATTACGGTTCTATCTATATTGTGAAACCGAAAATGCATGGTTCGAAAGAGGCTGCGTTCGCCAATAGACTGTTTGATCGAATTGAAGATATATTGGACCTCAAACGGCATACATTGAAAATCGGTCTGATGGATGAAGAACGAAGAACATCTCTAAACTTGAAGGCTTGTATTTATGAGCTAAGAGAAAGAATTGGATTCATCAATACAGGGTTTCTCGATCGGACGGGAGATGAAATGCATACATCCATGGAAGCAGGCGTGATGATCCGTAAAAACGGAATGAAAGCAACGCCTTGGCTGGCGGCTTATGAGTCTTCGAATGTTGCAATTGGCGTGGATTGTGGATTACCGGGCCACGCTCAAATTGGTAAAGGAATGTGGGCGATGCCAGACCTCATGTCGGCTATGCTGGAACAGAAGATTGCCCATCCTGAGGCCGGAGCAAATACAGCTTGGGTGCCTTCGCCGACCGCGGCGACGTTGCATGCGACGCATTATCACACAGTGGATGTTAAAAATGTACAGCAAGGTATTGAAAGCTCAAAAGACTTCCAAGATGCAATCCTTCAAATTCCAATAGCTTCAAATCCCAACTGGTCAGCTGAAGAAATTCAGGCGGAACTGGATAATAATGCACAAGGGATTCTTGGCTATGTGGTTCGCTGGATTGATCAAGGTGTTGGGTGCTCTAAAGTATTGGATATCAATAACATCGGTCTAATGGAAGACCGTGCGACCTTGCGTATTTCAAGTCAACATATCGCAAACTGGCTACACCACGGTGTCTGTTCAAAAGAACAAGTACTCGAAACGATGAAACGGATGGCGAAAGTCGTCGATGAACAAAATGAAGGCGATGTTCTCTACCAACCAATGACTTTGAACTTTGACGAATCGATTGCGTTTGCGGCGGCGTGTGATCTTGTATTCAAAGGTGTCAATCAGCCAAACGGCTATACAGAGCCGATTCTGCATGCGCGCCGTATCGAGGCAAAAGCGAAAGCAGCTTTAGGTTCTGCTATTGGTGCAGGCTTTCAAGCATAAATGTCAAAAAGAATCTCCCAACTAGTTTGATGGTTGGGAGATTCTTTTTTTGTGAGATGAAAATCAAAGCGAATGAAATTGTTCTTTGAAATAATCGACGGCTTCGACCATTTTTGCGCCGTACCAGAACATTTCACCATCTATAAGCATAGGAAGAGTATCCGGCATTATCGCCTGGAATTCGGCTTTATGTTTTTCTTTATATGGATAGGGTTCTGATGCAAGCAGTACATAGTCAAGTTTCGCTTGTTGGAAATCCTCTGCGGTTACGACGGGATATCGACCTTCAAACTGTGCAAACGGATTGACGAAGCCCATTCTCTCCAAAATAGATTGGATGTATGTATCTTTCCCGACAACCATATAGGGTTTCTTCCATATAACATAAGCCGCCCGTTTTCCATTGACGGACGGAAAGGATTCAAAACGGTCCTGAATCGATTCTACAAGAGAGACAGCCTGTTTTTCACGATCTGTCAGCTGACCCATGTCACGAATCATACGATAGGCCTCATCGACGGTCTGTACCTCCGCAACAAAGACGGGGTAGTATTGCTCGAGCGTTTCCACGATTTCCTTCGTGTTCTCTTCTTTTTCCACGATGATAAGATCAGGTTTCACTTCGTGGATAGCCTCAAGTTTAATATCTTTTGTCCCCGCTACAGCCGGAACGTTTTTCACTTTGTCTTTTGGGAAAATGCAAAATCTCGTTCTCCCGACGATTTCATTTTCCAATTGGAGTACGAATAGCGTTTCCGTTATGCCTGGACAAAGAGAGATAATTCTTTTTGGAGGATACTCATACGTTACAGTTCTGCCTAGATGATCGACTACTTCTCTTTTCATTCTACCGACTCCTTTTGTATGTATGTCTACCATATATGTTAATTGTGAAATCAAATTCTGTCATCCTATCCGATTAAGTTGTGCACCATGAAGGCTTACCGTTTTTCCGTTAGGCATGGTTCTGGTATAATTGGAATTGAAGAAACGGGAAAGAGTGAAGCGATTGAACTTTTTATGGACTTTGTTATTTATGGCCCTTATAGGTGCATTAATCGGTGGGCTTACAAATCACCTGGCGATTAAAATGTTATTCAGGCCACATGAAGCGAAATATATCGGCAAGTGGCGTGTGCCTTTCACGCCGGGTTTAATACCCAAACGTCGAGATGAATTGGCTACTCAACTAGGGAAGACGGTTACCAATTATTTGTTAACACCCGAAACGTTCCGAAAAAAGTTGTTAACACCCGAGATGGAAAAAAAGGCACAGGGTTTTCTGCAACAGAAACTGGAAGACCATGTTCTTCATTCGGAAAAAACGGTCAATGAATGGTTAACGACAGCGGGTGCGTCGGATGGTGCCGCAAAAGCGGAACGGAAAGTAATGGAAGTCCTAGATGCACAACTTTTCGCAATCCGTAGGAAAATAACGGCGGGAACAGTTAGTGAAGTGGTCCCAGAAAAATGGCTTTTAGAGGCTGAAGGGCGTATCCCGACGATTACATCGTACATTTTGGATAAATCGGAACAGTACTTTTCTTCAGAAGAAGGAAAAGCCATGTTCAAGAAATTGATTGATGATTTCCTGGCGACAAAAGGTACACTCGGCAATATGGTCAATATGTTTTTTGGTGAATCTGAATCACTTGTCGGAAAAATACAGCGGGAGGCATTGAAATTCATCGCGGCCCCTGGTACATTTGAACTTGTTAATACAATTATCCGTAACGAGTGGATTAAGTTACAACAACGTCCAGTGGAAGAATTACTTTCGGGATTTGACTGGGACGGATTGTTCAACTCCGTCAAAATATATGCTGAAAAGGAACTTGCGCTGGAAAGCCGTTTGAATAGGACAATTCAGGATTACTGGCCTGATGGTGCAGAATGGACAGCGGTGAATGTAACACCGGTATTGACGAGTTTTGCGTTTAAACAAGCTGAATTACAAATGGAACTTTCTATGCGTAAATTGAAAATCGATGAAATGGTAAAGGAACAAGTCGATTCATTCCCGGTATCTATTTTAGAAGATCTAGTTCTGGGAATTTCAAAACGTGAGTTCAAAATGATCACAGTTCTAGGTGCTTTTCTTGGTGGACTAATTGGAATTGTTCAAGGCCTTATCGTCTTTTTGACAAACTAATCTTAGGGGGAAATTAAAATGACAGTGAATATCTATGATGATCTTAATAACTTGGAAGCTGCATTCCGGAAAACAACAGAATTTACGGACGTACTACAAACGGTAGAAGAAGTAAAAGCCGACAATGAGGCACTTGAGTTATTTAAAGGCTTCCGCAAAATCCAGTTGACGCTTCAAGAAAAACAAATGGCGGGCGAAGAAATGGTTCCCGAAGAACTTGAGCACGCACAAAAAACTGCACAACTTGCCCAACAAAATCCAAAGATCATGAAAATGCTTGAAGCGGAAATGAAATTGAGCGGCGTTATTGATGAAGTGAACCGTGTTCTTATGAAACCTGTACAGGAAATATATGAAACCATCTAAACAAAACCGGCCTAGGCCGGTTTTTTAGATAGATAAAGAAAGTTGGTAACCGAACATGCAGAAAATCGTATTGAATGATAAATTCGAGCAAGACTGGATTCGGATGTTCACACATCTTGCAAATCTTTTCTTTGAACAATCGCAAATTATACCGGATGTTGAAGAGGGCGCAATACAAGTAGACTTGTCCGTAAACCGGAACGCAGATGGCCTGCTAGTGGGAAAAGCAATCCTAACTCAGGATGGACTAGACTATGCCGCAACATTTTCTGAGATGGAGGAAGACGGGGATGACATCGTGAAAACCCGTCAACTAAAGCGGGTATACTCGCATATTCTCCTTGAAGTGCTTGAACAGGCTACGGGTATGCAACAATCATGGGGTATCCTGACGGGAATCCGACCGATGAAGCTTTACCATAAGTATCGAAGAGAAGGGCATAGTTCTGAAGAGGCCCAACAAATTTTAATGGAAAGACACCGACTTTCAAGTGAAAAGAGTGCTTTACTGGCAAAAATAGCAAAAGTTCAACTACAGATAGTGCCAGATTTGTATGAATTAAAAAATGAAGTAAGTATCTATATCGGCATTCCGTTCTGCCCGACGAAATGTGCGTATTGCACATTCCCTGCTTATGCAATCCATAGAAAAAGCGGTCGTGTTGAAAACTTTCTAGATGGCCTGCATGAAGAAATACGTGAAATGGGGAAATGGTTGACAGAACGTGATATGGCGATTACCACAATCTATTTTGGCGGGGGAACACCGACCAGTATCGAAGCTAAGGAAATGGATGGATTGTACGAAACGATGTATGCCTCATTCCCCAATATGGAAAACGTTCGTGAAGTTACCGTGGAAGCCGGGCGTCCCGACACCATTACTCCTGCAAAAATTGACGTATTGAAAAAGTGGGGAATCGACCGGATCAGTGTCAATCCACAATCGTATACAGATGAAACACTGAAAGCGATTGGTCGTCATCATACTGTCCAAGAAACCGTTGATAAGTTTTGGTTGTCACGTAATATGGGCATGAAAAACATCAATATGGATCTTATCATCGGTTTGCCGAATGAGGGTATCGATGAATTCAAGCATTCTCTTGCAGAGACTGAAAAAATGCAACCGGAATCGCTGACGGTTCATACGTTATCGTTCAAACGGGCATCCGAAATGACACGCAATAAAGACAAGTACAAAGTGGCTGATCGTGAGACAGTGGAACAAATGATGAAGCTAGGTGAAGAATGGAATGCGGCAAATGGTTATGAACCGTACTACTTATACCGTCAAAAGAACATTTTAGGAAACCTGGAAAACGTCGGTTATTCGAAACCGGGTGAAGAAAGCATCTATAATATTGTCATTATGGAAGAAGTACAAACGATCATTGGCGTCGGTTGTGGGGCATCAAGCAAGTTCATCGACCCTGGAACGGGGAAAATTACGCAGTTCTACAATCCAAAAGATCCAGCTGCTTATATATTGACATACGATGAATCAATCGAAAAAAAGCTTGCACATTTGAATACAATTTTTCCTGCACCTCTAACAAAATAGAGGATTTACAGAAAAGACGCCGAATAAGAGAAGTGAATGGTAATTCATTTTTCTAAAAGGGGTGTCTTTTTTGTATAAAACAGTTGAATTGGTAAAAGAGGGTCGTCTTGCGCGTTTGACATTGAATAGGCCTGAAGCAATGAACGCGATGGACGACGTTATGATGGAAGAGCTTGCAGACGTCCTTGAACTTTTAAAGACAGATACTACAGTGCAAGTTGTCGTTATTAATGGTGCGGGCCGTGCATTTTCAGCAGGTGGTGATATTAAGAAAATGGTCGATCCCAATAGCCCGTTGGATATTGGAAAAGTGATGGTCCACGTTTCACGCCTTGCAAAAGCATTGTATGCGTTACCGCAGATTACGATTGCAGTTGTTCATGGCGCGGCGGCGGGTCTTGGCTTTAGTCTTGTTCTCGCTTGCGATTACATAGTTGCAGAGGAAACTAGTAAACTTGCGATGAATTTCATCGGTATCGGCCTCGTACCGGACGGTGGGGGACATTTCTTTTTGAAAGAGCGTGTCGGCGTACCGCAAGCGAAAAAGCTGATTTGGACAGGTAAAGTGATGAACGGTGAAGAAGCACTTGCAAAAGGGTTAATAGATGAAGTAGTAGCGGATGGACAAGCAGCGGCATTTGCTCAAGGGTATGCACAGAAGCTACTCGCGGCCCCAATTGCTTCAATGATTGCAACAAAGCATATTTTACATGAGCAAAAAACGGCAGAGCTTGAAAATGTATTGGCAATGGAAAGCGAAGCACAAGTAAAAATGCGTAAAACTGAAGATCACCTTGAAGGTATTCAGGCATTCGTTGCAAAACGCAAACCGGAATTTAAAGGGAAGTAATAGATGTGCCCGACACTTACTCAATAGAGCAAGTGTCGGGCACTTTTTACTTTTTTGCCTTCAAAGGCTGTATCATTTATCAGTGAAGCAATCGAAAACGAAAAAAATACAACCAAGTGGCAAGATCTCTTGGTTGCATTTTTTCTGTCTAGCGGCAGGCGCCCTACGCTTTTCTAATTATGAATGAAACAGCAATAGTTGTCCGGTTGGGGATGCGAGGCGGTGTGTGCCTTCGATTAGGTTTTTTTCTTCAAGCATTATTGTACCTTTTTCTTTTGCGTCTTCATCGTTTTGTGCTGTAAATGTCTCGTCGATGATGACTTCACCTTTTTTCTCGAATGCTGTTAGTTTATATGTTCGCATGGAATTCATCCTTCCTACTCTCTTTTCCCCATTATACTATGAAAACGCTGAAAATGAATAGTTGTTCATAATAATTACTGTTAGAAATGAATTTCTCATTTTTGAAGAGGAAGTAAAATATTTAGATAATTGTTGTAAAGGTTGCTTGACATTCAACATATAGTAAAGTAACCTTTACGTAAAGGTTACTTTACTTACGGAGGGTTGAAAATGAAAACAAGAAAACACGTATCGCGTTCCACATTTGTAGTATTCGGATTTGTATTTTTCCTATTTGCGGCATTGTTTACGAATGCGTCTATTTCTACAGGGGTTTTCCCAACAGGACCCGATGTGATGATGATTGGCATTAGTGTAGTAGCATTTTGTAATGCCAATTTATTGCCCGAATTCGTGAAGAAAGATGAACGTTCTAGAGTGATTAAGGAAAAAGGGATGTTCTACAGTTACTTTGTTTTAATAGGGTTCTTATTTATATTTATGATTTTATTTCAATTTACAGCAATTCAATTGGACGGTTATCAAACCGTTTGTATACTTGCAGCATTAATTATGATGACCGTATTTAGTTCATTCGTAGTCGTTTCGAAAAGGATTTGATGGAAAGGAGCTATTGAAATGAATAACCTGATAAAGGAAATGCGGACTGCGATGGGATTGACGCAAGACGATCTCTCGGAACGATTGGAAGTTTCAAGGCAAACAATCATCTCCCTTGAAAAAGGAAGATACAACCCATCACTTGTCTTGGCGTTCAAAATTGCCAAACTATTTAATTGTCGTATTGAAGATATTTTCAAACCGGAGGAGGAATAAGGATGTACGAGGGATTTGATATCTGGACATTTTTAGTTGGGCTTCCGCTTGCCCTTGTAATTATTTCGATTGTTATGGTTGTGAATTGGAAAAAAGGGAAGAAAGAACGATGGTTTGACGAAAGATATAAGAGAATCCATCAACATGCCCGGTCAATCTCGTGGGGCGTGACAACGGCTGCCATACTTATTTCATGGATAATCGTCATAATTATTGAAGGGCCGCACCTTGCTTTTTTCATTATCACTGGGATTTGGGTGGCGCATATGGTGTCGTATGCAATTGGTGCAGCAATTGCCAGTAGTAAAAATTGAGTTTGTTGAAACTTCAGGAAAGTAGATTCGTATAGTTAACTATGGAACGGATGAAAGGGGTAAAACAATGACATTAGTACTTGAACATGTGACGAAGCGGTTTGGGGATTTCACCGCAGTAGACGATTTAACACTTTCAGTAGGGGAAGGTACGATGTACGGATTTCTCGGAGCAAATGGTGCGGGTAAAACGACAACGTTTCGAATGATTTTAGGTCTTCTGAATGCAAACGAAGGGAAAATAACCTGGAATAATAAGCGAATCACCTATGCAACAAGTCCTGAAATCGGCTACTTACCCGAAGAGCGTGGACTGTATCCGAAGATGAAAGTGGAAGACCAGCTTGTTTTTCTTGGGGAATTGCGCGGTATGAAAAAAGCGGATGCTAAATCTGAATTGAAAAAATGGCTAGAACGGATGGAAATCAGTCATTATGCAACTAAAAAAGTTGAAGAACTATCAAAAGGAAATCAACAAAAAATCCAGGTGATTGCCTCTCTCATCCACAATCCGCGACTTCTTATCTTGGATGAACCGTTTTCTGGGCTAGACCCGGTCAACGTGGAAATGTTGAAGAATGCGATCCTGGACTTCCGTAACCAAGGGGCGACAATTGTATTTTCCAGTCACCGTATGGATCACGTTGAAGAACTATGTGAGCAGTTGAGTATTATCCATAAAGGCAAGCAAATTGTGAGCGGTACACTTCGTGATGTAAAACGTTCGTTTGGTAAACAGAATATCCGAATTCATTCGGATAATGATTTGTCGCAATTGGATTCAATTTCAGGTGTGACTTCTGTGCAAAAAGCGATTGAAGGCGCTGTTTACCAAGTTGAATCTGAACATATTGCAGAAGCGCTTCTTGCTGAGGCGTTGAAGTCAGGCCCGATTCGACATTTTGCAATCGAGGAACCTTCGTTACAAGACATATTCATCGAAAAGGTGGGGAAAGAACATGCGTGAGTTTTGGATTATTTTCAAACAGGCATTTGTTACAAAGGCTAAAACGAAATCTTTCGTCATTACGTCAGCGGTCATGATTGCTGCCATTTTTCTTTTTGCGAATGTATCGAAAATTATCGATGTCGTTCAAAATGTCACGGGCGGCGATTCGGAAGAGACGTTGCAAGTTATCGATACAAGTGGCGTACTTGTCGACAAACTGAATGAGCAATTCAATGTGAATGAAAAGGCCATTACAGTGGAATTATCCGATAAAACAGAGCAGGAGCTTATGAAAAAAGTGGAGGAGGAGAAAATAGACTCTTTCCTGACGCTTGCGCTTGATGATTCAAATACGATTCAAGCAAATTACACGACGATGAGTGCGACGGATTTCAGTCTTCCATCGAAAATTCAAGATGCCCTTCAGACCATTCAAACGGAAATGAAAGCAGAAGAATTGTCATTGTCGGGAGAACAAGTTCAGACGCTATTCTTGCCCATCCAATTTGAACAAAACAATATCTCGCCATCTGCAAAATCTGAAAATGAATTAAACCAGGCACGCGTACTTGTTTATGTGCTTATGTTCGTCATTTACTTTGCAGTTATCCTTTATTCCAGCATGATTGCAACGGAAGTAGCGACAGAAAAATCTTCCCGCGTCATGGAAATCCTTATTTCCAGTGTGTCACCCGTCAAGCATATGTTCGCGAAAGTACTAGGAATTGGTTCGCTAGGTCTCGCGCAAATTGCGTTGTACGGGATTGCGGGTTTCATTGCCATGAAAACGGCTGCGACCGAAATACCGGGCGGGTTCTCGGATTTCTTCAGCTTCTCGGATATCAATAAAGTCACTCTTCTCTATGCGATTGTATTCTTTTTGTTAGGCTACTTCCTTTATGCAACACTTGCAGCGCTCCTAGGATCACTCGTCAGCCGAACGGAAGATGTACAACAAATGATTATGCCGATGACCATGCTTATCGTTGTGGCATTCATCCTTGCAGCGTCAGGACTTGGAAATCCGGAATTGGGCTATTTACAGATTACTTCCTTCATTCCGTTCTTTGCACCGCTTGTTATGTTCTTGCGGGTCGGCATGTTGGATTTGCCAGTATGGGAGCCCCTATTGTCGATTGCAATTATGCTCGTGACCATTTTCCTTCTCGGATGGTTTGGTGCACGAGTCTACCGCGGTGGCGTCCTTATGTATGGACCATCCCGTTCGTTGAAAGATATTAAAAAAGCAATTCAGCTAGGGAAAGAATAATAAAAGAGAAAGACTCTGAAAAAATTCGCAGAGTCTTTTTCTTTATGTTAAAATTAGAACAAATATTCGTTTTGGTAAAGGAGGTACTAGCGTGTCATCAATCCGTTTCATTCACACAGCTGATTTGCATCTTGATAGCCCGTTTAAAGGAATGACAGGACTGCCGGCTGAACGGTTACACGCATTACGTGAAAGTACATTCACGGCTTTTTCAAATTTAATAGAGTATGCGCTTAAGTCGAAACCAGATTTTGTCCTGATTGTCGGTGATATTTATGACGGTGAAAATCGCAGTTTGCGTGCGCAGAAAAAGTTTCATGACGGAATGGAAAAGTTGAATACGATAGGGATTCCAGTTTTTATAACACACGGAAATCATGATCATCTTGCGGGTAGGTGGACACGGTTTTCACTGCCTTCTAATGTCCATGTATTCGACGGCAATGTCAAAGAGGCGCAACTCCGTGTGAACAATCAGGAGGTATCCATTTATGGCTTCAGCTATAAAGAAAGGCATGTCCACGAAGCGATAATCGAGCACTATCCTGTGGCCGGAAATCAGAATAGCTACCACATCGGCATGCTTCATGGGAGCCTGGCGGGAGACCAAACGCATGATGTCTACGCACCATTTACAAAAACAGAGTTGCTGGAAAAGCATTATGATTATTGGGCACTCGGCCACATCCATTTACGCCAAAGCCTTCATGCCGAACCACCGATTGTTTATCCGGGTAATTTACAGGGGCGGCACCGCAATGAGAGCGGTGAAAAAGGATTCTATGAAGTAGAACTATCTAAGACAGGGGCGTCATTACAATTCATCCCCTCATCAGCAATTGTTTTTGAACGTATCGAGGTATCGTGTGGAGGAATCAGTCATGCGAATGAATGGTTGGCTGCATGTACAGATGTAGTAGATACATATCGCACGCGTTTTGGTTCTTGTATTGTGGAACTGACGATGACAGACGTAGGGTACGAGGCAGCTGAACTATTCGGCCAATCTACTGAAGCAGAGTGGCTTGAAGTGCTTCGAGAGGGATTAGATGACCAAGAGAGCTTTATCTGGATACAGAAAATCACATTCAACAAACAGACGCAATCCGCTGCAATAACTAGTACACTTGTGCAATCCGTTCTTGGCCAGATGAATGGCTGGACGGAGGCTGAGTGGAAGGCAGTCTTGAAAGATGTCTACCAACATACAAGGGGCGTAAAGTACCTTGATGTGCTAAGTGAAGAGGATATCCGTGATATTCAAACCGGGGCAGCATCATTGCTGACAGCGGAAATGATGGAACTGAAATGAGGGGACAAGATGAGAATTGAAAAACTAATCATCTATGGATTCGGAAAACATGAAAACGTTACAATCGATTTCGGGCCGGGGATGAACGTCTTGTATGGTTTGAATGAAGCGGGAAAAACAACAATCCAGCAATTCATCCTTCATGTATTATTCGGTTTCCCACCTAAAAATAATGCGACACTGCGCTACGAACCTAAATCAGGAGGGAAATACGGAGGACAGGTGCAGCTTATGGATGATACATTTGGAAAATGTACAGTTGAACGAGTTCGCGGAAAATCAGCGGGCGATGTCACCGTATTTTTTGAAGAGGGTTCTAAAGGCGGCGAAGAGACGTTAAAGGCTCTCATGCGTCAATACGACCGGACCTCATTTGAATCAATTTTTTCGTTTTCACTCTTGCAATTGCAAGGATTTGAAAAAATGGATGAAGAAGAGTTAAGCCGAGCACTACTCGCGTCTGGAACGACAGGTGTGGATTCTTTACTGCAATTGGAAAAAAGAATGGAAAAGGAAATGAGTGAACTATTTAAGAAATCCGGGAAAAATCCAGAGATGAATAGCAAGATGGCGGAGCTTCGGGAATTGGAAGTCGAACTAAAAGCGGAACAACAAAAAGTGGAAGCGTATATGCCTTCTGTTCATAGAATTCAGGAAGTTGAAGGATACTTAGTCAATCTTCGTAAAGAAGAAAAGACACTTCAAAATGATTTGCAACAAGTTTCTCTTATCCGTCAACTACTCCCTCTTCATCATAAGAAAAAAGAACTTGAAACCCGCTTATCTCATGTACGCTCAGTAAATTTCCCGGCTGATGGGATCAGACGTCTTGAATCTCTTACTGGAAGATTAGCAGAAACAGAAGCGGCAAAGCGAAGACTGAAAAAAGAACAAGCAGAGATGGTTGCGGGGATGCCTAAACAGCATGATGTGGAACGAATTGGCGAGATTGACGCATTGTTAGCGAAAGAATCGGAATGGCATAGTTGGCATACTGTATCTGGGGCGGCAGAAGACGAAGAGAGGCAGTTAACAAGTTCTTACCGACGTTTGTTTGACAGATTGGGTATCCGCACTGCCGATGCAGAAACAGCCCTGTTACAAGCTAACGTATCCATTCAAAAAGAACAAGAGATGCATCGTTTACTTGCTGAACTGACAAACAAAGAACAACAGATAAGAATGACGGAAAACAAGCGCAGCGACCTCGAAAGCGAACTGGCAGATACGGAGAAGAGACTGGGAACGGTTGAACAAATTGCACCATCTGTAAATGAAGTAGAAAGTGTCCAGAAGTGGCCTGAATTACGTGAACGACTTGCGGAGGCGAAAGCGTATATTGCACTGGGTAAAAGTTCATCCAAACAGGATAGCTTGAAGGTTCCTGCACTGTTATCGATACTGGCGCTTATTTGTATTACGTTCGGGTTTATCCAACAAGAATGGCTTATCGGTATACTTGGTGTCATATTTGGTGGGGCGGCACTATTTTTCTATTCAAAAAGAGAGACTGACAAGACAGGTAAACAAAAACAGCAGGAGATGGAATCGTTCGTTGCAAAACATGCTGGTAAAGAACAACAGATGACGGAACTGATTGAACGTTTGAACACGTATAATCGTAACAGGGATCGTCTACATGAAGAATACATGTCTCTTGAACTTAAATACCAGCAAACGGAAGTTGAACTAGAAAAATTGAAGGGCTTTAAGCGTCAAAAGGAAATCGAACTGGCCCATTTCTTGGAACAATACGGGCTTGAATCGGAGTTATCAAAAGAGGTAATACCAGAACTATTCCGGATGATTCGTGAAGTGCAAGAAATAACGCAAAGTTTGAAAGGATCGAGATTGCGACGCCAAGCTTCGGAAGAAAGAATTGCTGAGCGGGCGTTGGAAATAGAAAAAGCATTACAAAAAACGATGTCAAAAGAAGTGATGTATGAGATGCTGAGGAGGGAATACTTTTTGCTGAAAGAGCAGCTTGAATTATTCACCTCATTGACAACTGACATGAAAAGAATTGAATCGGATTTGTTGGAGACGGCTGAACTTAGTGCATCGCTTCGCACGACTATACAGCAATTATTAACAGAAGCAGAAGCAGAAACAGAAACTGAATTTTACACTGCATATGATGACTTTCAGGAAGTGGTCCGCTTGACACAACAGCTGCAAGACATTCAAGTACAACTAGATACATATGGTCAACTTGAATCGCCCACTGGTTTAACTGAAGGCGAGTTAGTTTTAAAAGTGGATGGAAACGAACGTAGATTGAGGGAGATTTCCAGTGAGATAAACACTTTGGTTGCGGAAAATGCTGCACTTGTTCATCATACGGAACAGCTCCTTACAGACGAAAACGTTGGTCGAAAACAACAACTGTTTGAGATGAAGAAAGCGGAACTTGCTGAACTTGCGAAAAAATGGTCTGAACGTAAAGTGGTTGCCGAGGCGATTAGACATACTGTGGCAGAATTGAAAGAGAAAAAGTTGCCTGAAGTGCTTGGATTCGCGGAAGAGATGTTTTGTAAACTGACAGGCGGAAACTATACCGCGCTAGTCGTGACGGCTACAGGACGCTTTGAAGCATTATCGATTAATGGAATGTACTATCCCATTGTGGAACTAAGCCAGGCGACGAAGGAGCAAGCCTATATAGCGCTTAGGCTTTCGCTTGCGACATCGGTCCACAATACAGCGCCGTTTCCGATTATGATGGATGATCCGTTTGTTCACTTTGACGAAAAGCGACTTTCGCGTATGATTGATGTACTGGATCATTACCAATATAAGCATCAGTGCATTTATTTTACATGCCACGAATCGATGAAAGAGCGATGGAAAGATGCAACAATACTAAACGTTTCCGATATCGGGAGCAATCAGGGGGCAATCGTTTCATGAAAAAACTAGCGGACTATAAAGTCGGGGAACCGATGGATATCTTTTTGCTTATTAAACAATCTACAAAAGGTGTCACGCAACAGGGTAGCCCTTTCATGACACTTATATTACAGGACAAAAGCAGTGATATTGAAGCAAAGCTATGGGATACGACGGATGCACATGCGAAAACGTATGCTGCGGCTTCTATAGTTAAAGTTGGCGGTGAATTACACGAATACCGGGGAAAAAATCAATTACGTATTAAAAGTATACGCCCGGTAAAAGAAGATGAAAGCGTGACGATTTCCGACCTCGTACCGTCCGCGGAGAAAAGCAAAGAAGTCTTATATGAAGAATTGATGCAATACTTCTTTGAAATGCAAAATCCGCATATTCAGCGCATTACACGTCATTTATTAAAAAAGCATCAACAAGCGTTCATGACCTATCCTGCAGCAACAAAAAATCATCATGACTATGTATCAGGGCTTATCGACCATGTAGTATCTATGTTGAAACTAGGAAAAGCCCTCGCAGATCTCTACCCTACATTGAACAAAGACTTATTGTATGCGGGAATCATTTTACATGATGTCGGGAAAGTTATTGAACTTTCAGGTCCCATCGCGACGCAATACACAATTGAAGGGAACTTACTTGGCCATATCACAATCATGGTGAATGAAATTTCCAAAGCGGCTGACGAACTTGAAATTGTCGGGGAAGAAGTGGTGTTACTGCAACATATGGTTCTATCTCACCATGGGAAAGAAGAGTGGGGTAGCCCGAAACGTCCTATGCTGAAAGAAGCGGAAATCCTGCATTATATCGACAACATCGACGCGAAGATGAATATGTTGAACCGTGCACTCAGCAAAGCAACTCCTGGTGAATTTACAGAGCGTATTTTCCCACTTGACAATCGTTCGTTTTACAAACCTTCGTTTGAATAACTAAAAAAGAGTAATCAAAAAAGCTGTCCTGATAAGGACAGCTTTTTTGTATTCAAATTACTTTTTGTCTTCTTTTTTATCTTCTTTTTTGCCGGTTGGTAGGTAGCCATCAAGTACGTTTTTGAATTCTTTTGCCTTAATATCAACATCTACTTTTTTTAGAAGGGAGACAAGCTTTTCTTCAAATTGTGCTTTCTTAAGGTTATCTTCAACCTCTGTTTTTAGTTCTTCGTCTGTTTTATCCAGTTTCGCTTCACGTGTGTCAAGTAGTTCAATTACATGGTAGCCAAAGCTTGATTTGACTGGTTCACTGATTTCACCTTTTTTAAGTGCGAATGCCGCTTTTTCAAATTCAGGTACCATTTTACCAGGTCCGAACCAACCTAGGTCGCCACCGGATTCTTGCGCAGCAGGTTCAGTTGAATATTCTTTTGCAAGCTCTTCAAATTTACCGCCATCTTTTAACTTAGCTATCACTTCATTAGCTGTTTTTTCGTCTTTTACAAGAATATGACGTGCATGAATTTCTTTTTTCATGTTTGCAATACCTGCATCGATGTCCTCTTTAGACACTTTAAGTGATTCAACCATTTTTTGTTGAAGTAATTGTGATTTTACATTTTTCTCGAAAAACTCTTCACTCATATTATTTTGTGCAAGGTATAGTTCGAAATTATCACCGTATTGTTCCTTTTGACTATCAATCGCTTCTTTTAATTCTTTATCCGAAACTTTATATTCGTTTTCAATTGCTTGTTGAAGAATTAGGTTTTCAACAACCTGAATACCGATTGCATCTTTCATTTCATCATATAGATCAGCTTTTGTAATATCGCCAGCTTTTGATGTTGCGATGATTTCTTCGTCTGCAGCATTTTTGTCGCTACAAGCTGAAAGTGCAAGAACGGATGCAGCCATTGTAAGAGCTAGTACAGTTTTTTTCATTTGATTTTCTCCCCTAACTTTAATGTGGAACAGTTGATACTATACCATAAGAACGGTTCTAAAACAAAAAAGTTCCCTGGATAGTATGCCTATAACACAGGAAATAGTGAGCATAGGATACATATAGAGAGAGGGGGTGCTCAAGTGAGTGGATATAACCAGGGTTCTTCGGGCTTCGCGTTGATTGTTGTATTGTTCATCCTATTGATTATCGTTGGTGCAGCATATATGTACTAATTGATAATGTGTAAGTAAAAAGATAAAAAAGTCCATTTCCCTAAAATGGGGAGATGGACTTTTTCTTATGCTGATAACATGACTTCAACGTAAAATGATAAAATTAGGATGGTCACTAGAATATTGACGGTCCTGTATATTTTCGGTTGTTTTTCCTCAGGAATTTCCCTGGATGCGCAGAGTGCAAATGTCATCTTGTTTATTTGAAATAAGTAAAATAATGAGAACAGAACTGTAATGATAAGGATCATATTCATTCCTCCTTCTAGACGTTCCAATGTAAGCATAGCAGATGAGGAACTGAAAATGAAATTATTTTTCTCCGGCTGTGTGCAAAAGAGTCTGTTTTTCCTCAGTAATGCCAGTTGGACTTCTTCGTATTAAATCACCACTTATGTCGTCAAAAGATTCATCAATGTTTTTGAAGCCCCGTTCAAATATTTCCATGAAATCTTCCCCGTAAATATTGCGAAGAACAGACATGACTTCCAGTAGCTCAGGGAACTTCCCGTAGAGATCTTTAATAGGAAGAGAGCCTTCAAGAACTGCATGTTCCGAATTGTAGTAATTAATATTCATTTCTTCTAATAGTCTGCTGCCTTTTTCAGTTACTGAAACATATGTATTACGTCTGTCGTCTTCCCGTTTATAGAATTCCAACAGATTGCGCTGTTCCAGTTTTTTTGAAAAGTTGAATGCGGTCGACACGTGCATAACGCCAAACTTGGCAATGTCCGATATAGTGGCTTCTTGCATGTGATGGGAGATCCACAAAATATGATGTTCATTAATATTCAAGTCATAAGGTTTGATCCATTGTTGCCAATCCTTTTCTACTGCTTTCCACAATGCTTTTGACATCTGGGCAATTCGTTGGCTAAAAATCATTGCATCCTTTTGTGAAAATGTTTGTTCTGCCATGGACGACACCTTCTCTCTCTATTTCTAACTTTCTTTTATTATAGCAAAAAAGCAAAGAAGAGAGAAGTTGGAATTGAATAATTATTTTGGGAAGGCAAAAAAGTTACCTTTTCTGGATGGATAACCTATATATGTTGAACTAAAAAGTTCTATTGAATCCGCTTCGGTGCTTCGTGGATGCCTCCCGTGATAAACCAGGCAGAAGATTACTGCCAGTCTTATCACTCCGGCTACCACTTTGAAGGCGACTATGCTGGTTTGCCCTATATAGAAATTCATTTGTTCAACTTAACTAATGTAAACTTTTCATTTCATTTTTGTTGGGCTGCAATAGATTGTTCAAGTTCTTCAATAGCTGTTTGGATAGCGTTAAGCTCTACTTCCAATCTATTTTTGTTCTGTTCTGTTGAGTGTTGCCACTGTTCCACAGAGCCTTTTATATCAGCGACTGCCGAAGGAACTGTTTCTTTTACCTCTTTTGATAGATGAGAAATGGATTCTTTCAATACGGCCAGATTCACTTTTACATCTTTAAACTTGCTCTTCATATCCGTGGATGCGCTTTTTACAGTTGTGCGCAGTTCACTTCCCGATTTAGGAGTAGAATATAATACGGTTACCGCAGCTGCAACAGAGCCAGTTGCGAGACCAAGGAAAAATGTAGATGTTTTCATCATTTAAACTCCCCTTCCGATACGAATAGTATTCCTGTTATATAGTCAATTAAACCATGTGAAGGCTGTCCGGGCAATTAAAAAACGCTTTCCGCACAACAACGGAAAGCGTTTGGTAGACAGTTAATTGGAAACCGCTGTTGTGAATGAAGAACGTTTTACTAGATTGATTACAATTGGATAGATGATGAAAAAGGCTACTCCGTTCATCGCAACGGCTGGAAGAACGACAGTCAAGAAGAGTCCCATAAAAGGTAGATCAACGCCAAGTACGAATATGGCGATTGATAGGAAAATACTTCCCGAAAGAATTGTTCCAAGACCAGCAAGGACAGTGGCTCCGACTAAATGGATGGACGCCTTTTTAAGTAGAAGTAGTATAGCGTAAATAACGAACGCCGTAACAAATTTATCGATAATATTCGGTAGAAAGCCACCTGGGAAACTGGAAAAGATGCCTGATAGAATACCCGTTGTCCCGGCAAGTAAAAATACATTTTTTACTTCAGGAAATAGGAATATGCCGATAAACATCATCGTCAACATGAAATCTGGTTTCATGCCCCCGTTATATCCCGGAATGATTAAGTACAGCGCTGCACCTACCGCAGTTAAAAGTGCCATTAATACAAGATTTTTCGTCTTCAATTCTCATCTCTCCTCGTCTAGGCCCATATTTGTAAGTTTCTCCTGACGTATCCTCGTGATCGACAGCGAAAAACTTATAGATAAGTATACTCTAAATTCTGAAAGTAAGCAAGGTTACTTTACTAAATTTGACTGAATCGCTTTAGCGATTTCTTGTATTTGTTCAGCGCCAAGTTCGGACTCTTTTGTGTCCCATTTGAAATCGATTCCGTCGGTTTCGTCAAAACGGGGGATGAAGTGTAAGTGGAAATGGAAAACACTTTGTCCCGCAAATGCACCATTGTTCTGTAGAAGATTCATCCCGACTGGTTTGAATTCCTCTTTTAATGCACGCGCAATCTTTGGTGCAACTGCAAATAGGTTAGAAGCTTCATCTTCAGTTAAATCATAAACATTTTCACGATGCGTTTTTGGTATAAGAAGAACATGTCCTTTTGTTACAGGCATGATATCCATGAATGCAAAAACATGTTCATCCTCATAGACTTTCACACTTGGAATGGAGCCTTCGATAATTTTACAAAATATACAAGAGGTCATTTTGCCACTTCCTTTCATTAATGAGACAAGTGTAGCATATTTTCAGATAACAGATGTGTGATGGTATAAGCATTTTTGTTTAATTTTTGATAAAATGAAAAGAAGAATGGGGGATGGACATGACAATTCTCGAATTAAAAGACGTTACAGGCGGTTATACACGTAGACCCGTCCTACATGACTTATCATTTGAAATAGGAAGCGGTGAACTCGTTGGGCTGATTGGTTTAAATGGTGCAGGCAAAAGTACAACGATTAAACATATTATCGGTTTGATGAATCCGCAGCAGGGTGAGATTCGTGTAAATGGCGTTACTTTTAGTGAAGACCCTGAAAAATATAGACAGGCGTTCACGTACATACCGGAAACGCCGATTCTTTATGAGGAATTAACGCTGAGAGAGCATCTAGAATTAACAGCAATGGCCTACGGGTTAGAGCAAGACGTGTTTGAAGCACGCTCCGCTGAATTGTTGAAAGAATTTATGATGGAAAAAAGGTTGAAATGGTTCCCGGCTCACTTTTCAAAAGGTATGCGTCAAAAAGTAATGATTATGTGTGCATTTTTAGTGAATCCATCACTCTATATTATTGATGAGCCCTTTATTGGCCTTGATCCTATTGGTATTAAATCACTTCTGGAGCAGATGACTGAGAAAAAGCAAGAAGGAGCCTCCGTTTTGATGTCGACACATGTTTTATCAACTGTGGAAAAGTATTGCGATCGCATTATTTTGCTTCATGAAGGTCAATTACGTGCGCAGGGAACAATGGATGACTTGCGAAAAGCATTTAACCGTCCAAAGGCTTCTTTGGATGATTTATATATTGCGATGACTGAGGAAGCTCAACATGAATAATTTACGTGAAATATGGGGGGCGCGGTTCATCCATTATGTGACCGAACTCCAGAAATACATGAAATACGTATTTACAGGACACTTGGTATTTGTGCTTGTATTCACAATAGGGGCGGCAGGATATTCGTATAGTGAGTGGTTGAAAGATGTGCCAGCGGATTTTCCTGCTGTATTGTTAACAGCAATACTTCTAGCTGCGACAATCACTTTATCACTGCCGGTAACTTTGTTGAAGCCAGCGGATACAGTCTATTTTCTGCCACTTGAAAAGAAACTCCATTCATATATGAGTCGGTCATTGCGATGGACATTTTTTTCTCAACTACCCTTACCGTTCCTGGTTTACCTCGTTGCCTTACCATTATTAACGGCGACAGGAACAGGATCGAAACAAGAGTTCATATGGATTGCGGTTTTGTTGCTCGTCGTCAAATGGCTATTTGTAGAGGCTGAATACAGTTACCGCTATGTGAAAAACGGACAAGGTGCTTGGGTAGACCGTACAATTCGATTTGTATTAGCGGGTGCACTCGTGTATGCGGGACTCCTCGGAAATGTACTAGTTGTACCGATTTTGGCTGTGTTGATTGTAGCGTACAATTTATATTGGCGGAGCAAACGAAAAGAGAAGCCGTTCCCATATGATCATTTCATCGCACTTGAACAAAATCGAATGATGCGATTTTATCGTTTTGCGAACTACTTTACAGATGTACCACATTTGAAAGGATCGGTAAGTAGAAGAGGATGGCTTGGTTTTATAATGGGACACCCAACGTTTGGACGAACTGTATCGCAATCATATTTGTTGAAACGGACATTCATTCGAACGGACGATATCTTCTTTTTATGGGTAAGGCTTACAGTGTTATCTGTCTTGGGCGCATTTTTTATCCCGTTCCCAATTGTTGCTTTCCTTTTTGCAGGTGCACTCGCATTTGCTTCTGCCGTCCAACTTATCCATGCATTACGTGCGGGAGATGAATTCCGTATGGATATGCTTTTTCCCGAGAAAGAAATTAGACGTACACTGGCCATCCGGAAAATTGTCCGTACGGTGCAACAGATACAAGCACTGGCCGTGACGATAGCTGCATTCTTTTTGTACGGAGGATCTGTAACGCCTATTCTTCTGGGGGCTGTCATTTTGATTATTTCGGAGGCAACCATTCGATTAACAGGTGAAAAGAAAGAATATGATTGAGAATGGTCAACATCAATTGTGACAAAGTGTGTATTGGATGCTTTATACTTTACTGGTTAAAGAATATTCAAAAAAAACTTGCAACTTCTTGGTGAAATTAGATATACTGGTTAAAAGGCTTCAGGGGTGAGCGTGATGGAAAGTAATTATTCATATGCTGAATTTTTGAAAGTCGTTGGTAAAAATAGCTCTACGCGTCATGCAGAGAAATTGTTAAATGAAATTTACTTGGATTTATTTCTGAAACATATCCACAGGGAACAAATAAAAGAGAGACTTTTAACGTTAATTGATATATCGCTTGATGGTCGGGATGAGCAATCATTCAGGTTGTATGCAGAAAAACTTGCAAAAGCCGATGAGAAGGATTAAAAGTATGCTAACGCTACATGCTTAAAGACATGTAGCGTTTTTTGCTGTCAAAAATAATAAGAGTAAATGACAAGAAAAGAGCGTGAAAAACGTACGTTCGTTTTTCGCTCGTATAAAAAAGGGTAGTATGATAAGATATGAGCAATTCTTTATGGGAGGGGCTACGATGGTCCGGACATTTAATTTACAAGCACCCTATACACCGAAAGGCGATCAGCCGTCTGCGATTGCACAGCTTTTAGAAGGACTTGAACGAGGTGAAAAGCACCAAACATTACTTGGTGCAACGGGGACAGGTAAAACGTTCACGGTCTCGAATGTCGTCAAGGAAATAAACAAACCTACACTTGTTATTGCACACAACAAAACGTTGGCAGGTCAACTATATAGTGAATTTAAAGAGTTTTTCCCGGATAACGCGGTCGAGTATTTCGTTAGTTTTTACGACTATTATCAGCCAGAAGCTTATGTTCCGCAAACAGATACGTATATTGAAAAAGACTCCAGTATCAATGATGAGATCGATAAATTACGTCACTCGGCAACGTCTTCGTTATTTGAACGGAACGACGTGTTAATAGTAGCCTCCGTGTCCTGTATTTACGGACTTGGTTCCCCGTCAGAATATAGCGCGCATGTTGTATCACTGCGGACGGGTATGGAAATGGGAAGAAACGAACTACTTCGCAAGTTTGTGGACATCCAATATGAACGGAACGATATCAGTTTCACGCGCGGTACATTTCGGGTAAGAGGAGATGTTGTTGAAATATTACCAGCTTCTCGTGATGCACTCTGTCTCCGTATCGAATTTTTTGGAGATGAAATTGATCGTATTCGAGAAGTAGACGCACTGACAGGCGAAATCATTGGTGACCGTGAGCACGTTGCAATTTTCCCTGCTTCCCACTTTGTCACGGGAGACGAGAAAATGGTGAAAGCGATTGAAAATATAGAAGTTGAATTGGAAGAGCGTCTGAAATTCTTACGCGAACAAGATAAATTACTTGAGGCACAACGACTTGAGCAACGTACTCGGTATGACTTGGAAATGATGCGGGAAATGGGCTTTTGTTCAGGGATTGAAAACTATTCCCGGCATTTAACACTTCGTCCCGCAGGCGCAACTCCTTATACGTTACTTGATTACTTTCCGGATGACTTTTTAGTCGTTGTCGATGAAAGTCATGTTTCATTACCTCAAATACGCGGTATGTACAACGGCGACCAAGCACGGAAAAAAGTACTGGTGGAGCATGGTTTCCGACTCCCCTCGGCACTTGACAATCGTCCATTGACGTTTGAAGAATTTGAAGGACATGTGAAGGAAGCAATCTACGTTTCCGCAACGCCAGGACCTTATGAAATCGAGCATACAAAAGAAATGGTCGAGCAAATTATCCGCCCGACAGGATTATTAGACCCGGTAATTGAAATTCGACCAATCCAAGGTCAAATTGATGATTTAATCTTCGAGATAAATGAGCGAACAAAGAGAAACGAAAGAGTTCTTATCACGACATTGACGAAAAAAATGTCTGAAGACTTGACAGACTACTTGAAGGATATTGGCATTAAGGTGCAATATCTCCACTCTGAAGTAAAAACACTTGAACGGACTGAAATCATTCGCGAACTGCGATTGGGCACGTACGATGTCCTTATCGGCATCAACCTATTAAGGGAAGGAATTGACATACCGGAAGTATCACTCGTTACTATTCTCGATGCAGACAAAGAAGGGTTTTTACGTTCGGAACGTGCACTCATTCAAACAATCGGTCGAGCTGCACGGAACTCCAATGGACAGGTCATTATGTACGCGGACCGAATAACTGATTCCATGAAAAAAGCGATTGACGAGACGCAACGGCGCCGTGAAATCCAAATCGCATACAATGAAAAACATGGCATTACGCCAACGACCATCAAAAAAGGGATTCGGGATAATATCCGCGCAACGCAAGTTTCGGATGAAATGATTTCTTATTTGGAAAAAGTCACGCAAGGAAAGAAATTATCAAAAGAAGAAAAGTCGACACTCCTTCAAACGTTGGAGGTAGAAATGAAAGAAGCTGCGAAAGCACTCAATTTCGAACGTGCCGCGGAGTTACG
Organism: Filibacter tadaridae; assembly: GCF_900609045.1. Taxonomy (GTDB): domain Bacteria; phylum Bacillota; class Bacilli; order Bacillales_A; family Planococcaceae; genus Sporosarcina; species Sporosarcina tadaridae. The sequence goes on from NZ_UXAV01000036.1 coordinate 54,709, forward strand.
AGATACAATTTTGGAATTGAAGGCGGAAAGGTAGAGAGGGCTTATGAAAAACACGGAGATTGTTATACAAGGTGCACGAGCGCATAATTTGAAAAATATAAATGTTAATATCCCGCGTGACAAATTGGTCGTTATGACGGGTTTGTCGGGTTCCGGTAAATCATCACTAGCTTTTGACACAATTTATGCAGAAGGGCAACGGAGATATGTGGAATCGTTATCTTCATATGCTCGGCAATTTTTGGGGCAGATGGACAAGCCGGACGTAGATGTCATTGAGGGTTTATCGCCGGCAATTTCGATTGACCAAAAAACGACAAGCCGTAACCCACGTTCAACTGTCGGTACCGTGACAGAGATTTACGATTATCTACGTCTCCTTTACGCCCGCGTCGGTAAGCCGATTTGTCCGATCCACAGTACAGAAATTTCATCCCAGACGATTGAACAGATGGTCGATCGTATTATTCAATTGCCGGATCGTTCACGTATCCAAGTGCTTGCACCGATTGTCAAAGGACGAAAAGGGACCCATGTAAAGTTAATAGAAGATATTAAGAAACAGGGCTACGTCCGAATTCGAGTGGACGGTGAAATAATCGATTTAGATGATAATATCGAGTTGAACAAAAACAAGAAGCATACAATCGAAGTTGTAATCGATCGTATTGTTATAAAAGAAGATATTGCAGCTCGGTTAAGCGACTCTCTTGAATCGGCACTTCGGTTAGCTGAAGGTACGGTATTAATTGACGTTCTTGACGGCGAAGAACTTCTTTTCAGTGAACATCATGCATGCCCGCTATGCGGATTTTCAATCGGCGAGCTGGAACCACGGATGTTTTCATTCAACAGTCCATTCGGTGCTTGTCCTGAATGTGATGGACTTGGTACGAAGCTTGAAGTTGACCCGGATCTTGTCATTCCAGACTCGTCGCTAACGCTTAAAGAGCATGCCATTGCGCCATGGGAGCCAACAAGTTCACAATATTATCCTGAATTATTGAAAACAGTCGCAAATCATTTTGGCATTCCACTGAATGTGCCAATCAGTCAATTGTCAGATGATGATTTGGCCAAGCTCTTAACTGGTTCAGGAGATGAAAAAATCCGATTCCGTTATACAAACGAGTTTGGAGGTACGCGTGACAGTGATATTTACTTTGAAGGTGTGCTTTCCAATGTGGCACGGAGATACAAGGAGACATCGTCGGATTACATTCGGGAACAAATGGAAAAATACATGGCTCACCGGTTGTGCCCGACATGCGGGGGCTATCGTTTAAAGAAGGAAACGCTTGCTGTTAAAGTAGACGGCGTTCATATCGGGAAAGTGACGGAGCTATCCATCGTTGAAGCGGACCAGTTCTTTAAAAACCTTCACCTTTCCGAAAAAGATGCGCAAATTGCTAAACTTATTTTACGCGAAATTGATGAACGTCTTGGATTTCTCATTAATGTGGGACTGGACTACTTAACGTTATCGAGAGCATCAGGGACACTTTCAGGCGGTGAAGCACAACGAATCCGTTTAGCAACGCAAATCGGCTCAAGACTGTCAGGAGTTCTTTATATATTGGATGAACCATCCATCGGCCTTCATCAACGGGATAACGATCGTCTAATCGACACGTTGAAGAGTATGCGCGATATCGGCAATACGCTCATTGTTGTCGAACATGATGAAGACACGATGTTAGCCGCCGATTATTTAATAGATATTGGACCGGGAGCGGGAGTGGCAGGTGGAGAAATTGTTTCTGCCGGGACGCCTGAAAAAGTGATGAATGATCCAAACTCATTGACGGGTCAATATTTAAGTGGTAAAAAGTTCATTCCACTTCCTTTAGAACGACGTAAGTCAGACGGGCGTAAAATCACGATTAAAGGTGCTTCTGAAAATAATTTAAAAAACGTTAATGTGGATTTCCCGCTGGGTCAATTCATCGCTGTAACGGGCGTGTCAGGGTCGGGTAAAAGTACACTTATTAACGCTGTTCTCTATAAAGTTTTTGCACAGAAATTGAATCGGTCCAAACAAAAGCCTGGTGAATATAAATCAGTAACAGGTATTGAGGAATTGGAAAAAGTGATTGAAATCGATCAGTCGCCAATCGGTCGAACACCAAGGTCGAATCCCGCAACGTATACGGGTATGTTCGACGACGTCCGCGATGTTTTCTCAACGACGAATGAAGCTAAAGTACGTGGGTATAAAAAAGGTCGTTTCAGTTTCAACGTAAAAGGCGGCCGTTGCGAGGCGTGTCGCGGAGATGGAATCATAAAAATTGAAATGCATTTCTTGCCGGACGTATACGTGCCATGCGAAGTTTGCCACGGAAAACGGTATAATCGAGAGACACTGGAAGTTCACTACAAAGGCAAGAACATCGCAGACGTTCTAGCGATGACAGTTGCAGATGCGCTCGTATTTTTTGAAAACATCCCTAAAATCAGCCGCAAATTGCAGACGATTGTTGATGTGGGATTAGGGTATATTCAATTGGGGCAACCCGCCACGACATTATCGGGTGGGGAAGCGCAACGAGTGAAACTCGCCTCCGAATTGCATAAACGTTCATATGGTAAATCGTTTTATATTCTCGATGAACCAACCACTGGACTTCATGTGCATGATATCGCAAAACTACTGACGGTCCTTCAACGACTTGTCGATACAGGGAATACGGTTCTGGTCATTGAACATAATCTTGATGTCATCAAAACAGTCGACCATATTATCGATCTTGGACCCGAAGGCGGTGATAAAGGGGGGCAAATCATTGCAACAGGCACCCCTGAAAAAGTGGCTAAATCCGAAATATCCTACACAGGCCATTATTTAAAAGCAATTATTGACCGAGATAAAAAACGAATGGATACACTAATTGAAGAAGCCCAAAACACAACCAAATGAAACTTTTTTGCCTAACAATCGTATAGTAAGAAAGGCGAAGGGCGCCCGCACAGATACGACAGGCATAAGGCAGGGCGGAAACGTGGCGCACTTTCCACGTAGCCGTTCGGACTTATGACCCGAGTATCTGGCGCCCATAGCCGGACAGTAAGAAAGGCGAAGGGCGCCCGCATAGATGAGACACTGAAAAGTTTCTTTTTTATAGTGAGAACTAGTTGATTGTAGTGGAGAGCGGCGACTCCTGCGGGAATAGCATGAGCCTTGAGACCCCGCAGGGAGCGAAGCGGACGAGGAGGCTCAAGCCATGCCCGCGGAAAGCGTCCGCTCGGAACGGAAATCAACGGGATTGAAGGAAATTGGACTTTTTCAGTGCCTGCACAGATACGACACCCTTAACTTTTCATAGAAATAAGAAATCAGAACGACAACTATACTAGGAGGCGTAACCATGCAAAATGAACGAAAACGAATTTTAGCTATGCTGGAAAACGGAACGATCACAACTGACGAGGCACTGACACTTCTAGAAAAATTAGGACAGTCACAACAAGAGGCAAAACAAGTTCCAACTAAACAACCAATATCTTTTGAAAAACCAAATACCGAGAAAAAAGAACAGGAAAACACACAAGAACCAGAACCGGAATTCACTGATGATCAAGAGCCATCGATGGATGAATTCCTAGATGATCTACGCAAAGACTTTACTAACGTTGGCGACCGTTTCATGCAATTCATGCAAACGGCTGTTCAAAAAGTGAAATCAGTCGACTTCGATTCGCCTTTTGGCAACACGGTTACATTCAATCACTCGATAACTAAATCGGCAGCGGGCATTAAAGAAATATTGGTTGATATTGATAATGGGAAATTGACAATTCATAGTGGTGAAGAAGAAGCACGTGCAGAGTTCACAGTGAAATCATATAACAGTGACTCGGAACAAGCGGCCAAAGAAGAATTCGTCGACAAACTACTTTTCGTCAACGATGAAGGTAAATTAAGGGTATCAAGTCATATGAAAATGTCCCAAGTAAATGTAGAACTTTATATACCGAAACGAGATTACGATAAAATTTCTGCACGCTTACTAAATGGTTCATTCAAAATGAAAGATGCTTCAGCCGAAACCGTTCGTGTAAAGACGGCAAACGGGAAAATTGAAATTGCTGGTCTAACATTTAAAAATGCCGAATTCGAAACGGCAAATGGCGCAATTGGCTTGAATGATGTAAAAGGAACAACGCTTGAAGCGGAAACATTAAATGGTCGTGTATACATTGACGGCGCGATCAAAGAAATAGAAGCGCAATCACTCAATGGGCATGTAGTCGTTACGACAACAGACTTCGCAGCTGAAAAGATTGAAGCGAAAACGATGAGTGGATCTGTTGAAATTTATGTTCCCTCAGAGCTACCGTTATCAGGTGAAATTTCATCCAATATGGGACGATTAGACCTCCAACTGAATGATGTTAACCGTTCAACGGAGCAAAGACAATTACTTCAACGTTCCATTCGGTTTAAAAAAGATGTAGAAGGAAAATCATCGCCTCTTCATATTTTCGGCGAAGCAAAAACCGGATCGGTTCTTGTGTGCTATAACGCAAAACATGAATGAATGATAAATAGGACTGCCCCGATACCTGGGATTTTTACAGGTGTCGGGGCAGTCTTTTTTTGATGGTAGAAAAGGTAGTGTTGACTGGTGAATGATTGAGTGATTATTTGCCATGACAGTTTTGGTTGACGCCCTTACAGTTACCTGGATTGCCATGACAGTTTCGTTTGGCGCCCTTACAGTTTTCTGAATTGCCATGACAGTTCGGCCGGTCCCTTACAGTTACCCGAATTGCCATGACAGTTTCGTTTGACGCCCTTACAGTTTTCTGAATTGCCATGACAGTTCGGCTGGGCCCTTACAGTTACCAGAATTGCCATGACAGTTTCGTTTGACGCCCTCACAGTTTGGTGAATTGCCCTTACAGTTCGGCGGCGGCCTTACAGTTCCCCGGATTGCCATGACAGTTTCAGTTGACGCCCTAACAGTTTCATGGATTGCCATGACAGTTCGGCGGCGCCCTTACAGTTACCAGAATTGCCATGACAGTTTGGGGAATAGCCATTATAAAAGTGATATAAGGTTGAAAATGGACAATTTCAATACGAAATCATTTCATTTGAAAAAGGGCATGATAAAATAGAGATTAGACTATTTGAAAATCAAAGAAAGGTGGAGAAGTTTTGTCTTATGTCACGGTAAAAGATGTTCAGATAACATTTGAACTTGAGCTTAGTGTGGGAAGTACGGATGACGAAAGACAAATACATACGAGTGATATTTCACGACCGGGGCTGGAGATGGCCGGTTTTTTCAATTACTACACGCCAGACCGTGTTCAAATTCTGGGTAAGAGGGAATTATCTTTCTTCTCGAGTCTTTCAGCTACCGAACGAGAGGATAGGATGGTTAGACTGTGTTCATTGAACACGCCGGCGATTATTATCGCCCACGGTATGGAAGTGCCGGTTGAATTGGTCGAGGCTGCCGGGAATATTGGAATCCCGGTATTGAAATCAGATGTTGCGACTACAAAATTTGCCGGTATGTTAACAAATTATTTGGAGGGGAAACTTGCACCCATGACCGCTGTTCACGGCGTGCTTGTTGATGTATATGGAGTAGGTATACTAATTACAGGTAAGAGTGGCGTCGGGAAAAGTGAAACTGCTTTAGAACTTGTCAAAAGAGGACATCGTCTTGTAGCCGATGATCTTGTAGAAATTCGGCAAGTATCGAAGAATGTGTTGATCGGGAATGCACCCAAGCTCCTAGAACATATGCTTGAAATTCGCGGTGTGGGGATTATCGATATGATGACCCTATTCGGCGCGGGCTCGGTCAGAGGAGACAAAAGAATTGTGATTGTCATTGATCTTGAAATATGGGATCCTGATAAGTTATATGAACGACTGGGTCTTGACGATGAAAAAATGAAAATCATGGATTCAGAATTAACGAAGCTGACTGTTCCAGTACGTCCTGGTCGTAACTTATCTGTCATTATTGAGGTTGCGGCAATGGATTATCGTATGAAAAGACTTGGAGTAAACGCGGCAGAGAAGTTTTCGAGAAAACTGGACTCAGCTATCGATCTTGAAACAAGCCAAAACGATAGAAAGAAGGGATAGGCAACTATGTTTAACTTACTTGCAATCAATCCTATTGCTATATCGCTCGGACCAATAGAAGTTCGTTGGTATGGCATATTAATCGCACTTGGAATTGTTCTTGCCTTTATCGTTGTCCAACGGGAAATGGTGAAACGCGGAATGCATCCCGATTTCTTAACCGATTTACTCATTTGGGCAGTTCCAATTTCAATAATCAGTGCTCGTATTTACTATGTTGTTTTTGAATGGGATTCGTATAAGGATACGCCGTGGAAAGCTTTTGAGATTTGGGAAGGCGGAATCGCTATACACGGAGCACTCATTGGTGCATTTTTAACGACCTACTTTTTCACGAAACATCGTGGTGTATCGTTTTGGAAAGTAACGGATATAGCGGCAGCCGGTCTTCTCATTGGTCAGATAATTGGACGATGGGGAAACTTCATGAATCAGGAAGCACATGGCGGACCTGTATCTGAAACATTTCTTCAAAATACAATAATTCCTGATTGGATCATGCAACAAATGACGATTAAAGGAATAACTTACCACCCGACTTTTCTCTATGAATCACTGTGGAACGTTGTAGGTCTCATCATCATTATCCTTTTAAGAAGGGTGAATCTGAAACGGGGAGAGATGTTCTTATTCTACCTAGTTTGGTATTCCGCAGGTCGCTTCTTCATCGAAGGGATGCGGACAGATAGTCTGTATGTTATTGGGGAGTTGCGAGCAGCGCAGCTTGTGTCAGTCATAGCCATCGTTGTTGCGATTGTAATCTTCGTCTATAGACGGTTTGTTCAAAAAGTGGACGTGAATTATAAAGATTGATAAATGAGGGGATGGGTGTGTGGAGACGTTACGGAATGGTTTAAAAGCTGGTCTTAAAACAACGTGGGCATTGGGGAAAATCATTTTTCCGATAACGGTGCTTGTCGTTTTTTTACAACATACCGTCATTTTGCAATGGATCACGAAGCTTGTCGAACCCTTGATGGGACTTTTTGGTTTGAGTGGAGAAGCAGCAATCCCGTTAGTACTGGGAAATGCACTTAACTTATACGCGGGAATAGCAGGCATTTTATCACTTGATTTGACGGTTAAAGAAGTATTCATCATTGCAGTCATGCTTTCATTCTCACACAATCTATTTATAGAAACGGGTGTAGCATTGAAAGTCGGCGTGAAATTATGGATTGTGCTTGTCGTCCGTTTCGGTCTTGCTGCATTGTCCGGCATACTTATTAATGTATTGTGGAGTGGTGGCGGTAGTACGGCAGTTTATGGTATGGCACCGACAGTGACTGCTGTGCCAAATGGTTGGATGGAGATTGTGATAATAGGTTTGCAAAAGGCATCGTTCGGTGTATTGCAGCTTGCATTGATTGTAATCCCTCTTATGATTATTGTTCAGTATTTAAAAGACTATAACTATTTAAACAGGTTTTCGGAAAAACTCGCACCTTTTACCAAAGTGATTGGTGTGAAACCAAATGCATCAATGACATTGGTTGCGGGTCTGGTAATCGGCCTTGCCTATGGGGCGGGTGTGATGATTCAGGCTGTACAAGAGGATGGTGTCAGCAAGAAGGATGCGACGCTTGCATTCATTTTCCTTGTTGCATGCCACGCGGTTATTGAAGATACATTGATTTTCATCCCGCTTGGCATTCCTGTGCTTCCATTACTGATTATCCGTATTGTAACGGCATTTGTACTTACAATACTTGTCGCATATTTGTGGAAGCGGGCGGAACAACAGAAAGAGAAGGAGGTTGCGGTTACAGATGGCTAAACCAATTACAACTTTATTATTTGATTTTGACGGTACATTACTTGATACAAACGAGTTGATCATTCAGACATTCCAACACGTACTTGGCAATCATTATCCGGGGAAGTATGAGCGAATCGATATTTTGAAATTCCTTGGACCAACGTTACAGGAGTCATTCGATTCAATTAATCCTGCAAAAACGGCGGATCTTATTGCGGAATACAGGGCGTGGAACAGTTCGATGCATGATGAGCTTGCAAGCGAATTTGACGGTGTTTCGGAAACGCTGAATTTATTGAAAGTGGCTGGCGTGAAGATGGCTGTTGTTTCTACAAAGCGAAAAGACATGGTCATGAGGGGCATTCACCTTATAAATGCTGAAGGTATCTTTGATGAAGTGATTTGCATGGATGACGTTGCAAAAACAAAACCTGATCCTGAACCGATTTTACTTGCGTTGGAAAGACTGGGCGCGACGAAAGAGGAATCATTAATGATCGGGGATAACTACCATGACATTGAAGGCGGACAAAATGCGGGTGTCCGCACCGCTGGAGTGGCATGGTCTGCAAAAGGGGAATCATTTTTACAGAGTTATAAGCCTGATTATATGCTTCAGCATATTTCGGATTTACTCGAAATTGTTAAAGAGGAAAAAGGTTGAGAAGGACTGAGCGGCATCCGTCGAAGGGGGATGCGAATTCACTTTGGCATATTTATAAAACGGTCCCTTTTTTTAAAGTTGCAAAAAACTTTGTCGTTATTCAATTATCAAGATATACACCTTTCGTATCCGTAAAAAATTTTATGTTCCGTACATTCCTTAACATGGAAGTCGGTGAGAAGACTGCCTTTGCATTGATGGTTATGCCTGATGTCATGTTCCCGGAGCGGATCAAAATCGGGAGCAATTCAATCATCGGTTTCAATACGACCATACTTGCACATGAATATTTAATAGACGAATACCGGATTGGCGATGTCGTTATTGGAGACAATGTTTTAATAGGTGCAAATACAACAATACTCCCCGGTGTGGAGGTTGGTGACGGAGCGATTGTTTCAGCTGCTTCACTTGTGAATCGGGATATTCCACCTGGTGTATTTGCGGGCGGGAACCCAGTTAAAATTATTTTTTCGAAAGCGCAAATGGATGAGCGAGGGAAACAATCTGTCGGCAATCAGGATATTGAAAACGAGTTGCGTACGAATAACTTATGATATAATAGGAAAGATAACGGGAAGGGACGTATATTCGTTCCTTCTTATTTTTTCGGGGGAATATGATTGGATAATAAACGTAAGCTACAAAGCAAAAAAGTGATCTCGTTCATACCAGACGGTGAATTTTATTATAGTAAAGCGATTCAGGCAATACAACGAGAGCGATTTGTTGATGCCCAAAAGTACTTGAAAAGGGCAATGGAGTTAAGTCCGAATGATCCGCTTATTCTTATGCAATATGGTGTGCTTGTCATGGAAGATGGGCGATTTGAAGAAGCACATGATTTACTCATGACTGCAAATGAGCTTGATCCGACTGATGCGGAAATTATCTTTTACTTGTCGGAAGTCCATGCACATCTTGGGTTGTTACGTGATGCGAAAATATATGCGGAAAAGTATATTTCGCTTCATCCTGACGGACCACTTGCAGACGAGGCGATGGAAATTGTCGATTTTGCAGAGCAGGAAAAAGAATCTTATGATGAAGATGAAATGCCGGATGGCGAAGTATTTCTCCTGCAGGAAAAAGCGCGTCGTTTGATGGAGTCAGGGGATTTCAAGTCGGCAGTGGAATTACTTGAGTCGATTATTGTGGACTACCCTGAGTTTTGGGCAGCGTACAATAACTTGGCACTTGCCTATTTTTATATCGGGAAAACGAACCAGGCAAGTGAGTTACTATATGATGTATTAAATCATGACAAAGGAAATTTGCATGCCTTATGCAATCTTGCCGTCTTTTATTATTATGAAAAGAAGGAAGAAGAACTGGCGTCTTTGATTGAATTACTTGTTAAGATTAAGCCGTATCAATTTGAAAACCGTTTTAAGTTGGGAGCAACGTTTGCGCTTATTGGACGACATAAAGAAGCGTTCCAATGGCTTAGAAGTATTCAAAAGCGTGGTTTTGAGGGGGATGCGGGCTATTATTTCTGGTTGTCGCATTCGGCTTACTTTTCAGGGCATGAGGGCGTGGCGCGTGAAGCTTATAAAACCTTGGTTGAAATGGATCCAACGAAAGAAGGATACGAACCGTGGAAAAATGTTCAAGAGGATATTCAGGCAGGGTCTATTGAACAAGATCGTGAATTTTTGTTAAGTAAAATTCAGAATGTCTATAGAAGTGAGCGAATGTTGGGGCTTTACCTATTAGGAAAGTCGGGACATAAACAAGAGATTCTCTCGCATCCTTCTTATATAGAGATTGAAAAGCTAAGCGAATTGGAACAATTATTCCTGAACACTGGTTTTGATGATGATTTCATATCCACGACAACTTTTAGTAATTCGTTCAGACGGGCACTCGAAACGACTGAATTACTCTATGCTAACTATCGTCCACTCGACCTTCAAGCAACGCATCTTCTGCAAATGTGGTTTACGCTTTGTGAAAATGCGATGACACGTTCATATCCATTCCGTAATCCTGCAGCACTAGCCGCAGCTACAGATTATATGTTCCAGTCTTCACGCTATACAGGTGTGACGAAAAAGGCGATTGCTAGTAAGTTCGATATTTCAGTGCCGACATTGACAAAGTATGTAAACGAGTTAATTGAGTTTTTACCTCATTTAGATAACTGAATGGAAAAGCAGAAAAGTTGAATAAACCATGGGAATCTTATACGATTTGAAGTGTAAATGGTGTGGAGGAGGAAGTTCACATGATAAATGAAAAGATATACGATGTTATTATTATTGGTGCAGGTCCAGCAGGCATGACGGCTGCTGTTTATACATCCCGTGGTAATTTATCTACATTAATGCTTGAACGAGGCGTACCGGGCGGCCAAATGGCAAACACGGAAGAAATCGAAAACTATCCTGGGTTTGAAAGCATTTTAGGTCCGGATCTTTCTACGAAGATGTTTGACCATGCGAAGAGATTCGGTGCGGAATACGCATATGGCGATGTAACAGAGATTATAGACGGAAGAAGCTACAAAACAATTGTCGCAGGCGGCAAAGAATACAAGGCACGAGCAATTATAATTACAACAGGTGCAGAATATAAAAAAATGGGAATCCCGGGCGAAACGGAGCTCACGGGACGCGGCGTAAGCTACTGTGCGGTTTGTGATGGTGCTTTCTTCAAAGGGAAAGATGTCGTCGTAATTGGCGGTGGTGATTCGGCAGTTGAAGAAGGTTCATATTTGACACGCTTTGCGGATAAGGTGACGATTGTTCATCGACGTGAAGAGCTGCGTGCTCAAAAAATTATTCAAGACCGTGCATTTGCAAATGATAAAATTGATTTCATCTGGAATACCACAGTGAAACAAGTAAATGCCGAGAATGGCAAAGTTGGCTCAGTTACGCTTGTTTCAACAGTTGACGGTACAGAAAAAGAATTTGAAACAGACGGTATGTTTGTCTATATCGGAATGGATCCGCTAACAACTCCTTTTGAAAAGTTAGGTATTCTAGATGAAAACGGTTATGTGAAAACAAATGACATAATGGAAACGTCTGTGCCTGGCATATATGCAGCAGGAGATGTGCGTGAGAAATTATTGCGTCAAGTGGTTACAGCGACAGGGGACGGTAGTATTGCTGCACAAGCTGTACAAAAATACATTGAAGAATTGATGGAAAGTATCGCTACAGAAGCGTAATATCAAAATCCAATTCAACTTAATGTATCTTTAACATAGCTGTAACAGGAATGCAACATGTTTGGGGTATAGTAGAATTATCAATTGACCCCCCTTTTGATATAGTAAGATTCAAAGACCATCTACCGGCTTATTCGGGAAGATGGTCTTCTTTTTATGTTGTTTCACATGGATACAATGTATAATGAAAGTAAGCGTTCCTGAAAAGTGAGGATATATCTATGCAAAGAATCGCAAATCTGCTAATGATTAAAGATGATCATGTATTATTATTGAAAAAGCCGCGACGTGGTTGGTATGTAGCACCGGGTGGAAAAATGGAACCGGGCGAGTCCATCTATGAGGCGGCGTGTAGGGAATTTAAAGAAGAAACAGGAGCAACACCGATTGCTCCGCATTTAAAAGGCATTTATACAATGGTAATAACAGATACAGCCGGGGAAACGATTGAGGATGAATGGATGCTGTATACATTCATCGCTAGGGACCTAACAGGCATTCCGTACGAAACGACGACTGAAGGAGTGCTAGAATGGCATCCCGTGGAAAGTTTGGCGACATTGCCGATGGCGGAAGGTGACCGGACGAATTTACAATTCGCTATTTCACAGAGTGGAACACAATATGGCACATTCTATTACACCAAGGAATTTAAACTGTTGAAAGAAGTGATTCAAAAATCAGTGGAAGGATGATGGGAATGGCTGGAAATGAAACACCAAATCGTGACATGGAGTTAGTTATCATTACGGGTATGTCAGGTGCGGGACGAACAGTTGCGATGCAAAGCTTCGAGGATCTTGGTTTTTATTGTATCGATAATCTACCTCCTGAATTACTTGTCACATTCCTAGACCTGATGATGAAGTCTGAAAAACGGATGAGACGGATTGCAGCCGTTATGGACACGCGCGGTGGTGATTTGTTCGATTCTCTTATTGGTGCACTTGACGGCCTTCTACACACTGAGGGTGTCTCTTCACGAATTTTATTCCTAGAGGCGGACGATGAAACACTCGTTAAACGTTACAAGGAAACGAGACGATCCCACCCACTTGCAAATGGCGGTTTGCCACTTGCGGGTATTCGAAAAGAACGGCAGCTATTATCGGAGATGAAAGGCCGGGCACGTTCGATTTACAACACATCTAAATTGAAGCCACGGCAACTAAGAGAAAAAATTATAACAGAGTTTTCGACAAGCGGTGACTCAGGATTTACTGTAAACTTTATTTCTTTTGGCTTTAAACATGGCATGCCGATTGATGCGGATGTTGTATTTGATGTACGGTTCCTACCTAATCCTTTTTATATTGAAGAACTGAAACCGAAAACAGGGCTTGATAAGGAAGTATCCGATTATGTACTGAAATGGAGCGACACGCGGTTGCTTATCGAAAAGTTATCCGATTTGTTCAAGTTTCTTATTCCACAGTATAAGAATGAGGGGAAATCACAAGTTGTTATTGCATTTGGATGTACAGGCGGACAACATCGTTCTGTCACGTTAGCCGAATTCTTTGGAAAGCGGTTTAAAGAAGAGTACAAGACATTCATCACCCACCGGGATATTGAAAATAGGAAGGAGTGACATAATGTCGCGATCCGGTAAGGTGAAAAAGGTTGTTGTTTTCGGGGGAGGGACCGGATTGTCCACATTACTGCGTGGATTGAAAAACCACGCAGTGGATTTGACGGCAGTTGTCACTGTTGCTGACGATGGAGGAAGCTCGGGTAGGCTCTTGGACGAATATGATATCCCGCCACCAGGTGACATCCGCAAAGTGATGGCAGCGCTTTCAGGTGTCGAGCCGCTTATCGAAGAGATGTTTGAATATCGTTTTTCAACTTCTGAAGATTTGAAAGGGCATTCACTTGGCAATTTGATGTTGGCTGCTTTAACGGATATAACGGGTGATTTTGCACATGCTGTCGAAAAAATGAGTCGGGTTCTCAATATCAAAGGAAAAGTGTTACCTGCTGCAAATCAGCGCATCACGCTGCATGCGGAACTTGAGGATGGAAGTATCATAACAGGGGAATCTAAAATTCCTGTATATGGTCATAAGATTAGAAAAGTATATCTCTCCCCGCAAGAAGTGGAACCCCTCCCTGAGACGATTAGGACAATTATGGCGGCGGACCTTCTCGTGTTTGGCCCCGGTAGCCTGTATACAAGCATATTACCAACAATTCTTGTTCAGGCAATTCGGGAAGCGGTGTTGGCATGTGACGCGAAAAAAGTATATATTAGTAACTTGACTGCACAGGCTGGCGAGACATACCGGTATACAGCATCCGAGCATATCCAGGCTTTGTACGATCATGCAGGTGAAGCATTTATCGATACAATCCTATTAAGCGATACAGACTTTTCATCGTTCTTTGAGGGCTCTGAGCAAATCGGCCCCCCTTGGCTTGTGGAAAACGATCTTGATTCGTTGTTGCAGCTGGTGAAGGACATAGTTATCAAAGACATTGCGGTCTTTGATAATGGTAGCTTCCTGCATGATGCAGAAAAAGTGTCTAATTGGTTAATGGAATACATGGAAAATACAAACGTAGAGAAATAGATGTAATCGTCACCGGGGAAGGAAGAGTATCATGTCTTTTGCATCGGAAATAAAGAAAGAATTGACTCAAATGGAAGCAGATGATTGTTGCACCAAATCAGAAATTGCAGCATTCATCAGAATGAATGGGGCATTGTCCTTTTCCAACAAACAATTGAGTCTAGATGTACAAACGGAGAATGCTGCGATTGCTAGGCGCCTTTACTCCAACTTGAAACGATTGTATCCCTACAAGGTAGAACTGCTCGTCCGAAAAAAGATGCGGTTGAAAAAAAATAATGTTTATATTTGCCGCATCCGAGAAGGAGCTAAGACTCTTCTTGAAGACTTACTGATTCTAACAGGTACATTTCAGTTTAAAAATGAGATATCCAAGCCGTTAATAAAAAGTAGATGCTGTCAGCGTGCCTATTTACGTGGTGCGTTCTTGGCAAGCGGCTCTGTCAATAATCCGGAAACATCTTCCTATCATCTAGAAATTTTTTCAATCTATAGAGAGCATAGTGAAGCATTAGTAGAATTAATGAATAGGTACCAGTTGAATGCAAAATCGATTGAGCGGAAAAATGGGCATGTCGCCTATTTGAAGGAAGCCGAAAAAATAGCTGATTTTCTTAGTATTGTAGGTGCGCATGTCTCACTCATGAAATTCGAGGATGTACGGATTATCCGGGACATGAGAAACAGCGTGAATCGGCTTGTAAATTGTGAAACAGCAAATCTTAATAAAACAATAGGCGCGGCGCAACGTCAAGTGGAAAATATAAAATTCATCGAACGGACCATTGGATTGGACCAGCTGCCAGACAAGCTACAAGAAATTGCAACCTTGCGGGTTGAAAACCAAGACATTACATTGAAGGAACTTGGTGAATTGGTAACAGGTGGAACAGTGAGTAAATCAGGCGTGAATCATCGACTTAGAAAACTGGAAGGAATAGCCGAAAACCTTCGCAATGGAGGAATAGGGAGTCAGTGAATGGACCGGCAAAAAGAGAGGAGTAGTTACATATATGGAAGAAAGAACTGTAGAAGTAAAAATGAAAACTGGTTTGCAAGCACGTCAAGCAGCACTTTTCGTTCAAGAAGCAAATAAATATACGGCTGACGTTTATTTGAAAAAAGGAGATCGGCAAGTGAATGCGAAGAGTATTATGGGCATAATGAGCCTTGCCGTTGCACGCGGAACGATTGTTACACTCCTTGCGGATGGTATTGACGAAGAGCAAGCACTACGTTCTCTAGCTGAACTTGTTGAAACCGAAAGTTAATGATTATTCAAACCGTTTCTCACCATTGCAGGTGTATGGAAACGGTTTTTATTTTGTGCGGGGCTACTCGGGTACATAACCCACTCCAGATAATAAAAAACCGACCCTTTAAAAAGGTCGGCATCACAATTATTATTTCTTTTTGTCTTCAGGATTATCTTTCATATCACTGCGTGTGATGATGTGGTCGATTAGTCCATACTCTTTCGCACGCTCAGCAGTCATGAAGTTGTCACGATCAGTATCTCGTGCAATAACTTCAACAGGCTGTCCTGTGCGCTCTGCAAGAATTGTATTCAGTTTCTCGCGAATGAAGAGAATATGTTTTGCAGCAATCTCGATTTCAGTCGCTTGCCCTTGTGCTCCGCCTAAAGGCTGATGGATCATCACTTCGGCATTTGGAAGAGCAAACCGTTTGCCTTTTGTACCTGCTGAAAGAAGGAAAGAACCCATTGATGCAGCCATTCCGATACAGATTGTTTGAATATCAGGCTTGATAAATTGCATTGTATCATAAATCGCCATTCCGGCACTGATGCTTCCTCCTGGACTGTTGATATAGATTGAAATTTCTTTATCCGGGTTTTCTGCCTCAAGGAATAGAAGCTGTGCAACGATGGAGTTCGCTACGTTGTCATCAATGGCACTTCCAAGCATGATGATACGGTCTTTCAATAGACGAGAATAGATATCGTAAGCACGTTCACCCCGGCTTGTTTGTTCAATTACTGTAGGTATTAGATTCATTCCATTTCCTCCTTCAAGATAGATGTTATTGTCAGTCTGTTGAAACTATTTTTGTCTCAACTGTAACTTTATCATACATAGTATGGTCAACAAAGGTCAAATATAACGCACTTAAATTAACTATTGCATTCATGCGGTTTCATTAGTATAATGAATCATGTTCTGTTACTAAAAGAACATGACTATAAAGCCCTCGTGGTGCAACGGATAGCACGTAAGCCTCCGAAGCTTGAAATGCAGGTTCGATTCCTGCCGAGGGCATCATCTACATTGATTTTGAAAAAGTAAAGAAAATAAAAAGACGCCTGTAAACGTTGTTGTTTCAACATTTATAGGCGCTTTTTTTTGAGTAATTCGGTGCAACTGCTGCCTTTTCTTTTGTTTGATAATAATGGTAGTATTGTTATAAGTATTGATTTTTGTGCGTAAACTGGTGATGTGAATGGAAATAGGGAGATATCGGGGGTGTGATTGCATGGGAACCTTGTGGATTCTCCTTGACGCATTTAACATTTTAACACTTGGTTGGTTTGTAAGACAGGTTACAGAGGATGAAATTGTTCGAAATGTTCGTTTTCTGAAAGAGGAAGAGAGTGTTTGGTATCAAGAACGTTTTGCAAATGGTAAGTTCCGGAAACTCATTATTCATGATTGGGAAGTTCGAACAATGATTGGTCAGTTTGAACCTGAAAAAATGAAAAAGTTATCCTACTTGACGCGACAACAGAAACGAATTGATCGTATCTTAATAAAGAAAGTTAATGCCTTGGTGCAATAAAACAAAAACGCCCAGTGTGAAAACTCACAACTGAGCGTTTTTTTATTTGGCTATATAGCGTACTTAATACGATTACTCTGACACAAAATTTGAGATAGTAAGAAGGCAATTAAAAGTTTTAATAAGTATTGCACCACTCCTAACCTAAAGGAATTTGACTATGGACCAATCTATTAATCTCATATGAGGCTGAACGATTGAACAATGAAAATAGGTTTATTAATAGATTGACAGGGAAGATAATAAATGTGCTTGAAAATACAATAACCAAAAAAGGAGGAATAAGTAATGGCTAAGAAAAACCAAAGCAATCGCAACAGAAACGATGATGGAAACATGACTGTCGAAGAAGCGGGACGTAAAGGTGGGGAAGCCACCTCCGCAAATCATGACAAAGAGTTCTACGAGGAAATCGGACGCAAGGGCGGCGAAGCACGTGCCAACCAACAGGACAACAGTGACAATAATAAAAGTAACAGTAGTAACGGTAAAATGAGCAAGGAAGAAGCAGGACGCAAAGGCGGCGAGGCAAAAGCCGGACAAAGGGATAATGATAAGTAAAGTATTATTATCGTCTATCCGAAAATGAAATCGTGATTTTTAGAAACATGAATCCAATCATATGAGGAGGAATTTATAATGGCTAAGAAAAACAATAATCGCAACAATAACAACAACGATGACGGGAAAATGACATTGGAAGAAGCAGGTCGTAAAGGTGGAGAGGCGACCGCCGCAAATCATGACAAAGAATTCTACGAAGAAATCGGTCAAAAAGGTGGAGAAGCGACTGCCGAAAATCATGGCAGAGAGTTCTATGAAGAGATTGGTCAAAAAGGCGGGGAAGCGACTTCCGCGAATCACGATAAAGAGTTTTATGAAGAAATTGGTCAAAAAGGCGGCGAGGCACGTGCCAACCAACGTGACAGCAACGACAACAGTAACGGTAAAATGAGCAAGGAAGAAGCAGGCCGTAAAGGCGGAGAAGCTCGTGCAAAACAACGTACCAATAATGATAATGATGATGATAACAAATAAGTAAAAGTTTAAATTTCATACAGCGAATTCAGTCTAGATATTTTGTGAACAAGGGATAGTCCGCTAAGTCGATTTACCGACTTAGCGGGCATCCCTTTTTTCATGTGTAAATCAATTCCATCATACATAATTGAAAGTGGAAGAACATAGAATAATAACACCCAGAATAACTGAAGTCTTGCTCACGTTAAAGAGTGGGATTTTTTTATATCTGTTCAGAAATTAAGCCTAATACTTTTGTATTGATATACAATAAGTTTTGTTATATAGTAATCTGGTTGGAAAAAAATTCTTACTTTTTTATACCTATCATACCTCTCTGTCGTCAGTCTATGGACTTACTAACGTAATGCTAGTGAAAGCAAATTCCATGAGAAAGCAAGGGGAATTAATGGACAGGAACAAGATAGAAATTCAACAATTGATAAAGTCAACCATGAAAGCAGTGGGAATGGATCTTGAACTGAAACATGAAAGCTGTGGGATTAATATGAGTTATAATTTCATTCGCAATAATGTGGGCTACGATGCCACGCGGATTCAGGAAGCTTTAAATGAAATGCAAACACCCATTGCACCTGAACCATATATCCAAGCGCTTACACTGCATGAATTAGGCCACGCTTTGGATCGGGAAGCTTTAATGGAATCACTTGAAAGAACCATGGAAATAGTTGAGATGAAAAATAGATACTCTTTGTACGAACAATATAATGACAGCAATCTACTCGCCATGCTGATAGAAGAACATGAGATGAATATCGCTTTCGAGGATACAGCATGGAAAAATGCTGAAGAAATGAATAAAAAATATGAACTAGTAGATTGGACAAGTTTTCAAGAAGTGAAAGAGCAAGGGTTAGCGACTTATTTGAGTTTATATAACGAAGATCTGCAGCTCTATACAAACCTTGTAGCGTTGCATAGTGAACAAATCGCTTAATAGCGGTCAAAAGCGTTGGGTTCTTTTCTTACTTCGAAAACATTTTGCGGTATAAATATAAGCGACAAATGCCCACCTATTTTTTAGGTGGGCATTTGTATAGGATGAATTTACTCTTACTCTTGACGTGACAAAACTACTTTCGATTCCAAAAACGTTGCTGAGCGATTGCAGAAACAAACTCTTTCGCAAAGTCAGGATTACTTGCGGCGAAAACGACACCAGCTAAGTTATTATTTTCTGATACTTGAATATAAGACTGTGCAGTCGTTGCAATACCAATCGGTTTATAATGTTTGTAGGCTTCATTTATGAAAGTCATGATATCTTGATTGAATTTTTTTTGATTTTCTGTACTTCCACCAACTACATAAATCGAGTCATACAAAACAGGATAGGTTGAAACAAATATCTTATCTACTTTAATTTTTGTACCATCTGCACCTGTGACAGTACCAAGTTTCTCGCTTATAACCTCGATGAAAACGCCATATTCCTTTAGAACGTTCAGGACGTGTCTTACCTCATCCCCATTAAAACCATTACCAATGAGAACACCGACTTTTTGAGAATACGCATAATGTGGTGTGTTAGATATGCTAAGAGTAGGAGAGCATGCTGTTACAGGAACATGGGGCTTAGTTGGTGGATTTACTCCGATTGTTTCAGCGATTGCTGTCGCCATTCCTGTATCAACGTTGCCGAACATATCGACAACTTGCTGGCGTACAGATTTACTTTTTACGTATCCAAGGTGAAAATTGAATGTTTCTATAATTTGTTGTTTCTCAACAGGTGACATACTATTCCAAAAAAGTCTTGGCTGTGAAAAGAAATTATAGAACGATTCACTTGGGCGTTCCCTCGTTTTACGCCCTTCTACTTTTTCAGGATAATGCGCATATCCGCCTTCTTCGGGAGGGGTCTCGGCAGGAGTATTTCCAGCAAGAGAATTTTTATGATAGTTTACCGAATCAACATCAATCCGATGTCTCACATCGCTTTGTCGTTGGTTAAAGTTCGTTTCGACGATAGGCTGGTTGATTGGTATTTCATTAATATTTCCTGTCCCAAGTCGATGATAATCTGTATCTCGATAAGCAAATGACCGACCCTGTAAAACGGGATCATCAGAAAAATCAATTCCGGGAACAATAGTTGACGGGTCAAATGAAGCCTGTTCTTCTTCTGCAAAGTGATTATCAACGAGCCGATTCAAAGTTAGTTTACCGATTATTTCAACAGGAACTACTTCTTCCGGCCAGAGTTTTGTATCATCTAGAATGTCAAAGTCGTATTTAAATTCATCTTCTTCGGCAATCAGCTGCACACCGAGTTCATATTCGGGATAGGCCTTGAGCCTAATCGCATCATGTAAATCTCGTCGATGAAAATCGGGGTCTACCCCTCCAATAATATTCGCCTCATCGAGCAGCAGTGAATGGACGCCGAGCACGGGTTTCCATACAAACCTGACAAAGGTAGATATACCTTGTTCGTTGATAAATCGGAATGTATTGACCGGCCAAGCTTCCATCATACGCCAGCTTTTTGGGCGGCCCCGGCTGGACATAAGCCACATAATAAAATGCGCAATTTCCTGGTTATTTGCGACATAATCCCAAGCGTTATCGTGCGCGACAGTGGCCTGAGGGACATCCGTTCTTGGATTCGGTTTAACCGCATGCACAAAATCGGCAAATTTCATGGCATCCATAACGGAGAAGACAGCGAATGAAAGTGCCAGCATATCGTAATTTCCTTCTTGTGTGTAAAACTTCGTTGCAAAACCGCGTATATCTATCGCTGTATCCTTAGAGCCTTTACTACCTATAAAGTTGGAAAATCGAACAAAGACAGGTGTTTTGCATCCAGGTTCTTGCAAAAAATGGGCTCTTGTGACATGTCTCATTGATTTATATAACTCAAATTCCCCATATGCACCATCGCCTCTTGCATGAACCACTTTTTCTGGAATCCGTTCCCGGTTAAAATGTGACTGTTTTTTATAAAAATGAAAGTCTTGAAATAATGTTGGCCCACGTTTTCCTGCCCGCAAAGACCACCTATCATTTGAAATTTTTAATCCAGCATCACTCGTCAGTTTCTCGCCTGGTCCTGTATTCTCTTCGCGGTATTTTTCCAGCTGCTCATCTTTGCTATTACCGTCAAAATCTCGGTCGTCTCTAGACCTATCCACATAATCACCAACCCATCTTAAAAATTTTCAGACCCAATTGTATGTATATGCGAGATTTCCCAAAAGTAGACCATTGTTAATTTGGTTTAGAATAGAGTGGAAAGGAATATGAATGAAATCATTATTGTTTTGGGCTATAGAAAATACGTATAGTTGCTGTGAATGGCGGCCGGAAATCGCCATTTAAGGGCTTAGGATTAAAGGATTTGTTAGGGAATTAGCGGATCATAACATGGAATTAGTACACTTTCTATACAAAAAAACGAGCCGTCCCCAATCAAAGTCATGGGAAGGCTCGTTTTGTAAAATGATAGGCATTTTTTTGTATTCTTGATCGAGGACTATGCCTTTTTTTGTGTAGTAAAAGGGATCATACTTACTTATTCAGGTATAGCAGAATGAAGAGGTGGAGGAACGATCCAACCCTTGTCTTTATTCAACTTTAATAATTTTGCCCCGTACATTGCTCTTTCCGTATGGAACTTTCCGAACATCATGGCAATGTCCTCACGCAAACATTGACCCATCACTTCACTACAGGATACTAACCCTTGTCCGACATTTATGGAAACCGCCGCACTAATTTCGGGATCCATAAACCTTGCTCCTGCCGGGATGTCTTCAGTAGTTGCTTTTGGTCGGCTGGGTAAAGAAGGTGGTGGAACAATCCCGTTCGCTTTCAACAGTTTTTCAATCTCTTTAGTTTCGGATTGCATCATCTTAACCGATTCCTCAAGAAGCTTTATGAGTTCCCGGTCACCTGCATGATTGACAAACGCCTCATACGCACTAATAAGCCCATTATTAGCTCCAACAAATGCCCAAGAACCAATTATTTCTCCGTAATGCATCGGTTCTTTTTTCGGGTTACCATCCATTACTCCCATGAAAACACTCCTTTTTTATTATCACTAAAATCAGGTCTAGTATGTGATGTTCAAAAGCAATTATACGAATGAAAAAAACGTTATTGTTTGTTGTGATTGGAGTAATGTGGAATGAGGAAAGAAAGATGAAGACAAAGCAAACGAATAGTCTTTTGCGTATGGATAATACTATTTATGTTTCATCGACAAGAAAATTTTTTGCAGAGGGAAGAGGTGTACTTTTGGAAAATGAACTTTATTACGGGGAAGATTATAAACGAATTCCCGCAACCTCAATAGAAAGCGGAACGGGAACAGAAGTCTTGCCAGATTTATATTGTTACACTGTTCAAATTGTAAATATCGTTTTAGTGGGACATCCCGCTTCAAAGGAATTTGTATTAGTCGATGCAGGCATGCCATACTCTGCGGAAAAAATTATATCCGCTATTGAAGAACGTTTTGGGCCTGATAGTCGTCCAAAAGCGATTATTCTAACTCACGGTCATTTTGACCATGTCGGCGCAATTATCGAATTGGTGAAGCGTTGGAATGTACCTGTATATGCACATGAATTGGAACTTCCATATCTTACTGGTAAAACGTGTTATACAGACCCGGATCCAACTGTGGAAGGTGGCATGGTATCCAAAATGTCCCCCATGTTCCCTGTTGATCCAATCAATTTGGGGAATCATGTAAAGCCGCTTCCTTCTGACGGCAGTGTTCCTCATATGACCAATTTTCGATGGATTCATACACCGGGACACTCACCTGGACATGTTTCGTTTTTCAGAGATAAAGACAAGGCCTTAATAGCGGGAGATGCTTTTGTTACGGTTAAACAGGAATATCTTTATAAAGTATTCACCCAAGAACAGGAGATAAGTGGTCCCCCGAGGTATCTAACGCCGGACTGGGCAGCTTCACAGGAATCAGTGAAAAAATTAGAAGCCTTAAAACCTTCTTTCGCCATTACCGGTCACGGAATGCCTATGGAAGGGAAATTACTGACGGACAGTCTTCGGAAGCTTGTAGATGAGTTTGAAACCATTGCTGTTCCCGAATATGGAAAGTTTGTTGACGGGAACGAAAACTAATTTGGGACAACTTGTGTATAAAAAAACTGTAGATGCACATCTTATTGTAGACGGAGGTGAATATCCATGACAAACAACAATAATAACAACAGAAACCAGAACAACAACAGGAACCAAAATCAAAACGAAAACAAAGACCGTACAGAGTTCGGAACTGAACTTGATGTAAATCAGTTTAATGAACGAAATAATAATAATAACAACGAACAGAACAATAACAAAAACAAAAAGCGGAAAAACAAGTAACCCATATCTGTAAAAAGTAGTGTTTATCAATTTAATAGTAGTTGATGGATGTGTTTCGACCGACAGAGGCTTTATGCTCTGTCGGTTTTTTACTGACTAAATAAATGAAAGTAAAGATATTAATTGAATCTTCTACGGCTGACATCCTATGCAAAACTTGATACAAAAAAAGTCAATTGACAGCGCGGAAAAATGCTATACTTATTCAGTTGTCAAATTTTTTGGAGGGTTGTATAGATGAATCATTCACTACAGTCGCGGTCGTCCCGTTCCAAAAGGACGATTGTTTATGTTTTATTATTTTTATTAATCGCCGTCGCAGGGTTGGCCTATTTAAAATGGGTGCCGTATTATAGCAAAAGTATGTTGGCTGTTAATACCCATTCAATTGGGGATTCCATATTAGGTGATCCGTCGGGAGCGGGTTCTTTCTCCTGGGATGCTGCTTGGTCCTATGCTTTGGTCTATTTCAACTCCGTTTGGAAGGCGGCTGTTCTTGGTATATTATTGGGGTCTTTGTTGCAGGTGTTATTGCCTGCGAACTGGTTGTTAAGAGTGCTTGGGAAAACTTCTTTTGGCAGCACAGCAATCGGAGGTCTTTCTTCACTTCCTGGCATGATGTGTACTTGCTGTGCCGCACCGGTTGCCGTCGGAATGCGCAAGAAAAACGTATCAGTAGGCGCGAGCCTTGCTTTTTGGCTTGGCAATCCGACGTTGAACCCTGCTACGTTGATATTCATTACTTTTGTTTTGTCGTGGAAATTCACTTTGCTTCGTTTGTTGTTTGGCATTGTTTTGACGTTTGGCGTCAGCTATTTGGCTAATCGTTTCGTGCCGAATGCAAAACAAGTGGATATTGATGAAATTATGAAAAAAACGGAAGTGAAAGAGACAGGTTCATTCATGTCAAGATGGATGAAAAGCCTGGGAAGTATGATGTTATATATTATACCGGCTTATATCCTATCCGTTTTATTGATGGGGGCGGTCCGTGTATGGTTGTTCCCTCATGTGAGTGAGGTATCTGCGAATACCATTTTTACGATTATCCTTTTTGCCATCGCAGGTATGTTGTTTGTCATTCCGACTGCAGCTGAAATTCCCATCATTCAAACGTTTATGTCCTTTGGTCTAGGCGGTGGACCGGCTGCTGCACTACTCATTACTTTACCATCCATCAGCCTGCCATCCCTGTTGTTAGTAGCCAGATCTTTCCCAAAAAGAGTCTTGTTCTTTGTAGCAGGATCCGTGGTGTTGTTAGGAATACTAAGCGGTGTAATTGGTATGTATATTTTATAGTGGGAAAAATATGGACACGACACTCTCTAGTTATTAGTTGGACGCAGCGCGCCTATACTAATGAATGAGGGAGGAGAATGTTGGAAAACAAGATGATTGAACGTGGTATTGGGCTAGGATCTTGTTTAGCAGTAGTCATTTCTTGGAGTGTCCACAAATCGATTGCATGGGCAATCGTCCATGGGGTGCTAAGTTGGCTTTATGTGCTTTACTACGCGATGACGATGTGAACGGCAAAATGGGAAAAGAAAACAGCAAGCCAACTTAAACGTAGGCTTGCTGTTAATCTTTAAAGATTCCCTGTAAACGACTGGTTTTTCCTTTTTACTTCTTCGACATTTGTATCACTGTAGATAGCTGTTCCATGCCCACCTGATTTTGCAAGCAATTCCTTTGCCTCATTATAAGACAGGCCCGAGTTGTCGTTTTGCCTTTTCACTTCCTCGATATTTGTGCCAGTTACCGTATACGTATCTTGGTTAGGAATGTTGTTCTCCTTCATACTAAACACCTCCATATCCCTATACAATTATCTTTTCTCAAATCCGGCTTTTTAGTCAGGAATTTCCTCCCAAAATATCAAATGCATAAGCGGGACAGTGCATTGAAAATAGACTATAATTGAGTATGTCTAATTAACAAATAGCTAAATCAAGGATTATCACTTGTAAAATAAAGTCATGATATATGTTAAACTCATGTTTCTAAATAATCTCCAGCGAAGGCGCCTAACTGGGGTAGCCGAGGCAATAAGACTGACAGTGGTCTTCTGTCCGGCTTATTGCGGGAGGCATCCCCAAGCGCCAAGCGTTGTTGAAAGGAATCTTTATGTCAACGGTTTTGAATGGAATCTTTAATTCAAAAAGTACACGCTAGCCGTATAAGCAACTACCAAAAGTCAGTAATCTGAACAAGGATACTGACTTTTACCTGTTTGTTCGTTCGTAGAATTGTGAAAGAAGGCATGCTAATGAAACAATCCAAAATGAAAGCGATGCGGTGTGGACTCGGAATAACGGATAATGCCCGAAAAGGGATTACGAAAGTTGCAAAGGATGAGCACGCCTTTTTTTCGATGCAAGAAGCCTTTGATGTACATATAGAAAAACGTTCGAACAATAGGCAAGGCAATATGTCATTTTCTCTCTACTTCGATAATGGTACGAACGAAATCTTAGCGAAGTGCTTAAACAATCGAGTTGCCGTTATGGAATGTGTGTATCAAAATGATGGTTTTCTGGCAACAGGTTTTCAACTGAGAGGCAGAAAAGAGCCCATTCAGACAAATAGACGTCTACCTGCACGGTTAAAATTTCTTGTTGGACGCAGCACTGGCATTGCGATGCCAATTGAATTATATACAAGCATCCGAGAATTACCGATTGCAGAGGAACGTTCTGCATATGTGAAGAAAAGAATTGCTAGCTGGGAAGGGTATTTACGTGTAGAAGAAAGGAATGCGGATGTTGCTGATGTGACAGCATCTTTTTCACAGGCCAGTTTAAATGAAGACTTTAGTAAGTTGAGTATTGTTTGCACTGACCTGAAGGGGAAAGACTGGAACACGATTAAAGGTTTTAGTGCCAAAATGATTGGACTGCAATCTGATATCGGTAATGTGGTAAATACGGATAGGTCTAAGAGAATCGTAGAAATTGAATTGAGTCGAAAGTATAAAGAAATGGCTAGACGTAATGAATGGAAACCGAAAGCATATAAAGAAATCACCTTCAGTAACTTTGCCGCACTCAGCCAAGTAAAAAGATTGAGGAAAGGATTTAAAAATCTTCAAGATGGTCTTGCAGCCAATGCAAACTTAGAAAAAGTCCTTTTTGAAGAGCGGCCGGTTGTACGTATTTCTAAGAATCAGCAAGAACTCGTTTTTCATAACGAGCTGAATAAGTTCCAAAAAGAAGCAGTGACAGGAGCCATGACAGCAAATGATTTGTATGTTATTCAAGGCCCTCCGGGTACTGGGAAAACAACAGTCATCTCTGAAATCTGTCAACAAAATGTGAAGGCGGGACTGCGTACACTTGTCGCTTCTCAAGCAAATCTTGCCGTGGATAATGCGCTTGGCAGGTTGCTAACTCATCAAGACATTCGGATTTTACGTTACGGGCGGACTGAAAGTATTGAAGAAGAAGGAAAAAAGTTCATAGAAGAAAACGTTGCACTTAATTGGAGAAATATAACGTTGGAGTCTGTTAATAGCCAACTTCAGTCAAATTCGACTAGGGAAGCGGAACTTCAAGCCGAGTGGTTAAGCTGTGAAGAACAAATACAGACCCTTCAAGATGAATTAGTGTTGGTAGATGAACAAATTAGATTGAAAGAAGCAGCTCAAGCGGAGCACTTTACACGGTCTGAAGAATTGAAGAAACTTTATATAAAAATGAAAAATATAGATAGTCAACAGAGGGAATTGCTAGCAAAGCAGGTTGCAGTACAGAAATCAGCCGATGATCTAGCTGTAGAAATGAAACGAATTGAGCATCTCCTGCAATTGGAAACCAGTAATCCTGAAATTGACCGTCAAATGGAAAGTATTGAAGAGCAAGTAAAACAACTTCGTCACTACATAAGTTACCGTCAAACCGTTCAAAGGATAGGCGCAACGGGAAATACAATCGCAACTATTCTTAAAGAAATCGAAGTGAAAAACAATGAAATTAGTACTTTTCATCTGTTTGTAAAAGACATTCAATCGTTAACAAAATTGGAAACAGTAAAAAACCACATGGCTAGTTTTGGCGTTACCGTTCCCTTCGCCACGAATTGGAAAATGACTGAATTAAATCAGTTGATTGATACGATTAAATCCGACACTTCCGGTGATGATTACAGTGAATGGCAGGAACTAAATAGCCGGCTTTTAACAGCTATTGACATGATAGAGCGTTTGTTGAAGGATAACGGGGTTCATATGAAGCCCGTTAAAAGAAATGCAAATCAAAAGTTCAATTCAATAAAAGAAATACATGAACTGATAGATCGTGTGGGACGGTTTCTGGTTCAGCCATCGACTAAACGAAGTCTTGAAACAAGAAACTATTCGGCTGAAAGGTATGACAATCTTGAAAAGATAGCCGATGCTTTAGAAATAGTGCGCGAAAGAAAGAACTATGCAACGAAACAAATTGCGAATTTTGAAAAGCAGAACCAAATTAAGTTAGACTCGAAAAAAATGTTTGCCGTCATTAAAACAGAAATCATCGAGCAGGTTAAGCTTTCCATTGTTGATGTGGAACAAGAAGTCGGCGTCTTACAGCGTAAAGTTGAGGATGAGCAAAATGTGCTTGAGAACTTAAAGCATCAAAATGCAGAAATTCCGCAAATGCCAGAAGCAGTCGACGAAACGGCAGCAGTTCATTTGGTGGAAGAAGAGTTGGAAAAGAAAGTGAAAGTCTATGCAGACTTCAAGAAAAAGAGGGCGACTTTCGAGCAGTATGAGCATGAATTGGCGAGTAAAAAGAATGATGTACAAGACATTGCAGACCAATTAGAGAAGGCATCAGCATCCCTTCAAGCACTGAACCAGGAAAGTAGTTCAGTGCAGAAAGAGATTAGTGAACAGAAAGAACAGCTGGCATCCTTAGTCGAACTGTTGGATAAAAATCCCGAAGAAATGCGTAAACAAACGTTGACATCCATCCGTGTTTTATCAAGTAAAGTAGAAAAACTTAAGGTGGACAAAAAACGATTACCTAGTATACATGAACTTCAGAAGGAATGGTTTTCCCATCTTACAGAAGCGAATGAATACGATCTCGATGAAATTCGGAAACTGTATGTGAAGCACGCAAATGTAATCGGAACAACTTGCGTTGCATCTGCAAGACGTGATTTCGTTGAAGAATACCCTACTTTCGACGTAGTCATCATCGATGAGGTGTCTAAAGCGACACCGCCTGAACTGCTGCTTCCCATGTTAAAAGGGAAGAAAATCATCCTAGTCGGAGATCATCATCAATTACCGCCGCTTATGGGTCAGGCAACTCTTGAAGAGTTACTTGAGGAAAGTGACAGTTTCGAAGAGAAAAAAGAGCTGGAAAAGTTATTGAAAGAGTCGCTATTCGAGCGCCTATTTAGAACTTTGCCGAAACAAAATAAAACAATGCTTGGCATCCAGTACCGCATGCATGAAAGTATTATGAAAACGATTTCGCCATTTTATGAAGAAGGGGATTACAGTCTTCAATGTGGTTTAACGGATTCCGATTCTGCACGTGATCATCTGATAGATTCCCGATACGTGCAAAGAAGTGATCATCTTCTCTGGTTCGATATGCCGAATGAACCGAAGTATTTCGAGGAAAAGGTCAAAGGCGGCACCAGTCGGTTCAATCAAGCTGAATTAGACATGACACGTAAAATACTAATGGATTTAGATGAGGCTACCGAGAAAGCGAAAGTTGCTGGGACAATGAAACAAACAGACAAAAAAAGTGTTGGCGTCATTAGTTTTTATGGGGAACAGGTAAAAAGAATTGATCGGATGATACAGCAGGATCTGATGCCGCAACAGTTGAATTGTCGAACAGGGTCAGTCGATAAGTTTCAGGGGATGGAAATGGACGTGATTATTGTAAGCTTCGTGCGGAACCATCAGGAAAAGGGCGGTGACATCGGTTTTGCGAGAGACTATAGACGTTTAAATGTCGCCTTATCCCGCGCACGCGAATTGCTTATTATCGTTGGAAGCTCGGATATGTTCACAGTACGGGCAAAACATCCTAGTACCAAAGAGATGTACGGCCGTCTGTTGAATACTATTAAAATGAAAAAGGGGTTTAGGGATACTATAGGAAACGTTAAATGATGAAGAGTTTGGAGGTCCCAGTTAATGAATGAGTTAAAAGCACGGTTAACAAAAGAGCTTCAACAGGATTTTAACGTGAAAATTATGGGTTCCTTATCGTGGAGTTTACCCATCCATTCAATCGAAGTGGAATTTAACACGGCAAAGCGAACCACGATGGATATCCTTATGAAAATGATGTTAATCACTTTTAGGAAAGTCGAAATTGAAACTGCCCAAGAGCTGAGTGAAATTCTTCTTGTGGAACAGCTTTTTATCAATGATTTGATTGACAAAATGTCGAGAACCGGTGTAATCGAGAAAAAGGAAGGTTTTTTCTCACTTACAGATACTGGGGTGGAGCAGCTGGAAAGAGGCGTTTTTGAGCACGAGCCGGAAATTGATTCAACACGAATTCTATATAGTCCTAGCCATCAAGCATTTTTGAATGGGGACATTAAAAATAGTTCGCATAAAGAACAGGAAATGTATCGGTATCAAGTGGAGTTCGATGATAAAGGCGCGGCGTCACTTGAAGATAGTGTCATAGTGGACGCGCTCAAGACGATAGGAATTGAATCAAATGAAGGAAATGTTCAAGTTGTCGTTTCCGAAATTATCTCTGCTTCAAGCAACGAAATCGAATGGGCACCTTGCTTGGAGTTTCATCTATATAACAAGGCAGAGGATATCATGTATGCACGTGTCTGGAATACGCTGACGGAACACTGGGATGAAACGCTGGAAGCGCAGTTAAATGAAAAAGAACGGAAAAAGTGGCGAGAGACGTATCTATGACAATGATTCCTTTACTCGTGTGAAAATCAACCATGTCCACTTTTGTAAGTTTTCAACAGTACTATCAAAAAGGAAGGCAAAACTAGTCGAATCTAGTTTTGCCTTCTTTTTTTGATTGGCATCATTTTCGCGGACAGAGCATATAGTGAGTGGTTAAATGAAAGGATTTTAATAAGTAATTACTATTCATATAAAAGTTGAACAATTGATTCTGTCTAATCTCCAGCGACGGCATCCCCAAGCGCCAAGCGGTATTAGAAGGAATCTTTACGTCGACATATATATACAGTCGATAAAATATTTAATTTAACTTAAATTTTCTGAAACTAAATCTGCTTACAAACTGTCTAATAAGTACATTATCATTTTGCCGAAAAGAGGATTGGTTATGAAGAGAGAAAAAAAGAGGCTGTTACTAGTATCTGCTGCAGTTGTCCTTGGAATGAGTGTATGGGTGCCAACTTATATATCCGCCTCAGCAGAACAAACCGGAGTAAGTACTCAAATTGCACAGACTATCAAAGGAACAGTTCTCGAAAATTGGGGCAGTGAAATCATCATTAATGGGGATGACGGTGAACGCTACCATATTGGGTTGCATACATTTACCGAGGAACAAATCCAGGCGATGAATTTATCAGTTGGCGCCTTGGTTCAAATTGAAGGAGAAGTGCTGGAAAGTTTCTCAGATTTCTATGACTTTAACTTTTTCGCAAAAAGTCTCCCTTCTGGCGTGACAGAAGATGACCTTAAGGTACTGGAAACCTTATACAATCAGGTAATGGCTTTGGAAAAGGATGAACGATGGGAAGAGACTGGAGAAGTCTGGATGCAAATCAATGAAATAACGAATCCCTATTATCTCGCTAATTGGGAACCAGAACCATTTGATGCGTATATAAGCATGTTTGAGTACATGTTTACAAATGAGGACTTAGCGCAATTGGAGAGTCTGTACAACCAATGGATAGCACTTTCAAAGAAGGGGTTAGATGAAGAATCTGGTGTTAAAATGGATCAGTTTTTCGAGATTGTCAATAATTATTATGTAGAGCCGACATTTGAAGAGTATCTTAAAGACTTGGAAATAACGATTTCTGAAGAGGATTATTCAACTATCAAACAGTTATATCAGGATGCCCTTCAGGCTACAAAAGACGGAAACCATCAACTTGCAATGGAAAAGTGGGATGACTTCGATTTAGCGATGCGTCCTTATTATCGGACCGCATACCCAATGCCAACATTTGAGGAACAAATGGCTTATTACGATTTCGAGGTATCCGAAGAGGATCTTTTAAACTTAAAAGAAATTTACACAGCCATCCTCGACGGGGAACTAAACGCTAATTATGAACAAGAGGCTAGTCTATGGGAATCATTCAATACCATTTTAGAACCTTATTTTACGACGGTCGAAAATATCCCCTACCGTGCCTCACAAGTTAAGGTTAATGGAAAGACATACAGTGGATAAAGACTGCATTACCCGAAAGAATCAGCCCACTCTTAAAAAAGTGGGCTGATTCGTTTTGTGCGTAATAATAAATTCCACAAGGTTTAGACCATCGCTGAATGGGAATCCTCTTTATATTACTGTGTTGGATGGAGGAATTATTATGAGTCATACGAATAACGGAAATGGCAAGTTACCACAGGATCCCGAATCATATTGGAGAGCGGATATTGACTTTCCCGAGTTTCCGAGTTTACAGGAAGACATTGATGTAGATGTTGTCATTGTCGGGGCTGGTATTACAGGCATTACATCTGCCTATCTGTTGACAAATGAGGGTTTGAAGGTCGCGGTAATAGAAGCAGGGAAAGTATTAAATGGGACAACTGGACACACCACAGCTAAAATTACGGCCCAACATGATTTAATATACGATGAATTCATCAAAAACATTGGGAAAAGTAATGCAAGGTTGTATTACGAGGCAAATACGGAGGCTTTGCAATTTATCAAAGCAACGGTGGACGAACATAAAATAGATTGTGATCTCACCACGCAAGATGCGTACATATACGCCACCACCGAGAAGTTCGCACGTAAGATTGAAAAAGAGGCAGAGGCCTATAAAGAACTTCATATTGATGGCGGACTGGTTGACGGTATACCCTTCGATATTGAGACACAAAATGTACTTGTCATGAAAGACCAAGCGCAGTTTCATCCGACTAAATATTTGGTACATCTTATCAAGTTGTTCACGGAAAAAGGCGGGCAGATTTACGAAGGTACGACGGCTGTGAACATAGAAACTGGTGAGCAACCAACCGTTCTGACTCGCGAAGGACCTCGCGTCACCGCTAAAACTGTGCTTGCTTGTACGCATTTTCCCTTCTATGAGGGGGCGGGACTCTATTCCACAAGAATGTATGCAGACCGTTCGTACGCTCTTGCTGTCAAAACGAAAAAGAAATTTCCGCCGGGGATTTATATAAGTGCTGATGAACCAAATCGCTCTCTTCGTTCAGTAACGATTAATGGCGAAGAAAGGGTACTTATTGTTGGAGAAAGTCATAAGACCGGTCAAGGTATTGAAACAATGGAACATTATAAAGCTTTGGAGACCTTCGGTGAAGAAGTTTTTGGGCTTGAGGATATAGTCTATAGATGGTCGGCCCAGGATCTGGTCACACTAGACAAACTTCCATATATCGGTGAATTGACTGCTGGACAGCCAAATGTCTTGATAGCTACGGGCTTCCGAAAATGGGGAATGTCCAATGGAACGGCAGCTGCATTGCTATTCCGGGATATGATTATAGGTAAAGAAAACACCTTTCAAAAATTATATACACCATCCCGTTTCTACGCACATCCGAGCTTGAAAAACTTCTTGACCCAGAACGCTAACGTAGTAGGTCAATTAATAAAAGGCAAGCTAGATTCACCAAAAACAAATCCAGAAGACTTATCGAACGGGGAAGGTGCTGTTATTACCTTAGAAGGACATAGAAAAGGCGCTTATAAAGATGACAAAGGTGAATTGCATATTGTAGATACGACTTGTACGCACATTGGCTGCGAAGTCGAGTGGAACAATGGTGAAAGGACCTGGGATTGCCCATGCCACGGCTCAAGGTTTTCATATACCGGCGAAGTTATTGAAGGCCCAGCGGAAAAACCGTTGCAACGTTATGACTATAAAATGATCGACAACCTAACATCGGAGGATTCCGGTTATTGACGATTGAATCAGCGGCAGCAGTGATTTTTCACTGCTGTTTTTACACGTCCGGAGACCGGTTACTGAGACCGACATCAATAGACGTTTAGAACTATGAAAAAAGGGGGATATAAAGTATAGGTCTTTAAGATGATGAAATCTCTTGAATTAAGGTTATATTTAAGATAGTAATACTGGTTTCTAGTTAAATGAACCGTATGGATTAAACTTATTAAATTCCTAATCCTATATAAAGAGGGGAAAAGCATGCATGGAAAGGTTATTTAAAGATCTGTCCGCTGATCTATATCGTTCGTTTATCGGCGATAATCCTGATCCTATTTTCGTTTTGGATGAATACGAAAATATACTTGAAACGAACTTAGCTGTCACGAAGTTATTCGGATATTCTTCAAACGATTTTTTGGAAATGGGCTATAAAAGTATACTGATTCCAAATTCCGATTACGATGTTGATAAAAGAGTACGCGGTGAATCCAGTGCATATCGGGCAACTGCTTATCACAAGAATGGACAGCTGCTTCATTTACAAGTGAAGTATCTCCCTGTGTTGGATAACCAACAACTCGTTGGCATAATGATTGTCATAAAAGATATGACGGATCTCATTCGAACAAGAACAGCATTGCAAGAGACTTCAGAAAGACTACGTTCACTTTTCGAGTCATCCGCCGATGCTATAGACATTATAGATTTGAACGGCGACGTCAAAGCGGTTAACCCAGCATTCGAGGAAATGTATGGATGGAAAGAAGAAGAAATTGTAGGCAGACCCATGCCGACCATCCCCAAACTGCGAATGAAAGAAGTAAATGAAAAACGCAAAAGAGTGACAGATAGCTATATCAAAGGTTTGGAGGTAGAACGTTTAAAAAAGGACGGTTCGTCTATAACAGTTAGTATAACAATATCCCCCTTGCATGATGAAAAGGGCAACGTCATTGCTTATTCTGGAATATCTCGAGATATTTCGGAGAGTAAGGCAATAGAAGAAGCGCTAATTCGTAGCGAAGAAAAGTACCGATTAATAGCAGACAATATGACTGATTTGGTTGCCGTAATTAATGAAAATGGAATCGTAAACTATGTATCTCCTTCTTTTCTCCCCGTTTTAGGATTTCCGCCAGAACAGTTTGAGGGAAAACAGGCATTTGGAAATGTGCATCCTGAAGAATTACATGAAGTACGCGGGAAGTTTTATGACTTGTTTAGAACAAAAGATGGCTGTGATATGGAGTTTAGGTATAAGCATAATACTATGGGTTGGATATGGGTTGAAGCAAAAGGGTCCTATTTTATCGATGAAGAACATGGCAAACCTTTTCTACTAGTCGTCTTACGCGTAATTGAAGAAAAAAGGCTATTGAGAGAAGAGCTGAAATCGATGGCCTTCCATGATGAGTTGACAGGATTACCAAACCGTAGATTATTTCAGGAAAAAATGCACCAAGCCCTAAAAGAAGCGAAAAGACACCGCCGGAAATGCGCCTTGCTTTATTTGGATATCGATAAATTTAAGTGGGTAAACGATCATTTAGGTCATTCCACAGGTGACAAGTTATTGAAGCAGTTTAGTGAAAGAATTAGTCTTGTTCTTCGTGATAGTGACATTTTTTCACGCCAAGGCGGCGACGAATTCCTCATACTTTTACCTGAAATTGAGGATGAAGAAAGTGTTCGATTGATTGCAGCACGAATTATGGAAAGCTTACAACAGGAGTGGGTAATTGAAGGAAATGCATTTACCACCACTTCCAGTATCGGAATTGCCATCTACCCGAAGGATGGCGGGGATACGGATAAGTTACTGACGAATGCGGATAAGGCAATGTACGAGGCGAAAAAAAGCGGGCGGAATACCTATAGGATGTATTCGCAAGTTTCAAGTGACTTGAAAAACTAAGGGCAGGAAATGGAATTTAAGACGAAAACACCAGATCCAATTAGGATCTGGTGTTTTCTATAAGCGGGACGGCTTAATATGGATTTTTCTTTTTTCGTTTCTTTGGTCTTTGTTTATGGTTCTGTCCACTAAGTTTATCTTTTTTCGGTGGCTTGATATCAGGTTCTGATCCAAATTCGGTTTGCATGATATTTTGTTGATGCATACTGTATCTGTTTTCTGGAACTGCTTGTTCATTACCCACAACCTGTTTCAATAGATACATATGGAATACGAATTCGCCTGCTGCTATAACCATTGCTGAAATTAATGATGCGATGCCCAAACGAACGGGTTGTTCAAACAAGACGGAACCCATCAACCAGATCATGACGAATGCTAGTCCAAAGTCAGCAAGGGTAGCAACCATATTTCCGACTCTTGGTAAGATGAACACATCACCGATAAATGAAACACCTGTCAATACAATACTGGTCAGTAGGATATCAGCGAACGAGACGCCGAAAATACCTAATACAATCCACAATACAGCTGTAAGCATTATAAACTTTATGATTAGGGCTGTAATATATTTCATCAGCAATTTACCTCCAATCTGACAAGGAGCTTTATTTTTGAAATAAGACCTGTATCGCAACTATGAAAGTTGTGCGATACAGGTCTTTTCAATTATTTATTGCGGTTGTTGTTTCTGTTGTTTCGATTGTTGAAGTTGTTTTCTTGGTTGTTGCGATTGTTGTTTTGGTCCTGATTATTGTCATTCGGAATATTTTCGAAAAAGTCGTCTGCAAATTCAAGATTGTCGAGTTCACGATTTTGGTTCCGATCGTTTTGATTATTGCGGTTATTGCGGTTTTGTTCGTTTTGACGGTTCTGGTTGTTGTTTTCTCTCATGAAAGTAAGCACTTCCTTTTTTGTTGTTAAGTGGGTCGCTGTGACCCGCTTACAAAATGTATGATGTCCCGTTTTTGAGAATATAACCGCGTTTGATTTTCCAATTTATGTTTCATACTCCCGGTTCCTGGCATCGGTTTTGAAAAGTCCACTGAATACCGCTTCGGCCACTCCTGAAGGCGCCTTCGCTGGTGTGTTACACATATCTGGTGCCTGTTTCTGAAATAAGACTAGCCTTTTTCCAAAATAGAAATATTCCGCATGATGAATCTGCTTTTCGGTAAGGTTGGCATGCGCACATGATTTATGGACAGGTCTTGTGTGTTTGGTACGTCATACTTCAATTCATCCACAAGAAATTGAAAACTTGCTTTCATTATTCTTACGGTCGCTTCTTCACCGGGACATCGGTGGCCTGTTTTTGGATCTCCGCCGCCTTGCGGTACAAAGTCGAAGAGATCCTTTTCCCTGTCCTTGAAGCGCTCCGGTTTGAATTCATGTGGGTTATCCCACAGTTTAGGGTCATGATTCACACCGTGTATGTCAATCAAGACCGATGTTCCTTTTTTGAATTGAAACCCTTTCCACTCAAAATCATGACGGACCATTGCGCCAAGAAAAGGAGTAAACGGGTAATAGCGGCGGACTTCTTGAGTAAACAGTTCTAAGAACTCGGGATCTCCTTTTTGAAGCTTCTCTTTGTAAAGGGGGTAATCATGCAGGGCAAGTGCCCCGAACGTTATAAACCTGGCAACTGCGACAATCGGTCGAAGTATACTGATAAGTTCAACTGAAGCTATATGCGTATTGAGTTGCTGACCTGCTTCGTCGCGGTGTGTAGCAATTGTGTGGATTGCAGTATTTTCAGTTTCGGCCATTGCTCCATCACGGTATCTTTCAATCACCGAGCCAATCCAATTTTCAGTGCGTTCTCGTGCCATTTTCCCTTCTTTATAGCGCGGTCCTACTCCTCCGATTGCATCAATCAGTGCGCCCAAATCGTATGCACGGCTTCGCACTTCCGACTCTTTCAATGGAACGCCCGCCCATAAGCATGCTACTCTACATAGAATTTCTTCCGCTTCATCAAAAAGAATGACCTCTTCTTGGTTTGTCCATTTTTTTGCTTTTAATCGCCATTGTTCCGTCGTTATCGCACTGAGCCTTTTCAGCCCCGATTCCGTCATGAGTGAAATGAACATGAGTTTACGTATTTTGTGCTTCTCACCATCAATTGTTTGAATGCCGTTTTCCCCAAATAATGTCTTTTGAATTCTTTTTGGAATTGCGCCTTCACGCTGAAAACGGTCTGTATCATAAAATAAGTGGACCGCATCTTTTCCAGTCATACAGACCATCTTTTTTCCCATCAGCCTTGTTTCAAATACATCCGACTGGAGCGCTTCGCATCTTTCTTGTATGAACGGATATCCTACCGTCATTAGGTTAAGCGTACTATCTATTCCTTTATCGACAGGCATTTTCATATTCGAACCGTCTCCTTTTTAGCTATAAGTCAATCTGTTAAGTCCCTACAATCTTTCCCTCTTTCTTGGATTCTTAACATGATGCATCGAGTGAGTATTATTAAATTCCTGAATAAAGACTAATCAGTGTGAAATATGAATAAGATGAAGATGTTAACTAAAATTGACTGGAACTACCAATCAAATTTAGCTATCCAAGGTTTCATCAATACTTTTACAGGAGGAATTTAGTTGGCGTTAAATTGCACCCAAAAGTTAATAAAGAGTCACCTCGTAACAGGTGACATGATTCCAGGTACAGAAATTTCATTGAAAATTGACCAGACGCTAAGTCAAGATGCTACAGGGACTATGGTTATGCTAGAACTTGAAGCAATGGGTTTGGACATAGCCAAAACGGAAGCATCTGCACAATATGTCGACCATAACTTGATCCAATCGGACAGTAAGAATGCGGACGATCATCTATTTTTGCAAAGTGCTGCCCAACGATTTGGCCTCCATTTCAGTCGGCCCGGCAATGGCGTTAGTCATCCCGTTCATATGCAGCGGTTAGCGAAACCGGGGAAAACACTACTCGGTTCTGACAGTCATACTTGTGCCAATGGATGTATGGGGATGCTTGCGATGGGTGCGGGAGGTCTTGATGTTGCTCTCGCGATTGCCGGTGAACCGTTCTATTTGCGGATGCCTAAAGTTTGGGGAGTCAAGTTGACAGGAGAACTTCAAGAATGGGTAAGTGCGAAAGATGTTATTTTAGAGCTTCTACGTAGACATGACGTAAAAGGTGGAGTGGGAAGAGTAATTGAATATTACGGACCAGGAATTGCTACGCTAAGTGCAATGGACCGGCATGTTATCGCGAACATGGGTGCAGAACTAGGTGCTACAGGGACAGTCTTTCCATCGGATGAAGAAATTAAAAGATTTTTGAAAAGTCAAGATAGGGAAGATGATTGGGTGGAGTTAGTTGCGGATGAAGGGGCTACATATGATCTTTACGAAGAAATCAATTTGTCCGAAGTTGTTCCGCTTGTTGCAAAACCATCCAGCCCGGGGAATGTAGTTCCTGTTACGGAAATTGAGGGTACGCCGATTTATCAATCTTACATTGGGTCTTCAGCGAATCCAGGATATAATGATTTTGCAGTTGCGGCGGAGATTGTGAAAGGTAAAGAGATTGCAGAAGGCGTTTCGTTTGATATTAACCCGACTTCCCGGCAAATGTTAACTGATTTACTACAGGAAGGTCATATCGCAAGCTTTATCCAAGCAGGCGGGCGGTTGCACCAAGCAGGATGTAATGGTTGCATAGGAATGGGGCAAGCACCGGCAACGGATCGCAACAGTTTGCGAACGACGCCAAGAAACTTCCCGGGACGTTCGGGAACAGTCGAAGACCGAGTCTATCTTTGCGGTCCCGAAACAGCAGCAGCTTCCGTGTTAGCGGGAGTAATAACGGACCCGAGAACCTTAGGACCCAAAGCACCGAAAGTGAAGGCCATCAAGAATCCATCTCTCGATTTGAACTTACTGGATATGCCATTGCCAGTAGAAGAAGCAAGAAAAGTGATTATCCACAAAGGTCCCAATATCGCTTCCATTCCAGAAATGGATGAAATGCCGGATAATCTACAAGTACCGATTTTATTGAAAATGGGCGATAATATCTCCACAGATGGGATACTAGCAGGCGGCTCCCGTGTACTACCGT
The DNA here is from genome assembly GCF_900609045.1 of Filibacter tadaridae. Classification (GTDB taxonomy): domain Bacteria; phylum Bacillota; class Bacilli; order Bacillales_A; family Planococcaceae; genus Sporosarcina; species Sporosarcina tadaridae. The sequence continues at coordinate 94,274 of NZ_UXAV01000036.1, forward strand.
TTCGCAGTAACCTTCCTGAAATAAGTAAATTTGCTTTTGAAATGATAGATAGTACCTATTATGAGCGAGGGAAGAAAAGCGTAAGCCATGGCGGACATGCAATCGTTGCCGGCTTTAACTACGGTCAAGGATCCAGTCGTGAACACGCAGCGCTAGCCCCTAGATATTTGGGGCTTCGTGTTGCGCTTGTGAAGGACTTTGCACGAATCCATTGGCAAAACCTCGTCAACTTCGGAATTCTTCCCATCACTTTTGTGGATGAATCCGATTATAATAAACTGAAACAAGGCGATATATTAGCGTTTTCAAATTTGAGAAGTAAAATTCAAGCAGGCAATGAATTCGACATCAAAATCGAAGGAACGAATGAGACTATTAAAGTGAAGCACACACTTACAAAACGCCAGGTTGATATTATGTTAAAAGGCGGCATGATTAACTGGGTGAAAAGCCAGCAGAAATCCACGTCTTAAAAATGTATAAATCTTCGGCTGCCTCCCATCCTATACAGACCTTATTTTTTAAGGATGAGATGGTAAAGGAGTGGAAGAGAAATGTGTAAAGCATGCGATGGAACAGGACTGCTTTCCGACGATGAGGGTTGGAAATATCATTGTACTTTGTGTGATTCAGTAATGCTATCTTATACTGAACATGATCTCCAAGAAGTAAGAGTGATGGCTGTCGATGAGAACAATCGATTGCTAGATTAAGTTTGAAAAGAGGAAGGCAAACACATTGCGTGTAGCCTTCCTCTTTGTGTTATAAGACCTCGATTATTCTATATACGATGAATCTTTTCAAGGTGCTAAACAGTATATAGTAATATAGCCAGCTTTCAAACGTTTCACCGAACAGAAGAAAAGGGTAAATGAAACACACAATGTTTGAGGAGTGATGAAATGAAAAAAATTCTAGCACCAATTGTAATCATCGTCGTCATACTTGTCGTACTGGGTTTAATGCTTACATCCAACTATAACAAATTCGTGACGCAAGAAGAAAATGTCGACCAAGCATATGCACAAATTGAAAACCAATTGCAAAGAAGGATGGATCTAATTCCTAACTTGGTGAACACGGTAAAAGGATTTGCGGAACATGAGAAAGAAGTAATCAGTAACATTGCGGACGCACGTGCGAAACTAGGTGGCGCAAAAGGACCTGAAGAACAAGCAGCAGCAAACGATGAATTGACAGGAGCACTAGGTAGGCTACTTGTCGTAGTAGAAAATTACCCCGATTTAAAAGCAAATGAAAACTTCACACAGCTGATGGATGAACTATCGGGTACGGAAAATAGGATCGGAGTAGCGCGCAAAGATTACAATGACGAAGTTGCGTCATTCAACCGGCAAGTAAAACGTTTTCCGGGGAAACTCCTTGCATCCATTTTCGGATTCGATGAAAAAGAATACTTTAAAGCTGACCCAGCCGCAAGTAAGGCACCGGATGTCGATTTTGGAGATGACAAGAAATGATCCGTAAAGCTGTCTGCTTCTTGGCGATGGCATTTTTGATCACCTTTTCAATTCCGGGCGCAGTGACGTTCGCAGCTGACGTTCCTCCTTGGAATAGTAGTGATTTTTATATTCAGGATCACGCTAATGTCTTGTCTAAAGAGCAAAAAGATGAACTAAATAATTTTGGGAAACAGTTGAACAACGCTACGACAGCCGAGCTTGCCGTTTTGATACTCCCGTCTATAGGTGATGAGCCTGTAGAAACGTTTGCAGTTGAAGCATTACGGGAGTACGGGCTTGGAAAAGCGGATAAAGATAATGGGGTACTACTGGTCGTCACCACACAGGAAAACTCAGACGGGAATCGGCATTTTGAATTATCTGTCGGTTATGGCCTTGAAGGGGCTCTCCCAGATGGTAAAGTAGGCAGAATTATTGATGACGTGGCAATTCCTTATTTGAAAAATGAACAACCCGATTTAGCCATCATGGAAGCATACAAAGCATTTTACAATGAAATTGCAGCTGAATATGGTTGGGACGGAGCAGTGGCCCCTGTCAATATAAGTGAGAGCCAAAAAGATGACTCGGGCTCTGGTTTTCCTTTTCCAATCATCGCAATTGTCATCGTTTACATCATCATTCGCGTTTTAAGAAGTAAAGGCGGAGGTGGCGGTGGTTCTGGTGGTTCACGACGTGGCGGTCCTCTATTCTTCCCAGGCTCTTTTGGAGGCGGTTCCGGTGGTGGATTCGGCGGGGGCGGCGGTTTTAGTGGAGGTGGTGGTTCCGGCGGCGGAGGCGGTGCAGGCCGAAGCTGGTAACATTCACATTCAAGAGGGTGGTATGCATAAGTGAAATCTTGTGCATACCATCCTTTTTTAATTTAAACTATAGATAGTACGGAATACGTTGGGAGTGGCAAGGCATGCATGTAAACTTTTATACAAGGCCAGGATGTCATCTTTGTGAGGAAGCAAAATTAATGATGAAACTAGTTCAAGAAGATTATCCGCTTACATGGACGGACATCGATATCGAAACGGATGACGACAGCCACGAAAAGTATATGCTGATGATTCCTGTAATAGAAAAAGACGGGATTGTCCTTATGTACGGATCAATCGGCTATGCTGATATTATTCGTTTAGTTGACGATGAAAACAATATTGTTTGAATGATTGCGGAAAAGGGCATATACTAACCATAGAGATATTTTTTTGCACTACGTGGGACATTTTGAAAACAAGCGGGTCAGTAATTGTCCACCTTGTTGGGAGGGGGTCGCCTATGAACGAAATGCTGGATGCACAACGAAAACTTGTGCCGGAAATGATGGAAATTATGCAACGAAGATACCGCATGCTGAAGTACGTGAAGATGGCTGGACCCGTTGGAAGGCGCCCACTTGGCGAAATGGCAAGTTTGACTGAGCGGGAGACGCGAACAATGATGGATAGCTTGAAAATGCAGGGTCTTATCCATGTTGCAAAAGAAGGTGCTTCAATCACAAGTGATGGAATTACGGTTTTACATGCACTCGAACCAATGATGGATGATTGGGCAGGCCGTAAGTCCATCGAGAAGAAACTTACGGAACTGTTGGGGATAAAATCTGTCAAAGTGGTGTCGGGAAATTCGGATACTGATCAGACTACGAAAAATTCATTGGGCATGGAAGCAGCGAACCAATTCGCTTCCGAAATAGGCAATGGGAAAGTAGTAGCGGTCACCGGAGGAAGCACGATTGCTTCAATTCCTCCCTTTATTGAAAAAAGCAACGATACAAAAGACGTGTTGTTTATCGCCGCAAGAGGCGGAGTCGGAAAAGAAATCGGTTCGCAAGCAAATGTCATCGCCGCTTCGTTCGCAGAAAAATGTGAAGGGAAATACAGTACATTTTATTACCCTGATACGTTGAGTGAAGAAGCGCACGAAGCGTTTCGTAAAGAACCGACTGTCTTGGAAATGCTTCAACTATATGAAACGACGGACTGTGTTTTACATGGCATCGGCAACGCACAAAGAATGGCAGCTATGCGAAATGCGTCGGATAACGAACAAAAGGTACTTCAAGGTGAAGGAGCCAAAGGGGAAGCTTTCGGTTACTATTTCAACCGGGCTGGTAAAGTAGTACATCGTTTACGTACAGTCGGGATTAAAATGGAACATTTACAAAGAATCCCACTCATCATTTCAGTGGCTGGTGGACAGAGTAAGGCAGAAGCAATTTTGTCTTATATGGCAAGCGCGCCGAAGCAGACGATGTTAGTAACTGACGAAGGCGCTGCAAATGAAATGCTTAACTTGCAAAAGAAATGAAACGATTGAAAACGGTAGACACCTTTAAATGATAGAGCGGTTAGTATTCCGAAATGAAGAGAAGCGAAAAAACAACATACAACTTGGAGGGATTTTTAATGACTTTAAAAATGGCGATTAACGGATTTGGACGGATTGGACGCGTAGTATTCCGCGAGGCTATGAAGCAACAAGACATCGAAGTCGTAGCGGTAAACGATTTGACGGATGCGGCAATGCTTGCACATCTCTTGAAGTATGATTCGGTACATGGCGTTTTAGATGCAGAAGTCAGTTCAGAAGAAGGATATCTGATTGTTAACGGTAAAAAAGTAAAAGTGTATGCTGAGAAAGATCCTGTTGCATTACCGTGGGGAGAACTTGAAATAGATGTTGTGGTTGAATCCACAGGTATTTTCCGCGACAAGGAGAAGTTAAGCAAGCACCTTGAAGCCGGTGCTAAAAAAGTAATCTTGTCTGCACCTGCAAAGGGCGAGTTAACGACACTTGTTATGGGTGTAAACCATGAGTTATATGACCCTAACAAAGACGATATTGTTTCCAACGCGTCTTGTACGACAAATTGTCTTGCACCAGTCGTAAAAGTTTTGAATGATCAATTTGGCGTTAAACGAGGACTTATGACGACCATCCATTCCTATACAAATGACCAACGTATATTGGATTTACCGCATGAAGATTATAGACGTGCTCGAGCGGCAGCTGAATCCATGATCCCGACAACAACAGGCGCTGCTTCTGCAGTGACGAAAGTAATCCCTGCTTTAAAAGGCAAATTGGATGGTATGGCGGTACGTGTGCCAACACCAAACGTTTCACTTGTCGACTTTGTAGCGGAACTTGACAAAGATGTAACAGTGGAAGAAGTAAACAATGCGTTCAAAGAAGCCTCACAAAATGAATTGGAAGGCGTGCTAGTCTACACAGAACTCCCACTTGTGTCGAAAGACTATAACGGCAACACATCCTCTTCAACTGTAGACGGCCTATCGACAATGGTCCTTGAAAGAAACATGGTGAAAGTAATTTCATGGTATGACAATGAATCCGCATACTCTGCCCGCTGTATCGACCTTGCACTTTATATGTTCAACAAAGGAATGTGATTATAAGGGTTTTGAATCCGGATGCCAGTTTCTGCCACAATTTGAAGATCGCAAATGGTGTCAGAAACCGGCACCGGGTATGTTGTGAGAACTAGTTGATTGTAGTGGAGAGCGGCGACTCCAGCGGGAACAGCGCGAGCTGAAGACCCCGCAGGAACGCAGTGACGAGGAGGCTGAAGCCGTGCCCGCGGAAAGCGTCCGCTCGGAACGGAAATCAACGGTATATGGAAATATTTGGTTGTTTCCAGCGCCCTGGCTTATTGCGGGAGGCATCCCCAATCGCCAAAGCGGTCTTCAATGGAATTCTTCATTACAACACTCATAGTTAAATATAGCCATTCATCATAACACCGCTTATAATGTAGATGGGTAAGAGGAGCGGGGATACCCCGTTCCTCATTTTTAATTTGATTTAGCAGGGGGTCAACCCCCTGCTGAATCAAATTGAAGCCTCCGGCGGATGTCACAGATTTTGAAAGGAATCAATTGAGCAAGCTCAATTCAAAATCTGGACGCAATCACGCCGAGGCGAGATTGATATTAATGTGGAGGTGGCCATTTTTCATGGGGTCGAAAAAAACAATGAAAGATATACAACTTGAAGGGAAACGGGTTTTCTGCCGTGTAGATTTCAATGTACCGATGGAAAACGGGAAAGTCACGGACGATACAAGAATCCGGGCGGCAATCCCAACAATCGACTATTTGACAGAACACGGTGCAAAAGTAATCCTTGCAAGCCATCTTGGACGTCCAAAAGGTGAAGTGAACGAAGACATGGGTCTCACTGCCGCAGGAGAAAAACTTGCAGAACTGATTGGGAAAACAGTAACAAAACTGGATTCTTCTATTGGTCAAGAAGTGGAACAAGCCATTTCCGCGATGGAAGATGGAAGTATCATCTTACTTGAAAACGTTAGGTTCCATCCGGGAGAAGAAAAAAATGATGCAGAACTTGCACAAGCATTTGCAAATCTAGCAGACGTCTTCGTCAATGATGCATTCGGTGCTGCACACCGAGCGCATGCATCCACTGCCGGAATTGCCAATTATATTCCTGCTGTTTCAGGACTCTTGCTTGAAAAAGAATTGGAAGTACTAGGTAAAGCGTTATCGGAACCGGATCGTCCGTTTACTGCCATCATCGGCGGCGCGAAAGTGAAAGATAAAATCGGCGTTATTGATCATTTACTGGATAAAGTGGATAACCTACTCATCGGAGGCGGTTTATCTTACACATTTTCAAAAGCACAAGGCTATTCAATCGGAAATTCACTTGTTGAGGAAGATAAAATTGAGCTAGCAAAATCCTTCATCAAAAAAGCGAAGGAAAAAGGGGTTCATCTCCATTTGCCGATTGATGTGGTCATAGCGGATGAATTCTCAAAAGAAGCCGAAACAAAGGTAGTGAAAATCGATGCCATTCCTGAAGGTTGGATGGGGTTGGATATAGGTCCGGAAACGGCTGAGTTATATGCAGACGTCATTACGAATTCCAAATTAATCATTTGGAACGGACCGATGGGTGTCTTTGAAATGGAACCGTTTGAAAACGGGACAAAGCAAGTAGCAAACGCAATGGCGGAGACGAAAGCATACACCGTTATCGGTGGTGGAGATTCAGCTGCAGCAGTTGAAAAATTCAATGTAGGCGACAAGATGGATCATATTTCAACGGGCGGCGGAGCTTCTCTTGAATTCATGGAAGGGAAGGACCTCCCTGGCGTTACGGCGCTAAATGATAACTGATTGGAGTGAGTTGGAATGCGTAAACGTATTATTGCAGGGAATTGGAAAATGTATAAAAAGGCAGAGGAAGCAAGAAGCTTCATGAAGGAGTTAGTGGACACTGTACCAGCATCTGAAAACGTGGAAACAGTCATTTGTCCACCTTCACTTTACCTTTATGAACTTGCGGAAATGACGAAATCTTCCACTGTAGGTATTGGCGCACAAACGATGCATGAAGCAAAAGAAGGCGCATTCACGGGCGAAATCAGCCCGAAAATGTTAACGGATATAGGTGTAGGGTACGTTATTCTCGGCCACTCCGAACGCCGCCAATATTTTAACGAAACCGATGAAGCTGTCAATCGTAAAGTACACGCCGCTTTCGAATATGGTCTGACGCCGATTGTCTGCGTGGGCGAAACGTTAGAAGAACGTGAAGCTGGAAAAACGGTCGACATCGTTGCGACACAGGTGAAAAAAGCATTTGAAGGAATTGCGGATTCTTTAGCTCCGACTGCTGTTATCGCATATGAACCGATATGGGCGATTGGGACAGGGAAAACGGCTACCGCAGAAAATGCGAATGAAGTGTGTGGTGCAATCCGCAATACAATTAGTGAATTGTACGGTAAAGACGTAGCTGACGCGCTTCGTATCCAATACGGCGGAAGTGTTAAACCTGCTAATATCGATGAGCTTCTATCAATGGAACATATTGATGGCGCACTCGTTGGTGGTGCAAGTCTAGAAGCGGCTTCATTTTTGAAATTGATCGAGGCTGGTTCACATGCCTAAAGGTCCGGTAGCGCTCATTATTCTCGACGGTTTTGGTCTACGGGACGAACAACTAGGAAATGCAGTCGCGCATGCAAACAAACCGAATTTTGATATTTTGTGGAACAACTTTCCGCATTCCACGCTGACGGCATGCGGTGAAGCAGTTGGACTTCCAGAAGGACAGATGGGTAACTCTGAAGTGGGACACTTGAATATTGGGGCTGGCCGCATCGTCTATCAAAGTCTAACGCGCATTAATAAGTCGATTAAAGACGGTGACTTTTTTAACAATGAAGCCCTTCTTCGTGCAGTGGAACATGCAAAGGAAAATAACTCCGCGCTACATGTAATGGGGTTATTATCCGATGGCGGTGTACATAGTCATTACGAGCATCTGTTTGCACTTCTTAGACTTGCCAAATTGAATGGTATCGAGAAAGTATATGTACATGCATTTCTTGACGGACGGGATGTGGGTCCGCAATCTGCCCTTCATTACATTGAAGAGACGGAAGCTGTTATGAAAGAGCTTGGTGTAGGTAAGTTCGCTACAGTGTCAGGACGGTATTATGCAATGGACCGTGACAAGCGCTGGGACCGCGTAGAGAAAGCTTACCGGGCAATCGTGGATGGAACAGCACATACTGCTGCAACACCGACAGCAGGCGTTCTTGCATCATATAAGCGGGGAGAACATGATGAGTTCGTCGTACCGTTTGTTATCGAAGAACTCGGGAAACCGGTTGCGACAATTGAAGATGGAGACGCGGTTGTGTTCTTCAATTTCCGTCCGGATCGGTCCACTCAGCTTTCACGTGCATTCACGGATTATGGATTCGACAGTTTTGAAACGGAAACGTTCAAAGACTTGAAATTTGTAACGTTCACTCATTATAGTGACGAAGTTGTAGCGGATATTGTATACGCCGGTCAGAACCTGGAAAACACACTTGGAGAAGTTCTTTCAAAAAACGGTCTGCGGCAACTTCGAATTGCGGAAACTGAAAAGTATCCTCATGTTACGTTCTTCATGAGTGGAGGAAGGGAAGATAAGTTTCCGGGCGAAGAACGGATTCTAATCGCTTCACCAAAAGTCGCGACTTATGATTTGAAACCGGAGATGAGTGCGTTTGAAGTAACATCCGCACTTGTAGAAGGAATCGAAGCGGACCGTTATGATGCTGTCATCCTCAATTTTGCCAATCCGGATATGGTTGGTCATAGTGGAATGATTGAGCCGACCATCAAAGCGATTGAAACAGTGGATTTCTGCCTTGGGAAAATTATCGATGCACTTCATGCGAAAGGCGGTTCAGCAATTGTGACAGCTGACCACGGAAACGCGGATGAAGTAACCACTTTGGACGGGGCTCCTATGACGGCACATACGACAAATCCAGTGCCAGTTATCGTAACAAGATCAGGAATTGTTCTGCACGAAGGCGGTAAACTCGCAGACTTGGCACCAACAATGTTAAAATTACTTGACATCGAACAACCGGTAGAAATGACCGGCACACCATTATTTTAAAAAAGGGGAGATAAGTATGCCGATCATTACACTAATTCAGGCGAGAGAAGTACTTGATTCACGTGGGAATCCAACAGTTGAGGTGGAAGTATTCACAGAAAGCGGCGCATTCGGTCGCGCTATTGTTCCATCTGGTGCTTCAACAGGTGAGTACGAAGCAGTGGAATTACGTGATGGGGATTCAAGTCGTTATTTAGGTAAAGGCGTTCTAAAAGCAGTCGATCATGTCAATGAAGTCATTTCTGAAGAATTAGAAGAAGCGTATTCAGTTCTCGACCAAGTGACAATCGACAAAGCGTTACTCGAGCTTGACGGAACATCGAACAAAGCGAACCTCGGAGCAAATGCAATCCTTGGCGTGTCGATGGCTGTTGCACATGCTGCAGCAGATTATCTAGATATCCCACTCTATCAATACCTTGGCGGCATAAATGCGAAGCAATTGCCTGTACCGATGATGAATATCCTCAACGGTGGTGAACACGCAGACAATAATGTGGATATCCAAGAATTTATGGTGATGCCGGTCGGTGCGGAATCTTTCCGTCACGGCCTACGTATGGGGGCTGAAATCTTCCATAGCTTAAAAGCAGTCCTTAAAGAGAAAGGCTTGAATACAGCGGTTGGAGACGAAGGCGGATTTGCTCCGAACTTATCTTCAAACGAAGAAGCGTTGTCTACGATTATAGAAGCAATCGAAAAAGCGGGTTACAAGCCAGGTGAAGAAATTCTTCTTGCAATGGACGTTGCCGCTTCTGAAATCTTCAATAAAGAGGATGGCAAGTATCATCTTTCCGGTGAAGGGATTGTCAAAACATCTGAAGAAATGGTTGATTGGTACGAGGAGCTTTGCAACAAATACCCAATCATTTCAATTGAGGATGGCTTGGACGAAAACGATTGGGCAGGTCACAAACTATTGACTGACCGTATAGGTGAAAAAGTTCAACTTGTCGGTGACGATCTATTTGTTACGAATACAGAGAAATTAGCACGCGGAATTAAAGAAGGAGTCGGCAACTCGATTCTTGTAAAAGTTAACCAAATTGGTACATTGACAGAAACATTCGATGCGATTGAAATGGCGAAACGTGCAGGGTATACAGCTGTTATCTCCCATCGTTCCGGTGAAACGGAAGATACGACAATCGCTGATATTGCAGTTGCGACAAATGCCGGTCAAATCAAGACAGGTGCACCTTCACGTACGGACCGTGTGGCGAAATATAACCAGTTACTACGTATTGAAGATCAGCTTGATGAAACAGCTGAATACTATGGCATGGATACGTTTTATAATTTGAAAAAGTAATGAACGAAAACCCGTGTTTACGGGTTTTTGGTTTATTTTCAACAAGGATATAAGGTTGCCATGATAAGTAATTGAAGTGAAATGAAATGGGTGTATTAATTGCCATCCAATCTAAAAATTAGAACAATAGGTTGTCACAACCGCCATCCTTTGGTAAAATAGGACTTGTTGTGAAGTTCGAATCAGGAGGTGGAACAAAATGCACGCTTTGCTGATGACACTGCTCGTAATCGTAGCACTATCATTAATCGTAGTCGTTTTATTGCAATCCGGGAAAAGTGCAGGTCTATCAGGAGCCATCTCCGGTGGAGCAGAACAACTTTTCGGGAAACAAAAAGCGCGTGGACTTGACCTCGTACTTCAACGAGTCACAGTTGTATTAGCAGTTTTGTTTTTCATATTGGCAGTTGCCATCATGAAATTTTAATTTAATAACATAACTATCTAGCGCCTGACCTTCCGTATGGTCGGGCGTTTTTTATAAAAAGGATGAGATATATGAGAATTACTCAACCAAAACCTTTCTTTTTTGAAACGGGAAAGCGAGCAGTATTGCTTTTACATGGCTTTACAGGCAATTCAGCTGATGTTCGTATGCTTGGTCGCTTCCTTGAAAAAAAAGGGTACACAACACTTGCGCCGCATTATAAAGGTCACGGCGTTCCGCCAGAGGAATTAATACATACAGGACCTGATGAATGGTGGGAAGATGTACTTGATGGATACAATCACTTAAAAGAGGCAGGATATGAAGAGATTGCAGTTGCAGGATTGTCACTTGGAGGCGTATTTTCACTTAGATTAGGGTATAACAAGCCTGTGAAGGGTATTGTTTCAATGTGTGCGCCTATGTCGATGAAAACAACGGATATCATGTATGAAGGCGTACTTAAATATGCTAAAGAATATAAGAAGTATGCAGGATTAAGTGCAGCAGAAATCGAAACAGATATGGAAGCACTTCAGAAGCAACAAATGCCTTCCCTAGAAGATCTACGCACATTGGTCTATACGGTCCGTGAAGAAATCGATCAATTATATGCCCCGTTGTTTGTTGTACAAGGATCATTGGATGAAATCATTGATCCCGATTCGGCAAACGTCATTTACAACACGACTGAATCAGTCGTGAAACAAATGGAATGGTACGAGGAATCGGGACATGTGATCACGCTTGGACCTGAAAAACAAAAACTTCATGAAGATATTTATGAATTTCTTGAATCACTCGACTGGAATGTGTGAAAAACAGAATAGATGAACATGCTTTATTAATAAAAGGAGGGATGCAATTGGATAACTTTGAAAAGGACATGCAACAAAAATTGCTGTCTCTAATGAAAGACGAATCATACAAACCGCTTACCGTACAGGAAATCCAAGAACTGATGGGATTTGAACAAGCGGCAGAATTCAAAGAACTGGTGAAAATGCTTGTACATCTAGAACAAAAAGGGCAGATTATCCGGTCAAGAACGAATCGTTACGGTGTACCTGAACGCATGAACCTTGTTCGTGGGAAGTTTATCGGGCATGCCAAAGGATTCGGTTTCGTAGCACCGGAAACGGAAGGAATGGACGATATATTCATTCCGCCACATGAAGTCAATGGTGCGATGAATAAAGATACCGTCCTTGTCCGGGTCACAAACGGTACATCAGGTGATAGACGAGAAGGCGCAATAACAAGAATTGTTGAACGGAATACGACAAAGGTAGTCGGCACGTATCAGGACAACAAAGGATTCGGTTTTGTTATTCCGGACGATAAGAAATTGCCGATGGATGTATTCATCGCAAAAGGCGATTCACTAGACGCAGTGGATGGTCATAAGGTTGTCGTTGAAATAACGAACTGGCCGGATGAATTGAAATCTGCAACGGGTATGGTGTCTCAAATTCTAGGGCACAAAAACGACCCAGGTGTTGATATACTTTCCATTATCAATAAACACGGAATTGAAGTCGACTTTCCTCAAGAAGTATTGGATCAGGCCAATAAAGTGCCAGATGAAGTACAGGAAAAAGAACTATTCAAACGCCGTGATTTAAGGGAAGAAATCACCTTTACGATTGATGGTGCAGATGCAAAAGACTTGGACGATGCTGTATCAGTCGTCAAAAACAACGATGGAACATTCACGCTGTCCGTCCATATATCGGATGTCAGTCACTATGTCCAGGAGAACTCGCCATTGGATGCAGAAGCCTATGAACGTGGCACAAGTGTCTACTTAACGGACCGTGTTATCCCGATGCTTCCGCACAAACTGTCAAATGGAATCTGTTCATTGAACACGGGCGTGGATCGTCTCACTTTGTCTTGTTCGATGAAAATCGATCATAACGGTAAAGTACTTGAACACGAAATCTTCGAAAGTGTTATTCGTACGAAAGAACGTATGACGTATTCGGACGTCTATAAAATCATCGAAGAAAAAGACGAAGAACTTATGACTAGATATGCGGCAATCGTTCCGATGATCAATAACATGGCGGAACTTGCAAGCATTTTAAAACAAAAAAGAATGGACCGCGGCGCGATTGACTTTGATTTTAAAGAGTCCAAAATTCTTGTGGATGAAAAAGGTTGGCCTACAGACGTAGTTATCGTGGAACGTACAGTTGCAGAACGACTAATAGAGGAATTCATGTTAGCTGCCAACGAAACAGTTGCAGAACACTTCCACTGGCTACAAGTACCTTTCCTATATCGAATTCACGAAGATCCGAAAGCGGAAAAGTTACAACGCCTATTCGAGTTTTTAACTAATTTCGGCGTTGTCGTTAAAGGGACGGGAAATAAGATCCATCCGCGTGCATTACAAGAAATCAATGAATCAATCGCTGGATTGCCGGAAGAAACGGTTATTTCGACAATGCTTTTACGTTCCATGCAACAGGCGAAGTATTTCAATGAGAGTCTGGGTCATTTTGGTTTATCGACAGATTTCTATACGCACTTTACATCACCGATTAGACGCTATCCCGATTTAATCGTCCACCGGTTAATCCGGACGTATTTACTTGAAAAGGATGTTTCCGCACCGACACTCGCGCATTGGGATGCAAGAATGTCCGAAATCGCTGAACATACATCGGAACGTGAGCGTCGTTCAGTTGAAGCGGAACGGGATACGGAATCGCTGAAAAAAGCGCAATTCATGCTCGATAAAATCGGAGAAGAATTCGATGGCATCATTTCATCCGTTACAAACTTCGGTTTGTTCATTGAACTGGAAAATACGATTGAAGGACTTGTACATGTCAGTTATATGACAGACGATTATTACCGCTTTGACGACAGGCAGATGATTATGATCGGCGAACATACCGGCAAGCAATTCCGTCTTGGCGATGAAGTGACGGTGAAAGTCGTTGCCGTGAAGCCTGAAGAATCTGCTATCGACTTTGAAATCGTTGGGATGAAGCAGTCCTTCCATCGTCCACGTAAAGAGAACCCGAAAGTTATCCATGCGAAGAAAAAATCGGGGGATACTAAAACTGGCGATAAATCAAAGGATAATAAGAAATCAGGGACATATAATAAAAAGAAAAAGTTTTACGAAGGTGTAGCGAAACAAACGAAAAAAAATAAACCTAAAAAGAAAAAGTAAGCCGGAGCGGCTTCGGCCGCTCCCGTGTTTTCATAAGGGGTGTATGGAATGGCGAAAGGTCAAGGCAAAGTGGTTGCTATGAACAAAAAAGCGAACCATGATTTTGCGATTGAAGAGACGATTGAAGCAGGTATTGTGCTACAAGGAACAGAAATCAAATCCATCCGAAATAGCAAAGTACAGCTGAAAGACGCGTTTGTACGGATTCGGAATAACGAAGCCTGGATTTCCAATATGCATATTAGTGCGTATGACCATGGCAATCAATTCAATCACGATCCGTTACGTGCTAGAAAGCTGCTGCTTCATAAAAAACAAATCAGTACATTGATCGGTCGAACGAAGGAACAAGGCTATGCGATCGTCCCACTTAAAATGTACGTGAAAGACGGATTTGCAAAAGTACTCATCGGTGTCGGTAAAGGGAAGAAGAACTACGACAAACGTGAAGACTTGAAGAAAAAAGATGCCAAACGGGAAATGGCCCGTGTACTCAAATCAAAACAACAGTATTGATAAGTACGCTGAAATATGGTATGATAAGTGAAGTACAGCAGTTCAGAAGTCTTTAACTAGGCTATCCTGACATTCCCATTCCGGGGACGTTACGGATTCGACAGGGGTCGTCTGAGCTTGAGTTGCGCGTCGGAGGGTTCGGCTCCGTCAGAAACGACACCTTATAATAACAGGCAAAACAAACAACAACCTAGCATTCGCAGCGTAAGCTGACGGATCTGCCTTGCAGCTTCATCGCCCATGTGGCGTTGTAAGGCTCAACCTTTAGTGGGATACGACGGCTGTTGCCTCCTGAGGCAGACGGAAGAGATTCACAGGATAGCGTACAAGAAGCCCTGATTGATGGCAGAATGCCACGCGAAATTAAGTAGTCAATCTACACGCGTAGACGCTTAAGTGTTAGAGCCTCTGGACGCGGGTTCGACTCCCGCCGTCTCCATAGTTAGAAATCAACAGATTTCATATGGTATCAAAACCCTTGTATATCAAGGGTTTTTTATTTTGCCTTATATCATCTAGTTTCAATGAATATCAATCGAACGTAGTCAAAAACGTAGTCAAAGCGTAGTCATCCATCTACATCTCAATATAGTTGGCAAACTTCAGGATTGCTTCTTCTTTCGCCTTCTTCGTAACGTGTGCATAGATGTTCATCGTCGTTTGTACATCACTATGTCCCAAACGATCTTGCACTTCCTTCAAACTGGCTCCCGCCTCAAATAACAATGAACAATGCGTATGACGTAAACCATGTGTGGTAATTGTGCTTAGCTTGTATTTATCCTGTACATGCAAAATCCACTTACGGGTTTTTGTAGGCTGCATATATTCGTTGTGCTCATTGCTAAATACAAGTTGCTTTGGTTGCAACGTATTAAAGCCCAATACTAAGTAATCTTGCTTCTGCTTTTTCTTCCACTCTTTTAACACAGCCATTGTTTTGTCGTCCATTTTGATTGTACGAGCAACACCTGTTTTCGTAGATTTCACATATAGCTGATTATCCTTACCTCGTGAAAGGGCCTTATTAATGCGTAGCTCGTTTGTTGTGAAGTTCAAGTCATTCCACGTAAGAGCTAACGCTTCACCTTTACGCATACCACTGAACGCTAGTAATCGAAAGAGAGCATATGCTTTGTAGTTACTTTCTTGTTCTAAACATGATAGGAACTTGATAAGCTGCTCACGAGTGTAGAAATTCTCCGCCTCATCGTCATCGTTTACAAGGGCCTTCTTAGAGGCGGTGGCGGGCAAATCTACGTGTGCAAAGGGATTGGTTTGTATATATCCACGTTTAATCGCAAAGTCTAACACCTTTGCAGCATACGCTTTTACCATGCGGAACTTCTTTAACTTCGCCGCCCACTCATCCACATGCTTCTGACATACATCCACATGTATCTTTTCAATTTTATAAGCACCCATTGCAGGAAGTATATGATTTTTAAAAAGGCCTGTTGTTTTTACAAATGTACTTTCCTCAACAGTCTTTTCATATTGCTTTACCCATAAGTCGTAAATTTCTTGATACGTTTCAGCACGTTCTTGTTGGTACGTACCATTTGCAACATCCAGCTTAATACGAGCTAAGGCTAGCTCCGCCTCCTTACGTGTTTTAAAGCCACGCTTCAATGTGCGCTTCTGTTTACCAGTAAGCGGATCAACACCTAAATAAGCCGGGAACTCGTATCGTAAATCACCGTTTTTAAGCTTGTAGCTTTTGATGGGTGATACTTTTTTCTTTACCATGATAATTCCTCCTGAATCAGTTGCGGGGGCAAATGATTAAAGAGAGGATTTACCTCTAGGGATATTATAACCGAATCCCATGGTAAATCCTCATACATAATGATTAAAAACTATGATCTTGTAAAAAACGATCAATCTCTTTACACGATACACGCTTGATCCCTTCTATTTCACATACCTGTAAGCCCATCTCACGGAACTTAATAAACGTGTTGTAAGAGACCCCTGCGTACTTGGCACCGTCCTTTAGGGAAAGCCACCCGCTATCCATAAAATGATGCTGTGCGGCTTGTAATGCCTTCTGTACGGCCTTTATTACAATGTCTTCTATGTCTGTGTTCGTTAGCGTTTCATTCATTTGTAATCGCTCCTCCTCGTTTGCTCCCCGCAATGTTTTAATTGCTTATGTAGAGTTATACGAAGGTGGGGGAGGGGAGTTAAATGGAATTTGAAAAAAGATTAGTGGCATGACATAGGAAATAAAACAACCATCTCTTTATTAAAAGATAAACGGTTGATCAAGCGGTGTAATTTGAAACTTGTAGATAGGTTTTCAAAAAAAAGTGTGAAGGCTGGCAGAAAGAAACCTAGCAAACCAGATAACCACGTCTTTTTGCAATTACCTGAATGTGTTATCCTATTAGTTGATATTCAATCAATGTACTGGAGGGTTGTTTTAATGAAGGTTTGCTGTGAAAATTGCTTTAATTATGCGCCATTTAAAAAACATATCCAAGAAAAAGGTACAGTTGGGAACTGTTCATTTTGTAATTCCCAAAGTGTCCGAACACTTGATGTTAAAGATAGCTTTTTTAGTAAAAATATGTACTTTTGGGCGCATAAATTTAAACCTAATAATTTAGGCTTCGAATTAGAAAGATTTTTCACCAAACAAATAGATTTATTAAGTGTGTCTTTATTACCTGCATCTGGAAAAGAACTGCTATATTACTTATTCCAAGAGTACATAAGTAGAGATTTGTTGAATGGAAAATTTGGCGTTCATTTTGAAGAAGGTATATTAAAGAGTTGGGGGGATTTTAAAGAAAATATAAAACATGGTAATCGGTTTGGTTTCGGGATTGACAATCAACTAAAAGAATCTCTTATTGTAATACTAGAAACTAATGAAATGTATTTAGGAGCAGGCGAAACACGTATCCGTGCAAGGCTTGGGAAGCAGGGGAATAGTAGAATCACACCATATGAAGGCATTAACATCATGAGTCCCCCCAAACACTTAGTTTCTGAGGGGCGAATTAATCCAAAGGGTATTCCCTATCTATATTTAGCTGATAACCTAGAAACCGCAATTACGGAGGTGAGACCGTATAAGGGAAAGGAAGTATCAGTTGCTATCGTGAAGATTAATAAGGATATTCGGATCTCTTCATTTAACAACGCAACATTCCACGGTAAAACACTTTTTGAACAGTTCAGGCTTTATTCGTTAACTAATATAGTAAATGAGGAACTCTCAACCCCTGTTGATGAGGAAGTGAAATATTTTAATTATATACCCACACAATATGTTGCGGAGCTAGCGAAATCACTTCATTTTGAAGGTCTTGCATATAGTAGTGCATTGGAAAAAGGGATAAATTATTGTTTATTTAATCAAGAAAAAGCCTCATGGGTAAGTAGCCGGTTGTATAAGGCTAAACAAGTATATATTGAGCATGAACCTGTAGAAGGGGATAGCTTTAATTGGGACCTTTTTTGATTACTATCCTGATTAAGATACATCAATTTTGAATTTGACCTATCTAGTAATTGGTATTGAACAATTGAGATAAAAACGACAAAACAATCTCAATGCTTTCTATAGGATTGATGCTGGTATGGATATCTTAAATTTTATAAAGTGGCTTGCCATTCACGAGTCCCACCCATAATGGCATGAATAACGCTCGAAATAGCATGTATATAGACATGCCGCATCAAAAATAAATGAATACAACCTCAAAAAAGCAGTTGTTAACGGTTCTCGTTAATAGCTGCTTTCTTTATGTTCTGGATAACCATGTTTGTACATGAATGTGAGAAATGAAGGTAGGGATAAAAAGGTATTTAACTATGCTAAACAGCCTGCGTATATAGCAAACAGGAAGGGAGAGGCGGTTTGTAACCGTCACATGATAGAGCAGTAAATAATCAATGGGCTGCTATCAAGGCTATAACCCTTGAACACATATTCAAGGGTTATAGCTTGTCAATCCCGCATTGTGTACATCACGAATAAAAATCAATGGTTTATCAGGAATATTTTAATTACCCCCCAGTACCTACGGGTTCAACTGTTGAAGCGGCATTGCACGGGTGCTCCGTGATACCTACGGAAACTTTTTCGTGAAAAGTGGTGCGGATTTTAAAAAAGTATTTAACTCAGCTAAATACACGGCGTATATGACTATTGAAGGCGATAAGCCTAATCAAACTAACAAGAGGAGAGTTACAAACATGAATAATCAAGAAATGAAATTTTTTAAGCATTGGTTTAACCAAACGGAAGGGGATTATGAGTGCCGCCTTATAGCAGATGGGGGAATAGGGGATAAATGGTTTGTTGCGGTTGAAGATATAAATGAACTGATGCTTGCCTGGTTTATTGAAGGGGGGAAACAAGAAGGATTAATCGTTTATCTTAGTGTGGCACCCCGTGGCTGTAAATTTGGGACGGTAAAGGATGTTTCGTATGTGCCGGGTTTACAGTTAGACATTGACCCCAAACATGCAGCCTTTGAAAAGGCCGCACAAATAGTTAACCAACTACCTATATCGCCATCCAACGCAATTTCAAGTGGTAATGGCGATCACACATATTATAAATTTAATGAACCATTTGCGGTAAATAAGCTAGAAGATCTACAGTTCATAAAAGAATTAAGTAAAAAGTTGCATTCATTTATCAATGTAGAACATATGGATGTGAGAACCTTAGGGGCTATATTATGCTTTGTAGCCGGATTTACTGGTATTTCCCAAAGTAAACTAAAGTTTATTGATGCCGTCATAAAAAACGTAATACAAGTAATAGAAATTGATCAGGCAAAGATGGAGGCTGAGATGTTTATGGAAGCGTGTAATGCAAAAGATGGGTTCATTTATGAGCATAATAATTGCTACCGTGAAAATCGATTAATGGAATCTGATGAAAATAAGATGGAGAACCATCTACAGTAGTATGCGATGGGCAAAACGGTTAACTCATTCGAAACACATATAGAAGTAATTGGGGCTCAATCTTTATTGGAGCCCTTTTTTATTTATGGGAATCTAGCCGTTAGTTTTATACATAATAGTGGCAGTGCTTCATTACATACTAGGCACACACTCTAATATGGTTAATACAGTGCCTTGTCGCTTGGCCACCCCGCCGCCCATTCTGATATGCATAGAGCTCAAAATGACATATACACAGAAACTTCCAATTACAAACAATTGAAATCCAACCTATAAAAGCAGTTGTTAGCAAATCTACTTTGTTAACAGCTGCTTTCTTTTAGTTTTTGGGATAACGATGTCTGCACATGAATGTGTGAAAAGGTATTGGGGATAATTACCTCCTTAACTCTACGTAAAAGGGGGCGTATATAGCAAGTGTAGGAGGTGAAGTGGTTTATTGCTACAGCAAATTGTAGTGGTAAATAACCAATAGGTGTTTGGGTATAAAACGATAACCTTTGAATTCAGCATCACACGTTATCGTTTGTCAATTTCTCATTGTGTACATCACGAATAAAAAACAGTGATGTAGTAGGAATAATTTAATGACCACCCCGGTATCCAGAAAATCAACAGTTGAAGCCACATTGTACGAGGGGCATGTGGTACCTATGGGGACATTTTCGTGAAAAGTGATGCGGATTAAAACATAGAAGCGATAAAAGAGGACATTCTCCTATTATATATATAAGAAAGTGTCCTCTTTTTACAGGAGGAAAAGAAAATGAAGGATTTATTAAGCGCAATTGATTATTTGAGACACGGGAGAGAAATGTTCCCTACTTTCGCGTTTTTTGACAATAAGAAAGGGATGCCATTAGAAGAGTTGGCTAAACTTCCTAATACCCGAAGTGAGGTTCTACATATTAATACTATAAAATATGAATTACCCATTTTATCAAAGAAATGTGAGGCAGAAATGCGTGCGTTTTGCTTTTATCCAAATGGAGCAAAATTAGTGCCGGATATTGATGGGTTACGGTTTCTTTTTGTGGATTTGGATAGTGGAAGTAAGGAGGAGCAACTTGAACTGATAAATTCTGCACCGCTCCCTCCTACACTCGTTTACACCGGAAGGAGAGGATATAAGTTACTATATGCACTTAAAAACGCCAGGTGGGATAGGTCAAATAAGTCAGCATTAAATGAATGCAAGATTTATGCCGAAAATATTCAAAGGCAATTAATAGAGTATTTAAAAGGGGATACCACCAAAACCAACATTAATGCGGCTTTTCGATTGCCTTTTACAAATAACTACAAAGACTTTGCTGAAAAAGGGGTGGTATACACAGAGGAAATCGTATTATTTGAACCAAGTCATGTTTATACACTAGAGCAGTTATCCGAGGCATTCCCGGAAAGTACTAAAAAAGTTCGTGACAATGATTCATCGTTATATGGAGAATACACAAAAGAAGTGAGGGAGATTATTGATTGCCTTATCGGATGGTTAGAATTAGAAGGTTTATCTTACACAGAGTATGATGGGAAATTGTCTTATCAGTGTCCTATTCATGACGATGGTACTCCCTCAGCGTTTATGTACTATACAAATTTAGTATGTCGTTGTTCTAATGGTGGGGCAGGGTTAGATTGTGCTATTGATAAAGGCAAATCCTTGAGGTGGGTCGCAAAGGCAAAAGGGTGGACTGACCTTGAAGCATTGTGTAAGAAGCTAGATGATAAAATAGCCGAAGAGTATGAAAAGATTTCATTAGTCGATATGCAGTCTACTGAATTAGTACCACTACAGCCAGCGAAGGTTCTTACAACAGGCCATGTAAAAGCTGTTTTAGATAAAGTCGTAAGTACGATGAAAGGTAGGGGCATTGTTGTTAATAAAACTACTACCGATATATTTGCGAATATCATCCATGAATTAAACTTGCAAACGGACGGGGTTACTGTGTGCCCATTGGAGCCAGGCGGGGGGAAAAGTACAATCATGGTGGCGCATTTAAAATATATGTTGGATCAGAATTTAGTAGAGTCGGGCACAATTCTTGTTGTGGAGCGGATAGAGACAGCTAAATGGCTACTTGAACAATTAGGTCAGTATAGCGTATTTATAGAGGCGGATGGAAAAGCGAGAGATGTTCCAGAATGTAGAACCCAATCAGCAGCGTTCGTAATGGAAAGTGCTTATACATATAAGGGCTGTAAAAAGAAGCCGAAAAAGTATCATTACGGTGAATGCAGGAGTTGCCCTTTTAAGGAAGGCTGTAAGGTACCTAGAAAACATCAAGAACAGAAAGGCTATCCTATTGTAATTATGACGCACGCTAGATTGAAAATGGAGGCGGGTGGGTTAGATAGGTACAGAAAGTGGAGATGTATAGATGGTAATGAATATGAGCGCAAACGCATTATAATTGATGAGAAGCCGCCTATTGTGGAGGTTATTTCAGTGCATCGTCCGTACTTTGACCAATTTTTATATGATCTACATGCACTGTCATTGGATATCCCAGTGGAGGAGTTGGTTGAAACAAAGGCGCTAATTAACCAACTACGGGAGCAATTGATGGGGGCTTCTAGTGGTGAAAAACTGTTGCCTATTAACCCTGACTTTGTTTTTCCCTACAGTAAAACATGGTACAAGAAATATTCAGGTGACAATGTAAACCTATTAAAGGACATCGAATATGTCATTCAAAATGGTGGGCGGGTAAACTATAATCCGCTACATAATATCATGAGTAAAGAGACGAATAGAACTGTACAGTATGACTTTTCAGGTTATCATGTAACGATACTAGATGGTACTGCCAAAGTTGATATGGAATACAGAGCACTGCAAAGCCATCAAATGTTAGATGTGCCGCCTGTTAAGTCCTATGAACATTTAACTTTCTTTGTAGATTGTAGTATGTCATCTGGTAAGGCGAAGTTGATTAAGGACGCTAAGATTTTAGTAGACTTTGCTCGTAATATTAGTATCATTTCTACCAAAGAAACAGTATTAGTGTTGTGCTTTAAACCGCATAAAAGTAGCTTGGAAAACCAGTTAAGCCGTGAAATAAAGGAAGGTCGTGTGCTCGTTAATCATTTCGGAAATGTAAAGGGATCTAACGATTATTCACGCTGTACGGCATTAGTATTAGTGGGGATAACACACAAAGGAGATCCAACTTATATTAATAAGCATGAAGCGATTTGTGGGGAGGTAGAAGATACCAAAGTGCAAAAGAGAAAAGATGTACGTCGTTTTAATGACCTTGATATAGAGACAATCAAGTTGAATGATCAAGTAGTTGATATGATACAAGACATATTGCGTATTTGCATTCGGAATAATGGAGCTACAGCGCAGGCGAAAGTATATATGATGACAAAAGATGTAGCGTTTGTAAACATCCTACGGCACTATTTTACCGGGTGCAAAGTAGAGGATTGGAATATGTCCGGCACTTACCCTGAATGGTATGAGAAATTGAGTAAATGTTTCAAGGCTCTAAAACTAGGTGAAGTTATTACAAAAGTCAAGTTACGGGATATGCTAGGACTAGAAGGGGAGGCGGGGGGAAGGCAGCTACGACGTCTTGCCAAGAAGAAGTTATATACCAAGCTGTTAAGTGAACACAGTATAGCTGAAGTAAATAACCGAAAATATAAGAAGGTAGACAGATTGGAAGTAGAGCTTGATCAAGCTGTCTTATAGTCAAGGGAGCATGTACACCTGAATTGCATAGGGGACATGCTTTTTTATCGTATATATACGCGATAAATATCATATGTCAAATACTTTAAATATTTCATGTGAATAACCGAGTGTCATTCTCTCAGCGGCGCAAACCCTAGAGGTGTGGTGCGTTCTAGTTGTTTGACAACGCACCAACACGCAACAAATGAGCCTCCCCGTCTTGCAGCAATCTTCCATGCCGTATAGTATAACCCTCAAGTAGCTTGCCGAAACCTTTTTGTGTGTCCTTTCAATAGATGATCCACTTGTACAAATTCAAATCTAACTACTTCTGGCTTAAATTGTCCCGCCTTTTAGAGTTGGTAGAGAACTGGGTTTTAACCATATACTAATTATGCCTTTTGGTAATGGGGGAGCATACAGAAAGCCAGGAAACTATGTGGGGAGTGTGATTAGATGGATCTAGATTTTAGCCTTATGCTGGAGCTAGCAGAGGTTGATTTAACCCTGAAAGAGTTAGAAGAGGGGTATCGTAAGAAATATTTTAGGAAAGATAGAACGAAGCCCTGGAGCTTCATGTGCTATCACTGTGAAAAGAAAGTGGCTAGTGATGAAGCAGATGTATTTTGGAGCATCCCAGTTACAAGTTATGATTCGAATGGAATGGGACGCCGCTTCTGTTCTAAAGGTTGTTCAGATAGGTATTTTAATGAGCAACGAAATGAATTGCTACAGCGGCGTAAACGGATTATGGAGGATCGAAGACTGTTACGAGAGTTTTATGAAGTGGCGGAGCGGGAGTTTAAGGAAGCAAGATACACTACTCAGGAACCATATTCCAAAGTATCAACTATTGTTGAAAGTATAGCGTGAGAATAGTGATAAAAGCTGTGTTTACTCTCTAAATGTGAGTTTACACAGCTTTTTACGTATAACTAGATAATGATTAATCAATCATTGCCTTTCCAATCGATAAGTAGATTGAGTAACCCAAGAATCGTGCGTTGGTCCTTTAGGGATCTGTTTTCTAGTAACGTGATAATTTGACTCATTTCCAAGCTATTTGTTTTCGGACCAGTTTGGGTATTGCTAAATAACTCTTCTAATGTAATCCCCAGTGCATTAGTAATTTTTAATAGGCTCTCAATCGTTGCGTTTTTCTCCCCCTGTTCCTTAAGGAAGCTTTTTTTATTGGTTCGAATGAACTTGGGAACATACTAGTTACGAGTTATGATGCGAATTGTATAGGACGCCGCCTCTGTTCGAACGAATGTATTGAATTCTAACCATGAGGTGAATTGCTAGCGTTTTATAAAACGTTTAAGGCCGTTAGGATCGTTTATGAAGAAGCGAAAGCTGGAAGATAACAAATGATAGGAAAAAGGGTATAGTAGAAGAAATAAGCCATTGTAGGAGGGAGATCCATTGTCAAATGAGAAGAAAAAGGATAATGAAGATATGCAAGCAACGCAAAAACAAACTGAAGCGGATAGAAAAATCAAAATCCGGGAAATCTACGAAAAAGCTGTAAGAACGCATGGCGAGACTCTAGAGAAGCTTAGCAAGAATTAATGCAGAAAGATACTCAGCGAAGCGGTAACAGCTCTAAAATGGAGGGGGATACAGATGGTTGATATTGTCCCCGAAGTCATATGGGTGATCTGGCAAGGTGTCTTAAGGTAACGGGTTAGGAAGCTTAGTGATAATGAAGGATGAGATATAGACGCAAATAAGTTGGGGTGGCTGAAATAAATTAGTGCCCTTAATTGTTAGGCAATGATTTTGTGTGAGTGACTGTGCATTTTTATAAAAAGTAAAAAGGAATATTGGAAGAAATAAGTCGTTGTAGGAAGACTGTCACTTCCTTATGATTGAAGATAGGCTAGTACATTTAAATAGGTGCCAATGCAAAAAACAAACATGATTGCTTAAACTTTCATGTATGTTTCCCGCATTGGCGCCTATTTTTCTGTTTTCTATGGATCTATCATGAGGTGGTTAAAGAATACTACATACATAACAAAAGACGTCTACTTAATGCTACAATTTAAGAAACAACAAATTTAGTTTTTTATATTAAGATAAAGTGCACATAAACTAATAATAGTGTTAGGAATTTGTATGTGGTTGAATTTGGCGCAGTATCTTGTTAGTATTCCAAAAAATAGGCGGTTCAAATTGTGGGGCGATAAAATTTGTTATAATAGTATCAATACCAACTGAGTAAAGGACTGTAAATCAAATGACAAAGAAAAATTTATTTTCTATCACAGAAATTGAAGATAAAACAAAAAAAATAATTGAAAAGTTAAACAAAGAAACTTTTATTGAAGAGTTTTTGGGACTTTTTGATATACCTAAAACAAGCATCACACGTGCAAAATCAAGTGAAGGCGATTTTTTGATACGAAATAAAGTTCGTTATCGAGAGGTTGAAAATAATCCACTACACGCTATTGATGAAATCGGGCAAGAAATTGTAACTCAAAATCAAAAGCCTCGCTATCTCATCACAACTGATTTTGAAATGCTTTATGCAAAAGATACAGAATCAAATGATTCGCTCGCTATTAATTTCGAAGACTTGCCCACTTCCGCCGATTTTTTTCTCGCGTGGAATGGTATTGAGAAAGCAGATTACCAAAACGAAAGCCCGGCAGATATTAAAGCTGCTAAGCGTTTCACAAAACTCTATGATGAATTGGTTAAAATCAATCCTGAGCTTGCGAGAGAGGAAGCTGATGGCAAATCATTTAATCTTTTTTTGATTCGTTCTCTTTTCTTGTACTTCTCTGAGGATACAGGAATTATCAAAAAAGGTTCTTTTACTAATATCCTTAAAAAAAGGACCGAAATCGATGGTAGTAATTTAAACTCAGTCATCAAAGATTTATTTTCAATTTTAGATGTTCCTGAAAACCAAAGACATGACATCCCTGAACGGTTGAAAGAATTTCCATATGTAAACGGGGAATTGTTCAAAGAATCACATCACGACTTGAATTTTAGCACTCTTACTCGAAAACTACTCATCGAAGCAGGTGAATTGCTCAAATGGAATGAAATCAATCCTGATATTTTGGGAGCAATGATTCAAACTGTTGCTAACAAAGAAGAACGTCAAGTTTCAGGCATGCACTACACGAGTATGCCAAATATCATGAAAGTGATTAAACCACTATTTTTAGACAATCTTCAAGCAGAGTACCAAAGGCTTTCTGACCGTTCAGATGATTACAAAGAACGCGAAATTACCGAAAAACAAAAACGTGAACAACAACGAGATATTATAAAACAACTAAATAGCTTACTTGAACGAATGAGTAAAATTAAGTTCTTAGACCCTGCCTGTGGTTCTGGTAACTTTTTGATTATTACTTACAAAGAGCTTCGCAGACTCGAAATCAAAATCCTTGTTAAAATTCGCGAAATTCAGGAAGCCTTAAATGAAAAGAATGTTTATCAAGGAGATTTGCTCAAGCGATCTAAGATAAGACTTAACCGATTCTCAGGTATTGAACTTGATGATTTTGCACATGAGGTAGCTAGACTTTCTCTTTATATTGCTGAACATCAAATGAATGTAGAGATGATTGAATCCCTAGCGGACTATCAACCTAGAATCCTTCCGCTCCAGGAATCAGGGAATATCGTACACGATAATGCCTTACGCATAGATTGGAATGAAATTGTCAAACATGAGGAAAATGATGAAGTCTATATCATGGGGAATCCACCATATATCGGTAGCAAACGGCAAACTGAGGATCAAAAAAAAGAACTAGATAATTTATTTTTAAATGTTCCTAATCACCGACAGTTGGATTATATTTCTGGTTGGTTTATCAAAGGAGCAAAATTTATTCACCATGTGAATGCAAAACTTGCATTCGTCACCACTAACTCTATAAACCAAGGACAGCAGGTTGCCGTACTTTGGAATGAAATATTTAAATACAACGTTGAAATAAATTTCGCTTATACTTCATTTAAATGGACTAACAGTGCAAGCAACAATGCAGGTGTTATAGTTGCGATCATTGGAATTTGCTCAATTGGGAAAAGTGAGTTTAAATACTTATTTGATGAAACTGAGGTTGCTAGAACCGTAAAAAGAATAAATGCTTACTTGGTAGATGGTGAAAACATTCTAGTTTCAGAAAAAAGTAGTCCAATATCTGATATACCCAAAGTTGTTTTTGGAAGTATGGCGAATGATAATGGAAATTTGATTTTTAGTACTGATGAGTATTTTGAAGTTATTGATAAATACCCTGATTTGAGAAAAGTTATAAAAAAATTCATTGGTGGAAAAGATTTTATAGATGGTAGTTATAGATATGCTTTATGGATGACCCAAAAAGACTTTGAAAAGCATGCAGATAATCAATTGATATTAAAAAGAACAACTGCTGTAAAGAAATATCGGCAAAATAGTAAAAGGACTTCCACTCAAGAGTTATCAAAATATCCTTATCGCTTTGGAGAATGCAGATATGAAGACAAAGATTATATACTAATTCCACGAACATCATCAGAGTCCCGTGAATATGTGCCAATGGGATATTTCACAGATCAATCAGTAGTCGCAGACTCTGCAATGGCGGTATACAACGCCCCAATCTGGCTCCTTGGCATCCTAGAATCTCGCATGCATATGACCTGGCTTCGAGCGGTTGGTGGCAGATTGAAAACGGATTATCGCTATTCCGCAGGCATGGTTTACAATACTTTCCCTATTCCAAAGCTTTCAACAAACCGTAAAAATATCCTAGAAGAAGCCGTTTTAGAGATGCTGGATGTCCGTGAGGAAGAAGGTGGTACACTTGCTGAGCTTTACGGCGGTGCGAATAAAGCAATGAACGCACGATTACGCGAAGCACATGAAAAGATTGATGGCATTGTGGAGCGTGCCTATAAGCAAGAACCTTTTAAATCCGACGAGGAACGATTGAGTGTATTGTTGAAACTTTATCAAGAAATGGTTAGTGAGGAGAAAAAATGACATCGAATATTTTTGAAATTAATTATAATGGTACTGGACAAAGCCAAAACACAAATGCATTAGGGATGCGTGAGATGCAGGCACGTGTCTATGAGAAACGTGCGTCACAATATCTATTAGTTAAAGCGCCCCCTGCATCAGGGAAATCACGAGCGTTGATGTTTGTAGCCTTGGATAAGCTCACAAATCAAGGCATAAAAAAAGCAATTATTGCAGTTCCAGAACGTTCGATAGGTAAATCTTTTCAAACCACAGAACTCGGCAAATTTGGCTTTTTCTCTGATTGGGTTATTAGTCCAAAAAACAATCTTACGGACC
This sequence comes from Filibacter tadaridae, assembly GCF_900609045.1. Lineage (GTDB taxonomy): Bacteria > Bacillota > Bacilli > Bacillales_A > Planococcaceae > Sporosarcina > Sporosarcina tadaridae. Next base: position 122,589 of record NZ_UXAV01000036.1, read on the forward strand.
GTGGAACAAGTGAAAGTAAAGTGTCGCAGTTTGTTGATTTTATTCGTTCTACAAACCCAGAAGATAATATTATGGTTTGTACTCATGCGACTTTACGTTTTGCCTTTGAGAAATTGAATGACTCCGATTTCGATAATATTTTACTTGCCATTGATGAGTTTCATCATGTATCACAAGGTGAAAATTCTGTACTTGGTAATGCGATGCGTAATATTATGGGGAATTCTTCTGCACATATCGTTGCGATGACTGGCTCCTACTTTCGTGGCGATTCAGTCCCGATTCTGGATCCTACCGACGAGCAAAAGTTTGATAAGGTAACCTATACTTATTATGAACAACTTGAAGGTTATAAATATCTAAAGAGTTTTGCGATGGGCTATAGCTTTTATCGAGGTCGCTATACTGATGCGCTTTCGGAAGTTCTAGATACTTCAAAGAAAACAATTATTCATATTCCAAATGTAAATTCCGGGGAATCTACAAAAGATAAATATGATGAAGTTGACCGTATTCTGGAAGAATTAGGTGATGCGAAATTTGATGAAAATACAGGACTTTGGCTAGTAACTGAAGAATCTGGTCGAGTATTAAAAATTGCTGATTTGGTTAATGAAGAAGGCCGTGAAAAGGTTCAAGAATACATCCGAAATATGTCTGAAATTGATGACTTGGATATTATCATTGCTCTTGGTATGGCAAAAGAGGGATTTGACTGGCCTTTCGCGGAATATGCTTTAACAATTGGTTATCGTAATTCATTAACTGAAGTTGTGCAAATTATTGGGCGTGTGACTCGTGATAGTTCAAATAAAACTCATGCACAATTCACCAATTTAATTGCCCAACCAGATGCTCAAGATGATGAGGTCATGTTTGCGGTTAATAATGTCATGAAGGCAATCACTGCAAGTCTTTTGATGGAATCTGTATTAGCTCCAAACTTTAACTTTAAGCGTAAAGATAATGATGATCAAAAATCAAAAGGAACAGATATTTTCATTAAAGGTTTAAAAGAGCCAAGTACTGATCGTTCAAAAAATATTATTCAAAGTGATTTGAATGATTTGAAAGCGACTATTTTACAAGACAGTCAAATTCAGCAAGCTATAGCTGCTGGTGTCGATGCAAAAGTGATTAATAAACAACTTATACCGCGTGTGATAATGAATACCTATCCTGATTTGTCAAATGATGAAACTGAGGAAGTTCGTCAGCACTTAGTTGCACAAGCTGTCATTCAGTCTGCGGACCGTGAAGAAGGAACAGGCGGAAACCAATTTCTTAGAATGGCGAATAAGTTTATAAATATTGATGAAATTGCCATCGATTTGATTGATGAAGTGAATCCTTTCCAGCGTGCTTATGAGGTTATTTCAAAGGAAATTGATGCACCAACTTTACGCTTTATCCAAGATTATATGGATGGTATAAAATTTACTTTTTCTGAGGATGAATTAGTTATGTTGTATCCTCAAATTGTTCAATTTAAAAATGAAAATGGTAGAATTCCAGTTAAGTCTAGTTCAGACCAATACGAGCAAAGATTAGCCTATGCTTTATTACGTTTGGAGCAATTAAGGAGAGAGAGACAGGATGGACAAGTTTAATCTTGAAGATATTTTTTCAGACCCAATATTTGATGAGCTAATAGCCGAAACGCCTAATAAACAAGTTAAGCGAATTGACCCGGAGTTTGAAAAATTTCAAGAGATTATCGAATGGATAAAAAGTCATGATGGAAAAGAACCAGAGAAATCTCGGAATATGACCGAAAGAAAATTATTTTCCAGACTTAAAGGCTATCGTGACAAGCCAGAAATGATAAAGAAACTCGCTGAGATTGATGAACTAAACTTATTTGATAGTCAAAATACAGTTTTAGAAAATCCGAAAAAAAATCTCGAATCCCTCGATGATATTCTTAATGATGATACATTTTTTGAGAAAAAAGATAAAGTTGATTCACTACTTGATGTGTCGAGATACAAGAGAACAATTAGTGCGGCTGATAAATATAGCGTTCGGAAACGGGCTAGCCATTTCGAACAATATGAGCCTCTGTTTAAACTTGTTCAAAAAGAGATTGCAAATGGTACTCGAAAGATAATACCTGTCGATACAGAAAAAAACATTATACCAGGTAAATTTTATGTTGATAATGGAATTCTCCTTTACGTTTTATCTGTAGGTGATTATTATATAGATAAAAATGGTTATCGTAACGCAAAGCTTCATCTTATTTATGAAAATGGAACTGAAAACAAAGGGATTTTATTGAGATCATTTGCATCAAATCTCTTTGATAAAGCCCGTCACGGTCGAATGGTAACCGAAGTAATGAGTGATGTTATGGGAGAAACAACCGTTGAAGAAAGAGCTACCGAATATCTGACTACCGGATATATTTATGTAGTCAGATCTCTTAGCTCAAATCCTGAAGTATCAAAATATCAAAACCTTTATAAGATTGGTTTTGCTGGTGGAAGTGTTGAAAAACGCATTGCTAATGCTGAAAATGAAGCCACCTACCTATATGCACCTGTAAAAGTTATTGCGACATGGGAAGTTCAAAACTTTAGTGCTCAGAAACTAGAAACAGTAATTCATCATAGATTTGAAGATAAGCAATTACAAATTTCTGTTCCAACAGCAAATGGAAAAATTGAAAACCCCAAAGAATGGTATTTGGTTCCTTTGGCTGAAATTGAAACAAGCATAAATGAGATTATTGTGAAATTGAATAGTTAATTCAAATTTATTAACTTTGGGTGCCTGTGCAACATTGAATTCGGAATAATTTACTGCTTGGTCATTTCACGCTATCATTTCTCCTCTTAAAGCGTAAGAATGAATGTAAATATTAAAAGAGAGAAGAGCTGGGAGCTCCTCTCTCTAACAGCTATTATGGTCAGGGTGGTGGTTATCAAACAAAACTTATTTTCGTTGATAACCACCTTTCTGCTTTGCAAACCTTAACAATAAGCGGTTTTCTGTGGTGATCCTAATAAAAGTCATCATACTGTATCTTTAATATAGTATATGTGGAATGGTTGCTCCTATTCTATCCACTCACTAGTATAGTAGCCATTTATTAAATACAATCGATGGATATAATCACGAATAAGCCCTTTCCTGAAATTCATCTTTTCATTTGCAATTTCAAGGTCACCAAGTTTCTTTTTTATTTCACGATATGGAGGGCTGCTTATTACCTCTACATCTGAAACTTCATTGACAGTTTCAATTCTTTTTACATAGTCAGTTACAATTCGAGCTAACTCCGCTACCTCTCTTGTATCGAGTTCTATTTGGTGTTGTTCGTCCTTAATCAATTTTATTAGTAATTCTGAAGAAGTGGTTTGTGTATTGTAAGACATCTTTTTATGACTCCCTTCAATTGATGAAAATTTAATAATGAATTTTGCTTGTGAGGATCTGTTGGAATAGCATCAGGGCATACACCGTAAATCTGTTCACATAGTCTTTCTTATACGTGTAATGTGTGAGTTTACAATTAAGGCCTTTGGAATAGCTTGGGATGCCTAAATGCTAAGTTTATTAAAGTAATCATACTGCCCCCGCAACGTAATATCTGTCGAACGTAGTCAAAAGCGTAGTCAAACACTTTCAACAGTAGCTATAAACCCTTATAAACACTGGCATTATAGCCTTTCTAGCAACAGTTGGTTCGACTCCCGCCGTCTCCATATTAGAAATTCATAGGATTTCATATGGTATCAAAACCCTTGACTATCAAGGGTTTTTTATTTTGCCTTGTTTCATATGATGTCATTGAATATCAATCGAACGTGGTCAAAAGCGTAGTCGATATTCTCCATTTAAATTTATTCATGTTGAACTAAGGTATTTTACTATATATGTTGACATAATGAATACACTCAACAACGCTCGGCGCTCGAGGATGCCTCCCGCAATAAGCCAGACAGAAGCCCACTGTCAGTCTTAATTGTGTGAGTACCTGTGCAAGAAAAAACGGTAAACAACTCACACAATTGTATAATAATGCAGGTGATATAGCGTTTGTCTGATTTCTGACTTATAAACATGTAATTGTAGTGAATTGACTAAATACGGCCTTGCACAGGTACCCATCACTAGTAATTGAAGGACAGTTTTGAAGAAAAATAAAAAAAAGAATATAAAAAAATCCTGTATTGAAATAAGGTTAGGGAGTACACTAATAAAGTAAACAAGTTTATTTCAGTGAAATAAGGTATATTATATTTGTTGAATAGATTCTCTTTAAAGACAAGAAAAGTAGGTGAACAAAGTGGGAAAATATCAATTGGATTACAAAGGGCAGGCGGCTGTGACAAAGTATTATGAAAAAAACAAGCCAGCCCAATTTGATAAAAAGGAACAACTTGAAAAAATACGTACGGCGTATTTGGAAAAAAAGCAAAAACAAACAGATAAATAATACGAATGAGAACATAGGAGGACTAAAATCTTCCTATGTTTTTCTTATTGTGTGAGTACCTGTGTAAGAAAAAACGATAAACAACTCACACGATTGTATAATAATGCAGGTAATATAACGTTTATCTGATCTCCGACTTATAAACATGTAATTGTAGTGAATTGACTGAATACGAACTTGCACAGGTACCCGTCACTGATTTGGTCGCTTCAGGAAGACAGTGCCGGGAATGTCCCGCATTTCTGGAGTCGGATGAAAGAAGTGAATCCCGGAAATCGCATCTTCCATTGGTATACAATTGAAGTGAATTGTTGGACTGGTGTCACGCCCAAGCCCAAACAGTGCAGCTCTTTTCTATAATCAAAACATATGGACATTTGCCGTAAAGTACTGTATTATCCAAATTTGAAGTGTTTTTTTTACGGCGTTTAGGATGAACTGGTGTGAAGTTACCTTTCAACAGGAATTACCTGTTGGAGTCGGTGAGGATTCAGAGTACACTTCCATTATTCCTAGCGTATCAGTGAAGAAAGAAGGCATCCACGTGAGTTATAAAGGTAGAATCACAGGAGTTGTTTTTGTTGGTGGAATTCTCCTGTTTATCAGAGAAATGGTGAAAATGCGTTTCGGGGATGTCGTGCATATCCTTCCGCTTCCCGCACTGATCCCTTTAGGGGTGGCATGGTTTTTTGGAAGACGTTATGATACCCATGTTTTTCTATCTTCACACGACGCCCTTACCGGTCTATACAATAGACGGTATGTATGGGAAAAGGCCTCCAAACTGCTTCAGAATGCTCATAAAGATGATGAAAAGTGTGCTATATTTGTAATAGATGTAAACGATTTCAAAGAGATCAATGATAGTTTCGGCCATAATTTCGGAGACTTTGTGTTGGAGCAACTATCGGCTATCTTAACAGGTTCTTTTAGTAAAAAGGATATAATCGCAAGATGGGGTGGAGATGAATTTCTGATTTTTTCTACGTATACCGATGAATCCGATGCAGAACGGAAAATAACAACTTTCATGAAGGGAGTGGAGAGTTACGAATGGCATCATCGACCGGTTACGGTTTCCATCGGTAGGTCGACTTACCCGACGGATGAAGAATCACTGAAGGAACTGATTGCCGTAGCGGATTCTAATATGTATGTCTATAAAGAGAAATATAAGCAACACGATGGAAAAGATAATACATATGGGATGACGAATACGATAGCGGATGTTTAATGAAAAGTACCGATTCCAACTGGCTAGAGACAGTCGGAATCGGTGCTTTTTTTATTGGATAAAGGTTGTGTGAGTACCTGTGTAAGAAAAAACGATAAACAACTCACACAATTGTATAGTAATGCAGGTGATATAACGTTTGTCTGATCTCCGACTTATAAACATGTAATTGTAGTGAATTGATTGAATACGATCTTGCACAGGTACCCACCACTAAAAGGTGCCGATTCCTACTGGCTTTCGTCAGTTGGGATCGGCACCTTTTTTCTATAAGCCCATAATTTTCAGTGGTAGAATTATTACTGGTTTTCGGTAGGATTATTTTCAATCCGGTTGAGTTTTAAATCATGCATCGCCGTTTTTTGATATGTGAATTCAATATCGGATTCGAGTCGTTCCAGCCCTTTTTTCGTTTCATTGAAGCGTTGGGTCATTTCTGTTCGCGTACCTTGCTGGCCGCTTTGAATAACTTGAAGAGCCGTCTTCGTTTCAGCACGGAATTCCTTTAACTCGCTTTCTAAACTATCAATCCGTCCATCCATCCCATCAATCCGTCCATCCATCCCATCAAACCGCTGGTCCATTCCATCAAACCGTTGATCCATCCCATCAAACCGCTGGTCCATTCCATCAAACCGTTGATCCACCCCATCAAACCGCCGATCCATCCCGTCAAGCCGTTGATCTATGGATTTCAATTCCTGATGGATCGGCTGCAACGCAACATCCAAAATGGATTTCAATGCTTCCGTTAATTCCTTGTCCATTGTTCTTTTCCCCCTCTCTTGTATGAGTGATAATAAGCAGCTCCCTTAGCTGCTCGTTCCATTCTGATACGACCCGAATATTTCCGATTAATAGTCTCTTAATAATACCACATGGACACGTTATCTCCTATCCAGATACAGATGAATGTTTAGCCATCTGTGCTCTACACAATGCAGACACGATTCTAAAATGCTTTCGTGTTGCACTGCGCATAGGATAGACTTTCCTGAAGTACAACTGCTTTTGCAAGCTCCTCTTTGCAGGGGCGTTTTTCTTTTACTGATATAGGAACAACGTATAGATATGGTATGATTGGAGCAAGAGTGTCCTTTCTTCTGGATATGAAAATAAATAAACAGATGCTTGAACTGAAAGGGAATTGTAGTCAAAAGTACTATTAAATTTACTAAAAGGTCAGTAACGATAGTAAAATAAAGAAAAGTGAGGAACACAACATGGCTGAATTGAACTCAATCTTATTTAGTGCTGCAGACAACTTGCGAAGTAAAATGGATGCATCAGAATATAAAAACTACTTATTAGGTTTGATTTTCTACAAGTACCTATCCGACAGATTACTGGTAAAAGTAGTGGAAATTGCGGATGAGTCTCCAGAAGAATACGATACAGCAGAAAAACAAACGCAACTGTATGTAAATTTATTAGCAGATGAAGATGTGAAGAATGACCTGATTGAAACGTTGGTAGATACATTGGGCTACGATATCGAACCGGATTATCTGTTCAACGTATTAACGGATCAAGCGAAACAAAATACGTTTCAGTTGAACGATCTGAATAAGGCATTCATCGACTTATCCACGAAATACGATCAATTCAACGGTCTTTTTGATGATGTAGATTTGACATCAAAGAAACTTGGGTCAGACGCCCAACAACGAAACATCACGATTACAGAAGTGATCAAGAAGCTAAATCCCATCAATCTATTGGGACACGGTGGCGATGTCATTGGGGATGCTTATGAGTTCTTAATCAGCCAATTCGCTTCAGAAGCGGGTAAAAAAGCCGGGGAATTCTATACCCCCCATGAAGTATCTGTCATGATGGCTCGTATTGCTGCAATCGGTCAAGAGGACAAAAAGCTGTTTAGCGTATATGACCCGACAATGGGCTCAGGCTCGTTGATGTTGAATATCCGAAACTATATCAACCATCCGGAGAGTGTGAAATACCACGGACAAGAATTAAATACCACGACCTTTAATCTGGCGAAGATGAACTTGATCCTGCATGGGGTGGATAAAGAAGATATGCGGTTAAGCAACGGGGATACGTTGAATAAAGATTGGCCGACAGATGAGCCTTACACGTTCGATTCGGTTCTAATGAATCCACCGTATTCAGCAAAATGGTCTTCAGACGATACATTCTTAGATGATTCTCGTTTCAATCGCTATGGCAGATTAGCACCGAAATCAAAGGCGGACTTTTCTTTTCTATTGCATGGATTGTATCACTTGAAAGATTCGGGAACAATGGCAATCGTCTTGCCTCATGGCGTCTTATTCCGCGGGGCTGCAGAAGGGATCATCCGTAAGAAGTTGTTAGAAGATGGCAGTATCGATGCTGTTATTGGTATGCCAGCGAATCTATTCTTCGGGACATCCATTCCAACTACCGTAATCATCTTGAAGAAAAATCGCACGACTCGTGATGTGTTATTCATTGATGCAAGTAACGAGTTTATAAAAGGGAAGAACCAAAATAAACTGTCCAATGAAAATATCGACAAGGTTGTCGAAACGTATATCAAGCGAGAAAATATTGAGAAATATGCTCACGTTGCAACATTTGAGGAAATTAAAGAGAACGATTTTAATTTGAATATCCCGCGGTATGTAGATACATTTGAAGAAGAAGAGTCTATTGATATGGCTGCAATTGGTTCTACTATCAAAGACATTCGGAAAGAAAAAGCAGAACTGGAATCTAGTCTATATGACATGATTTCTTCGCTACAGTTTGAAGAAGAAAACATGGAATGGATCAAAGGTGCATTAGAGGTGTTTAAACGTGATAAATAAACATGTACCAGAATTTAGATTTCCGGGATTTGTTGGATATTGGAAACAGCGTAAGTTGGAAGATTTAATAAACACTATGCATGGAGGCGCATCAATCACTCCAAATGATTATCAAGAAGAGGGGGTACCAACTGTTCCTAAAGGAGCTGTAAATTCTTCTGGAATTGCTGATATATCTGGAAGTAAATTTGTATCGAAAGATTACTTTCAAAAAAATATGAAAGCAAGTGTTTATTCTGGAGACCTAGTAACTTCTCTCAGAGACTTAGTACCGACAGCTCCAAACATGGGGAGAATTGTTAAATTAATTGGAGATAGTAAAGAATATTTAATGCCTCAAGGAGTTTATCGTTTGCTAATTGAAGACGGAGTTGATGAGAACTTTTTAATTGCTTTTTCAAATTCAGAAAAGTTCCGGAGAATTATTACACAGGAGAAAATTGGTTCTACTCAGGTTCACATACGTAATTCAGAGTATTTGGGAATTAAACTAGAGGCTCCAAGCAACGAAGAACAAAATAAAATAGGCGGGTTTTTTAAACAGCTTAACGAAACGATCGCTCTTCATCAGCAAGAACTAACCACTCTCCAACAAACAAAACAAGGATTCTTGCAAAAAATGTTTCCAAAAGAGGGGGAGTCTGTGCCAGAGGTTCGTTTTTCTGGGTTTACTGGGGGTTGGGGAGAAAGTAAAGCTATTGAAATATTTAAATCTGTATCTGATAAAAATCATCCGAATCTTCCAGTTCTATCGGCTTCTCAACAAAAAGGTATGATTTATAGAAGTGACTTGGGGATTGATATTAAATATAATACAGAATCTACAAAAAATTACAAACGGGTACTCCCTGGACAATTTGTTATACATCTCCGATCTTTTCAAGGTGGTTTTGCATTTTCGAATATTGAAGGTATAACTTCTCCCGCATATACAGTCTTAGATTTTCAAAATAGAGAAAAGCACTATCCTATATTTTGGAGATATGTTTTAGCTAGTGAAGTTTTTATAAAAAGGTTAGAAGCAGTTACTTATGGCATTCGGGATGGAAGAAGTATTAGCTTCAGTGACTTTTCAAGCCTTAAATTTCGAGCTCCTTCTTATGATGAACAGATAAAAATCGGTTATTTCCTCAAACAACTTGATGAGACTATCGCTCTCCACCAACAAGAATTAGATGCCTTGCAAGAAATAAAAAAAGCATTCCTACAAAAGATGTTTGTCTAAACTGATAGAAAGGAGGACAACCCATGACAAAGATACAGCATAACGATGAAGCTGAAGTGGAACGTCGCCTGATTGAGGTCTTAGGGGAAGGGCATAACCAGTGGAATTACCGCCCTGATCTGAAGTCCGAAGATGACTTGTGGAACAATCTGCGACAACTAATTACGCAAAAAAACTTATCGGAAATCGGGGAGCGCCCTTTGACCGATAAAGAATTCGACACGATTAAAACCGGATTGCTGTTGAAAACAAAGACCCCTTTTGATGCTGCTAAGTGGCTCAAAGGGGAGAACGGCATTGCGCGTATTACGATTGAACGTGAAGATGTCTCTTTGGGTTCTATCTCTTTAGTTTTGTACTCCAACCAAGATATTGGTGGTGGCATCTCTACATACGAAGTGGTTCATCAGATTGCGAAACAAAAAGTGGACGCTGATGGTCGTGATCGCCGATTTGACGTAACGCTTTTAATCAATGGGTTGCCGATTGTTCAAATTGAATTGAAACAAGTCAGCGCAAAAGATGGCGTATTCCAGGCGTACAATCAAATCAAGAAATATGCGGAAGAAGGGATGTTCAGAAATAACATCTTTTCCACTCTTCAGTTGTTTGTCATTTCCAACGAGCAGACAACGCGCTATTTTGCCAATGCGATGCCAAAGGATATGCATAAGAAATTCGTTTTTGGTTGGCGTACAACAGACAATCGAAAAGTAGACAACCTCTATGAATTTGTAAAACAAGTCTTGAATATTCCTGATGCGCATCGATTGATTGCCAATTATACGATTGTAAGTGAGGATCAGGACAATAAAGCCTTAATGGTGCTACATCCATATCAAATCCATGCGATTGAAGCCTTGTTTACCTCTGCTATGAAACACCAATCAGGGGTTGTGTGGCATGCCACCGGTTCAGGAAAAACGTTGACGAGCTTTGTATCCACAAAGCTACTCGCTCGTAAACCGGGTGTAGATCGCACGGTTATGCTCATTGACCGCAAAGATTTGGATAACCAAACGACGAGTGAATTCACGAAGTTTGCTTCCGAGTTCAATACCGGTATTTCTTCTGGCAACGCGAAGTCGAACAGTTTGATTGTCGGCACAGGAAGTTCCAAAGAATTGAGTGATACGCTATTATCCAGTGCCAATTCCAATACCGTGATTATTACCACGCGTCAAAAATTGGAGGCAGCTCTCCGTTTTGCGGAGAAACAAGAAGAACAAAAAGGTACGCAACGCTTTAAGAAGCTCATGAGCCAGCATATTGTCTTTGTCGTTGACGAATGCCACCGAGCGTTAAGCGCAGAAGGAATGGAAGCCATTAAGCATTTCTTTCCGAACTCTACATGGTTCGGATTTACAGGCACCCCGATATTTGATGTCAATAAAAAACAAGCGAAGGGTCGTCTAGCTCGTACGACACGTGACCAATACGGGGACGTCTTGCACACTTATACCATTAAGAATGCGTTGGAAGATGGCGCGGTTTTAGGGTTTCAGGTGGAGCATGAAGATACGATAGAACCCACATCATTAAATAACTATATCTTTGACCAAATGCGTCAAAAAGAAAAATACGCGGACCTCAGTGATAACGAATTGAATGATACGATCGATCAAATGGATGGAATCGAAAAGGAAGACTATATTAATCCGTCATCCTTCGAAAGCGATGACCATATTCAAAAAGTGCTCCATAAGGTTTTTCGGCCGGATAATGCGTATACGAAATTTGATTTCCAAAATGGGCGCCCGCAAAAGTCTGCAATTTTAACAACAAGTTCTATTGATATGGCGAAGCGCTACTATCAAGCCATCAAGGAGATGACTGCAGATTCCGATTGGCTAACAAGTGAATTTATCGGACACCCAATTCGAAAAGGGCGTACCATTGACGACCCTGATTTTCCACGGATTGCTATCACCTATTCGATGGGAGAAAACGAAGAAGATTCCAAGCAAACCCAAGATGAGATGAAAGAAATCATCAAGGACTACAACGAGTACTACGACACTGCCTGGTCGATAGAATATATTGACCGCTATAATGGCGATATCAATAATCGCCTAGCCCGTAAGCGAGCGGAGTTCAAAAAGCTTGGGAAACAAGTGGACCTAGTCATTGTCGTCGACCGCCTATTAACAGGATTCGATGCGCCAACTGTCCAGACGCTATTTGTGGATCGTAATTTAAGTTATGCGAATCTGATTCAAGCCTTTTCTCGAACCAATCGTACGTATCCAGGAAAGACTAAAGGATTGATTGTCACCTTCCGAAAACCTTCGACAATGGAACGAAATGTGGAAGCGGCGACGAAGTTATATTCTCAAGCACAAGAAGAAACCGCTCTCGTTTACCCGACTTATGATAAATCGAAGAAGCACTTCAAGAACGCCCATAAGACACTTACAACTTCAGTGCCAAACCTGACTGACATGAATGAGCATTCCCCCCTTGAAGACCGGGTTGAATTTGTAAAGGCCTTCCAAGAGCTGAATAATGCCTATGAAGCGTTGGTTACCTACGATGATTATAACGATGACATGGAGAAATCGAACGCTCTTCAAGAACAGATAAAGACGTTAGAAGAATATATGGGCGTATACAACACCGTTAAAGGTTCGCTACTAGACGAAGGTGAACCAGTAGAACCGGGTCGAGACTTCTCAGAAATTGAATTCTTTGGAGAAAATACGATTAAGCTCTATGATATCGACGCCACCTACATCGACCGACTTTTGGAAACATACGCGGCCAATAATCCAGATATCCGAGACGAGATTGAAAAGGCCCTCCAAAAATTGAATAAACCGGCAGTCGTAAAAGATGTCTATAGTGCAATTCTAAACGACATTGATGCTAAGAAAGTAGGCGCAGAGGAAGACATTCTTGCCGTTAAGCGGCGCTTCTTTACGGATGCCTATGAAAACACGATTGAAAAGCTATCGAATACTTGGTTTGTGAATGAGGACCAATTGCATTTGTCCGCAATTCAATACATGGCTGGATCAGAAACCATTCCGAATATCGGAGGAATTCTCGACAGCAAGCAATTTGATAAGTACAAAGCTGCAAATCCAGATGCAAAACCATTGAAATACGGACCGGAAATGAAACGCCAGTGGTTAACTGTATTGAATGAGGTTATTGTACCTTATGGGGATGAATTGAGATGAAACTTTTTGCACGGGAATGATAGGTAACCAAACGAGGAGTGATAAACAATGAAATGGGAAGAGGTTCGTCAATTATATCCTGATCAATTTGTGAAGCTTAGTATTCTTGATTTTCACCTAGAAGACGATAAAAAAATAGTAACTGACGTTGCTTTAGTTAACATCATTGATGATTCTAAAATGGCTACAAAAGAGTTACTAAAATCAAAAGGTGATACTATTGTTTACCATACAGGCTCTGAAAAAATTGTGATTGAAATGAGAAATCCTACAGGCTTAAGAGGTATCAGATTATGAAACTAAAGTTAATTAATCATTTGCTTGAAGTAGAAATGGTGATTTCTTATAAAGGTAAAACAAAGATAGTAGATAAGCTTGTTATTGACACAGGTGCAGCCCATACTCTTATCTCATCGGATATTGTTGATGAGATAAGCATTTACTTCGAAAATGGGGACCCTTTAGTAAGTTCTTACGGAATTGGTGGTGAGGAATATTCTTTTCGAAAATCAGTTGATTTTATTACTCTAGGGACGCATGAAATACAAGGAATGAAGCTAGACTTTGGAAATTTAGATGGCTGGGATATCAATGGTCTCATAGGGCTAGATATCCTGATGGATGGAATGTTTATCATCGACCTAGGAAAGTTAGAATTGGCTCGGAATTGAAATCGGTGCCTGTGTAACAAACAACAGCGAATTGTGTGAGTACCTGTGCAAGAAAAAACAATGAACAATTCACACAATTACATAATAATGCAGGATATATAACGTTTATCTAATCTTCTGCTTATAAATATGTAATTGTAGTGAGTTAACTGAATTCGGCCTTGCACAGGTACCCATCTCAACTGGCGTGCGGTGTCCAGCTTGGGAGAGATGCTCCTTGGATACGATGAACTTCCTGAAGACTTGAAAATCTACGTGCCAAACTTTGACCATGTCCTTTATGATGTATCTACTTACACGGATGAAGACATTAAGGGCAAGGCACAGACGCGAATATTTTTGACGCTTCTCCGCGATATATTCACAAAAGACGGCGACAAATTAGAGGAGTCTATTCTTCGTTCAATTCATTATTTGAACGAATTAGAAGATAGGCAAACGGGAACGGAGTATTTGGAAACCATTATGCGTTATGTATTCAGTGCCGGCAAATCCTTAACTAAGCGCAATATAAATAAAATGATTCGTCAAATTGAAACAACTTATCCGGAAGGGAGTGAAATGACCATGACGTTAGCGGAAATGTGGATGGAAGAAGGCAGAGAAGAAGGTATGAAAATAGGCATGGCAAAAGGCATGGCAAAAGGTAAAGCGGCTGCGTTATCTGAAACCGCGATTCAACTGCTGATTGAAAAGTTCGGCAAAGTCCCTCAAGATATGAAAGATGGCATCATGAATTCCGACACAGCCACCTTGAAACTTGTGTTGTTTAATATTTTTCGATATGAAAGCGTTGAGGATGTTCGGAAATATATTCAATAAGTAAGTAAATTACGTTCATTTTGTATACCAGGTTATAAAACAACTCTAAATTGTTTTATGACCTGGTATTTTTGCTACGGGCCATTTTGCTGGAAAGAAATAAATGATAGGTGACAGGTTCTAAAACAATTGGGAATTGTATTAGAACCTGTCACCTTATTTTATTGATCTCAAAGAAAATGGCATCTAGATCAATGGCAGCCATGATCTCTTCATATTTTTGGGTAGGTTCCATGTCATATAATTCTTGGATGCCAAATAGGCTCTGTTGTCGTATACTAGTCAAATGGAGTACCTCCAGTCTTTTGGGATGTTTTCGTCGACTACCAGTATACAAGACTTGGGGAGGTACTTCTTTTTTTATGCCTTGAAACCATTGGGGGACAAGGGCTTGGAGTTATGAAATTCATTCAATTGTATAAAAAAACAACAGAGCTTAGACACGTACGCATTTATCTGATTTCCAACTCCTAAATATACAGTTGTAGTGAATCGTCAGAGTAATATTACGCGCAGGTACCTGATCATTAGATAGATTCGAGTGAATTTGAATTATTTTGATGAATAAACTAGGGTGCCATAAGAATATTATATAAAAATAGACATAGGTATTAAAGACACATTCACGGGTTGGAAACTGTATTAAACTTTCAAAGTTCTATTCCATCTCATAATCACACTTTTTTTGGCAGAGACGTTAGCCTCGTACGACTTCTATCCTAACAGAGAGGGACTGCGGGTCTGTAACGAAGGAGATATACCTTTATTTAGTTAATAAAAGACGTTTCTTTGTAGATTATAAAAAAGGGGGAGAATTGTTGAATGAATGGAAAAAGGGTACAATCTTTGCTAGTTTAATTATAATGGTAGTTGTAGTGGCATTCCTCTTTATTGACCAAACAAGTCACAAAGTTAGTGTTGATAATAAGCAAGTTGAACAAGCATATATCAATGACTTATCGGAAAGGACTCTTAAATTAGCAAAACTATTGAAGCAGAGTGAGAATTTTTCATTAAACAACATTAAAGTTGATTTAGAAAATTCTCCGAATCGTGTAATCTATGTAAATTTGATACCCAACAGAACAAATGAGATAAATGATATTGAGAAATCAGTTCGTGAGGTACTCCAATCAGAAAAGGCTAAATCATTGATTCAGAAAAAAGAAACGTTTGATATTATTGTATTAAATACGGATAGAGAAAAAGTAAATTAAAATAAAATGCAATAAGACGAAAAGCTACCTGATTATGTTAATAAAAGTAATTTTTTAGATTTGTGTAATGTTTACCACCCATAAACAATCGATTCAATCGCTGAATTGTGTCGGTACCTGTGCAACAAAAAATAACAAACAATTCAACCAATTGTATAAATGCTCGATAAATATTGGACATCAAGACTTTTATCTCATAAATATGTAATTGTAGTGTATTGTCGGAATAGCTTCGTGCACAGGTACCCGATTGGATAGGGAAAAAACCTCTAAACTTGTTTAGAGGTTTTTTCTGTTCTTTAGAGCAACAGTTACGCTGTTCGCCTAGCATTAATAGTCCAACACATTTTGCACATAACTCCACTTTTCTTTGTCGGCTAATATGTTCATTTTCACTTCCAAATCGCCACCTAGATAAACATTCTGTCCTTGTATGGCAACGACCATTGCTTGCATGATAGGATCACTATCATTTCTTTGATACACATCGCCAATTTTAGGTATATATGTGTTTGGTAAATCGGTTTCTCCCCGTAGTGATTCTTGGTTCTCAGCCGTTTTTTCATCTGGATGTTGTAAGTCAATAATCGTTGCACCATCCTCAAGCCCAGGCACCATCACCCAGTATTCATTATGTTTGATGCCGTTTGACTTATTACTAATCACACCGTTTTTTTCAATCGATGATACCATTTCTATTGCATGGAGATGGTGATGGTCAAGCGAGTCAGGCTTTGGATTGATTACTAAAATGTAATCACCAACTTTAGCCTTAACGTCCTTATTCAGTGTATAACGTTTTTGAATGTAAATAAAACTATCTAAATGCTTAGGTTTATAAAAATCAATATCCTTCGCTGTAGCGAGTTGTTGTTCAAAATCCTCCAGGCGAATGAGGTGAATAGACTGTTTGAAAAATGTTTTTATAGAATATACTTTATGCAATTTATTTTGAAAGTAAACAAATTGACCTTTACGAACGTTTATTAGCTTCATTTATAATCCAACCTCGCTAAAAGTATTTTTTTACCTATTCTTAATCACTCGGTCTGCTTGATTGTTTTGTAAAACGATATTGCCATTAAAATAAGAATAATGGAAAAGGGAAGTGCTGCAATAATGAGCATGTTTTGAAAGCCCTCAAGCCCACCGGAGTACATGACAATTGCAGCCATCGCTGAAAGTATCAATCCCCAAACAATTTTCACTACGTTTGATGGATTTAGTTGTCCACCTGTACTAAACATGCCTAGTACAAATGTGGCTGAATCGGCGGATGTAATGAAAAATATCGCAATCACAATTACCGTCAAGAAAGATAGTATCATACCTATTGGATAATATTCATACATGCCAAATGTCACTGTTTCTGTAGCTAATTTAGATAGCTTGGCAATGCCGTGTTGTTCTAGATTCAATGCTGATCCACCAAAAACAGCGAAAAAGATAAATGTCACGAGTGTAGGGGCGATTAATACACCAACAATAAATTGTTTGATTGTACGCCCTTTTGATACACGCGCGATAAACATTCCAACAAATGGTGCCCAAGATATCCACCATGCCCAATAAAATATTGTCCAGTCGTTAATCCATTCCCGCTGATCTCTGTTTACTGGTTTTAATTCGAAACTCATTTGAATAAAGTTGCTTATATAATTACCGATTGTCGTTGTAAACATATTTATAATATACATCGATGGTCCAACGATAAACAGTGTGCACAGTAGTAAGACTGCGAGCCACATGTTAATCGAACTTAAGTATTTAATGCCGTTTCCAATACCTGACCATGCGGATATTATGAAAATGACGGTGGCTATTACTAAAATAATGAGTTGAAACCAAAAAGCTTTTGGAGCGTTAAATAAAAATGTTAACCCGCTATTGATTTGGGCCGAGCCAAATCCAAGTGTGGATGCAACGCCAACTACTGTTGCAAAGATAGCAAGTGTATCGACTAATTGTCCGATTGGACCACGCATTATTTTTTTGCCGAATAACGGTTCAAGTGTTGCGCTTATTAACCCAGGGGCACCGACACGAAATTTAAAATAGGCGAAGATAAGTCCGACAACAGCGTATAATCCCCAACCGTGGAATCCCCAATGTAAGGAAGTGTATTGAAGGGATTCCAAAATTGCCTGCTCTGAACCTGGCACAGCATTTGGTGATTTAATGAAAGCGTGTGAAATGGTTTCTGCTGTCGTAAAGAACATGAGCCCAATTCCCATACCGGCACTAAATAACATCGCAAACCAAGCAGGCAAACTGAAATCTGGTTCATCATCATCTTTTCCTAGCTTGATTTTACCAAAGCGTGAGAACATCATATAAATACAAAAACTAATCATTGCCATGATGACAACCATATAAAACCAACCAAATTGATTGTAAATAAAATTAGTCACGGATTCGGTTAATTCATTTAAATGGTCAGGGGCAAAAGATCCCCAAAGTACTATTGCAATACATATGATGACAGCATACCAGAATACTTTTGTAATACGCAACGAGATTCCCCCATTCCTTACCGTTAATAGGATGGGCAATTTTTTCGAATGCCATTCATTTAGATTTAAATGGGCTTATCCACTTTTCACAAACATTAATCTTCCACGTATTAGTCAATTGTGTGTAGTGCCTGCGCAAGAAACAGTCATGACAATTTAAACATTCATGTTTGTTGGGATAATCGTGAACGTTTAAACTAACGCTATTGTTTGGTGTGCAGGTACGTTTTTAAGATTCTACATAGGAAATTTAAAGGAAGTCGTAAAGTGAACGAACTATCTTCTGTTACGTGAAAATTGATATAATAGACGTACCAGCAAACAAGGGGTGGTATTTATGAATGAAAATTTACGCCTAGTACGCCAAAAGCTAGTAGAATTTGCAGTTGGAATAGCTGCAATTGACGGTGGAAAACCAAGTGCATTTACACAAAACCTCTTAAACCAATATGCAAATGGTCAAGTTTCATCCAGCGAATTGAAACAAGCGATTGTTGAAAAATATACAAGGGCTTCACAGTAATTTATGGATCCATGTATTTGTCCTGATACAAACACCTTAAATAACAAATTAAACATTCGAGATGAACAAGAATTAATTTACCCGACAAATAAAGATATTACACCTAGATATCGGAGGGGACACGCAATTTAATATAGCATCGCTGAATGGACTATATATATTGTTTTTCTAGAGGGGAATACTGTTAAAGTAAAATCATCAAGCTTAATGTCGCTGGTAAGAGGTGGTCTAGTGTTGGGATTTGTTGATGACTTGGCAGGTGCTATATATGATATTTTAAAATTTATTATAAGGTCAATTAGCTACTTACTTGCAGGGGCAATAATTGTTGCAGTTCCAATGTATTTGATAACTTGGATATTTGGTTTATTTCAGTAATCACATTTAATTATCGGGCAAATTCGCAGTACAACATTGTTCCAGAATCGGGCCATTTAATGGAATTGTTCTAAAGTCAAATACTTTTCCATAATAAAAATAATAGGGGGCTATATATGAAGATTCAAAAACAAAAACTCAAAAAGATATTCGAAAAAACCACGAAAAACAACTTAATACATGAATCTGTGCTACTTATAGAAAACTCTAACGGGGACTTTTCATACCATAACGGGTACGGAGGTAAGAAGACAGATACCCCTTTCCTACTAGCAAGCATTACAAAGCTATTCACAAGTACTTGTATTCTTATTTTAAGGGAGCAAGGAAAACTGTCACTAGACGATAAAATAGCAAAATACTTTCAAGAAGATACGTTGCGTGACCTTCATGTATACAAGGGGCAAGAGTATTCCATGGATCTCACACTCTCCAATTTATTATTTCATACAAGTGGATTGCCGGATGTGATAGAAGAAGGGAGTAGTAAGGCAAAAAAACGTGTTATTGATAAAGACAGGAAAATTGGTATTGATGAAATCATCATAAAAACGAAGCAATTGAAACCACATTTCGCTCCAGATAATGGGAAAAAGGCCCATTATGCAAATATAAACTTTGACATACTAGGAAAAGTAATTGAAATAGTTACTGATTCGACATTAGAAGATGTTTATAAGCAGTATATCTACGACCCATTGGGACTCAAAAATACATACCTTCCGATAGATGAAAATGACTTTGTTCCGTTTGTTTATTATAAGGACACCTCCTTATATCGCCCGAAAATGGTTAGAAGTATTCGCGCCAGTGGTGGTTGTATTTCTACAGCTCGTGATTTAATGATATTTATCAAGGCTTTTTTTGGCGGGAGATTGTTTAATAAAGCTGTTTTTCGAGGATTGGACATCAATAACAAATTGCAAGCCACCATGTCCCCCATTCATTACGGTGCTGGATATATGAGAATTCCGTTGGGTGGACTTGCGACACTATTTATGGGAAAAGGTGAATTATTGGGTCATTCAGGCTCAACTGGTTCATTTGCATTTTATCATCCTGTATCTGACCTGTTTTTTGTAGGAGATGTCAATCAAATAGCAAATCCTGCACTCCCTGTACGATTGGCGATGCGACTTGCTATGTCTACAGGCTCATAGAGGTACACACACAATTAGTAAAAAAAAAGAGCTGTTGCAGAAATCAGTGGTCACTGATTTCTGCAACAGCTCTTTTTGGATTAAGGTAATTGACTTCTTTGACAATTGAAAGTAAACCGTCTGGATGGTACAGTAAAGGTAGGATGCAGAAACGAGGTAGATATGAAATGACTGGGACAACACGCAAGATAGATATTCTAGATGCGGCTTCTAGAATTGTTGCAAATAAGGGGATTTTCCATTTAACAATAGAAGCTGTAGCGGCAGAAGCGGGCATAAGTAAAGGGGGCTTGCTCTATCATTATCGATCAAAAGAAGTGTTAGTCGAGAAAATGGTAGAACATTTAGCCGCTAATTATAAAAGCAAGATTGCATCTCAAGCGGAAGAAGATCAGCAGGAAAAAGGGAAGTGGACCCGCGCATATTTGGATGTAACCTTTAAAAGAGGATATCCAAACAAAGACATGCATTCTGGTTTACTAGCAGCAAAAGCCATTAACCCTGCATTAATTAGCCCAATCCGAGAGGCCTATTCTGAATGGCAAGCTGATATTGAGACGGATGGAATCGATCCTGTGATGGCTACAATCATCCGATTAGCTTCCGATGGGATTTGGCTCGTAGATCTTTTCGATATCAACCCAATAAGCGATGAGCACAAAGAACTAGTTTATGCTAAATTGAGAGAATGGACCGATAGTTAAAAATCCCATGACAGTCGCATTTATGGACGTTTTTCCATCGTGTGCAGAAACGCCAACCCGCTCGGACGGGTTGAAAGCTCTCATTCTTATATGTATAGTAGTACCAGAGAAAGTAACCGTCCAGACGGTATAGTTTTTATCTGCAGAATAGATTGGAGACTACAACATGAAAAACAAAGTTTTACTTACCGCTGCTGTAACAGGAGCTGGAGAGACAACAGGCATCAGCCAATATGTACCTGTGACGCCAAAGGAGATTGCAGAATCTGCGATTGAGTCTGCAAAAGCAGGTGCAACAGTTGCACATATCCATGCGCGGGACCCGAAAACTGGCGGAATCAGTCATGATATCGAGCATTACCGGGAAATAATGGATCGCATCCGTGATTCAGAAGTCGATGTAATCGTTAATATTACTGCAGGTGGAGGCGGCGATTTCATCCCGAATCTAGACACTCCTGCAGCTGGCGGAACGGGTACGTTCATCCAAACTCCGGAAGAAAGACATCGCCCAATCGGGGAACTGCTTCCTGAAATGTGTACATTGGATTGTGGCAGTGTCAACTTCGGAGACATGATCTACATGAGCCCGACGGAGTGGTTGAGAAAGCAGGCCAAACTCATTCAACAAAGTGGTGTGAAGCCTGAACTGGAATGTTTCGACACGGGACATTTGCGATTTGCGAAACAGCTGATTGACGAAGGGCTGATTGACGGGGATCCGATGTTTCAATTTTGTTTAGGGATTCCATGGGGAGCCGAAGCGGACGCTGAAACAATCATGTACTTCAAAAATCGACTTCCTGAAAATGCACACTGGTCCGCATTTGGAATTGGACGTATGCAGTTGCCGATCGCAATGCAAACTGCCATGCTAGGCGGAAATGTACGTGTCGGATTGGAAGATAACTTGTACCTATCTAAAGGGGTACCGGCAACTAATGAGCAACTCGTCGACAAGGCAGTTAAAATGCTGCAAAGCAATGGGATTGAGACGATGACGCCCCAAGAGGCAAGAGCATATTACAAATTGAGAGTTCCACAGGGAGGTGCAGTAAGATGAATGAAAATGCTTTCGAAGTAAGAAAAGTTGCTGTTATCGGAACAGGCGTGATTGGGAATGGGTGGATTTCACGCTTTCTGGCGCAAGGTCTTGAAGTGATTGCATTTGACCCAGGTGAAGGTGCAGAACAGCGTACACATGCTGCGATTCAACAAGCATGGCCATCACTCGTACATATAGGGCTCGCTGAAAATGCATCAGCAGACCACATCACATTTGTTGAAACGATTGAAGAAGCAGTCAAAGATGCAGATGTGATTCAAGAGAATGTACCGGAAAGAGAAGACTTGAAAAAAAGCGTGCTGGCTGAAATAGACCGGTTCGCAAAGCCGGAAGCAATCATTGCTTCGAGCACTTCGGGCATTATGCCGAGTCAGTTACAAGAGGACCTGCAAAATCCTGGACGCATGATCGTCGCACATCCATTCAATCCGGTCTACATTTTACCTCTCGTTGAACTCGTAGGCGGGCAAAAAACGGACCAGGTAACCATCGAGCGGGCAAATGCTTTTTACAGCTCCATTAACATGAAGCCGCTGATTGTACAAAAAGAAATTGAAGGCCATGTAGCGGATCGATTGATGGAAGCCCTCTGGCGCGAAGCGTTGCATTTAGTCAATGACGGAATTGCAACGACTGAAGAAATCGATGCTTCCATTATTTATGGAGCTGGATTGCGTTGGGCACAAATGGGACCTTTCTTGACATTCCATCTGGCGGGTGGCGAAAAAGGGATGCGTCATATGCTAGAGCAATTCGGCCCTGCGTTGAAACTGCCATGGACGAAACTGGAAGCACCTGAATTGACGGATGAATTGAAAGAAAAAGTGATTGAAGGCTGCGAAACGCATGCAGGTGAAAGTTCCGTATATGAACTGGAAGTGAAGCGCAATGAATTCCTTGTCAAGCTTCTCGATTTAGTGGAAGAGTATTGGCATGAACCGATGGAAACGGCAAAGTGATTTCAAACAAAGGGGGTCTCTCAAGTGGAACAGACAATTTTCAGCTATTCTAGCGACGTACTGCATGAGTGGGTAGATTACAACGGCCATATGAATGACTCCGCCTATTCGAAGGTATTCAGTTTAGCAGTGGATTCATTTATGGAGCATATCGGATTAGATGAAGAAGCCCGAAGTTCGTATGGCTATACGATGTTCACGCTGGAAACACATATTTGTTACTTACTAGAAGCGCATGAAGGTGAGAGGTTAACGATCACCACTCAGCTATTGGATACAGACGAAAAACGAATACACATCTTTTTCACTATGTGGAACGAGAATCGTGAACTTGTTGCAACGAGTGAACAAATGCTAATGGGCATAGATACGAATTCGGGAAAGGCAGCTCCCTTTCCAAACGATGTAGCAGAAGTTGTAGAAAAAATCGCACTAGCAGATAGTCAGTTGGAAACCCCGAAACAAGCGGGTCGTAGAATCGGCATTAGACGCTAAGCAACAGCTTCGCTTAGCGTTCTATGGCCATTCACCTTGCCACTGGCTATTAACAAAGGGGAAACGAAATGAGTAAAATCGAAGTGAAAAACTTAACGAAAATATTTGGTTCAAATCCAGCACAAGGAATGAGATTATTAGAAGACGGTCAAAAGAAATCGGAAATTTTAAAGAAAACGGGAATGACAGTCGGTGTAAACAAAGCGAGCTTTCACGTTGAAGAAGGTGAAGTTTTTGTCATCATGGGATTGTCGGGAAGCGGAAAGTCAACGCTGATCCGTTTAGTGAATCGCTTGATAGAACCGACGAGCGGAGAAGTTTTGATCGATGGTGAAAGTTTAAAAACCATGGATACAGCGGAGCTATTGAATACGCGAAGAAAAAAACTAGCTATGGTGTTTCAGAACTTTGGACTACTGCCGCATCGTACAGTCTTAAGCAATGTCGCGTATGGGCTGGAACTTCAAGGGATGAAAAAGCAAGAACGAGAAGCAAAAGCTATTAAAACGCTCGAAGACGTCGGTTTGAAAGGATATGAAGCAAGTTATCCTGGAGAACTGAGTGGTGGTATGCAGCAGCGTGTGGGAATTGCAAGAGCGCTGACGAATGATGCGGATATTCTGCTAATGGACGAATCCTTTAGTGCATTGGATCCAATCATACGTAAAGAAATGCAAAATGAATTGATGAATTTACAAAGTAAACTCGGGAAAACGATTCTATTCATCACACATGATCTGGACGAAGCACTAAAACTTGGAGACCGGATCGCCATTATGAAAGACGGTCAAATTGTCCAAGTAGGGACAGCTGAACAAATATTAGAAGATCCAGCTGATGAATATGTTGCGGAGTTCGTCAAAGATGTTGACCGCTCGAAAATATTGGAAGCTTCCCACGTGATGAAACGGCCGGAAGTCGTGATGAGTCATAAAGATGGTCATCGTATGGCAATCCGGAAAATGGAGGAAGTTGGCGCATCGAGTATTTTTGTAGTCGGAAAGGACAATGAATTAAAAGGTCTTCTTACAATTGACGACGCAATCAAAGCATTCAAAGAAGATATCCCATTGAACGATATCTTGATCGAGGATGTCATCTCTGTGCCTCCTTCAACACCATTAAGTGATCTCATTGAAATTGCCGTAGACTCCAAGTATCCAATCACAGTGGTGGAAAATAGCAAGTTATTGGGGATTATATCGCGTGTTTCCATCCTATCCGGTCTCGTACTCGGCAGAGAAAAGGATGTCGAGATTGAAACAAGCGAGGTGATCCCAGTATGAATTATTTCGACTTGCCCCTAGAGGATTTCACGAATGACTTTGTGGATAATTGGCTCTTGCCGAATACAGCCGGTTTTTTCGATCGAATTAGCGATATATTACGTTCGTTCATAGATATGGTCACGTCGTTTTTACTTTTTATCCCTCCTGAGGTCATTGTTATTGCGGTCATTTTAGTCTCTTGGAAGGCTTCCGGGAAAGGACTTGCCTTATTTGCATTACTCGGTGGGTTTTACTTAGGAGCTGTCGAATTATGGGCGGAATCTATGCAAACAGTTGCTATTGTAATCGTTTCTACACTGATTTCGGTTGCAATCGGGATTCCAGTTGGTATTTTAACAGCGCTCAATAAAACAGCGGAACGTATTGTCCGACCTATTTTGGACTTTATGCAGACGTTGCCGAGTTTTGTATATCTCATTCCGGCGATTTTATTATTCGGTCTCGGCAGCGTACCCGCAGTCATCGCAACGTTCGTATTTGCAACTCCTCCAGTTGTCCGCATGACAAGTTTGGGTATCAAGCAGGCTCCTGAAGATGTGATCGAAGCTTCAAGAGCTTTCGGATCCACGAAGTGGCAATTGCTTGCGAAAGTGCAGTTTCCGCTTGCAGTTCCTACGATTATGGCAGGTGTCAATCAGACAATGATGTTGGCACTATCCATGGCTGTCATCGCTTCTATGATTGGCGCGCCTGGACTCGGAGATACCGTACTGACGGGTATTTCCACTGTCAACGTAGGACTTGGACTGACAGGTGGATTGGCCATTGTAGTACTCGCTATTATTTTGGACCGAATCACACAAAGTATTGGCACCAAATCATAACATTAAAAAGGAGAGAATAACTTGAAAAAATTTTTACTAGGAAGTTTCGCAGCTGTGCTGATCTTAGCACTTGCCGCTTGTTCTTCAGCAAGTGGAAAAGATGATTCCGGCTCAGAGGATAGTAACGACAAAACGATAACATTCGGTGTAACGCCTTGGACAAGCACCGTCCCTCCTACAAAAATCGCGAAATTGATTGTGGAAGACATGGGCTATACTGTGAAAGAAATTAAGGCGGATGCAGGAAATGTGTTTATCGGCATGTCACGCGGAGATATTGACGCATTCATGGATGCATGGCTGCCTGCGCATGAAAATCATCTTAAGAAATATGAAGACGACCTGGACGTAACCGCAATCAGTTACGATGGCGTCCAAATGGGTATGGTAGTTCCCAGTTACATGAAAGACATTAACAACGTCAGCGACCTTAAAGGAAAAGAAGACTTGTTCAACAACGAAATGTATGGGATTGAAGAAGGGGCAAGTGCTACAGGGATTTTTAACAACATGATCGAAGGTCATGGCCTTGACTTAAAACAAGTGAACTCTTCCGAAGGCGGGATGCTGGCACAAGTAAAGCGCTACACGAAAAGTGAAGAGCCTGTCCTATTTTTCGGATGGCGTCCTCACACGATGTTCAACAAATTCGATCTGAAAGTGTTGGAAGACGACAAAAATTACTTCGAAAAGGCAGCCGTGAAAGTCATTACAAACAAGGACTTGAAAGACAATTCACCGGATGTTTACGAATTTCTGAGCAACTGGAGCATTCCGATTGATGATGTAGAACAAATGATTGTACAAATCGAAGAAGAAGGAACGGATCCTGAAGTCGTTGCTCAAGAATGGATTGACAACAACCAGGACAAAGTGGATGCAATGCTAGGGAAATAATCATAAGGTTCTGTGTGGTGTGCAAAAGTTCCACACAGGGCTTTTATCTATAAAAGCTGAAGTGAATCCGAATAAGTGATAGAGGACAGACCAACCAAAAAAGAACCGTTCCGCTTGCTATATGGCATAGGACGGTTCTTTTTTGGTTGCTTATAAGTCTCTTTCGGAAACTTCCGGTTCGTGTGCGAGGTTCTCATTGGATTCAAAATTAGTTTAGAACGCTAATACTCGACACTTTGTTGTGATGCAAGGCCGGACGAATCAGGAAGAAAAGGAAATATTGGAGTGTCTATCACTTTTTTAACTTCTTTCGGAAGGTATTAAATGTGAATCTGTACAGTTAAAATGCTACTATGTTAGTGGTAGATTCACATTATAAATACATCAAGAAGGAAGTAGTGAAACGTATGGCAATTGCATCGCATTCTGTAATCATTCCAACATCTGTAGAGAACGTATGGGAATACGTTAGTCAAATTGAAAACTGGGCAGTAATGGTTCCTGCCTATAAGGAACATGAACAAATTGATGAACAAAAGTCAGTGTGGATATTCGAAGGGAATATAAAAGGATTTAAAAAGGCTGTGAAAATGGAGTTGAACGTTACTGAATTTCAAGAGCCATCGATGATTCGGTTCGAGTTAAAAGGGTTAACGGACAACTTTACAGGTAGTGGCAAGTTTACTGCTGAAGAAACGGCAGGGCAAACAATGATGACGGGGACAATTGAAGTAAATGCAGGCGGCTTAACTGGCGCTGTGTTGACACCTGTTATTAAAATGGTGTTGCCGAAAGTGACAACACGCTTAACAGAGAAAATTGCACGCCAAGTTAAACGCGAAAAGTTCCCGGTTTTGTAACGAAGGTTTTGCTTATTGAGGTGACTGGAATTCCTGTCAATTTTATAACTTTTAAATAATCTGGCTGACATTTGCATGAAGTGCTGTTAGTCAAAAGATGTCATAGAAAGTAACCACTCAGCTTCTTGGTCGGAAGCGGAGAGTGGTTACTTTTTTTATTGGCGTAAAAAAGATCTTCATGATTAAATTGAAAAAATAAATTTCACTACGTTGTATCCTTTTTCGAATGGATTGTCTATATAAAGTGTGAAGGCATCGTTCGTCTAGGCAAAAGACGTCGTACTGTCGTCAAAAAACACTAGCTACCAGGCTCCAGCGCTTTTGTTTTTCATTCACCAGAGGAGGATTCATGATGAATTTATTAATCGAAGAGTCGCCGCTTCAAGTGCTTCCCTCGCTTGCTATGCAAGTAGGATTGAATGAGGCTATTTTACTTCAACAACTGCATTTTAGATCGCTCATCTCGACGAACGTGCGGGATGGGCATAAGTGGGTTTACAAAACATATGACGAGTGGAAAAACGAAGAATTCCCATTCTGGTCTGTCGATACGATTAAAAGAGCGATTCGTAGACTGGAAGACAAAGGGTATATCATTGCGACTTCTTCGTACAATCGGATGAAAATGGACAAGACAAAATGGTACCGCATCAATTATGAAAAACTGCATTGTCCGGTGATGCAAGATGCGCCATCGACGACGGCACAATCAGCTCAAGAGGAAGTGCAAGATGCATCATCGACGAGAGCACAATCGGCCCAAGAGGAAGTGCAAATTGCGCCCACTACAGAAGGCAAAATGCCCCTAGCAATAACCAAAGAGGTTAAGAGTATTAAAAAAGATATTGTCGAGAACGATCTCGACGTTGTGTCTGTCATTGATTATTTGAATGACAAAGCAAGTACGCAATTCAAAGCGTCTTCGAAATCAACAGCGCGATTGGTGAAAGGGCGTTTACGTGAAGGGTACAAATTAACGGATTTTAAGAAAGTTATCGATAAAAAAGCTGGGAACTGGCTGAATGATCCACATTGGCAGAAGTATTTACGCCCTTCCACGTTATTCAATGCGACGAATTTTGAAAACTATTTGGAAGAATCGAGGGTCAGTGACTTGCCGGCAAGCAGTCCGCCAAAGCCACTCGAATTAGACTTTAGCAAAGGGGAGGCGTAACGGATGACGTGTCATGAGCAGATTGAAAAAGGTGTGTTAGGAACGATGCTTTCGGAGAATTATTTAATTGTCGATAGTGATGTGTTTCAAGACTTTTTCATCAGTCAAATTCACAAAAACATTTTTGGGTGCATGCAGGCGTTACTGGCAAAAAAACGTCCCGTCGACTATGTAACCCTACTGACGATGATGGAGCCCGTGCTACTTGGCGGTGCAAATTACTTGGCCGAACTGGCGAATTTTGCAAGCCCGACGAAGTTTGACCGGTATGTTGACATGATGCGCGAGGCATGGAAAAACCGTGAAAAAAACAAGATTCTCATACAGGCGAAAGAGGGGGATTGGGAAATTGGGTCAATCCAACAAGCGTTTGAGGATTTAGAAAAGGAAGGCAGTGCAGGACTCGATGCGGGCATTAAAATGGATTTGGTGCGGATGGGTGAAAGACCTTACGAAGAAAAACAGCATGTACCTGGCGTACCGACTGGATTGCATGATATGGACAAATTGCTCGACGGTTTCCAACCTGCCGAATTAATCGTCATTGCTGCAAGACCATCGATGGGAAAGACTGATACGTTGAATCATTTCGCGCTCCATGCAGGATTAGCGGGGTATAAGCCAATTATTTTTTCGCTAGAGATGAGCAGAACGTCGATGATTGACCGGTTCATCGCTATAACGGGCGGTTATAACCGACTGCGTATGCGAAATCCATACACGCATTTCACCGACAAGCAAAAATCGAACTGGCTCCCGACTCTCGCTAGATTGGATGAAGCGAATATTCATATTGATGACCGCGCCGGGCTTACAGTGTCCCAAATGCGTGCTGCAGCGAGAAAAATGATACATACGGAGCCGAAGCAAAAACCGATTATTTTCGTCGATTATTTGCAAATTATCCGTGGCGACTCCCAGAGCTATAACCGCACTGAAGTCGTCGGGCAAATTAGCAATGATTTGAAGCAAATGGCAAAAGAATTTGACTGTCCTGTCGTTTGTCTATCCCAGCTAAATCGCGGTGTCGAAATCCGTGATAACAAACGCCCCGTCATGAGCGATTTGCGCGACTCGGGTAATATTGAACAAGATGCGGATGTGATCGGTTTTTTATACCGCGACGACTACTACAACAAAGAAACAGACATGCCAGCTCTATTAGAAATTCATATCGCGAAAAATCGCAATGGCCCCACAGGAACAACAACTGTCCGTTATGTGAAAGAAACAGGCATTCTCCATAATATTGAATGGTAAACAACAAAAGCGAGGGGCGCCTGGAGGCTAGACGAAAAATCGCTTTGTACAAACTTACTCACAGTACGAGATTTTACAATTACCTAGGCAAAGAGAAAGGATGGCGTGAATATGGTATCTGTACAAGAAGTGTTTCAGTTGGCGATTGAAATGGACATGGTGCACTTGGCACATCGGATGTTTTGGGCAATTGCCGAGGGGAAAGTAAAAGTGGAGGAAGACTCCGAGCGACTGGATGCCATCGACTATGACGATCAGGCGATTTCGAAAATGGTTGCACGAAATCAGTTAAGTATTGGCAAGATTAAGCTGTACGTCGTTGAAACTAGAGAGCCAGGTCGATTCGCATTTTATTATAGTGGAAATGTTTTAGAAGCGCATGCACTCCACCAGGACATGTTCCGAGAGACGCCAAAACGATTGACGAATGGCTCTCATTTAATGCAGAAGCTTTTTCATTTCGATGAAACGGATGCTTCGAATATATTATACTTCCACCGCAACAAAGTTGTTGCGTATCCTTATTATTTAGGACATGCCAGCGCGGGGGAGCGGGTGTTGGCGCGGATGTAGGCTTGAGTGAGAGTAACGAGACTGAATGTTTTGTTCTTTTACTCTGAAGAAAGTGAATCGTTATGTTATCCAATTCGTAGTAGAGATAACGGGTTTTACTGAAAAGGGTTTTCTAGTACGAGGAGGGGTTGCATGAGACAGTTGTTTATCAAGCAAAAGGTATTTAACTTAATTCAGCCGGGGGGTGCCCTGCCACTGAATTGAATGGCGTATCCAGCATTCATCCCGCTACTTATGGAAGTAGGGGAATTCTGATGAATAAAGTGAAAAGCTATAAGTATGAGGAATTATAAATGATATACTTGTTGTACTAGTTTGATTAGTCTTGAATAGGAACTGCCTTCAACAATAAGGACCAAGATTGTGGCAGATCCTTCTTCGAATAATAACATAGCAAGGGGGGAATAAAATGGATGCGTTGATGTTAGAAGGATGGACTCCCATACTGCTTTTCGGAATTGTGTTTGCAGTTGGGATGTTTATTATGTCCCGTAAAGTTTCAAGACAAGCTTTATTTTCAACCTCTGCTGTATTAAGCCTGATCTGTCTCGCGGTAATTATTTATAGCGTGATTGGCGTTGGGGGTTGGGAAGGTATGGGATTAGGAGTTGTTTCGATCACTATTTTACTAGGAATATGGATAGGTACTATTATTGGGGCTCTCTTAAGAAGTAGCAACTAGGATGCATCTTATCGGGCGTTAATGCCTTGTAAGAGTCCTCACTTAACCGACGAATGTTTTCTTCAAAATGATCTTATTTAAACGGGCGCATTAGCCGTGAATTTGTTTGTTTTGGGGAATTGGTTACTAATTGAGCAATGGTATACACCTTCCTCAGAGGAAAAGATTATATTAAGCGAAATGATTCCAAAAACAGTCGAGAGCGAGGACTATAAAAAGATTGATGAAGATGAGAATATAGTGGCCATTGAAGCGAGTATGGACAGGAGCAGAGGGGGAGTGTTTCCTTATTATTTCGGTGTCAGTGTCCGTACTGATAAACAAACCTTCATATTCTCTTGTAGCAGTAAGCGATGCGAGACAATGGAAAATGGTGAATGGACATACTACAGATATACAGACGAAAAACCTCGCCTTCCTTTTGGTTAATAAACGGGTTTAATAATATACGGAAATCAGGTACTTTAATAGAATTGAAAAGCGTCCAAATTTCATTATCGGGCCATATTGCTGAGGAAAGTAATCACATATTTAAGAAGCAACTACTCAATTTTTGGTTTATAAAAAGAAGTACCAAAATTGGCTACACCTATGGTTTGAATCAAAGTGCAGTGTAGAAGGATAATGAACAAGAAGATTCTGTAGATTTAGCAAAAAGCCTATTCTATGGGCTCTTTTTTAATTCTAAAAGAAAGATTTCACATATTAATGTATCAAGTTATGATATAGCTGTAGACATATGTATCACATCATGATATATTGTTATTAGATACATGTATCATTTTACGATATATCCTAAAAAAATATAGAAAGTTGGTGATTGGTTGAAGAAAACGGATCAATTAACAGATTCAACATTTTATATTATGGCTGCTCTAACCAAACCGAGGCATGGTTACGCTATTATGAACTTAATTGAAGAAACAACAAATGGAATAATTACTATAGGTCCAGCCTCAATGTACACGATTATTAAAAAGTTGTTAAAACAAGAGTGGATTTATTTGTATGATGGATCGGATTCAAGACGTAAGACATATCTGCTTACTGAAAAGGGCAGAGAAGTATTTGAAGAAGATTTAAAGGTGAGGAAACTGATGATTCAATTAGCTGATACTGGATTGAAGGAGGTCCAAGAATGAGACAAACAAAGTATATTATGTCAGGTGGGTTAGCCTTTTCTGAGGAGAAGGATATGGAAAAATTACGCCGATTTTCTTTGAAAGGTTGGCATGTCAGTGATTTTAAGTTTATGGGGTATACGCTTGAAAAAGGAGAAGGATCAGATTATATCTATAATGTAGATTATCATTCACTAAAATCGGATGATGAAGAGGAATATTTTGATCTTTTTTCATCTTCCGGTTGGTCGCATGTTTCCTCAGAAGCAGATATTCATTTATTTCGGGCACATCCTGGTACAAAACCGATTTATACAGACCGTGACACAACGGTTGAAAAGTATGAAAACTCAAGGTCCTCAATGAAAAGCATGGCAATTCCATTTGTTTTAATAACAGTACTCGTATGGTTTGGAGCTATGATAAGTTCTGGTATCTTAAAATCATTACTTATTGTAGTAGCTGCTATTCTCAGTGTAATTGCCATCCCAACAGCTTGGACTGTAATCGCAATATATAATAACAAGTGGAAGGTAGAAGGAAGAAAAGGATTAGTTATGTTAGTGAAGATTATACCATTTATTCTATTACTAATTGCGATTATCATTTTGTTCTTTGTTGATGGTACAGGTATTACAGTTAACATCCTTACAGCCATGATGATTGGGGCGGTCGCATTTCCAACTGCTATTTGGGTCATCATGTCCCTTTATCATAAAGTCGGGGGAAAGCGAGAGTAGAATAGAAATTGGTTACTGGATTGGGCTTGGAAGCAAAATTTATAAATAACTTTATCGATCCGTCTGGTGATTTAAGAAATGATTGCATTTTGCATTTATACAAAGGTACGCTTAAAGTATGGTTCGTTCGGTTACCTAGCATCATCTAGTTAATGTGTTAGTAAATTGCTTATGGTATTTTGGCCGGTGTATTCGAAATATTGCTATATCATTGATGTTGTAGAGATATCTTCGCCTAACGGGCGCTTTAACGGTATAAGGTTTGTGCTTCAATCGGGCCATATTGTAGTGTAAAGAAACTGATAGAAGTTGATTAATAGTGCTAATTTGATGTATATTTGAATTATCACAAAAAGGGAGATTAGCCTATGTTATCGAGCATTGTAGTAGACGTTTTCACAGATATAATTGAACAAAACGTCACAGGGGTACAGTAAAAATAACCCCTTTACTGCGACCCCTGAAAAAATGGGGGAATCTAAATTGATCAAGAAGTATGTAAAGAGTTTTTTAACAGGAGAAAAAGTAATTCTACGTAAAATTACAAAAGAGGATTACGAGAGCTTTTCTAATGTTGAGGACGTAATGGAAAGTCGTCTGTTAATGAATGATGGTATTCCATTTCCACCAACTGAAGCAGACCATGAAAAGTTTCTTGGAGAAATTAGCTCTGAGAAAGATGACTACATGTTTGCTATTGAACTTAAAGATGAAAAAGTATTCATCGGAACGATAGCTGTTTACTTAGTTAATTGGAAAAATGGCACCTGTCATGTCGGAGTTTCTATTGGTCCTGATTTTCAAGAAAAAGGTTATGGAACAGATGCAATGAAGGTTTTACTTGATTTTATTTTTAATTATATGAATGTAAATAAGGTAAAACTTCAAGTGTTTGGTTATAATCAAAGAGCTATTGGCTCATATGAAAAATGTGGATTTCAGTTGGAAGGCACTTTTAGAGAAGAGCTCTTTAGATTTGGCAAATACCATGATATTCTTGTTATGGGTTTGCTAAGAAAAGACTGGGAAGAGACATTAGTTTAAACTAATAAAGGAGAGAGCAAATCAGTAAGTTGGTTTGCTCTCTTTTAATAATCTTGCGACAATCGGGCGCATTTCTAGCACAAAGATTTGCACCCATTCATCAAACTGGCCCTTAACGGAATAGCACTTAAACGTTTGTTAAAGAGGCTGTAATCGGTTTGTTCACTATGAAAACCTGAAGACATTGGAGGAAATCGCTTGTTAGGAGAAGAGTTCTATAATCGAATAGGAAAATCAAAAAGTCTATTTGCGGTATTCGCCACTATAAACATT
>NZ_UXAV01000007.1 GCF_900609045.1 Filibacter tadaridae
CCAGGAAGCTTGCTTCCTGGGGTTGTAGGACACTCTATACGGAGTTACAAAGGGATGGATTAGACGAAGCGACCTGGAAAGGTCCGCCGTAGCGGGTAATAGCCCCGTAGTCGAAAGTCCATCCTCTCCAGAGTGTATCCTGAGTACGGCGGAACACGTGAAATTCCGTCGGAATCCGGGAGGACCATCTCCCAAGGCTAAATACTCCCTAGTGACCGATAGTGAACCAGTACCGTGAGGGAAAGGTGAAAAGCACCCCGGAAGGGGAGTGAAATAGATCCTGAAACCACGTGCCTACAAGTTGTTAGAGCCCTTGTTGTTATTTCCTTCGGGAAATAGCGCGGGTGATAGCGTGCCTTTTGTAGAATGAACCGGCGAGTTACGATTCCATGCAAGGTTAAGCAGCGAATGCGGAGCCGCAGCGAAAGCGAGTCTGAATA
>NZ_UXAV01000008.1 GCF_900609045.1 Filibacter tadaridae
CTCTTGTATGCCGATACACTTTCTCCATCTGTGCCATGATCGGTGAATTTCCTTTTGTCATTTTTTCAGCCCCTTCTTCAAAAAGTGCATAGCTCACCCATTGGCATTTTCAGGCGTCCTCAGAACTTCCTCAAAAACCGAAGGTTAAAACCAAAACACAAACCCTGCGATAACGGTATTTACGGGTGTATTTCCGGCTTTTGGGTACAGCTTTCTCTTTGCCCGAATTGCACTTCAGATTTTTATCACTTCGTTCAAAATCTGTGGCGTGCTCATTTGGCTAACGCCAAATAGCGGGCAAAGAGAAAGCTGTACCTCGTATCCAATTGTGTGTGTGAGTATTGAATGGAACATCCCCTAACGGGTTGGCTTTGCCATGTTCCAGTGAACTGCCATCAAGCAAGCATATCGCTCAGGTCTTCGACCTCGTTCACTTCCTGCCGGTATTTATTAACCGCTCCAAGCGTAGCGATCGGCTCTTTTCGTCAGCCTGCATTACGAATGCTTACACGCGCATTAACGTCCATCTTGTTTGCGACAAAGTCGCAAGGCAGCCTGTATTTGCTGACTGCCTTACCTGGGAGCGAAGTCATTCAACTTCACTCTATTTGTTCAGCCCCATGTTCCATCCACGTAATATCTAAACCATTCGCCGTTTGCGAAATGAACGTTTAAACATTTGTTGGGAACATCCTTTTCAATTTTTGTAACTTCCTCTCTCCCATACTTTTTTCGTTCCTCTGAACCCATTGCATTTAGATGCTGTTTGTACACCTGTTCGAATAATTTTTGTTCATTTTCCGATAGTTTAATTAGCATATTTCCTCTCTCCTTTTCGAGTTTTGTACTCATTTTGAGCACTCCATTTTTATGATTTTTTGTACTTTACTGCAAGAAGCAGCATTTGATAACGTTAGTTTTTGGACGCAAAAAGACCTTTGGTATCTGATTTTTTCCGTAGCAAAATAGGAGTCTAGTTTGCTTACGCCACAATCAGCCCAAAGGCCTGTCATTAGTCATCACCGCCAGATCCCGCATGGGTTCGGCATTAAAAGTTAAAGTAAATTTATATGCTATTAGTTTATCAGTTCCTTTTAGAGTTTTCAAATGCTTTGTTAAATCGGTTTGAATAAATACGATTAACCCCGTTTTTGTTATATTTCATTTCTTAAATAAACTTAAATGCAGCACCACGTGAAAAAGCTTAATTTATTCAAAAGGGACTCAGGTCTCCACTTTTTCAAGAATTATTATAGGCGTCTGATCTATTATGAAATCATTTTTTTCCGAACGAAGAATGTTCGAGGAAAATAGAGATCTTCTGTGTTTTCGTGTTTGTCCACACCAAGGTGAAGATAACGATTATTTTGATGATCATGAAGTATGAACTCTGTCGATATATTTGTATTCAAATCCTCGTTTGAGAACAAAATAACTGTAGGGTTTATTAATAGCTGATATATGTATGCAAAATAAAGAATCCGTTCATGAAGTTCTTTATACTTTTCGCGAATATGTTTCTGTTAAAATGTTTCCATTGTAACGGCACCAGATTTAATTAGGTTGTAGCCAGTTACTCCTCCGTAGTCTGTCGCATTAGGCTCGTCCTCGAAAATGTGTTGAAAGCCAAGTAGATGACATAAGTTATCTTTGG
Organism: Filibacter tadaridae; assembly: GCF_900609045.1. Taxonomy (GTDB): domain Bacteria; phylum Bacillota; class Bacilli; order Bacillales_A; family Planococcaceae; genus Sporosarcina; species Sporosarcina tadaridae. The sequence goes on from NZ_UXAV01000008.1 coordinate 1,655, forward strand.
GGTCCTACCAACAAAAAGCGCAAACCATACGCTAAGGAAATCTTCGGCTTTTATTTTTATTGAATAAGAGGGCGCAGCATTTCCCGCAATGTGGCTGTAATCAGTGGTAGGGCCCCTTATAGACCAGAGATACAAAAGGCAAGAATATCCTTGCAATGAACAAATGTGAACGCTAGACTAAGACAAAAGAAATGGAGAATTTATCTATTCACTGGGATGATCCCTTAGCTTTTCTTTAGCTTTTATCGGTCGCAACTACCTGTGATAGCAATATACTTTTAAGGAATAAGGATAAATAGAAAGGAATTGGTCTTACAGATGAAAAAAATTAAATATTTAGCCTTTGCAATAGTTATAGTTTTATTATCAATCTTTCTTTATAAGGGTTTCATATATTATAAGATTTCATTCAATCCTATTAAGGAGTTCGCATCTGAATCCCTGGTTGACTTTCATATTTCAAAAAATCTCCCTGATGGCGAATCAGTTACAGCAAAATGCCATGATGAGAATACTTGTGGCTTAGTTTTAGAATACCTTAGCAATCTAAAATTAGTGCCCTTAAAGGACAAGGCTGCACAAGACATGCTTAATTATGAAAATGCAATCTACTTTGATGGGATGTTAAAGTTTAACGAGTCGGAAGTAATATTTATTTCGGATATATCTATAGACACCCCTAACGTCCTTCGTATTAGTTCTTCAATAACTGGGTTCAAGGATGGTTATTATAAAATTGAGGATTCTAAGTTTGACTATGACCATATTTATGAATTGATTAGTACCGAAGAATGAAAAAAGAATATACGCGAGCTAAGTTTTAGTTTCTCCTTTGTACAGTTCTTCCTATTTCAAGACATTGAAAAACCCTCTTGCAGTAATGCAAGAGGGTTTTTATTTTTACTGTGAAATCCAACCATTTTTCGCGTGGACAGCTGTAAGAACCCCTTTTCCATGAACAATTCGGAATTTCTCGTCAATAAATTCAAGGAATGGCAGATCAGCCCTTATAGAGTCGTACTGTGGATGGTCATCCAAAAAATATAGGAGTTCTTGCAAATAGTCCTCCCCATTTTTACAAACAGCAATAATTGTAGCTCGTTCATTCCCTGCGCCACTGATTGCTGAGATTACTCCAGCTGCTAAAGTGACAGGGGTTGGCAACATAAAGGCTAACGATAATACAGTTGAATAAGCTCCCAAGGCAGTAATAAGTTTTCCTTCACTGACATTAGTAAAACCTTGCATTCTAATTTCATATTGCGCTCTTCGAACCCTATACAAAGTATCACGAGACATAGTGAGATTCGAAATATATTCTCTTCGGCGACCCATAAAAAACATCCCCTTTTAAATTATATTGCAAGAGAACCCTTCGTTGGCCAACTTAAGTTATCTTACACTATATAAGAGGACACTAACGTTTAAATAATCAACCCTTAAATATTAAAACTTTTTCAAAATTATTTAGATATTTGGTTGATAAATCTAAAAACAATCCCCTTTTATTAAGTATAAGAAAATTTTAGTAGGGGAATTTTATTGAGAAAGAATAATTTAGTACTCTAAATTTTTTTACTTAAATGTAGAACAGGTGTTTGCTTAATGATATTATATATATATAGCGACTGGACAAAGGGAGGTAATAGAAGTGCATAATTTAGCCCAAAAAATTATCAATGAAAATGAGGATATTAAGAAACTTTACAAAAAAGCTACCTTGGAAAAAGATGAGAAAGTTTGCAGTGTGTTGAATGAACAGTTTCTGGGACATCTTTTTAAAATTTATTCAACAAGTTACCTACACAAGTCAATAGTGTTAAATGCAAGGGAAATAAAAAGAAAGCATTTAAAAATATACAGTCAAGAAGATTTAATTTTAGATAAGTTAGACCCCGAATTTAATGAAGCGAAAATTGATAGTATTCCCGATAAGTCTGTTAATTTTATAGAAGAAATTACAGTCCCTAAAGATATTGATTTTACGGAAATTTTCACGGATCGAACATTGGCTTTAGCCATAAATAATTTAACGAAAAAGCAAAAAACAATACTATTTCTAAGGTTTGTAAAGCAATTTGAAGAAAAGGAAATTGCTAAAAAACTAAGAATCTCGATTCAAGCTGTAAACAAGATAAAAAATGCATCTTTAAAAGCCTTAAAATCCAAATAAGGAATGGTTAAAATGGATTATTTCATGGAATTTATTAATACAATGGGCTTCCCCATTGCTATAAGCTCCTTTCTTTTAATAAGACTTGACAGTAAACTTGAGCAGCTAAATAAAACCTTAATTCAGTTGTTAGAAACTGTTTCAAAAAAAAACAAATGAAGGTGATTTTATGAATGAAACAGATTTTAAAATTCTATTTGAATATGCCCAAAGTGGCGACACAAAAGCCATGGAGGAACTAATTAAAATGTTTATGCCTGTCTTGTGCAAAAACAGCTTCATTAATGGTAATTTAGATAAAGATTGCTTACAGGAGCTCACTATAAAATTCATTAAGTCTGTACAAAAATTCAAATTTAGAGAAACCGAGTCGAATTTCTGCCTAATTTAATAACCGATAATGTTGAGTTATATTTCGGGTGTCCTTTGCGTAGTTTTTACATAAAGAATCGTCAAGTATTGCAAAAAAACTTTCGAAAAACCCAATTAAGCAATAACTAAAAAGTAGTTGAGATGAAGCTGGCGAAAAAGAGGTAGAAGTTTACGGAGAAGTACATGAGTGAGTGGAATCTATTTCATGATATAATGGCTTTATTGGAATTTGATTGCTAGGGGCCGATGATACTTTGTCTGATTTATTTTCTTTTGATGAAAACTCTGTTGATCCTCTTTTGGTTGGGGAGATAGATACAATAAAGATCCAGTCCCTGATAGGAATTAATTTTCCTACAAGTGACGTATATATCTATCCTGGTGCGATTAAACATATTAAAAAGAAGCACCCAGGGGTATGGGAACAGTATGGCCATTCTATCCCTTTAGTTCTTAGTGAACCTGACTATATTGGCAAGAATCCTAAAGAGCCGAATAGTATTGAATTATACAAGCAGTTAGGTGATCATCTACTTCTCGCAATTAAGTTAGATCCCACAGGTTACTTGTTTGTCTCTAGTTTATATGATTTGAAGAATGCAGTAGCAAAAATCAACAAACGATTGATCAGCAAACGCATTATCCCTTATGTGTAAAAGGTTTTTTCTTGAAAAAGAGACGCCTAGTGTTATAATAGAATTACAGTAATTGTTACACTTTTAGTCAGATGCGTTTAAAATGTTTTTGCATGCATACACTATTTATTACAAGGATAATTGAGGTGGGAAAGGTTCCCCACGCGCTCCTTCGGGAGTTACCAGAGATCCTGGATACGCCGACCAGGTAATTGTCCTTTATCGTTAAGTCCTCCAATTGAAATTGGAGGACTTTTTATTTTTTTTATAGATGGCCATAAATCTTGCATCCTATGAGCAGACCCTTTGGGGTAAATCCGAGTTAAAGATCCAGGGCTTGAACAGCTGCATCCATATCGTCCTGTGTGATGCCTATATACCGTAAAGTAACACTTTCGGAACTATGGTTAAACATCTTCATCAAGAGCGTAATATTCGTCCCTCGTTTGATTTGATGATACCCAAACGTCTTTCGAAGGGAATGCGTCCCGATGTTTTCAAGACCCAACTCTTTCGCTGCATCACTTATAATGGTCCAGGCCTGGACCCGGCTAATCGCTTGATTTGTCCCTTTCCGACTCCTGAATAGGTAAGCTTCCGAATCCCCCTCATAATGCTGGCCGGCATACGCCTCAATCGCCTTTTTAACCCCTTTAGAAAGAGCCACCTTATTTTCCTTCCCTGTCTTTTGTTCAGTCAGTGCTAAATGCGAACGTACACTGTTTTTAGGATCCAGTACATGCTTAAATTGCACCCTAATTAAGTCCGAAATGCGATAGGGTGAATTGATGCCAAGCGTAAATAGGAGATAGTTCCTTTCGCTTTGCGCGAAAAGGATTTTTTTCATGCTGCTAATCTTATTGAGATCCCGAATCGGTTCAACGAATTTCATGCTTCCAGTAGACCTCCTTATGTATTTCACCGTACAAGCTCCAATCCAACTTAAGGTAATCATAACATATACTATGTTAGATTCAAATTGACGAAGAAAAAAATGCATGGCTAAAAAACAGCTCAATTCCTTATGGTTCAAGGGATTGAGCTGTTTTCACGAATCTAACATATTTACATTGTGTTAGATTAATAATTTCATTTTGAGTGTACTTAAAATATATACCTGTATACATTTTTGAATATCCTCAACTTGTCTATAAGACAGGAAAACGACAAAGAATTGATTTCTTGGTCGTTTTCTTAATGACGTCCTATTTAAACCACCTATTTCTGGCTTAGATAGACTATTTACTATAAACTGATCGGTTAATATATTCCACCTACCCCCGAGAAACCCGGCTGTTCATAGTGCCCATCAGGTAAAAATCTTACTTTAGCACCTGAAAAAGTCTTGCTTTTTCCAGTTATGGTTGTGAGGTAATTACTAGTTTTAGTTCCACTTACATAATTACTTCCCCATACTTCATCTCCAAATAATTTCTTTTTCACAATTGTATATGCTATACCTAAGCTATGAGATGAAGTATTATCTTGATGCACTACCAAATTAACCATTGCATCAGATTTATTTATATCAAAAGTACAATTTGAGTAAAATTCTTTATTATCTCGTCTTCCGGAAAAGTTCCAATCACAAAGGAAGTGTGCCGCTAGGGGCGTGATTATAGTTTCTGACAAGGTAGTTTCTGAAATTGCTTCCTGTAATATCTTATATTCTTCATTTTCTAACGAAGAATTTGAAACATTAACTTTCCAACGTGAATCTTCTTTTGTCATCAGCATCGGTACTTCAGAAATTTCTCCTGTTGCAAATTCTAATCTCGCAATATACTGAATTTCATTGTTTGAAACAACTTTATCACCTAAAATCTCATAATCTACTAGCTTATCTTCAATTAACATAATTTTGTACTCTGAAATTTGTTGCTCTAAAGAATTATAACGCGTATCATTCACATTATTCACGACTGCATGAACATCATTTTCAACCATGCCTGTCAAATAAGTATCAATAACTTCTCCCACACTTTTAACTTTTATTTCCTCTGCCTGAGAGATTAGCGGCATTGAAAATAAAAATACACCTAAAAATAAAAACTTTAATACATTTTTCATAAAAAACATCCTCCCAATCATCAAATATGGAACTAACTTCCTTCATTTCCGATTTAATGGTATCATAGTATTTAGAAAAGAACTACTACTATATTAATTTTCAAATGGTGAGGTGATATGAAATGAGCAAAAAAATCCCAATAGGGCTACTACTTCTATTACTTCTAGTCGGCTGTTCAACAGAAGCAGCACTTACTCCAGAAATGGAGGTTGAGGGACTCTTACAAAGTTATTTAAAGGCTTTGGAGGATAATGATACGACTACATTAGTCAATCTGTCGGATGACTTGAGGTTTCCTGACAAAAAGGAGCAATTGGAAAGTTACTTAGATATCGATTCAACAGTCTCGGAAACACGAATCATCGAACTCTCTACTATAAGTCCAACTGAGTTTGAAGCAACAGTTTCACTAGTGGATGATGATGAGCAACTAGAGTTCATATTCCCCATTAAGCAACTAAAAAACGAATGGAAAGTAATAGTTGGTAAAGACTACTAGATACAATCTATTGATAAAGAAACTAAAAAAACTGCACCTCCAATTAGTTACTAATTTGGAGGTGCAGTTTTTTTTATGCCTACAATCCCTTGTACCCGATCCAGCTATTATATGTCCTAAAATGCTTCTTTATCAGGCTGTATCAACACTGCCATCCATGCTTGTAAATGATAACTTCACTTCTTGTTTTATTGGTTCTGCAACAGCACTATTTTTTCTTTTAGCTTGTTGCTGTTTTCTAAGGGCTGCTAAATATTTGTCAATATCAAACCAATATTTTTCACCATTTAAATGAAATTTATATCTTGGGTGTTTAGTTAAATCATACAAAAATGCATTGTTGTATACCAAGTTTACATAACAGCAGTTATCGGAAATAAAAAGCCTTTGGAACTATTGATTCCAAAGGCTTTTTATTTATCACAGACTAAATAAACTTTAGATTAATTTCTCTGTAGCAATTTTAATGTTCGATACATTGAATCAAAGAAATGATGAATATCGTCTTTTTCAATTACCCAATCGCAACTCGCATCATCAGCCAAATCTGCACGCGTTTTTCGCCAAGGATACTCTATATGTGTTAAGTTCTCTAAAAATTTCGCTTCAAATTTACTATATTTATCCCATATCCAATGCAATATACTCAACTGATCAGATGTTAAACCTAAATCATGAATCGATACACCAAAATCTTTGTCAATTCTTTTCGAACCATATGATTTATAGCGATGGTACAAATCAGGAATTACGGGACCATGTTGCCATGCTTGGAAATTATCTTCAAATAAATCGTGTCCAGTGAAAGCATGGCTCCATCCCTGAGCAAAATACATTAACTTCTGAAGCTTTAAAGGAGAAACTCTTAAATCATCTTCATCTTCCTCATTAAATTCTTGCCCTTTTATAATAAAAAACTTCTCTACTGATTCTGTAGAAGTCATGTGCGATTCATCATCTCTATCTTCTATATTTAACAACGTAAGCCTGTCATCTAATCCCTTTAATAACTCACTAGATTTTACTGTATCTAATAAAAAAGATAACCTTTCTTCAAGTACTCTTTTAGGTTTCTCTTCAAGTTCATCACGATAATTATCAAATGCTCGTTTCATCGCGCGTGGATCTAAATATGTTTTAAAATGAGTATCATGTTTTTTCGTCTGTAAACTTCCATTTTCATATCGAGAGATAGTAGCAGGGCTCCATCCAATTAATTTAGCCATTACTCGCGTGCTAGCCTGATAAATTTCATTACGAACATAACGAAAATCTTCTGCTTTTAACATATCTTTATTTTCCTGATATTTACGATAAATTGTACTATAATTTCGATCTGTTAATTCGTCGTTATCTGTGTACTTTCCACATTTTGTACACTCATAACGTTCAGCTTCATATGTGATAGTTTCGCCATGCAATTCAACTTTATCTGTAACAAATTTATGTTCAACCGAAGTTCGTTCAAAACAATGAACACAGAATTTTAATTGTAAAGTCATATCTTTTTCCTCCTGTTTTTCATACCCCACTCATGATGCCTTGAGGGGGTATGTGATTGTGCGATCTGGTTTATGAAAAGAAACACAACAGGTAAAAGGGCCATCATTGTCTTCAATAAAACTGAACTTAATATAAACTTCCATCGTTTCATTTCCAGTAACAACCTTTCCAAATTCCCACATATCACTATTTAGCAATCGTGGAGGAACATTACTGCTCCCATTTGGATTGGATCCTCTGTAATAATCTTCATATGTTAGTTCTTCTTCAACAATTCGTCTTACATCTGCGGCTCTAAATCCTAATTCCAACAAAGTAGCTTCGTTCTTATCTCTTTGTGCTAAAAAGATAAAATGGTCATTTCCCCGATGAATACAATCAACAATCTTCTTTAAAATGTCTTCAACTTGGGCCTGTGTAGCTCCGTTGAATGCTGCCAATAAAACCACGTCCAATATTAAGATTAGTGTTCTCAATCATACGGTATCTTATTCAAGGATAACACCTTTTGTTATTAATGAATAACACTTTGTCATAACCTATGAATATTTAACATGAAAACAGAACAAAATAATAGAAAAAAACTGTTTCATTTTTTCATGATCGCTACTAACTATCATTGTTAAATATCGTATTTCGTTATATGTTCATTATGAAACAGTACAGTCTATAAGGAATATAAAATGTATATTATATGCACTTCTAGTTAACATAATAGCAAGAAAGAAACCTACAAATCGTTGAGGATTTGGAAAAGGGGCTGTATCGAAAGCGATTGATTTCATACGGCGGATTGTTGAAGAAGATACACAAAGAATTAAATTTAGATGATGCTGAAGATGGTGACCTTATAAAAGTTGATGGTGAAGATGAAGAAAAAGAAGATGCTGCATTCACTGTTACTGCAATGTGGAACTGGAACAGGCAAAATTATTATATAAAAGATGATTGAAAGGGTAGCGCTTACTACTCTTTTTTATTTACGATAATTTAGGTTACTTAAAATACTTTAATTTAGGTAACTTAGATTATATGATAAAGGTAACTTAAAAAGGGGGTGGTATTTATGGGGTTATTTAGTCAAGAAACAATTGAGGGATTTATCAAGCAAACCAAAGAGGTTATCGCGAATTTGGAAAGAGTTCTTGCTCTGAATCCGAACATAGAAAATGCTGATGATGTTCGATCTATGCTTGAATATCAAAAGAAATTACTGGCAGAATATCAAGAGCGGTTAGATGCAATGAATGAGGTTGGCCGTCCAGCAATCGGGGTCACGAAAAAAGTTTCGCTGACATTGCCCGAAAGTTATTGGGATTGGTTAGACGAAAAGGCAGACGGCAATCGTTCAAAGTTTTTGCGTGAAGTGATTGAGAATGCAATTGGGAATGAAAGTGAATGGAGTAATAATACAGAAGATACGAGAGATTAAGATCGTATCTTCTGTATTATTACTTTAAAAATGATTTGGTAGATTGTATAAATTATGAATCCTATAAAACAACTTATTAGATTTAAGATAAAATCATCTATATCAAAAATGCCTAGAAAGAAAATTAATTGAAGTGTTTCTATGATGAATATTATTATAAAACAGGTAAGCATGGTTTTATATATATTTCTTTGTGATGGAAAAGCCATTGGTATTAGAAAGCCCATAGGTATAAAAGGAATTATATTTCCTAGAATATTTAAAGTAGCTATGCTGAAATGTAGTTCAGTTATGTAAGTTTTAATTGTATTAAAGGGAATTAGGTTGTAACCAAATTCACCTTGGTTTCTACGTTCAATATTTAATTTGATATTGGTGATAGTGCGATTTATGTTGCCATCAAATTTAATTATTACGAAATTTAATATCATCAAAATATATATTGTGAAGAAAGTTCTCCAAACGTTTTTGAACATATTTAATAACCTCTTTTTTAAAGAATATAAAGGGGGATTGATAAACAATCCCCTTTCAAGGTAATTAATTAATGTATCCATTGAATGAATATTTATTTCCGTTTGTAGGTACTACAAACGTAATATAATATTTAGTTGAAGCATTTAATCCGACGAAATGAGCTGAAGCGGAACCGTTTTTTATAGTTACTGTGTAGCTGGCAATTGTTTTATGCGATGAGTTATTTAAGACAATTGTCATTTCATTATTAGATCCACCAAGGTCATCTAAAACTTTCCAGTTATTTACGTATATTGACATACGTGTTTTTCCATTTATAAATTTATCTGTATAGACTTGTGCACCTACACGTGCGACTTGATAATTGTAGCGGCTGATCGAAATGTTGTGCGTGCTAGCAGAAGAGCCAGGTGGTTTAGCTCCATAAGGCACATATTCTTCTGAATCAATAGGAGCAGTAGGAACAAGTTGATTTACAGAGCTAGCTTCTACTTGGGGACTAAAAATTAAAGAACTGAATAGTAGTACAGTCAAAAATAAAATCGATGAAATTTTTTTCATAAATAATCTCCTTGTAAATATGTATTTTATTAACACTTGAATTGTACAATAAATATTTTGTTTTGCCTAGGTCTTGCGATCGGTCGTGGGAAAGGCTTGGCATTAGTCAACGGTAAATGTCTGACTGACCAAAGGGAAGGAATTTAAGGAGTTGACTAATTTCGCCAAACCCGAACCCTCTTGGCACTGAAACAAACCCACGTTTGTTTCTGCCTACCGGCGAGGGAGCCCCCTCAAAAAGTGAGGGGGTTGGGGGAGCTTTTTGGAGGGGTTCGAGGGGAAATTTTTCCCTCGTGGGTTTGGGCAAAGCCCATGATCTTTTTCTTTTTGTTTTTGAACTTGGGGGAGCGGTTTTTGCTCCCTTGCTTTTAGCCTCGCAGAGCATGTCCAGAAGAATTCTGGTATACCAGAAAAGCCCTATGTTTTTTAAGGGCTTTTTTTTCTCTTTATGAACTGGATTTTGAACTAGGTTTTACGAGGAGAAAAGGGAAAAAGGGGGGACTACCACGACCCTTCCCTTTCGTTATGCATGAAATTATACATCGTTGAGTTAACAGGCTTTCTGGTGGACGCTAGGCTTGTCTGAACGAATAATTATACAAAACCCTTTCGCAATTTTCGCCCGTCTTCTTCGGTTTTCTAAAAACGCCCACAGATAGTCTAGAATCGTTCCTAAAAGAGTAATTAAAGAGATACACCTAAATTCCTTTAATGTTGCTCTATGAGTATCCTGTGCGTTTCTATGGCTATATTTAATAGACTGAGAGAGTTGGACATGTCCTTTTCGAGGATTTGCCCTCTTTTTTTCTAGTAACGGCCTTTTATGTTTTGGGTATAGATTATTTGTCTCGATTTTTTTGATAGAAAAAGAGAAATCAATGTCACCTGATTTTTGACCACCACCACCACGCGCGTGTTTGTTGTTGTTTATTGATTACTTGATTACTTGATTACTAGTGATTACAGGACCCTTCAAACCGTTGGTACCATTGACCTTTCGAGGTCTAAAGGCAACACTTTCGGTCCCAAAGACAACCTTTTCGGTCCCAAAGGCAACCTTTTCGGTCCCTCAAAGGTAACACTTTCGGTCCCAAAGGTAACACTTTCGGTCCCAAAGGTAACAACTATATATATATGTTGCATAAGTTGTTGACACTGCATGCTTTAGTTATTAATCTATAGATAAGGCAACAGGAATATAAATGTGTAACCTTTAGGAGATGGACTATGAAAAGTAATTATTTGGTGGCACAATCAAATGATTTAATTGAAGCTCGCCATAATAATCCTTTAACCGTTAGAGAACAAAAAATAATTCTGGCAATGGTCAGTGAAATTCAACCTGATGATGAAGATTTTAAAGAGTATCGAATTTCATTAAAAGACTTTAATGAAATGTTGGGATTAAAGGGGAAAACAAAATACAGTGAAATTAAAGAAGTTGTCAAAAATTTAATGGGGAAAACTATTGAAATTCCGCGCAAAAATAAAGGGTGGCTTCTTGCTCATTGGGTTTCTAGTGCGGAGTACATTGATGGTGAAGGAGTTATAGAATTAACCTTTTCTCCCAAGTTAAAGCCATATTTATTACAACTGAAAGAATATACTTCATACCGATTAAGTAATATATTAGCCCTTAATAGTACATACTCCATTCGGTTATATGAACTTATGAAAAAGTGGGAATTTCTTGGGACATGGGAGTATCCTCTCGAGGATTTAAGAGGGAAATTAGGTGTTGAAGAAGGTACATATCCAAAGTACTCCAATTTCAAAGTACGTGTTTTATCGAGGGCAGTTGAAGAAGTCAATAAGAAGACTGACTTTTATATTAGCTTTGAGGAAATTAAGAAAGGGCGTAGCGTAGAACGGATTAAGTTTACAATCAAACACAAACCTGAAAAGGAAATTGAACTACTCGATGCAAAAATTAAACCAGAAAGACTAAAAAAACAAGTTGAAAATGAAGATATTCGAAAACGATTGAATGCTTTAACGAAAGATTATAGCTTCAATCATATTTATTTTACTGAAATGTATGAAGGAGCATTATTTATTTGGAGCGATGATGCTGAAAAGGAATTGAGCATGCTCATTCATTACGTGAACGAAGAAGAAAGCGTGAAAAATCCCTTAGGTTTTATCAAAATGAAATTGCAAGAGTATGGGGGACTTTATCAAAAGGGATTGCCTGTCACGTTCGCTGATTTAAAACCAAGTCAACGGAGAACAGGTCGAGTGGAAAAGGTCCCTGAGTGGTTTAAAAATAGAAACGAACCAAAAAAGGCTAAAAAAGAAACTGATCTTAACATTGCAGAAGAACGAGAAAAGCTACTAAAGGAATTGGGATATGAAAATGATAAGTGATACTTTTTACCGTTCAATGACGGATAACCAATTACAAGCAGCGTACAAAAAAAATTGATATGAATATTGAGTCTGATCCTGTAGCGGGAATGATTAAGGAGATGGAACTTTTACGAAAGGTTGCGAAAGAACGAGGGATTGAGTTGGGGGATCCATTTGATGCTGTGAAGGGACTTTTGGAACTTTCTTTGAAAAATGAGAACAAAAGTTGATAGAAAAAAGGGTCGGGATTTAGAAGGCAAGTAATACAATACGATGCATGAAAGTATGCATTTACAATAAAATATAGTGCATGGTTTCATGCATTTGAATCTAATTCATGTTCCCGCAGTTTCGTTAGGCTTCGCCTAACTTCACATGGTACATGGGAACGAAAACCCCTTATGCTCTTTCTAACCTTTTTCCGAATTCGAGCTCTGTTTTCCCTTTAATTATTTTCGTATTTATAAAGTTTCGCATGTGTTTCTTGCAGGGGCAAAAACAAAGAGTCGGAGAAAGGGCAAGCTACGGGTTTGTCATGACTAATCCCAAAAACGCTGTTTTTGTCTTGGTAGGAAATCCTAGAACCTTGTCCGTTTGAAGCACCAAAAATTTTATTTTTGGTGACCTAAACAGATGTCACCTGGCTCTATTTTTTTAATAACTTTTTGAATCGGAAACACGGGAATAGTTAGAAAAAGTTAGAAAGAGCATAAGGGAAAACTGCCCCCAATTTCATCGTGGGACTAGGCGAAGCCTAGTGTTTTGATGGGGGCAAGTTTTTTTGTATTAGGCACGCTAGCGTGCCTTTATATTTTAACGTTAGGAACGCTAGCGTGACAGATGGAAATTGAAACATTGTTGAGTTAGGTCAACAATGTTCAAGATAAAAAAGAGATGCTTGATATACAAATTCAATGTCAGAAAAGTAGCCCAAGGAGTTTCCTTTTTTGAAAAAGGAAACTCCAAAAAAAATTATAAATTGAAACCCGACCCCAAAATCCTTGGGGTACCTTCGCCGGTTAGTAGTTTCCAAATGTACATTTGGAAAAGCCAAAAGGGTGGAGAATCACCTCAAGTATTCACCCCTTAAATTCCTTTTGCTATCGCTTCAGTCAGACATTTACCATTGATACTTGCCGATGAACTTCCTTCAGGCCAAATAAAAAAAGACCATCAATAGACGATTTCCCTTTATTCAACGGGTGTCCCTCCTTAGTCGAACAAGTAAATCAACACTAATCTTTAATTGGGCCTAATTTTATAATCCCTCTTTCAATTTGTTTTATTGTAAGTCTTGTGATCTAACGAAGTGAGATTGGGTAAGAGGAATACAAAAAGGTTGAGAAAGATTGACTTACAGGGATAAGTTAGCCTAAGTTAAGGATAAATTAGAGCTAAATTTAGTGTAAGATAAAGCTAAATTTATGCTATTGGGGGATGGGGAAATGCGAGTTCCAATCAGTAAAATCACAAGAGAATTAGACATTAAATCATTTCAACTGCATAAATGGGAAGAACGAGGATGGCTCGGAACTGAGCCCGTTTTTAAAGATCCAGATAACAATGGCCAACGTACGTACAGTAAGCAGCAAGTTGAACGTATTGAATATATAGATGAAGTCATTAAAGACCAAAGGAAACAGGAAATTCATCGCACGGATCCAAAAGAAATGGAAAAGTTGCTCTTGGAGAAGTTTGGTGGTGAAGTTACACGAGTTGAAAGCAAAGAATTAATTGTTCTTCCCACAACACTTGAATCTTTTCAAGAATTGTTAATCCAACAAAACAAAGAAATGAATGCCATGCGGGAAATGGTCGATGAATTGGTAAAAGGACAATTGGAATTGAAAAATTATATCGAGGAGTCTTTGCCAGGACGGCTACAACTGCAAGAACACGACAGAGAACTATTGTTAGGTCTAAAGGAAACTATGGAAGGTCGTAAAAAAGAACTGGACATGGCTGAAACCGCTGCGACAGAAGAAGAGGGGAATCCAGGTTTTTTTGCTCGTCTCTTTAAAAAGCATTGAAAATAACGACATGAAAATTACTTTGTTAGAAAAAAGGATAAATAAATTATTATAAGTAGCCTGTTTCTGTTTAACTAATGGAGCTTTAGTTAAAGAAAATTAAATATAAAGAGGTTGATTTCTTGTAAGGGAAATCAACCTTTATCCCCCAAATAGACATCAATGACATCTACTCGTTCATGGCCAACTTCTTTCGTGACGATTGCTGCAGCTTGCAACTTGGAATAGCCTTTCTCCATTTCTTCCCGTACCCGATCTTGGACATAATTGTAGCGTAGCCCGTGATAGGTTAAAGCATTAGCCACTCCTTCATACATCCGCGTTTCTTGACCTTCGACCGTTTCGAATTGATCCCGATTATTTTGCATGAACTTCTCGACTCGATTTACTGCTGCATGTGTCTTCTCACCAGGACGAATAAACAGGCGTTCACCTCTTGGAACTCCTTGAATCCTGCTTTCCATTACCCATCGACCTTGGGAAGACAATGGGACCTGTCGCCATTTTCCATTCTTTGCTTCGCCCTTTACTTGATAAATTCCCAATCTCAACGCTTGCTCTACTTGTGATCTGCTCATTGCAACAGCTTCAGTCACCCTCAACCCCATTGTCCTTGCCAATTGCATCACATCGCGCACGTCAGCGGCTGTTTCAGACCCCCTGCCGTTGCTTGCAGCCATTTCTCGGACGGATTGTTGCATATCGTTATATTCATGGTCTGTCCATGCCCTATTGCCTTTTACCGCAGGTGTCTTGTCTAATGCAATGGAAAATGCATTTTTTAGCTCTTTGTTGTCGGAAAGTTCGTGTTTGATGTTTGGAATCATGTCGTGCATGTAGCGAATCGCCCCTAAGTCGTTTTTAAGCGTTTTTGGTGCAATTCCTTCCGTTTGCCGTTGCTGGATATAGGCTACTACATGCTTATCCTGTAAATTCCGCAAATTTTTCATCTTGAATTTTTCATCTAAAAATCCAATGAAATTTCGACAGCTGCTTTCGTATCTGGCACGAGTAGCAAAGGAATTTGCTCTTGTATGCCGATACACTTTCTCCATCTGTGCCATGATCGGTGAATTTCCTTTTGTCATTTTTTCAGCCCCTTCTTCAAAAAGTGCATAGCTC
>NZ_UXAV01000031.1 GCF_900609045.1 Filibacter tadaridae
ATTGATCGCTTCGATAGCAACTTTGAGCGCGCGGCGGCGATGATTGATCGCTTCGATAGCAACTTTGAGCGCGCGGCGGCGATGATTGATCGCTTCGATGACATCTTGAGCGCGCGGCGGCGATATGGTATTTTTCCAATCAAGAATAGCCCGACGAATGTCGGGCTATCTTCTGATATCATTAATAAATTAATTGGAGAAACTCTTCTTTTGTAATACCGCCCAAATATGTAGGAATGTCTACCGAATTGAGTGCGTCACTCATTGACTGCTTGTCGTATTGGACGCCTTTCAAACTTTCTTCAAGAACGGCTACATCGCCGACGCCGAAAAAGTCGCCGAAAATATTGACGTCTTCAATCAGTCCTTTATTCACTTGGAGACGCACATCGATGCCGCCTACCGGGAAACGGTGGGAATGTTGCATATTAAAATTCGGAGATTTACCGTAATTCCATTCCCAGTTGCCGTAGCGTTTTTTCGAGAGTGCACGAATATTTTCCCAATCTTCTTCCGTTAACTCCATATAGTTGATGTTTTCATTGCCATCGAAAATTGAATTCAGTACTTCCAAACGGAACTGTTCAATCGTCATCGGCTCTTTTAGGAATTCGGTAATGTTGGCCACACGGCTGCGAATCGATTTGATGCCTTTCGATTCGATTTTATCTTTTTTCACTTTGAGTGCCGAAACGACGCGCTCGATTTCTGTATCGAACATGAGCGTTCCGTGGCTGAACATACGGCCATTCGTTGAGAATTGCGCGTTACCTGAAATTTTACGACCATCTATCAATAAATCATTACGGCCGAGAAGTTCCGCTTTCACGCCCATGTTTGCAAGTGCTTCAACAACAGGTTCCGTGAACTTTTTGAAGTTACGGAACGAATCCCCATCATCTTTTGTGATGAAACTAAAATTCAAATTGCCTAGGTCATGATAAACAGCACCGCCGCCCGACAAACGGCGTACAACGTGAATACCATTAATATCGACGAAATCGGTATCTATCTCTTCAATCGTATTTTGGTTTCGCCCGATAATGATTGATGGTTCGTTAATGTAGAAAAGCAAAAAAGAATCTTTATCGATATCCATCGTCTTCAATACATATTCCTCAATCGCAAGGTTAATGCGTGGGTCTGTAATACCTTTATTATCAATGAAATACATACAAATCGCTCCTTAAAAATAGGTTCTTCTATATATGTTGACATAAAGAATCCTCTCAACAACGCTCGGCGCTCGGGGATGCCTCCCACAATAAGCCAGCAACAAGACCGCTGTCAGTCTTATTGCTTCGGCTACCCCTATGAGGCGCCTTCGCTGGAAATTTTATAGAATCATTCGTTCAACTTATATAGTTTATCATTTTTACTCATGAAACACCTTACAAAAAACTTTTCAGAATAAATCATCGAATTGGTTGACATTTATCCAACTGTTATAATACACTAGTAATAATACTTCTCGTTATAGTACAAAACTGAAAGGGAAAACGTGACGATCATCTAAAGTGGTAGTTATTTCCTCTAAGGTCAACTTGCAAAACAGATGGCAATGAAATCGAAACGCGTCATGATTGATACAGCAAAAATTGTAACATTCCTCACTTTTTTTTGGACAGTCTGTACTATTACAAAGAAGGAAATGAACGGCGTACTAATACAATATGGAATGGAGTTGAATAACTTATGGAAAACGTGATTGAGTTCTTTAAAAACTTACCTGCCAAGTCTTGCGCTACTTGTGGAGAAAAAATCGAAGAGCAACATGAGTGCTACAGCAATAAATGCGACAAGTGCAATATTATCTAATTTTTTTGCATAGACTGTACTATTACAAATTATTTTTATTGGTCAGTACTACTACAAAACGGATAGGAGATGAACGTAATGATGGAAAATGTTATCGAGTTTTTCAAAAATCTACCCCCGAAGACTTGTACCGCTTGTGGTGAAGAAATTGAAGAACAACATGAGTGCTACAGCAATAAATGTGACAAGTGCAATTGTCTATAATTGAATGCAAAAACAACCGTAGGAGCCATCATGCTCCTACGGTTGTTTTTTAATTTCCCGATCAAAACAGTTTTTTCACGACTTCTTTCATCGCCGCTACTCCTTGGTCAATGCAATCGGGTAAACCGACGCCATTGTACGAAGCGCCCGCCAGCAACACAGTCGGGAATTTCGTTCGCAATTCTACGCGCGCCGCCTCTATCCGTTGCTTGTGACCAACCCGGTATTGCGGTCGGTCTTCTTTCCAGCGGGTAATGACTGTGAAATCGGGTTTGCCTTTTATGCCGATAATTTTACTGAGGTCTGCAAGCACGATTTTTTCGATTTCACTATCTGATAGGTCAACAATTGCCTGATCGCCAGCACGTCCGACGAAGGCGCGCAACAACACTTTCCCATCTGGCGTTGTGGTCGGCCATTTGCGATGTGTCCACGTGCATGCTGTTATCGAATAGTCACTTGCACGGGATACGAGAAATCCAGTGCCTTCATTGTCTTGCACGACATGTTCTTCTGGAAAAGCTAGTGCCACTGTCGCAACGGACGTTGTCGGTATTTGCCTTACATCTTGCAATAGGCCGTGGGGTGCGAATAGACGCCCCGCCATTTCGTGTCCCGTTGTCATGATGACTGCATCCGCTTCGATGGTTTGTCCGTTATTCATTGTAAGAACGTTCTTGTCTCCGTTTTTATCAATCGCTTCCAGCCGGACACCTTTCATAACAGAACCTGGTTCCAGCTGTTGTTCGAGTGCATCCACAAGTGTTACGAGACCGTTCCGGAACGTATGGAAGGCGCCTTCTTTCTTCGCCGCAAGCCCATTATTCGCAGGTTTTTGTTGTGGAGTTGTTTTTTTCATGCCAAGAATAAGGCTACGGTGCCTTTTTTCTACCTCGTAAAACTGTGGATACGTCGACTGCAAGCTTAAGTGATCAATATCGCCCGCGTATACACCGGAAAGAAGCGGTTCAATCAAGTTCTCAACGAGTTCCGCACCGAACCGCCTGCGGAAAAAACGACCGAGGGACTGATCTTCTTTAATGCCTGAACGCGGAAGTACCAAATCCCCTGCTGCACGCATTTTTCCTGCCAGTGAAAACAAATCCGTCTTTAAAAACGGACCCATTTCCGTCGGAATGCCCATTACCGAGCCACCTGGAATCGGATGAAGTTTACCACCTACAAGGACATATGCTTGACCTGTCGCATTTCTCACAAGCTCGTTTTCGATACCAAGGTCTTTTGCCAACGTTCCCACACTTTTTTTTCGGATGAGAAAAGAATCAGGACCACGTTCAATGACAAAGCCATCACGTCGAACCGTCTGGATTTTACCGCCTAACCGGTTTGAGGCCTCTACAAGAATCACGTCAAGCGGAAGGTTTTTTTCACGTGCCTCTTTTTGCATATAGTACGCCGCGGAGAGACCTGTAATTCCCCCACCGACAATGACGACTTTTTTGTTTTGTTCGTTCGTGTCCATGAATTCATTCCTCCTGAAATTATTCCGCCGTTTCCAGTTTTTCAAACACTGCATCTACCATAGCGTCGATAAAGAGTGGATCTATGTTCGGCATTGCAGGTCGGTAATAAGACGCGTCGATTTCATCACAAACCACTTTGCACTCATGGTCATTATCGTATAGCACTTCCAAGTGATCTGAAACGAATCCAACTGGGGTGTACACGAATGCTTTATAACCATGTTCTGCATGTAGATCACGTGTTAAATCTTGCACATCAGGTCCTAGCCATGGTTCCGGCGTTTGTCCCGCACTTTGCCAGCCGACTGCGTACTTTTCGACGCCAGCTCCTGCTGCAATCATATCTGCCGTTTCTTTCAACTGATCCGCATATGGATCTCCGTTTGCCAAGATTTTTTCCGGCAATGAATGCGCTGAAACGATGTAGCAGGCATTTGCCCGTTCTTCTTCGCTCATACTGTCAAAGGTGTTACGCACCTTATCAACCCAGTAAGCGATGAATTTCGGTTGTTTGTACCAGCTTTCCACGGATGTGACTGTCATGCCTAGTTTGTCCGCCTCTTCTTTCACGCGGCCATTGTATGACTTAACCGAAAACGTTGAGAAATGGGGTGCAAGGACGATTGAGACAGCTTCTTTAATGCCATCTTCATGCATTTTCTGTACAGCATCTTCGATGAATGGCGCAATATGCTTCAAGCCGATATAGACGTTGAATTCGATGTCTTCCTGTACTTCATTCAGACGGTTACATAGCGCATTTGCTTGGTCTTCCGTAATTTTCGCTAAAGGGGAAATGCCGCCGATTGCTGCGTAGCGGTTCTGAAGGTCTTCCAATTGCTCGGGTGCTGGTGGACGACCATGGCGGATATGTGTGTAGTACGATTCGATATCTTCTTCTTTATTCGGCGTGCCGTACGCCATTACTAAAAGCCCCATTTTTTTCTTCATGTCAGTCACCTCTTCGTTTGAATCAGCGCGTTATTTACGCAACTGTGCACTATAGCTATGAATTAATTCTGTCAGTTTTTTCAAGGTTGCCGGTTTTACATCCGGGAATACACCGTGGCCAAGGTTGAAAATATGACTGCCATGTTCCACACCTTGTTCGATGATTGTTTTCGCACGTTCTTCAATAATGGACCAATCTGCAAGCAGCATCGACGGATCTAAGTTCCCTTGTAACGGTTTAGTCAATCCTCGTTCGCCCGCTTCTTTAATGGACAAACGCCAATCGAGGCCCACGACGTCCACAGGAAGGTCATGCCATTCGTTTGCCAAGTGACTTGCACCGACACCGAACGTGATAAGGGGTACATTCAGCTTGCGGAGTTCTGTGAAAATGCGTGTCATAACCGGCTTGATAAAGATACGGTAATCAGCCACATTCAATGCGCCAACCCATGAATCGAAAATTTGAATCACTTGTGCACCCGCATTGACTTGGGCAGTGATGTACGTAATCGTCATGTCCGCCAATTTGTCCATGAGTGCGAACCATGTTTCAGATTCCGATACCATGAAGGACTTTGTTAAATTATAACTCTTTGATGGACCGCCCTCAATCATGTAGCTTGCGAGGGTGAATGGTGCTCCTGCAAAACCGATAAGTGGCACATTCAATTGTTCCGTCGTCAATAGCTTGATTGTTTCCAGAACGAACGGGATATCATCTTGTGGGGATAATTCGCCAAGATTATGAACATCTTGGACTGTACGGATTGGATTCGAAATAACCGGTCCCACGCCCGATTTGATTTTCACGTCGATACCGAGACCGGATAAAGGGGTGACGATGTCTTTATATAGAACAGCTGCATCGACGTTATATTGGTCGACCGGCAACTTTGTGACGTATGCGCAAAGTTCAGGTTGATGGGTAATTTCTTCGAGTGAGTATTTCTCTTTTATTTTCATGTATTCGGGCTGAGAACGACCTGCTTGTCTCATGTACCAAACGGGCGTATGCTCGATTTTTTCTCCACGTGCTGCGCGAAGTAATGTATCATTGAACGTTGTCATGTGCTCGATTCCCACTTTCATTATTAATTTCAGTATTAGTATATCCGTTCTCAATATAGTCATTTTACGGAGTAAAGTATAGCGCTAGCCCTTGTTTGTCATTAAATTGTGCGCCATTCCCTATTAATTTGCCATAGATTCGTCAAAGTTTGTTTTAACCGCTCAAATAGGGGAAAATGAATATATAATTGGAGGAGGTATTTTATTATGAACATTTTTATCACATCAGGTACACCCGAATTCATGGAGAAGTTAAAAGAAGACCATACAGGAGAGGTAATGTTCGCACTGCATGGTGATGGTAATTCGTTACTGTTGCATGAGACGGATGGAAAAACGGTCTTTCAGACACCGCGCAAATATGAAGTGATCGGCACTTCAGGTACGCTTGAAGATAATGGCTATTTCGTCTTCAACAATATTCCTGTGACAGATGAAGGACGACCGGTTTTCGAAGACCGTTTTAACAACAGAGCAGGTGCTATTGAGTCAGAGCCTGGATTCGTAGCATTCCGCTTGCTTCGCCCTCTCGATTCGGACACGTATATCGTGATGACGGAATGGACGGGTGCATCTTCCTTCACGCGTTGGCAAAACTCCAATTCATTTGCACAAGCACATTCAGCTACCGAAAAGGCGGCAGGTGTTGACAAAACACCGCATATTTTCTCTAGTGCTTCTTATGTAACGACTTACCAGACGAAGAAAAAAGACTAAGACGCTTTGACCCGCTTGTTGGGTCGCGTCTTTTTTTATTGCTCGAGGCTAGATTGCAGGTTCCGAAATCGGTTGTTATACTTAACTCTTAAGCATTCAAACTATTTGGAACTTGAGAGGGGTAGTCGAGTGAAAGAGCAATTATTCGAGCGGTTGGATAATGCTTATGAGGATATGGTGATTATACGGCGCCATCTTCATATGCATCCTGAATTATCTTTTCAAGAAGTAAAAACTGCGCAATACATCCGTGATTTTTATATAAATCTTGGAGTGGAAGTGCGCGAAAATGTAGGCGGGAATGGCGTTGTCGCTCGTATTAAAGGCGGACGTCCGGGTAAAACAATTGCTCTTCGTGCCGATTTCGATGCCCTTCCGATTCAGGATGAAAAAGATGTGTCGTATAAGTCCACCGTTGCAGGTGTCGCACATGCTTGCGGCCATGATGGACATACCGCCACATTACTACAGCTCGCCAAAGCGATCCATGACATACACGAAGACCTTGCCGGTGAATATGTCTTCATCCACCAACATGCCGAAGAATATGCGCCTGGTGGTGCGAAGTCGATGATTGAAGATGGTTGTCTTGAAGGCGTAGACGCTATTTTCGGGACACATTTATGGTCTTTAACCCCATACGGTGCAATTGAATATTTAACAGGTCCTGTTATGGCAGCGGCCGATCGATTTGTACTTACAATTCAGGGCTCAGGCGGACATGGTGCGGCTCCCCATCAAACAAAAGATGCTATCGTTATCGGATCACAACTCGTTATGAACTTGCAGCAACTTGTATCACGCCGCGTCAATCCGATTGAATCTGCTGTCCTATCCGTTGGTTCATTCGTAGCTGAAAATGCTTTCAATATTATCGCAGACTCTGCAAAACTGGGAGGTACTGTTCGCACATTCAATCCTGAAATCCGTGACTTAATGGAACTTGAAATGAAACGAATTGTTGAAGGTACAGCTCTTTCAAATGACTGCACAATCGAATTCGACTATATACGCGGCTACCCACCCGTTGTTAATCATGCAGCTGAAACAGAATTTATAAAAACCATTATCGAACAATTGCCTGACGCAGAAGCTGTCGAAGCAGAACCTCAAATGGGAGGAGAGGATTTTGCCTACTATCTCGAAAAAGTACCCGGTACATTTTTCTTCACAGGTGCAAAACCAGTAGATCCTTATCCCCACCATCATCCTAAATTTGATTTTAATGAACGAGCGATGCTTCTTGCTGCAAAAGCACTAGGTGCCGCCGCAATTGACTATCAAAACAACTAACTATGCAACCGTTTTTAATCTGCACCACTGTAGATTAAAAACGGTTTTTCCATATAAAGCATCCAGGTCAAAATAACTGTATTTTATCAGTGATTCAAATTATTCAAAATAACAGTTGCATTAAAAATATTCCATTTTATAATTAACCATATACAAAAATAGGGGGCTTATAATTGGAAACTGTGAAACAAACTGCTAACTACGTCGTCTCCTTTGATACATTCATGGTACAACCGGTAATCCATAATAACAAAATATCGTCTCGTGTTATCGAACGAAATGGCGAACTTAGGATTCCTAGGAAGCCGCTCCATATCGTAAAAAGTTCATGTGTGTATTATGGCGGTTCTTTTCAAACTTCGTCGAATACTGCGAGGCTTGTGCTCGGAAAGAGACATAAAACGCCGATAATCGTCGCACATGATTTCGGAAAACCCTATATATTCCTGCCTACGATGTCACCATCCTCTACACAAAGTATCTGGGTTTCTTATCACGCAATTGATAATTTTGAACCAGACGATATGGGTTGCATCGTCCATTTGGAGAATAATCGTTCTTTCAAAGTGAATGTCTCCGAGAATACGATGCATCGACAATATTCTCTTGCAGCACTTTTAGAGAAAGATTATGCAAAAAAACAAAACCAGTTAAATCGTTCTTTCTTTTTGGGTTCATACGAAAAAAACAAATTCAATGATTGACTTGCATAATGAAAACACTTAGCAGCTCTTCTGTTCGATTGCGTAAACGGACATTCAAATAGCGTCGATGATCTTCATACCCGCCGTGAATGAATACATATTCCGTAAATGTATCATCCATTTTATTGCGAATGACTTTCATATCCCGGCGTCTTAAATAACTATGTGTTTCTTTCAATTCGGCACGTGCTAGCCTTGTCGCCTCTTCAACCATGTTAATATAAGGTCTTTTCAATTTGAAAGGACCTTTTTCAAAGGATTCACGATCCCTTTCCAAAATAACGAGAACCATCGGCAAGTAAATCATGTTCTCAAAATACGGCAATGCCTCTGCAGGTATTAAAGGCATCGAAATTCCTCCTTTCCATATTGAATTCGGTGTCTGTAACCGGCACCAGATGTGTTATTAACCAAGGAATAACCCAGGGAGATAATTGCTAGTGTGGGACAACAAATTTATTTATTTATTTCTCAGTCTGGAACAAATGTTCCCATACACTTATAATATGCTTCAATACACGAAAAATCAACCACCAAATTTATGGAAATAAGATGTATACAAACGCAAAAAAACACCCTCCGCTAGCTTAATAGCGAAGAGTGTTTAAAGTCTTATTTATTTTCATCGTTACCCATATAATGTACGGCTGAAATTTTCCACTTTCCATCATCTTTCGTTAGCACAGTCACTTGGCGCCCGCTTGGAGATGTCTTCAGTCCAGTTGATTTCTGCTTCATAGTTGTCTCAAGATTCGCGAATACTTGCGCTTTTTCTTCATCATATTTAACAATCGTCACATCAGATACTTGACGTTTAAGTTCATTTTGATTAAAAGCCTCCGTTAATCCCTTACGCTCTTCTTCCTTATCAAAGCTTTCTGTACGATCTGAAAGCGTTTCTATATAACCTTCAATATCCTGCTCATTAAATGTGTCGATATATGCATTGAACACACGTAAAATCTGCTCTTTCTCTTCTTGCGGAACCCCCGTCGCTTCTTCAATCGTATTACCTGACAGATTAAAGCCTATTCCCTTATCCTCTACGCCGTGATCAATCGCACCGTATGCATTTTTCGCTTCCCCGTCTGTGGCCGAACCTTGCGTAGAAGAATTGTTTTCTTCCTTGTTGCAAGCACCCAGTATAAGAATAAGCGTTAAAACTAGTAAAAAAGCTATTTTTTTCATCATAATTCCTCCTACGCAAGTAAAAAGGCCGCTCCAAACGGAAGGCCCTTCTCTTTTCTATTCGGTACTTCTCTTTATTTCACTTCAACCCAACCATTTTTAATGGCCGTAACTACGGCTTGCGTTCTGTCGTTTACAGACATTTTTTGCAGAATGCTTGAAACATGATTCTTAACCGTTTTTTCGGAAATGAATAATGATTCACCAATCATCCGGTTGCTTTGCCCGTCAGTTAGTAGTTGCAACACTTCACATTCACGCTTTGTAAGTAAGTGGAATGGCCGGCGGATATCATTTTGTTGAAACGACCCCTTATGCTCACGTTCACTTAACCGGCGGAATTCCGTTACAAGGTTATGCGTCACTTTGGGATGAAGATAAGAACCACCGGCTGCCACTACTTTGATGGCCTGTACAATGGCATCCGCGTCCATCTCTTTTAACATATATCCGAGAGCACCCGTTTTAAGTGCATGCGACACATACGACTCGTCATCATGAATCGACAGCATAATCACTTTTGCATTAGGATATTCACTAATTAGATTTTCTGTCGCATCCACACCGTTCATACGCGGCATGTTAATATCCATCAAGACAACATCCGGCATGTATTGTCGGTAAAGTTCATTTACCTCATTACCGTCATCTCCTTCAGCAACAACCTCAAAAGAGTCTTCAAAGTCCAAAATACGTTTTACCCCTTCACGGAATAATTGATGATCATCTACAATTAATATTTTAGCCATTTTCATTTCCTCCCAATGATTCTAATCGTCAATTATGTCATTTCTGAATGGAATACGGAAAAGTATGGTCGTTCCATTGCCTATAAATGAGGAAACATTCATCTCACCTTTCAACAAATCGATACGTTCACGCATCCCGATAAGACCGAATGACTTATCTTTCACTTCTTTTTGATCGAACCCTATACCATTATCTTTGATAATAATATTCATTATATCGCGAAGCCACTCAATATTCACCCAAATATCCTTCGCTTCTCCATGTTTCAACGCATTTGATACACATTCCTGCACCAACCTGAACACTGATACTTCGAAATTTGTATGGAATCGCTGCTCTTGACCATTGTTTTGAAAATGAATTTCGACGTCTTTTTCATATTCGCCAATTGTCGAAAGGTATTTTCGTAACGTCGGGATTAGTCCGAGATCGTCAAGCGCCATAGGGCGAAGATCGTAAATTATCCGACGCACTTCCAACAAAGCAGTTCTAACCATCCCTTTCAAATCCGTCAATTCAGCGAATGCACGTTCCGAACCTTTTTGTATAAACGTTTTTTCGATTAAACCAGTGCGTATCAGAACATTTGCCAACATTTGTGCAGGCCCGTCATGAATATCACGGGAAAGTCTTTTCCGTTCTTCTTCTTGCGCCTGAATAACTCGAATACTAAACTCCTGTTTATTCCTCGCGTTTTCAAGTGCCATACCCACATCTTTCAAATCTGATGTTAGGTAAGTGATAACGGTCGACACTTGAGTGATTAGTTCATCTGCTCTCCCAATCGTATCTAGAAGCGCTACTAGACGCCTATCCAGATCATCCCTGCGAATACGAAGCTGTTTCTCCTCCATCTGACTGACCGACAACCGTACGAGCAAGTCATTTGCAACCTCGTACGCTTGCCTAACCTGCTCTTCCGAGTAGTTAGCGAAGTTCTTCGATACATCGGCAAGGCGTCTTCGTGAATGGCGGGTCATCCCTTCCAAATAATCGACTTCAGTAATTACCCGGGAAATATTTTTTTTCACTTCTTCAAGCTCATTTTTCATTTCTTCAAAACTTTGGCGACTTTGTTCGCCTATAATGAAAATATCATTCTTTGACTGATCCATTGCACGAACCATACTGTTGAATATTGTTTCGAGCGAGTGGATATCCACTGCATTATCTTTCATTTAATCCTCCCCCATCCTAAACTTAGATAGTAAAGTAAAACGAGGAATGATGAATTCCATGCGCTCATCATATAGTATAGCATCATAGGACCAATTGAATATTAAAATTGTATTACAAGTGAGGGGTGTTCCGCAAATGCGAGCAAATTACTGTACAGTAAAAGGAAATGGCGAAAGCGAACTTATTATACAAAAGTCAAGATTCCTGTCATATGTCAGCCGCGCTGAAACAGAACACGAGGCTCTTGACTTCATCCAGTCGATTAAGAAATTGCATCCCGCCGCAACACATAATTGTTCGGCTTATATGATTGGTGAACAGGATGGAATCCAAAAAGCGAATGACGACGGCGAACCGTCCGGCACTGCCGGATTTCCGATGCTTGAAGTATTAAAAAAACAAGGTCTGAAAGACACGGTGGTCGTCGTGACACGCTATTTCGGAGGCATCAAACTTGGAGGCGGCGGTCTTATCCGGGCTTATGGACGTGCAACGACAGAAGGGATTGCGGCTACCGGTATTGTCGAACGGAAGAATCATTATTTAATGAAGGTGACAATTGATTACACATTTTTAGGGAAAATTGAAAACGAAGTAAGACAATCCTGCTATCCGCTAAAAGAAATCATGTACTCAGATGGAGTGGATCTTTTCATATACGTTCCTGTCGAACAACTGGAAGAATTCAGGACGTGGATACTGGAAATGACGAATGGACAAGGTGAACTATCGTCGATTTCTGATGAATTTCTCGAATTCAACACTTGAAATGGTATACGAATGACATAAATAATAGTATAATGTTGAGGATTGCTATTTTATATCAACTGAAACTTCCCTTGGTTTATTAACGTCTGTATCTACTGAAAGGCGCACTATCATTTAGGCGCCACCACTTAAAAGTTCGGTTATACGTGAATTCCGTTTAACCGAGTCCGGAGGAACTAAATATGAAAAGACGAGAGTATAAAAAAGATAAGAATAAGTCAGGTAAGCGACTGGCGCTAAAAATATCACTTTTTGTCGCCTTATCTGCATTACTTGTTGTCGTCGCCTATGGGGCATCTTTACAAAATAAAGCGGCTGACGCCGCAAACCGGGCATACGAAGCGTTACCGGGTCGGGATAAATCAGATATACGAGAAGCAAAAATAGAGCCGGCTCATGACAACGTCTCCATTCTATTCGTCGGTGTCGATGATAGTGAAACCCGGGGGCAAGGCGACGATCATAGTCGGTCGGATGCACTTCTTGTCGCCACTTTGAATCCTAAAGAGAAATCGGTCAAACTGTTGAGCATTCCCCGTGACTCTTATGTATACATTCCCGAAGTGGGTTACAAAGATAAAATCACACATGCGCACGCATTCGGCGGTACAAGTGCGACAATTGAAACAGTTGAAGAGTTACTTGATATTCCTATGGATTACTATATTAAGATGAATTTTAATGCCTTTATTGACATTGTCGATGCACTCGGCGGAATAGAAGCCGAAGTACCTTACGACCGTATTGAAAAAGATGAATTTGATAAAAATACCATTCAACTGAAAAAAGGCTTGCAGCATTTGGATGGCAGACATGCACTTGCGCTTGCACGTACACGCAAAGCTGACAGCGACATCAAACGCGGTGAACGCCAACAGATGATTCTTCAGGCAATTATGAAAGAAGCTACTTCCATCAAATCTATTACCAAATACGGTGACGTCATTGATGCACTTGGTGATAATATGAAAACGGACATGACATACGATGAAATGAAATCATTTTTGGCATATGTCAAAGGTGGTATGCCACAAGTGGACTCAATCAGTTTGAAAGGCTATGATGATATGTCGACAGGAACGTATTACTATAAGCTTGACGATACTGATTTAGCCAATGTAAAACAGCTATTACAAGCGCATCTCGGGCTTATTCCAGACTCCTCGAATTTGACTGACAGCAGTTCAAGTTTAAGTGGATCCGCCAATGAAATATCTGAAGACAATTTCAATGAGTAAATGTAAAGATGAGCCCCGTATCCCGGGCTCATCTTTTTTTTTGCATTAACGTACATAAAAGATAAAAAAAACAGCCATACTACTTTAATGAAAGTGTATGGCCTCAACAAATACATATTTTATTTTCCAATCATTCGGACAAGATTTAAAATCGGTCTGTAATTTGTACCCGCCAGGCCTATGAGCTCAACAAATAACTCGATAGCAATTAGCATAATGATTATGAGTATAATCGCTCCCCAGACAGTTGCTTGTGAAAACAACACTGCTGCAGCACCGAACAAAATTGCTATTCCATAAATGATTAATACCGTCTGTCTATGTGAAAACCCAGTCCGCAGCAAACAATGATGCAAATGGGATTTATCCGGTGCCGAAATCGGTTGCTTCATGCGGATACGACGAACAATTGCAAAAAACGTATCAGAAATTGGAACACCCAGCATAATAATTGGGATAATTAGTGAAACGACTGCAACGTTCTTGAACCCTAACAAAGCTAAAACCGATATCATAAATCCAAGAAAAAGTGATCCTGTATCTCCCATGAAAATCTTTGCAGGGTGGAAATTGTAAAAAAGAAAACCAAGTGAGCTGGCAGCAAGAATTGAAGCAGTTGCAGCAACAAAAACGTTTCCCATAATAACAGCCATCACTGTAATTGAAATAAGCGCTATGGACGAAACGCCTGCTGCAAGTCCATCTAATCCATCTATAAGGTTAACGGCATTTGTTATACCGATAATCCAAATAATTGTTATCGGAATGCTGAAATACCCAAAGTCAAATTGACCAATAAAAGGCAGTGTAATAAAATCAATCTGTAATCCGCCCCACGCAACCACTACGGTAGCTGCCGCTAATTGGCCAGCTAGCTTTGCTTTCGCTGTAATTTCAAGCATATCATCAAGAAAGCCTGTGGCAATGATAATAATTGCTCCAACGAGAATTGCGGTGGAATGCTCATCTGCAGGTCGTAGGATGGCGTATCCAATCATAAATGCGCCAAAAATTGCAAGCCCACCTATTCGTGGCATAATGGCCGCATGTACTTTTCGGTAGTTCGGACGATCAACCGCACCAATTCGAAATGCAAATTTTATGACGAGCGGAGTCAGTATAATGGATGCTACAAATGCAACAGCCAATGCAAGGAATAACATGTCCTTCCTCCCTCATATAATCGGTAATTTATCAAATCAACAGTATTATACCATGTTTAATGGACGAAAGCACCCTTCATAGAAATTATTTATCAACTTGAAGTTACTTCTACACTTACCTTTCCCCCATCCCCACGGTCCTATCCCGCGTATTTTCCTTCCTTATTGTAACAACGTTCATGTTAAGGTAGTCATTTGCCCACCTTTTTGATAAAATAGGGAGTGAATCCTGTAAAGGGAGCGGAAAAAGGAGCGTTCAAACATGTTATCATTATTCAAACGTTCATCTCAAACGAGCGAAAGACAACTACGAAGATACCGAAAAATTGTTCAACAAATAAATAAAATAGAATCAACATATGAAACGATGTCGGACGAACAGCTAATATGTATGACCGACAAATTCAAAGAACGTCTACTATCGGGGGAGACCATTCAATCGATTCTTCCGGAGGCATTTGCGGTTGTCCGTGAAGCTTCCAAACGAATTCTTGGCATGCGGCATTTTGATGTCCAATTGATTGGCGGACTCGTACTTACCGAAGGAAATATTGCCGAAATGCCAACCGGTGAAGGAAAAACGCTTGTCGCTTCCCTTCCCTCTTATGTACGCGCACTCGAAGGCAAAGGCGTTCACGTGATTACTGTAAATGACTACCTTGCAAAGCGCGACTTTGATCAGATTGGTCAAATTCACCGTTTTCTCGGCCTCACTGTTGGGCTGAATGTACCGATGATGCAAGGACCCGCTAAGCAAGCGGCTTATAACGCTGACATTACATATGGAGTCGGCACAGAGTTCGGCTTCGATTATTTGCGCGACAATATGGCACAACAGGTCGGACAAAAAGTGCAACGTCCCTACCATTTCGCCATTATCGATGAAGTCGACAGCATACTGATTGACGAAGCAAAAACCCCGCTCATCGTTGCAGGTAAAACGCAAGCAGATGCGGATCTTCACCATATTGCCGCACGTCTTGCAAAACGTTTCAAAGTGGAAGTGGATTACGATTTCGATGAAGATACAAAAGCGACTTCCCTAGCTGAAACAGGAATCGCAAAGGTTGAAAAAGCATTCGGCATCGAGAATTTGTACGAACTTGAACACCAAACGCTTTATCATTATATGATCCAGGCAGTACGGGCACACGTCATATTTAAACGTGATGTAGACTATATCGTAAGGGATGAAAAAATCGAACTTGTCGATATGTTCACAGGACGAATCATGGAAGGTCGTACCTTATCAGACGGCCTTCACCAAGCGATTGAAGCAAAAGAAGGCGTGCCGATTACAGATGAAAACAAAGCACAAGCACAAATAACCATTCAAAACTATTTCCGCATGTATCCAAAATTATGCGGGATGACAGGTACAGCAAAAACACAAGAAAAAGAATTCCGGGAAGTGTATGGTATGGAAGTGATTCAAATTCCGACCAACCGTCCGAAAGTCCGAATTGATGCACCTGACCGTGTATATAAGACAATAGATCAGAAATACAAAGCAATGGCTAAAGAAGTAGCTGAACGCCATGAAAAAGGACAACCCGTTCTTGTGGGAACAACTTCAATCCTACAGTCGGAAACAGTCGTCAACTATTTGGACGACTACAAACTCGATTACACTTTGCTCAATGCAAAAAGTGTCGAACAAGAGGTGGAACTCATTTCCCAAGCAGGACAAATGGGTCATATCACTGTCGCCACGAACATGGCGGGACGAGGAACCGATATTGTACTCGGGGAAGGCGTCGCAGAACATGGTGGACTTTTCGTACTCGGTACGGAAAAACACGAAAGCCGTCGGGTTGACAATCAGCTCCGTGGGCGTTCAGGTCGTCAAGGTGATCCTGGTGAAAGCCGTTTCTTCCTCTCTCTTGAAGATGACATGTTCAAACGTTTCGTACAAGATGACCTTGAGAAGTTCCAAAAGAAAGTGAACACAGATAAGGAAGGGCTTGTGTTAAATCCCGATGTCGATGAATTAACGGATCGGACACAGCGAATCGTTGAAGGCGTCCATTATTCAATGAGGGAATACAATCTGAAACTTGATGATGTCATCAATGATCAGCGTGAGGTCATCTATACTCTTCGGGATAAAGTAATTGAAAAAGAAAGCGTTCTAGGTCAGTTGAAAACAATGCTTGCTGAAACTGTCGAATTTGTTGTTCTGGATAGTTGCCGAGACGAGGATCCTATTGAAAATTGGGATTTCGAACGGATTGAGCGCACGATGAACGGTTTATTGTTGGAGCCTGTCGAAATTCCACGTTCGTTTGAAAAAACAGCGTCCATTTTGAAAGCCTATAAAGAGCCACTAGATGAGTTACTTGCTTATATTGAAACATTTGCTGAGAATGAGCAAGTCAACCAAATGATTCCACAAGTGATGCTCTCTCATATTGATACGATGTGGGTCAAACACCTTGAAGTAATGACCCGCTTAAAAGAAGGTATCGGACTCCGTTCCTACGGGCAAGAAGACCCAATGCGTATTTATCAACGTGAAGGTTTGGAACTTTTCGGTACACATTACCAGAAGCTACGCCGTAGTATCGCTGCCGAAGTAATCGGCTTCATGAAACTCATTACAAACCAACAGGAGGTACAAGAATGAAACTTTTCTCTATCTTTAACAAAGCCGAAAAGACTGGTTCGGATAGTACAATCAGCTCCGATGAAATCGTCGAGGGCGTAAACGAAACGACTGAAACGGATGAAGTGGAAACAAAACTTTCCCTTCATCCTGAATGGAACGTACCACAGGAACAAGAATATGTTTTCCGTTTTCTTTCAAATGAGCTTGAACCCCTTAAACCAAATCAGATTTCCCTTTCAGGAATCGACATTGATATCGAACCTGCAAACGGTAGCTGGCTTGTCAAAGCGTTCTTCCGTTCTTCCCTTGACCAACAGATTTCAGTTGGCTCTGTCGAACTAATGTTGCTTGATAAAGAAGGAAAAACGCTAGCGTCTGATGAATTCGATTTAAAAGAACTGGGTGATATCCCAGGACGTAGCGCAAGACCGTGGGTATTCGTTTTCACTAAAGAGAACATCTTCACAGAACAACCGCCTACAGAAAACTGGAAACTTGCATTCAACGTACAATCGATGATTCCCCACAAACTTGAATTGGAACAAGCTTGGGAAGACGGATTGACGGAAGATCAAAAGGACGGACTTGCAAAAGTTGTCGAAGGCCTTCCGAAACTCAAACCACGTGAAGTGAATATCAGCGGTTTCCAAGTTAAAGAACAAGAAGATGGCGGCATTGCAGCATCTATCTTCATTCGTAATGGACATTCGAAACAAATTAATATTGAGAAACTACCTTTGGAGCTGATAGATGCGAATGGCGATCTTGTTGCCAACGGATCATTTACACTTGATTCGTTGTCTGTAAAAGCAAACACGACGAAGCCGTGGACATTCATCTATCCAAAAGAGCTTGTTCAGAAGGAAACGCCTGACTTTTCCCGTTGGACAATTCGTGTCCCTCAACAGAATGATTAATCTATGAATAATCAAAGAGACTGTGTAACTTGTCGACGAATTGTCGGCTGCGTTACACAGTCTCTTTTTACATCGGATTGAAAGAAGTCCATTGAACCCCGCTTCGGCGCTTGGGAATGCCTCCCGCAATAAGCCAGACAGAAGTTCGCTGTCAGTCTAATTGCTTCGGCTACCCCTGAAGGCGCCTTCGCTAGTTCGTATCACATACCCAGCGCTTGAACACATCCGGATACAAGAGCAGATTCACAGTTTAAGATTCTCTACAAAGGGAAAACAGTGACTAACACACTAACTGCGGAGGTGAATAGAATGGAAGATAAAACCGACTTTTCTAAAAGAAGAACTTCAATAGATCAACCGGATGATGCAGAAAGTAACAATCTTCAAATTGAGCCGTTCGATAAAAACGAAAAGAAATTCACAGGAGATTCCGAGCTTCAGCATGCCGCGGGAGATTATGAGCCCATATACGAAGAGGATGTCATTCTATCTTTCGATAATCCTGAACGAGAGTTAGTAGAACCGAGCGAAGATGAACAACAGCATCTGGAAATTGAAGAAGAAGTAGAACGTGCAGACGAAATTGAGGAGTTCCGCGCGTCTTACGGAGCCTATGATCCAGACCGAAACTAAGCGAATCCCCCAAAAAAAATGCCCGCATTCCGTCATAGGAATGTGGGCATTCTGCATTCAATCAAACGTCAAGATCTGTAATAACCGTGACATCTTTATGTTCAAGTAGTTTTGTAATAGGCCATTCAGTTGTCACAGTGCCTTCAAGTAATTTTGAAATAGCAGCCCGTTTCTTTTCGCCAAATGCAAGCAATATCAATTTCTTTGCATTTGTGATGGATTGGATGCCCATTGTTATGGCTGTTTCAGGAATTGCTTCGTCGTTTTCAAAGTATTGGCTGTTAACGCCAAGTGTTGAATCTGTCAGTTCTGCCACATGTGTAACAGAGTCGAATGGTGTGCCGGGTTCATTGAACGCGATATGGCCATTTTCACCGACCCCAAGT
Source organism: Filibacter tadaridae (assembly GCF_900609045.1). Taxonomy (GTDB): domain Bacteria; phylum Bacillota; class Bacilli; order Bacillales_A; family Planococcaceae; genus Sporosarcina; species Sporosarcina tadaridae. Next base: position 19,073 of record NZ_UXAV01000031.1, read on the forward strand.
AATTGGATGTCAAGTGGGTTTTCGTTAAGCATCGCTTCATAAGATGCACATTCTTCATCCAAGTCATCTGCTAAACCATTTGCAATATGTGTTTCTTTGAATTTCTTTTTATCGAAGAGATGTTCGTTCATAAAATAAGCGTAGCTGTTCGGACTTGCCGCCCCGATTCCAACATACTCATCCAAGTTGAATGTAATGACGCCTTTAAAATCAAGGTCGGATTCCACCCATTTTTTATATACAGGAATCATCGTACTTCCCGTTGCGAGACCAAGTACATTGAGCCTTTTGTTTTCGAGTTCTTCTTTAATCATCCCAAAAACATGTTCCGCCCCTTGTTCAGGTCCCTCAACTTTTACGAGATTTACATTATTCATTCAAATCAACTACCTTCCACTAAAAATTTAGCTTACATTTCATTGTAATTTTTACAGCCACTATGGTCAAATTTTAACTAAGTCTTATTATCAAAAATTGGACTGCGGCTTTCGATAAAGCGAAACTTCAATCAGTAGGGGTTTCGACAGTTAAATACATACGGAAGAAATCAACGTTACTTGCCTTCATAGTTCCGATTATATGCAGATGTAGTTCATCGCGTCACTCGGGGTGGGAACATCTACTATCATTCAGTTTGTCCCTTGGTCACTCGGTTATGCGGAAATAATTAGTGTATTATTTTGTCGGGCATTATTCACGTACTTTGACCTTCCACTTGTTTATCCGTATTACCGGAAAGTAAAACTTCCACTGATTGGGATTTAACTTAAGCTATCGAAAAAGCCATCAACCAAATTTCGTTTGGTTGATGGACTTGCTGACGCTTGCTTTACTCTATATGATTGGCTGCACGCTCCACTGCCGAAGCTACATTGAGGTGGACAGTTGGGTCGAGTGGATGTGGGACTAGATCCCCTGGCTTTGTGCTTTCGACAATTGCTAGTGCTGCCGCAATAAGCATTGGGTACGTGATTTTTTTCGCTTTTGCATTAAGGGCACCACGGAAAATGCCTGGGAATCCGAGTACATTATTTACTTGGCGACCATCTGCTGCAAATGCCGCCCCAGCCGCAAGTGCATCTTCAGGTGTAATTTCAGCGTTCGGATTGGAAAGCGCTAAAATTATTTGTCCTTTTTTCACCATTTCAGGTTTAATAAGACCTGCTACCCCAGTTGTTGCAACGATTATATCGCATGTCGCCATTAGCTCGTCCAGCGTATCGATAACTGTACCGCCATGCTTGGCAAGTCTTTCACATGCTACCTCATTTTGATCGATGCCGCGCATTTCCTTCACACCATAAGCCATAAGCATCCGGCTGATCGCAAGTCCAGCGGCACCAAGTCCGATTTGACCGACTACCGAATCCGACAGTTTAACGCCTTCCTGGTTACAAGCTGAAAGAACGGAAGCGAGCGTTACAACAGCAGTTCCGTGCTGATCGTCATGCATAACAGGCATATCAAGCTCCGCCTTAAGACGTTCTTCAATTTCAAAGCAATGAGGAGAGCCGATATCTTCAAGTAAAATACCGCCGAATCCTTTATGAATATGTTTTACCGTTTCGACAACTTGGTCAGGATTGCTCGTATCAAGCAAAATCGGGATACCGCTGATACCAGCAAATTGATCGAATAACACAGCTTTCCCTTCCATTACAGGCATTCCTGCAACAGGACCGATGTTCCCCAGCCCTAGAATTGCCGTTCCGTCTGTAACGATTGCAACAGTGTTCGATATACCAGTAAAATAGTCGGCTTGTTCGGGATCGTTTTTAATGACTTCACAAACGTTTGCGACACCCGGCGTGTAAACCCGACGTAAATCACCAAGTGAACGAATTTCCATACGTCCTTTCATATGTATTTTTCCGCCTTCGTGGGCTTGAAGTACTTCATCCGTTACCGCATGCACACTTATTCCCTCGCCAATAGCGTTTACCGCATCCACGATACGTTGTAAATGCACCTCACTCGCACATTGAACAGATATATCTCGAATTGTCGACAGCGTACCAACTTTGATTGTCTGGATATCGCCTATATCCCCTTCCAATTGCCCGATTGCAAGTGCGACTTTCGCAAAGTTCCCCGGCTCTGAAGGTGTCTCTATAATTAAATTCCGCATGAATTGAACTTGTTCCATTTTAAATAACCTCCTGGTTGTCTGACCTCTTCTCATTTTACACGGATTGAAGTAAACCGTAAAACAAATCGTGTTTTTTTGCGATCATAAGGTCGTTGTTCCTCTTAAGGTAAGTTCTAAATACTCACTCTAATTACTTCTAATCAACCTATACCTTTTATATCGACAGTTCAATCTGAAAACGAATGCGAAATATGTCGAATAAGTGATACTGAAATCTACTGAAAACATTCCCTTTACAGCGGTATTTCATCAATTTATTTGTATTTGAAAAATAAATGAATACGCACTTTTCCTAACTTAGCGCTATATTTATTAGACAATTGACCCTATTTCGCGATATACTAATCTATGAAGTACTTAGTTAATAAGTCTAGTTGGGAGATGTCGTTTTAATGTCTATACAGAAGAATTTTGTCATCGGTCTTATGCTCTTCGCTTTGTTTCTTGGAGCTGGCAATATAATATTCCCGCCCTTACTTGGTCAAATGGCTGGGGACGACCTTTTCATCTCTATGATTGGATTTCTGATTACTGGAGTCGGCTTGCCTTTGCTCGCGATTCTTGCCATAGCCAATGCTGGAGGCGGCTTGCAAACGATTGCTAACCGAGTTAACCCAGTTTTTGGAATAGCTTTCACAATGATTGTGTACTTGGCAATCGGTCCTTTCTTTGGTATTCCAAGAACGGCTACTGTTTCCTATGAAATCGGTATCGCACCGTTCTTACCGGACACTGTAGCAGTCTCCAATTGGCCACTTGCAGTATTTACAGTCGTCTTTTTCATCATTACAATAGCGCTTGCGCTAAACCCTGCGAAACTAGTCGATCGCATCGGTAAAGTTTTGACACCTGTTCTGTTCTTGGTTATTGGTGCACTTGCTGTGAAAAGCATTGTAACGCCGATGGGTGATATTGGACAGCCGCAAGGGGATTATCTGACGAAACCATTTTTCCGTAGTTTTGTCGAAGGCTATTTGACAATGGATGTTATTGCAGCCCTTGTTTTCGGTATCGTCATCATTAACACCTTTAAAGCGGAAGGCGTTACAGGAAGCCGTGCACAAATGAAAGCCATGATCTTTGCTGGTAGTATCGCAGCAATCGGTTTGGCACTCGTATACATATCGCTAGGCTACATCGGTGCAACTAGTACCAGTGTAATCGGCATTCAAGAAAATGGCGGAACCGTTTTAGCGCTTGCCTCAAAAGTGTTATACGGGTCTTATGGATCGATCATTCTTGCGATTACAATCATTTTCGCCTGTTTAACAACATCTATTGGTCTTGTATCAGCGTGTGCGCAATATTTCAGTGAAGTAATGCCCCGTTTATCATACAAGACATTTGTTTTCATCTTTGCGATATTCAGTGCATTATTCGCGAATGTAGGTTTAACTCAGCTCATTGCTATTTCAATTCCAGTATTATTAATGATTTATCCACTAGCTATCGTTTTAGTACTTCTATCTTTTGTAGACAAATGGTTCGGAAGAAAGCCGGTCGTCTATATTATGGCTTTAGTTCCAACCGCTTTCGTCAGCATCTTCGACGGCTTGCTCGGTGCATCTATCGATGTTAAACCGGTCACATCGATACTATCCAATCTACCACTTTATGAACAACAGATTGGTTGGCTTGTTCCTGCGATAGTCGGCGCACTTATCGGTCTTGTACTTAGTCCACTATTTAAAAAACGGATATAATTTTCAAACACTTCAGCGTTTCTGTTCGAGTGATGATATACTGAATACTTATTCATTTTGATAAGGAGTGTTTATTTTGAATTTCGATGAAATGTCTATGGAATCCATTTGGAATGAAATCGATGCACAATTGAACGGCAATCCAGAACCGATTGCAAAGATGAACACGTCTTATTCTTTCGACTTGTCGGGTGAAGACGGTGGTATGTTCGGCTTAAAATTGTCGGAAGGCAAAGCTGAAACAATTATGGGGGATCCCGGTGAAGTCGAGTGTGCGCTTAAAATGAGTGTAAAAGATTTCAAGAAATTACTTGCGGGTAATTTGAATTCCACAGCCGCCTTCATGATGAGCAAATTGAAGGTAAAAGGCAATATCGGGCTTGCACTTAAACTTGAAAGTTTGTTAAAAGAATATGCTTTCTGAATGAAATGAAACGACTTCCAATTGAAAAGGGAGTCGTTTTTTTATTTCCGAAAGTATTGAGTCGAAGCAAATCACTAAAAACTTTCGTTTGTTCAATTTAGTAACCTAGTATTCCAAGTCGAATCCCTCTATCATCTATTGTCAGTCGAGAAAGTAATGTATATACTAGTAATAGGAAGATTGGCAAAAAATCGTCATTGATGGAGTGAGATTTATGTTCAAGGATAATCGCTTTCTTGATTATAATATGTCGGGCTTCCGCAAGGATTTAATTGCTGGGATTACTGTCGGTATTGTAGCCATTCCACTTGGGATGGCTTTTGCAATCGCTTCAGGCGTTAAGCCTGAATACGGGTTGTACACGACCATTATCGCGGGATTCCTAGTCGCATTACTTGGGGGTTCACGCTATCAAATTGCGGGCCCGACAGGCGCATTCATTCCTATTTTACTTGCAATTGTTCTCCAATATGGCTATGAGGATTTGTTACTGGCAGGATTCCTAGCCGGTATTTTCCTTGTCATTATGAGCTGTCTGGGTGTGAGCAATCTGATTCACTTCGTCCCCCGGTCTGTGACAATCGGATTCACTACAGGAATAGCCGTTATCATCTTTATGGGGCAGTTGGCTAACTTTTTCGGACTTTCAGGTCTGGAAGATAAAGAATTCTTTCATGAAAACATGATTGATCTATTTAGACAGTTCCATACGATTAACCTATACAGTATCGTTGTTGCTTTGATTGGACTTGTGGTCATTTTCGTTTTACCGAAGATTGCACCTAAAATACCTGTACTACTCGTCGCTCTTGTGATTCCTACAATTCTATCTTTCTTCTTTTTCCCTGGTAAAATCGAAACAATCGGTACCGCATTTGGTGGTATCCCACAGACACTTCCAACATTCCAATTTCCACATATTACATTGACGAAATTAGTAGATCTTTGGCAGCCTGCACTCATCATAGCCTCACTCGGTGCCATTGAATCGCTATTATCTGCAGTTGTTGCGGATGGGATGAAAGTTGGAGAAAAACATGACTCCAAACGAGAACTATTCGGCCAGGGGATTGCTAATATCATTACGCCTTTATTTGGTGGTATCCCGGCAACCGGTGCAATTGCAAGGACGGCTACCAATATTCGATCAGGCGCGGTCAGTCCATTATCAGGCGTTGTCCAAAGTGTCTTTGTTCTATCTTTCCTCTTGATTTTTGCACCTTACGCATCGTACATCCCACTTGCAGCGATGGCACCTATTCTTATGTTCGTCGCTTGGAATATGAGTGCACGGAAAGCGTTCACCCATATCCTATCGGTTCGTTCGGGTGACTCAATCGTTTTAGTAACAACGTTCTTACTTACGATCTTCATCAACTTAACGATTGCTGTCCAAGTAGGGATATTACTTGCCGCCCTGTCATTTCTTAAGAAAATGAGCGGCAAGCTTGTACTAAAAGAAGCGGAACTATCTGATGTCGAGATTGTTACATTCGGCAAGGACGGCACTGATTCACTTACGAAGTTTATCGTGGATGGTCCTCTTTTTTTCGGAACAGCAAAAGTGTTTGAAGATGTATACCCTTCTTTACTTCCAGCGGGAACGAAGAAAGTCATACTGGACTTGAAGCATTTGTCTGTCATGGATGCCACAGGTGAAGCTATACTTTATACATTACTTGAAGACGCTGAAAAAGCAGGGATACAAGTGATCATCAAACGATTGCCGAAGGATAAACTATCCCTTTTCAAAAAGAGTGGCCTTTATGAACGCATCGGTGAAAAGAACTTTTTCATGTAAGCTGTATTTTAGAGGTGGAAAAAAGGCTATCCATTTACTGGATAGCCTTTTTGTTGATGTAGTTTATACAACAAGCATTGTTGTATTTTTATCCCCATCCGGCCTTTTCTTTTGGATAAACCAGATAAGTGCTAACAGAACAATACCGATTCCACTTGTCAACGGTTCGGGAATGATAAGCATCAACCCCGCTCCAAACAAGATGATCCGTTCCCACATTTTCGAATTGCGGACAAAATAGCCGATGACGGCACTACTTACACCAATCATTCCTAGTAACGCTGTTGCAACACCGAGTATGAGCATAATTGGCGTTGCATTAACGAAGAGAAGAATTGGATTATAGATGAACACAAATGGGATGATGAAAGCGGCAATTGCCAGTTTCACGGCTGTAACCCCGGTTTTAAACGGATTTGCTTTTGCGATACCTGCACCCGCATAGGCTGCAAGACAAACTGGTGGCGTAATGTCAGCCACAATGCCGAAGTAAAAGACGAACATATGTGCAGCAATTGGAGCGACTCCAAACTCATTAATCAATGCAGGAGCGGCAATCGTCGCCGTCACAACATAATTTGCTGTCGTCGGCAGTCCCATGCCAAGTATGATACAGGCAATCATTGTGAAAATTAGGGCAAGAATTAGATGCCCGCTTGACAAAGCGATGATTCCTGAGGCAAACTTGGCGCCCAATCCTGTCATACTGACGACCCCTGCAATAATTCCGGCTGTCGCCACTGCCGCAATAACCGGCAATGCAACCCTTCCACCTTGCTCGAGTACATAGATGATTTTCTTGAAATTCATCCGTGAATCTTTTCGTACGAGTGAAACAAGGAATGCAGCAAGAATCCCGTAAAGTGCTGCACGTTGCGGAGTAGAACCAGTCATGATTGTGCCTATAATTACAAAAAGTGGTGTTAGCATATATCCATTTCGAATTATTATTCTTCTAAAAATCGGTAGTTCAGCTTTCGGTAAACCAAAAATCTTCAATCTTTTAGCTTCAAAATGCGTTCCGATGAAAATACCAGTAAAGTAGAGAATAGCGGGTATAAAGGCTGCCAACATAATAGTTGAATAGTTGACGCCTAGATACTCCATCATAATGAATGCCGCCGCCCCCATCATCGGAGGCATTACTTGGCCGCCTGTCGAAGCGGCAGCTTCAGTCGCCGCAGAGAACTCGGGTTTGAATCCTGCTTTTTTCATCATCGGAATGGTAAATGATCCTGTAGCAACTGTATTTCCAACAGAGCTTCCGGAAACTGTACCCTGCAATGCGCTAGCAACTACTGCCGCTTTCGCCGTGCCGCCTGTATACTTTCCCGTTAAAGAGAAAGCCAGATCATTGAAAAACTTACCGATTGGTGTATTCACAAGCAGCACGCCGAAGAATAGGAAAAGAAATATGAACTTTGCTGAAATTTGAATGGGTGTACCGAACACACCGCTTTCCTGATACCATAAGTTTGTCACAATGCGATCGACTGAAAATCCAGGATGGGACAAAATATGTGTGGGAATGTAGTTTCCAAAAACCGCATAGAGTATTGCCGTGCTTGCCACGATAACAATCGGTAGCCCGACTGTTCTTCTCGTCGCTTCCAGTACAAGTGCAATCCCCAGTAATGATATAATCATGTCGAGTGTGCTATAGCCTGAAATCCTACTTTGTAAAATTGATTCGAAAAAGAATATTTTATGGTATGTCACATACATTGCTGTAAATGCTAGAACGATGTCATACCAGGGTACAGTCTTTTGCGTCTTTCTCCATGCTTTTCTTGCAGGATAAAGAAGAAATACAATTCCTAACGCCGTTCCGAGATGGACGGCACCCTGCTTTTGAGAAGGGAGTACACCGAAGTATCCCGTATACAGATGAAAGATTGTGAGCGAAACACCAAGAAATGTGATGACCCATGCCCACTTTCCAATTTCGGTACGGAACTGGTTCTCCTTATCATACTTCTCAAGAATATCTTGCGCATCGACGACTTTTTGTTTTTTCATACTTCACTCCCTTCCTCCCATTAACCGCTATGCAATCGTATTATTTCACATCGTCAAAACTTTTGATTTTAAACTTTTCTCTAGTAACAATTTGAATAACTTCAGGATAAATATGACCGATGAACGCTGCGTTTTTCACTTCATTCCCTTTAAAATCTGCTTCTCCCGCCAGCGCTTGTTGAGCCGGTACATGAACCGACATGCCAAGGTCCATATGACCATCGCGAATGGATGAAAGGTTTTCAACCGAAGCACCTGTTTCCGTATTGGTTACATTCACTTTATCGATATATTTATTCCAAAGGTTAGCCATCTCGCCTCCAAGCGGATAATACGTTCCTCCTTGACTACCTGTCCCGAGAATGAATTCTTCTTTCCGATTACTTGCATCCGCAGTGAGTTTTGCTACTTCGTTGTCAACTGTCAATCCTTGTTCTTCATAATATCTTTTAGCACCCGGATGAATTAAGAGCCCTTCAGCACCTCTCAGTGCATTTTCCAGTGTCATTTGTTTTGCTTGTGCATGTGTATTTTCACTTGCATTTTCGATCATACTCTTAGCAATTTCATAGCCAAGTTCCTCGTCAATCGTATCTGTATTGCCTAGTAAAATTGCATAGGCAGTGACAGTTTCAACGTCTTCTTTCAGAAAATCGTATGTTTCTTTCGGTATAGTAAGCCTTTTATAACCAGAATTTTTTTCAATATGTGCTATCGCTTCATCTGACAGGCTAAGCATTTTCACATCACCAGCCGAAGCTTGTAAACTTTCGATACTGGCAGCTGGAAGCCCGAGAATCCCGATGGAAATATCGATATTGCCGTCCTGTACGCCGTCAGCCGCATCCCCGAAACCTTCTTGGTATGCCTTGAAATCACCATCCTCAATGCCATACGCTTCTAAAATCAGCTTAGATACATTATTCGTTTCGCTAGCCGGAGGACCTATTGCAATATTCTTGGTTCCACTGCCGCATGCTGAAAGTGTAAGGATCATTAGCAACACACCAATCACTAAACCGTACATCTTCTTTTTCCCCAACTCGTAACCTCCCCGAATCATTTTTTATATTTGTAGGTAATTACTAAACGAAAGAAAAACGTTTCTCTATGGACCTCTCCTTTCACTTTAATGAACTGAAGGTCGTAACTTATTATAGTAATGGTATGAGGGAGGTGATTGAAGTATTCAGACTACTGGCAGGATTACAGAATGAAATCAAAAAAGACCTCCCCACCTCACGACAGTTCGTGAAGTAGGAAGGTCTTCCCTTATTAACTTACTAAATAAGACGCCTTCTTTAATGTAGCTGCAAGGACACGTGCTCCGATATCGAGCGCGTCACGGTTGAATGTCATCATTGGGTGATGGAGACCGGGTCCGAGGTCCGCTCCGATGCCAATCATCGCTGCTTTTAATTCGGGATGGCTGATTGTATAGAAATGAAAATCATCGCTGCCTGAAGTAATGACGGCAGGTGCATAATTTTCTTCACCGACCGTCTCCACAATCGATTCCTGGGCAATCCGTGTCGCTTCTTCCGATACTTCCGCAGCAGGCGTGTAATCGCTCCATTTCATAGCAATCGATACACCATGCAGTTCGCTTATTGCCTCAATCCCAGTTGTAATGCGCTCTTTCAATTCACTCAACACTGTATTGGACTGCGATCTTGCATCGATCGCAAACTCCGCCGTTCCCGGGATAATATTAAGACTATCCCCACCGGCTTGAATTTTCGTCAGTTTCGCAGAATACGCATCATACGGTGAGAAGTGGATGGTCTTTACAAACTGCGCAATCGCAAAAAGCGGATCAAGCGCATTTTTACCTTGATGTGGACGCGCACCGTGTGCATCTGCCCCTGTAATCTTTCCTTCAAGAAACACCGCCGCCCCGTGATGAATGGCAGGTGACACTTTACCGAACGGAAGCTCTTCTTGTGGACGTAAGTGTACGCCAAATAAATGCGACACTCCATCGATGGCTCCTCTTTCAATCATCGCGTTTGCACCATTCCCTTTTTCTTCTGCCGGTTGGAAGATAAAACGGATGCGACTCCCCACTTGCTGTTCCTGTAAATAAGACAGGGCTCCCAATACCATTGCAATATTCGCATCGTGACCGCAGGAATGATTTGCCTTGTATTCGCCATCCACTTCTTGCCATAATGCATCGATATCTGCACGCACTGCGATAATTCGATCTCCTTCACCGATTTCAGCAACTAAACCGGTTACATCGTCAAATGGTTGATGCGTTACATTGAGATCCGTTAAAATCTCCGCAAGTTTCGCTGTTGTTTCTACTTCTTTCCAACTCACTTCAGGATTAGCATGAAAGTGATCGAACCAAGCACCTATTCTCTTCTCTACTGTCAATTAAAACACTCCTCCCCTATCGCAATTCGGCTTCATTGTTAATGAATACTTCACATCTTTCAGAATAACCTATCACGAAAAAAAAAACAGCCAAGAAATACACTTGGCTGTAACTATCTTTAGTATTCTCTTTCCTAGAAAAAAGGTTTTTAAATTAGATTTTCCCAGCCTTATGATAAATCGACAACAAGGCTTGTAAAATGCTATCGAAAGAATTAGCGGTCACTCTTTGCTGAACTGCCACTTCATTAATTGAGAGCATCGTTGGGTCCAAAGCTTTCTTAAGTCCTTCTGCTAACGATACGGTATTCTTCGGTTCGACTAGAATGCCGGCTCCGTCGCTTAACAAGTACGAAAGACCCCCCACATCAGTTGCAACTACTTTTGTCCCTGTAGCCATCGCTTCCAAAGCGACAAGACCAAATCCCTCATGATGCGAGGGAAGGGCAACTATATCCGCGGCGGACATCCATCGCGCCAAGTCGGCCTGTCCAACAGCCGACTTGAAATGAATACCTTCCACTTTTCTTTCCTGGATAAACGACTGCAATTCCTCGACAAAAGCGGTATCTTTTTGAGATCCTACCAGATACAACGCTGCATTAGGTGTAGTCGACTTTACCATTTCAAATGCTTCGACAAGTTCCAACAGACCCTTTGCTTTAATAACATTCCCCACAAACAGAATAACCTTTTCTTCTATAGATAGATTTAGCTCTTCCCTTACTTCTTTTTTCGCAGCAGGTTTAAAAATGGTCGTATTAACGCCCATGCTCAAAATATGTACTTTACTTTCCGGAACGCCAAAACGCAGAATAACATCATTTTTCAGTTTCTCACCAACTACGATGACTGCCTCACCCTGCTGTAATATCTTTCTTGTAAAGTTCCTAATTCGAACATTCTTCGCGGCCATCTTATCGATATCACCGCCATGGACTGTAACAACATACGGAATCCCCAGCATTTTTTTACCTACTAGCGATAGTACCCCTGTTGGGAATGCGTAATGTGCATGTGTAAGTGCTAGTTGTTTCCGATTCTTCAACATGTATATGCATGAACGGAGAAACCACGACATGTATTTCTTTAATGCTGTTAGCTTCCCTTTATCGGGATTATCTATCGCAATAACATCGACAGCTTGTCCCGCCGATTGAAGAAGATCGACTTGATTCTTAACAAAAAGCCCAAATGTGGGATGTTGCTTTGATGGATACATATTACTAAAAACGACTATTTTTTTCATTTCATTATCATCCCATCTTTTTTCCTTACAAATTATACTTATTACCATTATCATTCGATTATAGCATACTGCCTCAAATTCAACCGTGTATGCCTTAGATTACACAAATGTATTGTACTATCGCTTTTGGGCGTATGTAAATAAGCCATTTGACATCTTACAAACCCCGTCAAATAGCCATTTTCGAACAACTAAATATCTTGTAATATTATTGTAATGTTATTGTAATCGAAATAGAGGTTTAGCTATGCTAAGATGTTCTCAGACATAGCACACTATAATGTATATGTGCGAAAGGGGATTTTGAGAACTTTATGAAACGTTTTTTATTTTTAGTTTTAGCAAGTCTACTTATTTCAACGTCCGTTCCAGCCATGGCATCAGCAAATTCATCTACTTCTCTTATAAATACGGCCCGTAATTACATGGGAACACCTTATTCATATGGTGGGACAACCCCATCAGGCTTTGATTGTTCAGGATACATCCAATATGTATTCAACAAAGCAGGACAATCTGTTCCAAGAACGACAGGTCAACAATATGCTTCAGGTAAAGTAGTTTCAAAAAGTAATCTTCAAACAGGGGATCTTGTCTTCTTCAATACAAGCGGAAGCGGTGTCTCCCACGTTGGGATTTATATCGGTTCTAGCAACTTCATTCATGCTTCTACAAGCAGAGGCGTTATGATTTCGTCAATTAACGATCCTTACTATTGGGGTAGCCGCTATATCGGAGCTCGACGTGTAGCTAATTTTACTTCTTCAGCTGTTACTCAAGTTTCTAAACAAAAAGCCGAAGTTAAATACGCAACTCGGGCAGAAATTGCTGAAATTCTGGCAGAAAAGCTCAACTTGAAAAATAATGGTTCAGAATCAGCATTTACTGACGTTTCATCAAATCATCCAAATTCAGCGGCAATCGTCTCTGTTGCAGCGGCTGGTATATTCACTGGTAACAGCTTAGGAGAATTTAACCCAGATGACTATCTTACACGCGCACAACTTGCCAAAGTACTTGTTGAAGCATTTAATCTTCAAGGAAAAACGGATTCCTCTTTTAAAGACGTTTCTGCAACATATTGGGCAAAAGGATATATAAATACACTTTATTATCACAACATCACAACTGGTTATGGAAATGGAAACTTTGGTATAAATGATAAAGTTACGGCAAACCAATTCAAGACTTTCATGAACCGTATCAAGAATTGATCCTTTAGAAACAAGTAATCCATTTAGTGAAATACAAATTGCATGTAGTACCTGAATTGCGTTCGCCCGCTTCTGATAGAGAAGCAGGCGAACGTTTTTCTATCCCAAAAATAACCTATATATGTTGACATAAAGAATCCTTTCAACAGCGCTTGGTGCTTGTGGTAGCCACTCAAAATTAGCGAGGGTCAGAAGACCGCTGTCAGTCATATTGCTTTGGCTACCCCAGTAAGGCGTCTTCGCTGGAGTTTATATAGAACCATTAGTTCAACATATATCGTATTGCTTATACAAATCACGTTCACGGAATTCAATGTCCTCAGAAAGTACTGACTCAAGTTAAATGATAGTACTTACGCATCACTTCTTTTTATCAGCGGTCGTATTTTCACCGTTTTCTGCGGTATCCTTAAATTGTTCTACTTGTTTCTCTATACTTTGCTTCGGCTCGAAATCAGGATAGGGCTCCTCTTTCGGCATTCCTGTGAATTCTTTGTTGTCTTGATTCTTTGATTGCTCTTGATGATTTTTTTCATTCATAATTAGTCGCTCCTTATTTGGTGATATACCTATTGGGATACCCTAAAAACTGCTTGTTAACCATTTTGGATTTTGACTTCGTTCAAAACTTAAAAAGCGAACAACAATGTCCATTAGACATTATTGTTCGCTTTTTACTTTTGTTATACCCTGAAATGTTTCATTTCAACCTGTAATTCTTCTGCAAGTTTTGCAAGTGTCTGGGCGCTTACCGATATCTCTTCTGTAACCGCCAATTGTTCTTCTGTAGCGGCGCTTGTGTCGCTTGCTCCGGCGGCGGCTTGCCCACTTAAGTTCTGGATTTCGTTTGCGCCGTTTGTCACTTCATCGGCCATTGCTTGTATTTCCTCAATGGCTGCCGATACTGTTTCGACTTTTGAGGCTACATCGCCAACAGCGTCCTGTATTTCTTCGAAAACGACACGTGATTGTTCAGTCGCTGTAATTCCTGCTTCGACACGTTCGCCTCCGGCAGTAATGGACGTGACTGCCCTTTGTGAAGCATTTCTGATCATCGTTACCATTGCCCCGATTTCAGATGCCGACGTTTTAGATTGCACCGCAAGTTTCCGAACTTCCTCCGCAACCACTGCGAAACCTTTTCCGTATTCCCCGGCACGCGCCGCTTCTATCGCAGCATTCAATGCGAGAAGATTCGTTTGCTCGGCAATGGCGGTAATAAGAGTTGTGATTGACTGTATTTCATCAGAATGGCTGGCCATTTCATTCATAATTTCAGAAGACTCCTGAATAGTAGAATGGATTGTTGACATTTGCGCTGATACTTCCCCTACCACGTTCGAACCTTTTGTAACAAGGTTCGTCACCATTTCCGCGGATTGTAGCATTTCTTCATTGCTACTGCCTATTTCAGCAACACCTAGCGATAACTCTCCCATAGATGAAACGGACTGACTGATAATCCGCTGTTGTTCTTCACTGCCAATCATCTGGTTTTCAGCGGATTTGGCAACCATTTCGGAGGTCGCATAGCTCTCTTCGGAACTTGCTGATAGCCTTTCCGATTGGACGGCCAATTGGAGTGCGGTTGTATTAATTTTCCGTACCATATTTGCGACATCCGTTCCCATTGTATTGAATGCAGTCGCCATTTCACCGATTTCATCTTTATTTTTCACTTTGAGCAAATCTATCGTTAGATTTCCTTTTGCAATTTCATTCAACCCTTCCGTCACAATACGGACGGGACGAGAAATACTGCGGCTAATAATAGTGGAAATGACAATTCCTGCAATGGTCGCAAACGCGACTAGTCCAATTATAAGATAGATAAGCCCCAACGTGAACGCATTTAGATCAGAACGTGTTTTCTTTAGCTCTGCATATTGGATATCCTTTATTTGTTCAGCTTTTTCCAATACTTTATCGCCCACTGTCGCTGACGCACGACCATACTCCACTGCTTTTAGTTCCTTTTCTTCTTCGATACTTTTAACGATGTTTTGTTGCAAGTCCAAAAACTTAGTGCGTGCCTCTTTCATTTCTTCCATAAGTACCTTTGTTTGTGCTTGTCCTAGAAGTCCATCTAATTTGTTAATCAATTCATCTGAGCGTGTCATATGTTCTGTACGTGCCTCTAAATAGGACTTATCTTTAAATAATAAATAACCACGCACATCATCTTGAATTTCATTTTGTTTTAAAATAAGTTCATCTACTGCATTCACTTTTTCAATGCGGTCGTCCAACAAGACTTTGTATTCCGAGTTTAAACGAAGTGAACTCCACAACCCCATTGCCCCTACAGCGACAAGTAACAATAGAATTGTCGCAAAGCCGAACCATAACTTCTTCGCCACAGTAAATTTCATCATATCCCCCCACTATCTTTATCCCTACTTGAATTATATAACTATTTATGCAGAATAGCATTACCTTTTTACCACTTCTAAATATACTGAGTTCGATGCACTCGCCTATTTTATAACGTCGAAAGCATAAGCATTGGTTTTGGTGACAATGAGTACGTTATTGATACCTATGTATAGTGAATCATATGGGCTTAGTTTGCAGAAAACGTTGGTAGGTTCGCGATTTTGTTGGGGGTGGCGATATGTTGTGTAGTGTGGCTAAATACTTTGTAGGGTCTTTTTCAGTTAACCCCGTGTATGCATAATTGCAATATAAATACGAGGCCCTCCGTTTGCGATTTCGCAAGCGAGGACCTCGTTGTTCTACTGCATTTTATTTCTTCGTTTTATTGGCAATCTCCATCGCGCGATTTGTTCCTTCTGCAGCTTGATCGAGTACTTCTTGTGGGTCCGCGCCTTGGTATAGATCCTCTAATGCTGTGACAATTTGCTGTCTGGATTCGGGGAATACTGAAATGAGTGCTCCTTGTGTTGCAATCCCCGGCACAGTGTCTTGCAGCTGTTCAACTGTTACTTTGAATTGCGGGAATTCAGCCCATTTTTCTTTTACGTTTTCTTCGTCATATGCTTTTGGATTGATGGCAAAATAACCGGTGTCGAGATGCCACTTCGCTTGCACTTCTGGTGTCGTCATGTATTTCATGAATTCCCATGCCGCCTCTTGCTCGTTTTCGGCAATTCCTTTTGACATCCAAAGAGATGCGCCACCTATGACGACTCCGTTGCGCTGCACTTCATCCGCATATGGAATGTACGCTACACCTACGTCAAACGGTGCATTTGCAATGGCACCTGCAACGCCTGCCGAGGAATCCATATACATCGCAACTTTTTGAGATGCGAAAGCTGCGCGGATATCGTCCCAGTTTGTTCCGAAGTTACCGAATGTACCTGCTTTATTCATTGTATCTAAGAAGTTAAATACGTTCAGCCCTTCAGGACCGTTGAAAAGGGCTTCTGTTGCGTCACCTGAGCGCCCATTGTCTTCATTGACATAGAGACCGCCCTGCGTTGCAACTAGTTGTTCAAAGAACCAGCCGTATGTCAGCATTGAAAAACCAAACATGTCGTCAGTTTTCAATTTTTCAGCAGTAGCTATCACCTCTGAAAAGGTTTCCGGTGCTTTTTCAGGATCAAGTCCTGCTTTCTCAAACGCTGTTTTATTGTAAATCATGACGGGTGTTGACGAGTTGAACGGCATTGAATAAAGCTCGCCATCCACTTTGTAGTAATTCAAGATGTTTTGTTCCAGTGTAGATAGGTCAAAATTATCTTTGTCGATGAATGATTGCACCGGCTCGATATAGCCACTATCGATCATATATTTCGTACCTACTTCAAACACCTGGGTAATCGCGGGTGCATCCTTTGTCCCGCCTACACTGCGGAGTTTTGTTAAGGATTCCTCATACGTACCTTGGAATTCAGCCTTCACTTCATACTTATCTTGCGACTCGTTGAATCCTTCTACAATTGCATCAAGTGACTCCTGGCCCGTTCCGGACATGGCATGCCAAAATTCGATGGAGACTTTACCGGCAGTTTCGTCTGTGCCCGGTTTGTCTTCATTCGATTTTTCGTCATTCGTATTACTGTCGCTATTCGTACATGCAGTTAATACAGCCAAACTTAAGATCAGAATCCAAAACAATGATGATTTCAATAGGTTTCTCATTCTTTTAAGCACCCCGCTCTTCATTTTTATGGACATCATTTAAGTGCACCTTGAGACAACCCTTTCTGCAATTGCTTTTGTCCGAGAAACAGCAATAACAGCGTAGGAATGATTACTACAATTACACCAGCCATGACCACCCCCCAATCTGTCGACATTTCTTGGGATTGCAATTGTTTCAAACCGATTTGTACTGTCCGTACTGAACTATTTGTCGTAATCAGCAACGGCCATAGATACATATTCCATGTAGTGAGGAAACCATATGCCCCGAGTGTGACCAGGCTTGTTTTCGACACGGGTAAAATGACACGCCAGAAAAAGGCGAACCGGCTCAAGCCAGCAATTTGTGACGCTTCATGCAACTCTTTCGGAATGGTCTTGAAATGCTGTCTGAGTAAAAACGTACCGAAAGCAAGCGCGAAAAATGGAATCGTGAGGCCCTGATAGGTATTAAGCCAATCCAACTTCTGGATAGTGAAAAAGTTCGGTATCATCGTCGCTTCCCATGGAATCATCATTGTTGAGATGAACACGAAGAAGATGAAGTCCCGCCCTTTGAACGGCATGAATACAAATGCGTATGCTGCCAGACTACAAACTAAAAGCTGGCCGAACATGACGCCGACAGATACAACAAAGCTGTTCACCAAGTATTTGACTAACGGAAGTCTGTCAAATACCTTGAAATAATTATCCAAACTGAATGATTGCGGGAAAAACTTCCCTTGTAAAATTTCCGGTCCCGTCATGAATGAAATCATGAACGCATACAATACCGGGAAAAACACAAGCAGTGAAGTGACTGTTAATAGAAAGTAAATCCAGATCTTTTTCGGCAAACTAATTGTCATTGGTAATGCACCTTCCTTTCACCAAACTTGAATTGAAGGATGGTGACAATAAGAATGATTATGAACAGAATGACTGCCTGCGCACTGGCGGTTCCGAATTGATAATTGATGAATGCTTCACGGTAAATCGAATAGACAATCAGATTTGTCGATTGGGAAGGACCGCCTTTCGTCAAAATATCAATTTGCCCGAATGACTGGAATGCATTGATGAGCGATATGGTGATGATGAAAAATAATGTAGGTGACAGCATCGGTATCGTTATCCGGCGCAATCTGTAAAAATACCCTGCTCCATCTATTCGGGAACTTTCGTACAGATGTTCATCGATATTTTGTAGACCACCTAGTAAGATAAGAAACGAAAAACCGGTATTCATCCAAATCGTTGAAATGGATACTGAAATCAACGCCCATTCCGGGTCTAGAAGCCACTGAATCTGCGGAAAATTCAACACGCTGAGCACACGATTGAAGACGCCTACACTCGGATGAAACAAAAACAGCCAAATCACAGAAGATGCCGCAACCGAAATACCCATCGTTGACGAATAAACCGTTCGAAAGAAGCCGATTCCTTTTAACTTTTCATTCGCCAAAAGCGCGAAAAACAATGCGATAATAATTCCAATCGGCACGGTATATAAAACAAACAACACCGTAGCTTTCATGCTATTTAAAAATGCAGATGACT
This sequence comes from Filibacter tadaridae, assembly GCF_900609045.1. GTDB lineage: Bacteria > Bacillota > Bacilli > Bacillales_A > Planococcaceae > Sporosarcina > Sporosarcina tadaridae. Next base: position 37,669 of record NZ_UXAV01000031.1, read on the forward strand.
CTAGTAAGTAAGCAAAGTTTTCAAAACCGACATGAAGGGCGGCTTCCCCATTTTGATTCGTTAGGAAGAAACTTAGGTAAATCGTTCTGAACATCGGGTAGAATACGAACACCGAAAAAAGGATGACAGATGGCAACAGGTAGAGAAACGCCGTTCTGGCATTTCCCGTTCTTCTCCAAATCCCCGGCTTCACATGCGTATTCATAGAAGTACCTCTTTGCCAAAAACAAAGTTACCAAGATCTGTCGGCTTTTTGATCAATTCACCTGTGTCTGCTTCAAAAATACAAAGTGATCCGGTATCTATGAGAATCGGAATTCTATCTCCACTATCGATATGCCATTGACCGCTCCATTTAGCCATCCACTCATTGCCGCCCAATTCAAATGAAAATACCGTTTCGTTTCCTAAAACTTCTACATTCGTGACTTCCACATAGAACTTATCAGCTTCAGGTGTATCTTTTGTTGCGGGTCGTAAATGTTCCGGCCTTATGCCTGCAATCAGTTCGGAACTTGGATGGCTATAGTTTTCATTAGCAGGAAGGGCTAAATGCCAGGTATCCCCGATGAGTAGCGTAGATGACACGCTATCGTTCTTTGCACTTGCTAAATTCATAGGAGGTGAACCGATGAACGTAGCTACAAATGGATTGGCAGGATTATTATAAATGTCAATTGGTTTACCGACTTGTTGAATTTTTCCTTCGTGAAGAATCATGATGCGATCTCCCATTGTCATCGCTTCGACTTGATCATGCGTTACGTAGATCATCGTGATACCGAGCGTTCGCTGAATCCGTCTGATTTCCATACGCATATGCGCACGTAATTTTGCATCTAGGTTTGATAGCGGCTCATCCATTAAACAAATGGGCGATTCACTTACAATGGCACGGGCCAATGCGACACGCTGCCGCTGACCACCTGATAGTTCACGAGGTTTACGTTGCAGAAATTCCGTAAGCCCCAGCATTTCTGCTACATCTTCTGCTCGTTTTTGTTGAACAGGCTTTTTCACTTTTTTCACATCAAGTCCGAATGCAATATTTTGTTGGACCGTAAGATGGGGATAGAGCGCATAGTTTTGAAAGACCATCGATAATTCGCGTTTATTGGGCGGCAAACCATTCGCCACTTTGTCGCCGATTTTAAGCGTGCCGCTCGTAATTTCCTCTAACCCTGCAATCATTCGAAGCATTGTACTTTTTCCGCAACCAGAAGGGCCAACAAGTACGAAAAATTCTCCAGGTTCAATCGTCACGTTTATACCGGAAATGACGTCAATTTGTTTATCGTATGATTTAGACAGGTCAATAAGTTCCACTCTCTTCACGCGATTCAGCTCCTTTTGTCAGTAAACCGGGTTATCACTTTCCACATTATTCACATTACTCTGTTACTCTATATATATATGTTTCGATAGAAGGAGGCGTTTCACCTTCCTATTTACAAAGTCTTTACAATTAGATTGGGAGGTACATTTGCAATGAAAAAAATTTTTTTATTCATTGTTCTATTATTTGCCTATGGTTGTATATTTCCATCGGCAAATCGAGCCACTTTACCGGACGATGAATTCCTCGTTATCGCCCACCGTGGTGCTTCCGCTTATGCGCCCGGACACACACTTGCAGCTTATGAACTTGCGCAGCGAATGGGGACGGATTATATCGAACTTGATTTGCATTTGACTAAAGACGGAAAACTTGTCGCTTTACATAATACGGTAGTTAATCTACGGGACAAAGAACATTTGGTGGCAAACATCAATTTCGACGAACTTCAGCTTTATTTCCCAGGAAATGAGTTCAACAAAAATAACCCGGAGTATGCATTACCTGAATTCGAACGGCTGCCCGTTGTCGATTTTGAAACAATTCTTGACCATTTTGGGGACACGGTGAATTATTACATCGAAATAAAATCCCCGAAATCGTATCCAGGTATAGAAAAGAAGGTCGTCCGCCAGTTAAGGAAGCATGACCTCATAGGCAGGGATGACCTACTACCGAAAGTAATCATCCAATCCTTTGGAGAAACTAGTCTCCGAAAAATATTCGCTATGGAACCTTCCATTCCGTTAATTAAACTATATGCATTCGACAAAATAGCTTCATTATCAAAAAAGGAACGGCAGCAACTCGTGCAATATGCGGCTGGCGTGGGGGTGAACGCAAAGACAGTGACAAATGCATTCGTCGAAACCATGCATCAAGAAGGATTGCATGTCCATCCTTATACAGTGAATAATGAAAAAATGATGCGAACGCTCAAGGAACTTGGCGTAAATGGCCTATTTACGGATAAACCCGATTTGGCGATTCGTGTAAAAAAGAACAAAAGCAGTATGGACTCTGATTGAGTTCCATACTGCTTATTTAATGTTTATGCTTTTATAGGTTCACGTAACGTCATTTTCAATACTTTGCCGCTCGCATTCCGTGGAAGGGTGTCAAGAAACTCAATTACAGCCGGAATTTTGAAAGAGGCAAGTCGTTCTTTGCAAAAATCGATGACAGCTTGTTCCGTAAGTGTCTTGCCTTCTTTTAATACGACGAAAGCTTTAGGAACTTCACCATAAATTTCATGCGGTATGCCAATGATTGCTGCCTCAAGCACCTCCGGAATCGCATACAAGGCTTCTTCCACTTCTACTGGATAGATATTTTCTCCACTGCGGATGATCATATCTTTTTTACGGTCGACTATATATAGTAAGCCTTCTTCATCAAAACGACCGAGATCTCCGCTATACATCCAACCATCCTTCAATGATCGTGCCGTTTCATCATCGTTTTTCAAATAACCTTTCATTACTTGGGGTCCTTTCACAACAATTTCACCGACTTGCTCCACGTCCAGCTGGCGCCCAAACTCATCAACCACTTTAACCTCGGTTTGTGGAAGCGGTTCGCCCACTGACCCGATTTTGGATATAGCAAAATGATCTTTCAGCGTCGTTGCAGCTGGGGAATTTTCCGTTTGCCCATACAAGTTCTGCACATTTACCTCCGGGAACAACGCTTTCACTTTTTTCACCAGTTCATAAGGCATCGGCGCGGCCCCGTAGCAGAACAGTCGCATATCGGGCAACTTCGCTTCTTTTAGGGCAGGTGTGTTAAGAAGAATGCTGTACATTGCAGGTACGCCAAAAAAGATTGTCGCATGTTTCTGCTCCATGGTGCGAATTGTCGCTTCAGGAGAGAATGCCTCTTCAATAATGACCATTCCCCCTTTAAAAATGACGGGAATGCTAAACACATGGCTCGCTGCACAATGAAAGAGCGGCGTTACAATATGCATTCGGTCTTGGGCGGTCATCTCCATCGATTCACTCCAGATTTCCGCTACCGCCGAAACATTTCGATTCGTCAACATAACCCCTTTGGGACGTCCAGTCGTACCTGACGTATAAAAGACAACGGCTGTATCATTGTCTGTCGCTTCATGTATTTTTGCGGAACGTGGGTTGCCGTCAATGATTTCTTCGAATTTCCCGGGTAATTGTCCGATGACGATTTGATCTTGTAAAGCGGGCAACTTGCCTTTTAGTGAATCCATTACATGTGCAAGCCGCTCATCATAAATAATCCCGCGTGCCTCCGAATGGGTCAAAATATACGCTGTTTCCGTGGCAGTTAGCTTTGTATTAATGGGCAACACAGTGAATCCTCCAATTTGGCAGGCATAGTAACCAATCAAAAACGAATCGGAGTTCATCAAATAAAGTGCGAGAATGTCATTTTTTCCATAACCTAGTTCTTGAAAGTAACTCGCCAAGTTTTCTGCTTTTCGGTAAAAGTCTCCATATGAAGTTACTTTTCCTTTAAATGAAGTGATGCACTTTTCAGGGTTCGATTTGGCAACCAGTTTCAACTTCTCCGCTATATACATCCGCAAATCCCCTTTCTTCTTACTTTTATAGTATACAGTTACTAGACTATTATGAGTAGTTCAATAACCATTTGCGAGGGTACTACAATTGATTGCTTCGACAACTCGATTGGGCGCGCGGACACTCCCATTGATCATTTCGGCAACATGTTTGAGCGCGCGGGTACTATCTTCGATCGCTTCAGCAACACTTTTGAGCGCGCGGGTACTATCCTTGATCGCTTCAGCAACATATTTGAGCGCGCGGGCACGCTGTTTGATCGCTTCGACAACCCGATTGAGCGCGCGTGCACGCTGTTTGATCGCTTCGGCAACATCTTTGAGCGCGCGGGCACTATCTTCGATCGCTTCGGCAACATCTTTGAGCGCGCGGGCACTATCTTCGATCGCTTCGGCAACATCTTTGAGCGCGCGGGCACGCTCTTTGATCGCTTCGACTACATCTTTGAGCGCGCGGGCACGCTGTTTGATCGCTTCGACAACCCGATTGAGCGCGCGGGTACTATCTTTGATCGCTTCAGTAACACTTTTGAGCGCGCGGCAAAAAAACTACCCATTAAGTCTGCGTTACTAGACTCAATGGGTAGTTTTGATGATTCATCTTAAACTAACGCGGATAGTTGTTCATTAAAACACTTTACTGCGTTGGTGGTATCCACTGTATGGCCGAGCTCATTCAAAGTCTCACCAATCAATTCAACCGCTTTTTCCAGCATGGCTTCTGTTGTGTTGCCCATATGGCCGATGCGGAAGGCTTTACCCGCTAAATGTGCGAGAGCGCCTGCTACGATGATGCCTTTTTTTGCAAGTGTTCGCCGAAATGCGGCATCATCCACGCCTTCAGGGTACACTATACAACTGAGTGTCGAGGCAGCAACTTCCTCGACAGCCAGCGGTTTCATGCCGTATTCTTTAAGGGCAGTACGCACCGCTTTACCGAATGCGTTGTGACGTACTACTCTTTTATCCATGCCTTCTTCAAGAACAAGGCGCATGCCTTCAACATAACCGTAAATTAAGTTTACTGGCGGCGTGGCAAAATAGTTGGCTGGGTCATGCATGACAGGAATCCAATTTTGAATGTCGCAATAATAGGCAGAGACACGTTCAATTTGTTTCCGTGCAGTTAACGCGGTTTGATTGAACGTAACGATTGCCAAGCCCGGTGGTACGCCGATTGCTTTTTGTGAACCTGATAGCACAACGTCAATCTTATAGTCCGGGTTGCCATATTCCTTGCTCATATCCTCATCCATCGCAGCTGTTGCGCAGACACCATCCAAAATTACGAGCGCTCCGTGTTTTTTTATGATCGGAACGAGCATATCCAGATCAGCTACAACACCAGTGGACGTATCAGCATGTGTGATTGTAACTGCCTTATACGCCCCCTGAGCTAGCTTCGCTTCCACTTCTTCTGGTGATACCTGCTTGCCCCATTCCGCCTGCAGCACATCGACTTCGATTCCGAAAGCCTCTCCCAGTTTAATGAAACGATCCCCAAAGTAACCTTGGCTAAGAATTAAGAGCTTCTCACCTGCCGCAACTGTATTAACAAGTGCCATTTCCATGGAAATCGTCCCCGAACCGGCAACGACAAACACTTCACCATCCGTTTTCAACATCGTCCGGGTCTGTTCAATCGCTTGTTTATAAATAGCAACAAACCGTGGATCGGTATGCCCCCTTGTTTCACCTGCCATCGCATCATAGATTGAATCGACAACTGGCGTCGGACCAGGTATCAGCAACATCTCTTCATTACGCATTATATTCCTCCTTACATATGTCAAAACAGAATTGATTTGCATTTACATAATAACTTCGAGAACAAACGCAAAACCCCTTTGATTCATGTCGCCCATTCACGCCAATGAAAAGCGGCTTTATCCCTCACATGTGAGAATAAAGCCGCATCCCTATTATTCTTCATTCATGCCTATGCAACGTTCGCATTCATATAGCTGGGACTCGACCTGCTCAACAATTTCACAACCGCATTCACGACAGATTTTGCTTGGCAGTTCTTTTCTATTGTTAGTTGTTTGCATAATGGATCTCCTCCAATTTATATTTTTTAAGCAAATTGAGCGACTTCCGTTGACCCTTTCATAGCAGTGGTAGACGATTGTCCGCCGGAAATGACTTGTGATACTTCATCGAAATAGCCTGTGCCCACTTCACGTTGGTGACGTGTCGCTGTGTAGCCTTTTTGTTCATTAGCAAACTCAGCTTGTTGCAATTTTGAGTATGCAGCCATGCCATTGTCTTTGTAGTCATGCGCTAAGTTGAACATGCTGTGATTCAATGAGTGGAAACCGGCAAGTGTGACGAATTGGAATTTATAACCCATTTTACCAAGTTCGACTTGATACTTCGAAATTGTTTCTTCATCGATGTTCGCCTTCCAGTTGAATGAAGGTGAGCAGTTGTAAGCAAGCATTTTTCCCGGGAATTCAGCATGGATGGCATCCGCAAATTGCTGTGCTTCTTCGAGTGATGGATGCGACGTTTCACACCAGACAAGGTCTGCGTATTTCGCATAGGCAAGGCCACGTGCAATTGCTTGGTCAATACCTGGTTTTGTACGGAAAAATCCTTCAGGTGTGCGTTCGCCTGTGATGAAATCCTTATCGACTGGGTCGATATCACTTGTGATCAAATCAGCTGCATCCGCATCCGTACGCGCAATAAGAAGCGTCGGTACACCGAGAACGTCTGCCGCAAGTCTTGCTGCAATCAGGTTGCGAATTGCATTTTGTGTCGGCAATAAAACTTTACCGCCTAAATGGCCACATTTTTTCTCAGAAGCCAACTGGTCTTCCAAGTGAACGCCTGCAGCTCCGGCTTCAATCATGCCTTTCATCAGTTCGTAAACGTTAAGCGGTCCGCCAAAACCTGCCTCGGCATCTGCTACGATTGGCGCGAACCAGTCAAAACCATCATCGCGTCCTTCTGCATGATCGATTTGATCTGCACGTTGAAGTGCTTGGTTGATGCGTTTTACAACTGAAGGGACACTATTTGCCGGGTAAAGACTTTGGTCAGGATACATTTGTCCGGAAAGATTTGCATCCGCAGCCACTTGCCAACCACTTAGATAGATTGCTTGTAGGCCTGCTTTTACTTGTTGGACAGCTTGATTGCCCGTAAGTGCACCGAGTGAGTTAATGAAATCTTCTTCATGTAGTGATTTCCAAAGTCGTTCAGAACCTTTACGTGCCAGTGTGTGTTCAATTTGTAGTGAGCCGCGTAATTTCACAACTTCTTCAGCTGTGTAACCCCGCTCAATTCCTTGCCACCTGCTATCCTCTGCCCAGCTCTTCTCCAATTGTGCTACCTGATCTTGTCTTGTCATTATTCCATCCACACCTTCCGAGTTAGTTGAATTTCATAGATTTCAAAAATAATTCTTTCTTTCTGTGCCACAACAGTTATAGTTGTTATATAGTAATATATAACAGTAAATTTAGAATGTCACGACAATTCGATAAAAGGGTGTTTTTTACGGACAGGACCAAAAAGAGGGTGACGAAATGAGAAAAGTCAGATATCATTATTTAGAAAAAGGGGAAAAATGAATGAAAAAAAAAGCATTGCATCAATTTACTGTATTACTGGAGGATTGGATCCCAAAAGACGCATCCATCGCGATTGCAGTGGGCCAGAAATATGTTTACTACCGCGTAGGAACGCATGATATCCATTTGAAGGAAGGGCAAACTGTTCAGGCTAGTAGTTTAGCCTGCCGTATCATTCAAAAACGCCAGAAGCTGGATTCATTAATGGACAACACGCTTTACGGAACACCTTATTTCGGTATCGGCTACCCAATTGAGATTGAAGGCCAGCCTGCTGCATTGGTTGTCATCTTGCCGCCCAACTACCATGTGTTGAAAAATGGTCCCTTCCGCTATCTTACGGGAAAGAAAGACGAAGATTGGAGTCCGATTCCTATTGAAAAGGTTATGTATATGGAAAGTTTGCAGAAGAAAACATGGTTTTACGCGGATGACGAGCAATACAGTACAACTTACACATTGAAAAATCTACATTTACGATTGCCTGACTCATTTATACGGATCCATCGATCTTATATCGTCAACATTTCATTCATACAACGAATTTCAAGAGACATCACATCGAGTTTTATATTGATATTGAAAGATAGCACTGAGTTACCCGTTAGTCAGACTTATATGAATGAGGTGCGAAAAATTCTTGGATTTTAAAAGTTAGTGAACTAGATTTCGCAGTTTGTAAGAACTTTGTGGAACTAAAGCGGCTGATTGATATCTATATAACTGAATATAATCCGCATCCTATCAGAGGAATTTAAAAAAGATGACACCGGCACAATACCGAGGTCATCTCCTAGCAAGTTAAACTTTATTTGTTGAACTTATGATTTCACCGTAATCTTTAGAGAAGGCGCCTACTGGGGTAGCCGAAGCGATAAGACTGATAGCGGTTTTCTATCAGGCTTATCGCGGGAGGCATCCCCAAGCGCCGAGCGTTGTAAGTGAGACTTTTTAGTTCAACCAATAATAGTGGTTCTTTTTATTAAGTGTCCGTATTACAAAGTACAGTTCATACTGACAGAAGGGAATCCTTTTCCTCTATTATGCTTTCTTCCGATTCAGCCATTTATATTTAAGCGCTAATAGGTAGATGACAAATGAGAATCCAAAAGTTAAAACAACAAATAACCAACCTTGCGAATTCAATACGAGTATTGGAGCAAATGTGATCAGCAATATTTCCACGGGAGCAATAGGGATATACGCAAGCCCGTAGTCATCCAGTGTCTTACTTTCTGAATTAGGATCGACTATTCTAAGAAGTGCCATTCCCATCGCAACTGTACCCGTTGTCCATCCCCAAGTGAATATTCCTTTTTCAAACCAATGTTGAGCAAAGAATTTCTTGGAGAAAATCGCAAAAAACACGTACGCATACACTAAACCAAATGCAAACAATAAAATCAATGGCACAGCATAGTCGAGAACGACGGAAATACTAATTGAACCAATTCCGAATGCTACAAGGACATCCGTCGCACTTCCGCTAATACGGTTCACTACATCCGTACTCACGTATTTCTCTGTTTTCGTTGCGTTCAGTATTTTCTTCACAACTAACCCAACAAGAAATGCTAACGAGAATGCTGGTATGACAACATTCGGTATTAACAAAGCGCCCCACTGACTTAAGTAATATCCGCCCATCGCGATAATTGAAACGATTGCCATATGGAAAATGTACGGATCAATGGAAATTGACGATACTGTGTCCGTTTGAGAATTAACTCTTGATTCTGGTGGAATAAGTCCTGTTCTCAACTCATCCGGCAAATCATCAAACGAAGCTAAAAATGATGTATGCCCTTTTGAAGAACCGCGTTTAATGAAGATTATGCCGATAAGGATTGCACTAATAATACCGACTGTGGCAGAAGTCATTGCTAATGAAGTAGCTTCTTCCCACCCATTTTGAGCAAATGTAGCGCCAATAGCTGCAGCCGTACCATGTCCTCCTACGAACCCTGCTGCAAGTAACAAACCAAATCCGGCATGCAGTCCATCCCAAAATGGATTGAGTAATAGAATTGCAAACAGCAATCCTCCACCCCACATTAAAAGCATCGCAATTTGTGAGTACGACCACATACTGCCGACCCGTGTCTTAATAGCATTCCAGTCGATTCTCGGTGAAAGAAGTGGAAGTGTACCAAAAATAATCGCAATTAATATGGCGGGATACGTTCCCATTTGATCAGAGAAGGGTAACAGTCCAAACCCATTTGGACCAAATATCAATGCAAGAATACCAGCAATAATACTTGCGGGTAAAAACATTCGTTGGATGAAACCAACTTTCGCTCTAATAATCGTTCCTGCAATTAAAAGCAATGATATCAAACCGATATCTGTGAATAAAGCCCATGGTGAAAATTCCATCATTACCCTCTCCTATCTCTACCTCATTTCATTAACGTTAAAAATCTCTTTCCCTCAACATTTATGTAACCGATTACATGAAATTCGAACAAAGCATGATTTTTATACTCCTCATAATATATCATCTCTCAAAGTACTCGTAAATATTACCGAGAACTCAGAATTTGTTGATGAATTCACAAAACAATATACTTATAAGTCCTTTTGCACATAGAAAAAGCTTTTTTGCGTCAATGACACAAAAAAGCTTTTTTTTAATTTATTTCTAAAGTCACACTACTCGATTAAAGACTCTTATGCACGCTGAAGTTCCTCGTAACTGGCGATATGCGCTTCATATTGAATTGTCAATGCAATTTCATCCCAGCCGTTCAACAGCATTTCCTTATAATAAGGATCGATGGTGAATGAATAACGTTTACCATCAAGTCCGATAACTGTCTGCTCCTCTAAATTCACTTCTACTGCGGAGGCATGTTGTAGCCCGTTTGCCAGCAGCTCCTCCACTTCGGAAACGTTCAACTTAATCGGCAGCAATCCGTTTTTCATGCAGTTATTATAAAAGATATCCGCAAAACTAGGCGCGATGACAACGTTGAATCCATAATCCAGAATCGACCAGGGTGCATGCTCCCGGGAAGATCCACAACCAAAGTTTTCGTGTGCGACTAGGATTTTCGAATCTTTGAACCGTTCATCATTGAGGACAAAATCTTTCACTTCATTGCCATCCGCGTCAACGCGCCAATGATAAAACAAATATTGCCCGAATCCCGTTCGTTCAATCCGTTTCAAAAATTCTTTGGAAATGATTTGATCGGTATCGACATTTTTTCGATCGAGCGGTGTTATAACACTTACAACTTTATTGATGGGTTCCATTTGTCATTCCTCCTTCCTCTACACAAGAGTGGCTTGCATTTCGCGTACATCGACAAAACGACCTGCAATTGCGGAGGCAGCTGCCATCGCGGGACTCATGAGATGCGTTCGGGCCCCTGCGCCTTGCCTACCTTCAAAGTTTCGGTTGGATGTCGATGCACAGCGTTCGCCTGCCGGTACGACATCATCATTCATCGCTAGACACATACTGCAACCTGATTCCCGCCATTCAAAGCCGGCCGCAAGAAAAATGGCATCGAGCCCTTCTTGTTCCGCCTGTTGTTTAACAGTACGTGAGCCCGGTACGACAATCGCCGTCACGGAAGGATGGACTTTCTTGCCCGCGATCACTTTCGACGCGGCACGTAGATCACTCAATCTGGCATTTGTACATGAACCGATGAATACATGCTGAATATCGATGGACGTAAGTGGCGCTCCTTCTTGCAACCCCATGTATACCAACGCTTTTTTCAACGCTTCTTTATCCGATTCTGAGTCGAAGTCTGCTGCGTATGGGACATGTGAGGAAATACCGGAGCCCATTGACGGATTCGTTCCCCAAGTGACAAATGGTTCGATTTCGTTTGCGGCGATTTCGACGACCGTATCGTAATTCGCTCCTTCATCCGTTGCGAGTGCCAGCCATTTTGCTGCCGCCTCCTCAAATGCACAATCTTGCGGAACGTATTTACGGCCTTTCAAGTATGCAACCGTCGTTTCGTCAGGACTGATCAAACCGGCTTTCGCACCTGCTTCAATCGACATATTGCAGACAGTCATGCGTTCTTCCATCGTCAGATTACGGATCGCCTCTCCTGTAAATTCAATTATGTGACCCGTCCCCATGTCAATGCCGAACTTCGCGATTATCGCCAATATAATATCCTTTGCGGTGACGCCGAAACCAAGTTGCCCGGTAATCCGGACCTCCATCGTTTTCGGTTTCGCTTGCCATAATGTCTGTGTCGACAAGACATGTTCCACTTCACTTGTTCCGATACCGAAGGAGATGGCCCCGAATGCACCATGTGTCGATGTATGACTATCCCCGCACACAATCGTTTTACCGGGTTGCGTCAAGCCGAGTTCAGGGCCAATAATATGGACAATCCCTTGGTCGGGATGGTCCATATTGGCTAACGGGATACCGAATTCATCGCAATTGGTCTGGAGCGTATCGATTTGCTTCTTGGCAATCGGGTCTTTAATGGCATCTCGATTACGTGTAGGCACATTATGATCCATCGTCGCAAAACAAAGATCAGGTCGACGTACTTTCCGCTTTGCCAGTCGCAATCCTTCAAATGCTTGGGGAGAAGTCACTTCATGTAGTAAATGAAGATCGATATAGAGCAGATCCGGTTTCCCCTTTTCTTCATAGACTATATGTTGGTCCCAAATTTTTTCGATAATATTTTTCGCCATATGTTCTTCTCCCCTCAGTTGAATTCACGCTTATACATATGAAAACATGATGCTGTTTGAAACAAACTGCGTATCAATCTCGTCTATCACTTTTTCCGTCCATTCTTTTGTTGATAAAACCCGTTTTCCCGGTTCAACTAGGTCTGCGGTAAAGAACCCATCTTCAAATACTGTATTTACGGCCTCTTCGATAACCGCCGCTTCCTCGTTCATACCGAAGGAATACCTCAACATCATCGCCGCTGACAAAATAGCGGCGGCAGGATTGGCAAGACCAAGTCCAGCAATTTCAGGTGCGGAACCATGGACCGGTTCGTAAAGACCAAACCCATCTGCGCGGATGCTGGCAGATGGTAGTACGCCTAGGGAACCCGTGATGACAGATGCCTCATCGCTTAAAATATCGCCAAACATATTTTCTGTTACAATGACGTCGAATGCGCCTGGATTAGTAATGAGCTTCATAGCCGTTGAATCGACAAGCATATGCTCCACTTCTATGTCGGGATACGCTTTTTTCTTCTCTTCAACCACTTCACGCCATAATTTACTCGATTCCAATACGTTCGCTTTATCAACAGATGCAACTTTGCTTTTGCGAAGACGGGCAAGTTCAAATGACTTTTCCACAATGCGCTCAATTTCTTCACGTGTATAGACCAGTGTATCGACCGCCGACTTTTCAGTATGGCGACTTGGCTCTCCAAAATATAGTCCGCCTGTCAGTTCCCGCACGATTAGCATGTCAACGTTTTTCGCTACTTTTTCTTTTAGAGGAGATGCATGGAGTAAAGATGGCACGGCCTTGACTGGTCGCAAATTCGCGAAAAGGTCAAAGTGTTTGCGAATTGCAAGCAACCCTTTTTCCGGTCGCAATGCCGAAGGGTTCTGATCCCATTTAGGTCCCCCTACTGCTCCGAGAAGTACCGCGTCACTCGCTTCACAAAGTGCAACAGTTTCTTCCGGCAAAGGATTGTTACATGTATCAATTGCAGTGCCGCCGATAGCTCCATAATTCATTTCGAATGTGTGCTCGAAGCGTCTGCCGATTACTTCAAGCACCTTTACTGCTGACTCGATTACTTCTGGACCAATTCCATCACCTGGTAAAACAGCTACTCTTTTTTCCATTGTACTTCTCCTCCTTTTAAATTCGGTGTCAGTAACTGGCACCGGGCGTGTTATTGATATAGGTTGAATCAAAGAATTCCATTGAACCCGCTACGGCGCTCGGGAATGCCTCCCGCCAAAAGCCAGACAGCTTCGCTGTCAGTCTTTTGGCTTCGGCTACCCCTTTTAAGGCGCCTTCGCTCATTTTATAGATATATACATTTGTTCATCCTACTTAGTAAGCAACCGTCTCTTTCACTGGTATCTTACTTTTAACCAGCTGTCTGTTTATCGCATTCAAATAGGCTTTTGCTGAGGCTTCTAAAACGTCTTGTGCAACGTCGCGTCCAGTGGATATTTCATCATTGAAACTTAAGTTGACGACTGCTTCTCCTAGTGCGTCCCGTCCTTTTCCGATAGAAGTCACACGGTAATCGAGAATATGCACTTTTCCTTTAACAAGCAGCTCCAATGAGTTGAATATCGCTTCGACGGAACCCGCACCGGTTGCGGCCGTTGTAACGGTTTCGCCGCTTGGTACAACTGCTGATACAGTTGCGGTAGGAACATTCGCTGTTCCGTATTGCACTTGGACGTTCGTTAGTTCGTAGATTGGTGTATCTTCATAGTGAATTTGTTGATCTGTGAATAAAATGAAGAGATCGTCTTTTGTAATTTCTTTTTTACTGTCTGCCAGTTTCTTGAATTCCTCAAATGCTTCGTTGAGTTTTTCATCACTTAACTCAAAGCCCATCGAAATGGCGCGGTCTTTAAATGCATGCCGGCCGGAGTGCTTGCCTAGTGCAAGTGGAGCGGTAGTTTCACCGATTAGTTCAGGCGTGATTATTTCATAGGTTTCACGATTTTTCAGCATGCCATCTTGGTGAATACCTGATTCATGTGCGAATGCGTTTTTACCGACGACTGCTTTATTCGGCTGAATCATTACTCCTGTCAATTGGCTGACTAGCTGACTAGTACGTTTTATTTCTGGTAAATGAATGCCTGTATTAAAGCCATAAAAGTCTTTTCGGATATGTAGTGCAACTGCGATTTCTTCAAGTGCGGCATTGCCAGCACGTTCACCAATCCCATTAATCGTACCTTCAATTTGATCGGCGCCGTTTTCAATGGCAGCAATCGTGTTAGCAACCGCCATTCCTAAATCATCATGGCAATGCGCGGATAATTTCACGTTGTCGATACCCGTTACATTTTCTTTCAAGTATTTGAATAATGCGCCGTATTCAGCGGGTGTTGCATAACCAACCGTGTCGGGAATATTGATGGTCGTCGCGCCGACTGCAATGACTCGATTGATAATTCTGACAAGGAACTCCGGATTGGAGCGTGATGCGTCTTCAGCAGACCATTGGACGAGCGGGAAAAACTTTCGTGCATGCTTGACGGCTTCCACTGCGATGTCGATGACTTGGTCAGGCGTCTTCTTTAATTTGTATTGCATATGAATTGGTGAAGTGGCTAGAAATACGTGCAGATGCGGTTGTTCAGCTCCGCGAAGTGCTTCCCAAGATGTTTCGATGTCGCTTTTCATAGCACGGGCAAGGCCTGTTACTGTTGAGTTTTTCACGATTCCAGCTATTCGCTGGACTGCTTCGAAATCACCCGGGGAGGAAGCAGGAAATCCTGCTTCAATGATCGTCGCCCCGAATTTTTCAAGTTGTCTCGCAATCTCGAGTTTCTCTGCCGTGTTCAGATTAATACCGGCAGATTGTTCCCCGTCCCGAAGTGTTGTATCGAAAATGTCAATTTGTCGCACTTGCCACCACTTCCTTCTGTTTGGCTTTGCCGCCTTCATTAACAAATGGCATCATTTCACGCAGTTTACGTCCCACTGTCTCGATTTCATGTTCTGCTTCCGATTTTTCATAAGCATTGAATTGTGGACGACCATTTTCGTTTTCTTCGATCCAACCTTTTGCAAACTTTCCTTCTTGGATATCTGTTAGAATGTCTTTCATACGTGCCTTCGTATCGGCATCGACTACGCGTGGACCTGACACGAAATCGCCCCATTCCGCTGTATCGGAAATTGAATAACGCATACCGGACATACCGCCTTCATACATCAAGTCGACAATCAATTTCAGTTCGTGCATCGTTTCAAAATACGCAAGTTCCGGTTGATAGCCCGCTTCCACGAGTGTTTCAAAGCCAGCTTTTACGAGGGATGTCAAGCCACCGCAGAGTACAGCTTGTTCGCCGAACAGATCCGTTTCCGTTTCTTCTTTGAATGTTGTTTCTAGAACACCCGCACGTGCTGCCCCAATCGCTTTTGCATACGCAAGCGCAACATCTTTCGCGTTGCCTGATACATCTTGTTGAACTGCGAACAATGCCGGTACACCTGCGCCTGCTTCATACGTTCTGCGGACAAGATGACCCGGTCCTTTTGGTGCAACGAGGAACACATCTACGTCGGCAGGAGGCACGATTTGGTTGAAATGAACGTTGAATCCATGTGCGAAAACGAGTGATTTTCCTGCAGTCAACGCCGGTTCGATTTCTTCGTCATATACTTTTTTCTGTCTTTCATCCGGTAGTAGCACCATGATAACGTCCGCTTGTTCCGCCGCTTCCTTAACAGTCGCTACGTTTAAACCGTCCTCTTTAGCCTGGTCGAACGATTTCCCTTGACGTACGCCGACGACAACGTTGAATCCCGAGTCCTTCAAATTTTGTGCGTGTGCATGACCTTGTGAACCGTATCCGATTACTGCAACTGTTTTGTCCTGTAGAAGTCCTTCGTTGATATCCTGGTTGTAATACATTTTAGCCATAATTAATTTCCTCCTCTAATTTGGGTTTGGTTTTTCATTTCAAAATGGAAAGCTGTGGTGATTGGACTTTCTGTGTTTCGCGTACAAAGGCCGTGGCCCCCGTTCTTGTGAGTTCTTTGATGCCATACGGTTTGATCAAATCGATGAATGCTTCAATCTTTTCGGGATTACCGGTCACTTGATAAGTGACGACATTTTTCCCAGTATCGATGACGGTAGCGCGGAACGGTTCGATAATGCTGTTCATTTCACTTCTCAAATGCGGCGGTGAAACAACTTTAATGAGGGCGAGCTCACGCATAACAATCGCCTTATCTGTAATGTCAGCCACTTTCAAGACGTCAATCTGTTTTTGAAGCTGCTTGACGAGTTGTTCGATTTTCCGTTCATCTTCCACATGGACAATGAACGTCATTTTCGACCGACCCGACTGCTCCGTGTGCCCGACTGTAATGCTTTCAATATTGAATTGCCTTTTCATAAGCAATCCCGTGACCCGGTTCAACACGCCACTTTGGTTAATGACCGTTACCGTTATGACTCGCCTCATACTTTACTCACCCCAATCATTTCACTTAGTCCCCTGCCCGGCGCAATCATCGGAAAGACTTTTTCAAAACTTTTCACGCGGCAATCGATCAAAACAGGTTCGTCAGATAGCAGTGCCTCGCAGAACACGGCTTCCGCTTCTTCAATTGTGTTGATGCGGTACCCTTTAATGTCATACGCTTCGGCAAGTTTAACGAAATCAGGTTGAACGGGAATGAGCGATTGCGAATAGCGTCCTTCGTAAAACGTTTCCTGCCACTGGCGTACCATTCCCAGCACTTCATTGTTTAAAATGACGACTTTTACCGGAATACGCAATTCTTGTAATAAAGACAATTCCTGTGCTGTCATTTGGAAACCACCGTCACCGACGATTGCGATGACGCGGGCATCCGGTTTTGCCAGCTGCGCGCCGATTGCTGCCGGGAAACCGAAGCCCATTGTGCCCAGCCCCCCTGAAGTGACCCAATGATTCGGGTTGTTTAAAGGGTAATATTGTGCTGCCCACATTTGGTGCTGGCCGACATCCGTCGCGACGATTGCATTTCCTTTTGTTACTCGGTGAATGATTTCAATCGCTTGTTGGGGCAATACACATTGCTCATCTTCGTCATACCAAAGTGGAAACTGTTCTGTTAATTCACCCAAATAATTGCGCCACGTTTGTGTTTCGGGTGAATCGAATTGTTGTTTCAGCAATGCCTGCAATGCTTCTTTTGCATCTGCAACAATTGGGATTTCCGTTGGTACGTTTTTACCGATTTCAGCAGGGTCGATATCGATATGAATGACCCGCGCATGAGGGGCGAACTTTTCCAAGTTCCCAGTCAAGCGGTCATCGAAGCGGGCACCGATATTAATCAGCACGTCGCATTCACTGAGCGCCATGTTTGCTGTGTACGTTCCATGCATCCCAGCCATTCCAAGGAATAGATGATGATTGCCATGGATCCCTCCCAAACCAAGAAGTGTGTTGGTTATAGGAAGTTGATGTTTTTCTACAAACTCTTTCAATTCGTCCATTGCGCCGGCGTGAAGGATTCCTGCACCTGCGAGAATGAGCGGTTTTTTTGCCTGTGCAATCACCTGTGCCGCTTTTTGTATTTGTAAAAAGTTCGGCGTAGTCGTCGGCTGATAGCCTGGTAGATTGACTTCTTCATCAACCGCAGTTTCATGGTCGAAGATTCCAGTTGAAATGTCTTTTGGAATATCGACAACAACTGGACCGCGGCGACCAGTTGACGCAATATGGAATGCTTCTTTAATGATGCGTGGCAAATCCGCCAAATCATTTACCTGGTAGTTGTGCTTTGTGATGGGTTGTGTAATCCCGACAATATCCGCTTCTTGGAAAGCATCCGTTCCAATCACTGAAGTGGCTACCTGGCCAGTTAACACGACGAGTGGCAAAGAATCCATCATGGCATCCGTAATTCCTGTGACAAGATTTGTCGCACCCGGACCAGATGTCGCAAGAACGACACCTGCTTTACCCGACACTCGCGCATAGCCTTCCGCAGCATGGATTGCACCTTGTTCATGACGGGCGAGCACATGTGAAATGGGATTTTTGTACAATGCATCATAAATTGGTAGAACGGCCCCTCCTGGATAACCGAAAATCATCTCCACGCCTTGATCTTTTAATGCTTGAATCAGGACGGCGGCACCCTCTTTCGGTTTACCAGCTTGCTGTTCGGGTACTTCATCAACCGTTTCTACTACTCCCACTTGCAATGTTTGCATCTCTGCACTCATCTGAAACTCCTCCTGACTTTTCTGGTTTGTGAAAAAATTTATAATAAAAAAAGCCCTTCCATCCCACGCAAAGAAATATTTTCTTTACATAGGGATGAAAAAAGCTTTTCATGGTACCACCCTTGTTCGTAGCAAACTCGCTACCTTATGAACAGACAAAGTCTATTCGGTCATAACGAGCATAGAAGATTCTACGCCCGGGATTGCCTAATCGGTTACCCTTTCAGCAATCCACTCCGAGGTGATGTCGCAAACAGTTGTATTGCCGGCTTCCAGCATGACCGACTCTCTGGGAATACTAGGTTCTGTTCACTTTTGCCTCATCGATGATTTAGCAGTATTCAGTTGTTAGATTTTCATGACGCCGCCTGTACTGGCAGATGTAACAAGTTTGGAATATCTGGCTAGATAGCCTTTTTTAATTTTCGGTTCAAACGGTTTTAGATGTACGCTGCGTTTTTCCAATTCTTCAGCTGATACTTCAAGCTCAATCGTACGGTTTGTTAAGTCAATCGAGATGACATCGCCATCTTCAACTAACGCAATGGGTCCACCTTCAGCTGCTTCGGGAGAAATATGCCCGATCGAGATGCCGCGGGATGCCCCTGAAAACCGTCCATCCGTAATGAGCGCCACTTTCGTTGCCAGTCCGCGACCTGCAATTGCTGCAGTCGGTGCAAGCATTTCCGGCATACCCGGTCCGCCTTTCGGACCTTCATATCGGATGACAACAACATCGCCTTCTTTTACCGTTCCGTTATCGATGCCTTCTTGTGTCGCCTCTTGAGATTCAAACACAATGGCCTTTCCTCGGAACGTTTTAATCGATGGATCAACTGCCCCTACTTTGATGACGCCGCCGTCGGGAGCAATATTGCCGAACAGGACGGACAAGCCGCCTACAGGACTATACGCATTTTCTTTCCGGCGAATGACTTGTTCATTCAAAATCGGTTTGTCTTTGACATTTTCATAAAGCGATTTTCCGGTTATCGTTATGCGGTCCGGATGAACGGCGCCGTCGATTTCGCAGAGTTCTTTAATAATGGAACTGACCCCGCCGGCAAGATGAACATCGTGCATTGTATAATCGGATGCGGGACTGATTTTGGCCAAGTAAGGAATCCGTTTGGCAACTTCATTTATTTCCCTGACGTTGTATTCAATTTCCGCTTCATGTGCGATAGCAAGTGTATGAAGGACTGTATTTGTCGAGCCACCCATTGCCATGTCAAGCGCAAATGCGTCATCGATTGTTTCTTTTGTGATGATGTCACGCGGCTTGATATCTTCTTTCACCATGCGCACGAGATGTTCCGCAGCCTCTTTAATGAGTCTATGGCGTTCATCGGATGTAGCGACGATTGTGCCGTTACCTGGAACAGTAACGCCGAGCATTTCCATTAATGAGTTCATGGAGTTTGCTGTGAACATTCCTGAACATGATCCGCATGTCGGACATGCACTTTGTTCAATATCGAGCAGTTCCTCCGCTGTCATCGTTCCTTGTTTATAGGCACCAACACCTTCAAATACAGAAACAAGCGATAAAGGCTTGCCATCTGCCGAAGTGCCGCCTTCCATCGGTCCGCCCGAGACGAACACTGATGGGACATTCGTCCGAACCGCCGCCATCAACATGCCTGGTGTAATTTTGTCGCAGTTCGGAATGTAGAACACACCATCAAACCAATGTGCGTTAATGACTGTTTCTGCTGCATCTGCAATGAGTTCACGGCTTGGTAATGAATACCTCATGCCGATATGGCCCATTGCAATTCCATCATCCACGCCGATTGTGTTGAATTCGA
This sequence comes from Filibacter tadaridae, assembly GCF_900609045.1. Taxonomy (GTDB): domain Bacteria; phylum Bacillota; class Bacilli; order Bacillales_A; family Planococcaceae; genus Sporosarcina; species Sporosarcina tadaridae. Next base: position 57,864 of record NZ_UXAV01000031.1, read on the forward strand.
AGGGAATGCCGCCTGCTTCACGAATCGCTTCTTTGACGACTTCCGCAAATTTGTTCAAATGCATATGGCCTGGAATAATATCAATATATGAATTGCAAACGCCGATGAAAGGTTTGTGCATATCTTTCAATCGGACGCCGGTTGCGTAAAGTAGACTTCGGTGTGGCGCTCGGTCCACTCCTTTTTTAATCATGTCACTTCTCATTACAGTCACTCCTAATCCATTCACTCATACAACGCTCGATTTCACGTTGCTCCTTCTTTTATCCGCTGATTACCTCTTGCTGTTTGTCTTATGTAGTTGGTGAAGTGAATCACGAACTGTTTTGAATTGTTGCTATCATATCCCGTATTTTCGATAGAGTCAACACTCTTTTTAAAATTATTAATCAATTTCGAACATTGTATTTCTATGTATCCGCTTACAATGTTGCTAGTACTACAGTTATGATTTTGTACACATTTGGAAATATATTTTGATAAGTTATATAGCTCGCATTAAAGATTCCAATGAACACGCTTCGGCGCTTGGGGATGCCCCTCGCAATAAGCCTGACAGAAGGGGCCCTGTCAGTCTTATTGCTTCGGCTACCCCTTTGCGCACCTTCGCTAGTTTGGCACACACAACCCAGTTCTTCAACACTCCCGGTGATGGTATCAGACACCATTTGTACCCTTCAAATTGTGGCAGCAGCTGGCACAAGATTAAAAAAGAGAGACAAGTCTCCGTTAAGAGCTTGTCCCTCATCCATTCGTCAAAAAGGATAGGCGTAGGCGGTATTGTCATTTCTCCCTTTTGTTGTTTCAGCTTGTGATAAGGAGTTCAGTATTGCCTCCTCAACAACTTCTACTGAAGCAAGGAAAAGGGTATCCATGATTACATGATCCTCCCGCAATTGGGATCTGCTCTCGACTGATTCCGTTGTGTCATGCGGAATCTTGTGCGCCGTTGAAAAAGCAATTACAATATCCCCGCTGCCATGACTGAAATGACTGCCCGTCCTGCCGAGTCCGATGCCACATCGTTTGGCCAGCCGCTTCAACTGCCGACTGCTAAGCGGGGCATCCGTTGCCAAGACAATCATAATGGAGCCATCTGCTTCTGTTGGATACGCGGGAGTATCCGTGTGCTTTACACGATATCTGTCAACTTGAAAATCTTCTTTCTTTCCGAAATTGCTAAGTACCATACAACCGATTGTATAGGCAGGGTCATTCTTCTCATCGATTATGATGCGGGAAGATGAGCCGATCCCGCCCTTATAGCCAAAACAAATCATTCCCTTTCCGGCTCCTACCGCACCTTCAGCCGATGTTTCCATTGAGGCTTCATTTAGACATGTTTTCGCGTGCTCAGGTTGAATCGGCAGCGAACGGATGGAATTTAATCGGCTATCGTTACATTCCCCGACGACTAAATTGATAGTCCCCGTACTCACGCCAATGGCAGGGTTATCTTCCAACATATACTGCAATGTTCCCTGCATGACTGCAGGAACAGCAAATGTATTCGTCAGCATGATTGGGGATTCGATGACGCCTAATTCATTCACTTGGACAAGACCAGTTGTCTTTCCGAAGCCATTTAATACATGGCTCGCGGCGACCACTTTATTGGCGAATAAATTGCCGTCATGTGGCAGAATAGCAGTCACACCTGTGCAGGCATGCTCACCATCAGCAAGTGGATGATCAAGCGTGACATGTCCTACTTTCACGCCTTCTACATCGGTGATGCAATTATTCTTACCGATAGGAAGACGGCCGATTGTAATTCCTTTATATCTTATTTTCCCAGTTTTCGGGTGTGTCATAATCATTCACTCCAAAATGTAAATAGATTGAAATACGGATTCCATTCAAAACCGCTTAGGATGTGCCTGCGCTAGTTTTCATACAGATACATAAATAGTAATATGAATTGTCGTTATACCCATAGTTGACTTCATACCGTTTGATAGGTCGAAACTTTTTCATCATAAAGAGGAACCGCGTCTTCCCGGGACATGACTTGTTCATCGTACAAATGGCAGGAAACAAAGTGATTGGATTCGACTTCTAAAAATTGCGGCTCGATTTCAGAGCACACCCCCATTACATTCGGGCATCTTGTCCTGAACCTGCAACCACTAGGTAGGTCAATCGGGCTTGGTACGTCACCGGTTAAGATGATTTGTTCCCTGGATCTTTCCATATCCGGGTCGGGAATCGGAATAGCTGACAACAACGCTCGCGTGTAAGGATGCAAAGGCTTTTCATACAGCGTTTCGCTTTCCGTAATCTCCATAATCTTCCCCAGATACATTACTGCGATGCGGTCGCTTATGTACTTTACCATTGACAAATCATGTGCAATGAATAAATAAGTCAACTCTTTCTCATCTTGTAGCTTTTTCAATAAGTTAACGATTTGCGCTTGAATCGATACATCCAGCGCGGCAATCGGTTCATCCGCGACGATGAATTCGGGTTCAACTGCTAAAGCTCTAGCAATTCCGATACGCTGTCTTTGCCCACCACTGAATTCGTGTGGAAACCGCTGGGCGTGTTTCTTATTGAGACCGACAAGTTCCAGAAGCTCGTTCACTTTACTTTCCCTTTCTTTGCGCCCGAGACCAGGTGAATGGATGATCAAGCCTTCTGAAATGATTTCCATTACAGTCATGCGCGGATTAAGTGAGGAATAAGGATCCTGGAAAATCATTTGCATGCTGCGTTTTTTCTCTTTTTTTGCAGCACCGCTTATTCGACCGTGGACGGAGTCATTGTTAAAAAGGACTTCACCGCTTGAGGGTTGATAAATTTGTGTAATCACCCTACCGACCGTTGATTTTCCACAACCCGATTCGCCGACAAGTCCGAGTGTCTCTCCTTTTTTAATCGTGAAGCTGATGCCGTCCACAGCCTTCAACGAACTCTTTTTCCCAACAGGGAAATGCTTCTTCAAATCGGATACAACGAGTAACTCTTCGTTTTTTTTCATTCGTATACGCTCCCAACTTCCTCGGGGATTTGTGCGGACGGTGTTCGTTCGTCCTGCAACCAACACATCACCGTGTGGCTATCACTTAAATGTGTGTATTTCGGCAAAAAGTCATGGCAGACTTTCATAGTATGTGGACAACGTGCCGCAAAAGGGCATCCAGTTCCAAGCGTCATAACATCAGGCGGCGAACCGGGAATCGGGATAAGCGGTTCCGATCTACTCGCACTTAGATTAGGCATTGAGCGCAAAAGGCCTAGTGTATACGGATGCTGCGGTTGATAAAAAATCTCATCCAATGTCCCTTGCTCCACTATTTCCCCCGCATACATAACGGCGACATGGTCTGCCATATTCGCCACTACACCAAGGTCATGTGTAATAAGGATAATAGCTGTATCCATTTTTTCCTGTAAGTCTTTCATCAACTGCAATATTTGGGCTTGAATAGTGACATCGAGTGCCGTCGTTGGTTCATCGGCAATCAATATATGCGGATTACAAGCAAGGGCCATAGCAATGACGACACGCTGCCTCATCCCTCCGGAAAATTGATGGGGATATGCTTCAAGCCTTTCTTTCGCATTTGGAATCCCGACAAGCTCCAGCATTTGCAGTGCCTTTTCTTTTGCTACTGTCTTTGAGAGCTTTTGATGTTTTAATAGCCCCTCCATAATTTGCTTCCCTATCCGCATTGTCGGATTCAAAGAAGTCATCGGATCCTGGAACACCATTGCAATCTCCGAGCCCCTCACTTTCTGCATGTCGTTCACTGACAGATTGAGTAAATCTTGTCCTTCATACAAGATGCCACCTTGTGAAATCTGAGCATTATGTTTTGGCAGAAGGCGCATGATCGCCTTTGCAGTGACGGACTTTCCAGACCCTGATTCTCCAACAATTGCCAATGTTTCTCCTTTGTTCAAGTTGAAATTTACACCGCGTACGGCTGTTACCATTCCGGCTTGGGTCTTGAAGGAAACGTGCAAATCAGTAACTGCCAATATTTCTTCTGTCATAATTGACCCTCCCCTATCTCTTCATTTTCGGATCCATTGCATCCCGTAGCCCATCCGCCAATAAATTAAAGCAGATCATAATGGCACTGATGACAAATGCCGGGAAAATAAGTTTGTATGAGAAAAACCGCATTGATTTATAGCCGTCTTCTATCAATACACCGAGTGAAGCAAGTGGCGCTTGTAAGCCAAGCCCTATGAAACTGAGAAATGCTTCAAAGAATATGGCAGTTGGTATAGTGAACATTACCGTGACAATAATCGGTCCCATAACGTTAGGCATCAAGTGTTTCCAGATTAACCTGGCATTTGATGCACCAAGTGTCTGAGATGCCAAAACAAATTCCTGACCTTTGAGCTGTAGGACTTGACCTCGTACAACACGCGCCATTCCAACCCATCCCGTTATAACCATCGCTAAAATGATGGAACGAATACCCGGCTCCAAGATGAGTATGAAAAGGATGATGACAATCAAGTTCGGAATACCGACGAGCACCTCGATGATCCGTTGCATGAAGTTGTCCACTCGACCGCCGTAAAACGATGAAATCCCTCCATAAACAACACCAATGACCAGATCAAGCGCCGCCGCAACAAGTGCGATGAATAAAGATATTTGAGTACCCTTCCAAACCCTTGTCCAAATATCCCTTCCGAATTCATCTGTTCCAAACCAATAGTTTTCTTCTACAGCTTGTGTTTCATAGACGTCTATCCCTTTGGAGTTCTTACCGTCAAAACCAAGCCATTCAAGGCCCGAAACTTTCGGCGGCATATTCGAATGAGCGATATTCTGGCTGCGGTATGTATGCTCATTCATAGAAGGTCCTACAAGAGCAACGATCACCAACAACAATAGTACAACAAGCGAAATGACTGCCCCTTTATTCCTGAATAGGCGATGAAAAGCTTCCTGCCAAAAGGAAACGGACGGTTTGGAGATTTCTTCTTGCAACGCAAGGTTCAGCGGCGCAGCTACAAATAAATCGTCCGTGATTTCATCATGGTTACCACGCGCATTTGTAAGGGGGGGTGAATCAACAAGCTGTTTCTCATTGAGTTTACTAGTCATACTTGTCCGCCCTCCTTATACTCAATACGCGGATCGAGGAATCCATAAATGATATCAACAAGGAAAACAACAAAAATAAATAATGCACTATAAAAAAGCGTGATGCCCATGATTACACTGTAATCCAGGACCAGTATAGATAATGTGAATTGTTCTCCGAGACCCGGAACGGAAAAAATCTTTTCGATGACTAATGTACCCGTCATGATGGAAACAGCAAGTGGTCCAAGCATCGTTACAACGGGGATTAATGCATTGCGGACAACATGTTTGATGATAACGGCTGCTTCACCTAACCCTTTGGATCTTGCTGTCGTTACGTAATCTTGTCCCAGCACTTCGAGCATTTCACTGCGTATAAAGCGCGCAACAGTCGCTATAACTGTTACTGAAAGTGCAATCGAAGGCAAAAGCGTACTTTCATAACTTTCCCACAGTGCAACTGGAAGCCATTCAAGTTTTACGCCAATATAATATTGCAGTAATGCGGCAAAGACGAAAGACGGAATAGACATGCCGAGAACTGCCAATGTCACAGCTCCATAATCAAGAATTGTATTATGTTTTAACGCTGAAACAATCCCTAACACCAAACCGATAATCGTACCGAAAATGAGCGCTTGTAAGCCGATGAAAGCGGATGGTCCCACCCGGTCAATAATCATGCTTTTAACCGTACGACCCTCATATTGAAATGAATAACCGAGATCTCCTTGCAGAAGGTTTCCGATGTAGCGGAAGTATTGTATGGCTGCTGGTTGATCCAGGCCATATTTGGCATTTAGGATCTGGAGCTGCGAATCAGACAATTTTTCTGGGTTAGTGAACGGTGTACCAGGAAGTAATTGCATAAGGAAAAATGTGAGTGTAACAATGATAAATAACGTGATAACCATGAAACCAAGCCTTTTTACTATGTAACGCTTCATCGTGGGCACCTCAATTCTGTGAAAAGTTCGTGTTCATCGCATGAAAGATATCTTCATAAAAAAACGTAAAACGCGGGCACACCAGTTGGCTACACCCGCGTTCTTGTCTGTCTATTATTCTTCGATATACGCCCATTTGTAGGACATATCCGCACCTGAAGGATGAATAACGAGTCCTTTCACTTTTTCATTGAGGAGAACTGCAGATCCTCTTTGATAAAGTGGTGCGACTGCTGCATCTTCTTCCAACAGGATTTTCTCGATATCCAGCAACATTTCATAACGTTTCTCCAAGTCTGTTTCACCACGTGCAGCAACAACCAATGCATCTAGTTTAGGATTATGATAATCCATGCGGTTCGCCGAACTTCCTTTTACCCACATATCTAGGTAGGTCATCGGGTCACTATAGTCTGGACCCCATGTTGATAGCGAAAGGTCATACTCAACGGCTTTTTCGATTTCAAGTCGTTGTGCAAATGGTACGGCTTTGATTTCAAGTTTGAATCCAGGAAGATTGTCTTCAAGTTGCGCTTGTAGATATTCAGCGACTTTTTTCATTTCATCTGAATCGGCGATATTGATGGACACTTCCACTTCTTTTTGTCCGAGTTCAGCTAACGCTTTTTCCCAATACTCCTGTGCTTCTTCAGGAGTCCCTTTGTTGAAATCACCATTGAGTTCACGGTAATCTTTATCATCCGGTGAGAAATAGAACGACTCAGCGACGACGCCGTAAAGTGGTGTAGAACCATCTTTCAAGATGACGTCTGTCAATCCATTACGGTCAATTGCCATATTAATCGCTTTGCGAACGTTTACATTTTTTAGTACAGGGTTGTTATGATTAAAACGTAGGAAGACGATTCCCGAGTCTTTTACGTTTTCGAATTCTTTATCATCCTTGTATTGATCGACAAGCGCTGATGTCAATTTAACACGGTCGATTTTCCCCGTTTCATAAAGGTTTGCACCTGACGACGGGTCTTTTACAACAAAGACGTTTACTTTTTCAAGTTTTACGTTGTCGGTATCCCAATAATCTTCATTCTTTTCCATTTCCCAACCTTGCTCTTGTGTCCAGCTTACAAGTTTAAAAGGCCCGTTGGCTAGAATGTTTTCAGCTTCAAGTGCATACTGATCGCCCATTTCTTCAACGAATTTCTGGTTTTGTGGTAAGAATGTTGCGAAAGACAGCAATGTCTTAAATAATGGATTTGGACTTTCAAGCGTGACTTCCAGTGTGTTATCGCCTGTTGCTTTAATACCAAGTTCTTCCGCATCCATTTCCCCATTCATGATGGCTTCCGCGTTTTTAACACCAGCAGTGGCGATCATATAATTGTACGCACCGTTTTCTTTCATGACACGTTTCCATGCATATTCGAAATCTGCTGCTGTAACAGGGTCACCATTACTCCATGTTGTATCTCTAATCGTAAATGTATGAACTGTTTTATCATCATTCATTTCATGTTTTTCAGCCAATGCAGGAACTGATTTATTGCTTTCATCTTGACGATAAAGCCCTTCGTTCACATTGTTCAACACATTGAAAGCAATTGCATCATGGGCTTTTGTAGAGTCCAAAGTAGGGACATCAGCCGGCGCGCTCAAGTTAAGTACTTGGGCAACCTCGCCATCTTTTTCATCCCCACTTTTCTTCGTTCCATCATCACTTTTTTCTGAAGAATTAAAGTTGCAACCCGCCAAAAGTAACGCAAACATTGCAAAGAACAGTAAACCAAACCACTTTTTATTCTTCATTATCCATTTCCCCCTTGCTTATTTTACTGAGTTTTATACAATTATATATGTTAGTAGTTATATTTGCAATAACATTATTAATCTTCAGTTATTTTAGTGTTCATCAGGAATAGGAGCAAATGCAATGACAAATCGTCTAGTAACAATCTTTTCCTTCATACCACTGTTAATCTTCCTGCTTGTCCGGCTGCTTTCCCCTAGTAAGATGATTCATTTTTTAAATGGAACCTTTTACATAGGTTTACTTTTTTTAGTTGTCGGAAGTGCGTTAACTCTGATTCAAGGTGGATTTTTTAATGCTTTTGCAAGAAACTCCAAACGCTTTTTTTCTACGTTAAGCAAAAAAGAACAAGTTATCCGGGAAGTCCATCAACAAAAGGCGCAGGCAAATGGTTACGAAAGAAGCTTTCCTGTTACCAAATACATTCTGCTGCTCGGTTGCATTTATTGTTTAATCGGCGTTGCAGGGTCCATTGCTTTCAGTTATTTCGGGAGATGATTAAGGAAATTTTGGGAAGCAAATCCTTGCACAGTATCCTCGCTATAGTATTTTAATAGTTCATTTACCAAGTTAGTGTGCATAGATGCATCTTCCAAGTTCACAATTTTTTTCGATATACCGTCAAAATCAGACCCTAATCCAATTTGGTGGACGCCTCCCAGTGAACAAAAGTGATCTATATGTTCAATGAGGTTTGAAATCGTCACTTTTTCCGCCACTTTTACAAATTGAGGAGCATAAACGATATGGATCATGCCGCCTTGTGCAAACATCGCTTTTGCTTGATCATCCCTTAAGTTCCGGACGTGATCACAAATCGATCTTGCATTTGAATGGCTGGCAATCGGATATTTCGCCACATCCATTACATCCCAAAACGCTTTTTCACATAAATGGGACACATCCGTAAAGATCTTATGCCGATTATTCCACTCTACAATTTCCGTCCCAAATGATGTAAGGCCTGCTCCACGCTTTTCGCCAGCTCCATCAGCTGCCAAGTTCGCATTGTTCCAAGTCAGACCAATGGATCGAACGCCTAATTCATATAATATTGTCAGTTTTTGAAGGTCATTCCCGATAGCGTCAACGCCTTCCAACGTCAATAAAGCACCGGTTTCCCCTTCTTTCAACAGACTCAAATCATCCCAGTCTTTAATCAGTTTCATAGAGGAGTTTTTGCCAAGTACTTCTGTATAGAAGTAATGGATTTGATCCAAAGCCACTTGGAACTTATCATCCGACTTGACTTCGGGATAGATGAAGATTGCGAATGCTTGGACCTTAACGCCTCCTTTTTTCAATCTCTCGAAGTTCGTATCCAGTTCGGGTGCGTCTTGGAATTTCAGTTTTCCTTTCGATTCGTACAGTTTTAATAACACATCGCAGTGCAAGTCAATGACGTTCATCTTCATACTCCCCTTTGGTATAGAGGTGTTGAAACCTCTTTAGTAGCTGAATAGATGGGACTGGCAGCTATATATAGTAGTTACTATCTTATCAATTAGTTTAGAATAATACAATAATTCTAGCGGTTAAACTTCAAAAAAAATAGGCCTTAGTAGAAGCCCATTACTTTAGTTATTATTTTCCGGTATATACGGCTATGCTTCTCTTTCTTCTTTGCGTTTTTGTTTGCTAGCTATTTTATTCTCATATGCGATTACTACTTGCTTTTTATACTCATCGGAAAAGTAAAGACCAATTGTTTCCAACTCTCGAATCGCACATTGTAAGTCGACACCATACCATTTACTATACGATTTCGCGATATTTTTGGCAGTTGTATTCGGCAACCACTTTGTCTTTGCATTCAACAAACGTTGTTCCCTTTTCATTCTTTTTCTCCGAGGTCCTGGATTTTTCTTTTTCCCCATCCTTTCGCCTCCTATTTCTACAAACGATTCTTAGTATATAACAAACGCCCTTTACGACCTATAGGACGTAAGGGGCGTTTCTGGAATAGTTTATAAGTGAGTGCCTTAATTGTGTGGGGATCTACTTAGACACCCACTTAATATGTTAAAAACCTCTATCCTTCTGTCTCATTTCTCGTAAGAACTCTTTTAATTGCTTAATATTCGGTAGTGCCTTTGTTCTCATGACCTCCATGCGAAGTGGTCTGATAATGAGCGATAGATGCCGGTACGAGTCTTCCGATAACCAGATTTCACGCGGGCGGAAACCTGTCTGTTGCACAAAACTTATAAAGGCATGTTGGGCATTTTCCGCTTCATTCGTACCCTGATAGATTTCCTGGAATAATACTAATCCATTCTTATGATCAAGCACAACGGCCATCATGGGGAACTGCGGTCGTTCGTCTTTCTTTTCTTGAACAGGTGTATCCAAATGAAAGATTTCAAATTCAATAGAACTGTTCTGACGTTCTAGCTTTTGTGCGCGTTTCAAATCCAATTCGGAAATGAACAGCTCAGGCTTTTCTACCCGTTTTCCGTCTCTTCTAATTTTCAATACACCGTCCTTCCATAGAAGTGATTCTTCCTCACTACTTGGAATTTGAGCCGGAAACTCTAGATCCCCCTCCCAGACTGGAACCCGAGTGACACCTGTTCTAACCTGTTTACACATTTCCATCGCCCGCTCGATTGCCACTGACAAAATTCGTGCTTCTTCTTCGTCTATCAACCACGGGTAACTGCCTGGCACGAAACTGCGGAATTGAAGCCATTGTTTCCGTCCACGGAATGTTCCCCCATGTTTTTTAATGAATTTGTAGTCTTCCGTGTCCAACTCATCACGGTCAACGAAAGATAGCAATATACTTCTCTGTTTGAATATCAAATCCATTGTCTCTTTCGTATTGTCGAATGTGTCCTCCAAAGACCGTAGACCCGCTTCGCCAATGTAGACTGCCATGCCGAATTCTTCCCCTGCACCGCCAAGTATGCTACAAAATAGATTTTCTCTACTTTCAGGGTCTATGACGACAAAGATTTGATTGTCATCCAGCGTTTCCCATGGTTTAAGTGCGTTGAATGCTTTTGCCTGGTTAAAGAACGCTTCCCAGTCAAATGAATCCGAACCTTCTCCTTCTCCTTCTCCTGCTACTATAGTTGACAAAGGTGCTAGAGCTTCATTGACACGTAATGTTGCCTTTTTCCAATCTTCATCCCCGGATGCAGATTGTGTCGCTTTTACACATTGAGGATAACGTTCGCCAGGTACTTCTTGAAGGACTTTTTCGAACGTAATTTCATGTTGCCAGTTGACCCCGAAATCATATGTATAGACGGCAAAATCCTTTTCATTTTTGAACCAACCGGATAGTAACTCAGTGTTTTCATCCACTGTTCGGAATGAAGGTGGGCCATCAATCATGTTTTTCGGACCGATATATAAATCAGCCACTTTACGCCCTCCTGTTTTACGTACAGAAAACGAATGCAAATGGCTATCGTCCCAGTCGAATGCCGCCTGGATTATTTCGTGTAGCTGTTGAAATGTCGCTTTACTATCTACCAGAAGCCTTCGCCAAATCGGTGGGCTTGACTGTTTTAGCAGAATTTTGAATTGATAAATCATCGAATCACCTCTGTGTGGAATTTGTTCCATTCTACCAGTTTGAGGTACTTTTCTCACGTACTTACTCGGGCGAATGCCTTACAATGTTGAAAGAATTCATTGCCCAACTACACAATGGCGCATGCTTTTCGTTTTTGCGTGTCATCTCATGTCTTTTTCTTTGTACATGTGGGAAGATTAATGGTGAAGCAATCGTTTGAGGAAGGTGGATTTTATGGACAGGCAACCGAATCGTTTACGTATGGAAAAGTCACCCTACCTATTGCAACACGCTTATAACCCCGTCGATTGGTATCCGTGGGGCCCGGAAGCGTTTGATAAAGCGAAGCGGGAAAATAAACCCGTATTCGTCAGTATTGGTTACAGCACTTGTCATTGGTGTCATGTTATGGAGGAAGAATCATTTGAAGATGATGAAGTCGCAGCTTTATTAAATGAACATTTCGTTTCCATTAAAGTGGACCGTGAAGAACGGCCGGATATCGATGCTATTTATATGGAAGTTTGCATTCAGCAGACAGGGCAAGGTGGTTGGCCACTGAATGCTTTCTTGACATACGATCAGAAACCGTTTTACGTAGGTACTTATTTTCCGAAAGAAAGCAAATACGGTCGTCCCGGGATGATGGATGTACTTCACCAACTGGCCGAAACGTATCAATCTGAACCCGAGCACATTCAGCAAATAAGCGAGGGTGTTGCAAACACATTGAAACCACGTGCAAGAACAGCTGGCGATGAAGTGCCGAGTGACGCCATGCACGCAGCGTTTCAGCAATTGTCCCAGCAATTCGACACGAAATACGGCGGTTTCGGAGGCGCTCCAAAATTCCCGTCCCCCAGTCAGCTGCTGTTTTTACTGCGCTATGCCAAGTGGACAGGTGAAGATAAGGCCCTTTTAATGGTTGAGAAAACATTGCATTCCATTGCGAACGGCGGGATTATGGATCATATCGGAGGCGGTTTCGCGCGCTATTCGACAGACGAAATGTGGCTTGTCCCCCATTTCGAGAAGATGCTACATGACCAGGCATTGCTGTTATCGGCATTTACCGAAGCCTATCAAATGACACGGAATCCTCGTTACAAAGAAATCGTTTATAGCACCGTCGCATTTCTGAAGCGGGAAATGACGCATCCGGATGGCGGGTTTTATTCTGCAATCGATGCCGACAGTGAAGGTGAAGAAGGCACGTATTATATTTGGAGTGAAAACGAAGTGCTCGCACTTCTTGGGGAGACGAAAGGTAATCTCTTCTGCGATGCTTATGACATTTCCGAGGAAGGGAACTTTGAAGGCAAAAACATTCCGCATTTGATCGGTACAGATATGAAAAAGTTGGCTGAAGAACACGAAATGTCGGAGGTAACTGCCTGGCAAACTCTTGAAGAATGCCGGAAACAATTGTTGAAGGAACGCGAAAAGCGTGTCTATCCGCATCTCGACGATAAAATTTTGACGGCATGGAACGGTTTGACGATTGCGGCACTTGCAAAAGCGGGTGCAACATTCAAAGAACCTGCATTCATTGATATGGCGGAAAAAGCAACTTCCTTCATTGAAAAGCACTTATCGGAAGATGATTTCCTGCATGCGCGGTTCCGAGATGGCGAGGCGAAATTTCTCGGTTATGTCGATGATTATGCATTTTTACTTTGGGGCTACATCGACTTGCACCAGGCAACAGGTTCTGACGAGCATCTAAAACGGGCGATAACGCTTTCCGTTTCTCTGTTTAAGCGATTTGGAAGCGAGGAGCATGGTGGTTTTTATTTCACCGATCAAGACGCGGAAAAATTGCTCGTACGGGATATGACCATTATGGAAGGTGCCATGCCTTCCGGAAATGGCGTCGCTGCCTTGCAATTATGGCGGCTCGCAAAACTGACAGGCAATCATAAGCTACTGCAGAAAGTTGAGCAACTTATGTCCGCCTTTACGGATGAGGTCATCAATTATCCGACCGGTGTATTGACCCTTCTTACAGCAAGAATGGCCTTCGAAGTAGGTGGCAAAGAGATTGTTGTAAGCGGAAGCTCAGCCGCAGGGAAGAATGAAATCCTCGAATTTCTACACACGACATTCCATCCGTTTGACGTGTGGTTGGAGGCGGAATATGAATCCAATACGGAAACTATAGCACTGACGGAAGGTAAATATAGTGATACTGAACCGCTCGTTGTCTATGTTTGTGAGCATTCTGTTTGTTCGGCGCCAGTGCGTGATGTGGGTTCGTTTTTGGAGAAGATGGATTGAGAAAGCGTTGCGAGGTTTGGGGCGCAAGCGTTGTGAGGTTCGGCGCGGGCGTTGTGTGGTTCGACGCGAGCGTTGCGAGGTTCACCGCAAACCTTGAAAACCCCATTTCCGCACCACAAATCCCCCTTCGAAGCCCATCGAAGGGGGATATTTTTGTTGCTTCATCATTAGAATGTGAGTCTACCGAAAATGTCGCCTAGCCCTTTATCCAATATAACGCGTAGATAGAACGAAAAGAGAAGCGTGAAAAGTATGAGATAGGAGATGAAACTGTAGTGGGGATCCAAGTTCGATGATGTAGTTGCTAGTAATCGCGTTAGCAGATATAAAGGTAGAACAAAAATGGCATAGAGTACGATAGCTAATAGAAGGACATTTCCAATTACGACTGACTTGATTAGAATAAGGACAAATGTGAGTAGGGATAGTGCGAGTAGTGGAATCAACTGCGTGCCATATATGCCTGTGAGCGTTTTCAGTGTTAATTCGGCGCCTAAAAATTTGTTGATAAGATATAGTGAAATAAGGACGATGAGCATGCCGAAAGCGATGAAAAAGAATGTGTCGCTCACAATGGAAACGAATGATAACGTTGCGCTATCATGACTACTTTTTAATGCGTAATTGACAATCCCGATGAATAGTGCGAACAACGCAAGCGTTACAACATCAAATATGAATTCGCCTTCCGCCCGACGGAACGCTTCAGTCGGTTTTTTCAAATAACGTAATAAATAATTCCAGTAAGCCTGTAACGATCCTTTTACTTTCTCAACATTTTCATTCGGTTGTACACGTGAAGTTCGCATTTCGATTTGTTGATTCTCAGATTTCCTCATTTCCATTCCACAATTCCCACAAAACCGTGCAACTGATTGTTCACTTCCACAATTGACACAAAAGATTTTTTATCCTCCTTTGCCTTCTTCCTACTACCCTATTATATAGAAGGTACTTCTATGCAACTAAAAAATCAGCTACCCGAACTGGCAGCTGATTTTCTAGCATATCTTCAATCCCTACAACAATAGGTAAGCATAAAAATCTTCCCCCGTAAAGATGCTCAGCCTACAACCCGTTCCCCTTTTTTCCAAACGACCCCTACATGATTCACGCCGAATAAATACTGTAATTCTTGATAACTTGCCACATTCCATAGCACGATATCGCCTTGTTTTCCAACTTCCAATGAACCGACGCGGTCTTCCATTTGAATCGCACAAGCGGCATTGATTGTTGCCGCTACAAGTGCTTCCGCTGGTGTTAAGCGCATGGAAATGCATGCTAAATTCATAACGAGTGGCATGGATGTCGTCGGTGAAGACCCTGGATTGCAGTCTGTGGAAATGGCAACGGCAACTCCCGCGTCAACCATCTGACGCCCTTTCGCCGCCTCTTCTCGTAAATAAAGGGCTGTAGCAGGCAATAAACAAGCGATGACGCCCGCTTCCGCCATTTGTTTAATCCCTTCATCAGATGCTTTCAATAAATGTTCCGCAGAAATCGCTCCTACTTTAGCGGCTAGTTCTGCTCCCCCATACGATTCAATTTCATCTGCATGGATTTTGGGTACAAGCCCTAGCTTTTTCCCTGCTTCTAAAATACGTTCTGATTGAGCGGGTGTAAAAACACCTTTTTCGCAAAATACATCGTTGAATATAGCTAACTTTTCTTCCGCCACAACAGGCAGTATTTCATTGACAACCACATCAATATAGGCTTCTTCGTTTCCCTTATATTCCTGGGGCACGGCATGCGCGCCCATGAATGTCGGGACAAGGTCAATCGGATGCAGTTCGTTCAAACGCTTCATCACGCGTAATTGTTTCAATTCAGTTTCCAGGTCAAGTCCATAGCCACTTTTCCCTTCGACAGTCGTCACCCCATGTTGGAAAAATGAATCAAGACGCTTCGTTGTTTGCGCCACCAACTCGTCTTCCGTTGCTTCGCGGGTCATTCGGGTCGTCGCATGGATTCCCCCGCCTGCGTTCATAATGTCCATATACGTAGCACCTTCGAGACGCATTTCAAATTCGCGTTCACGGCTGCCGCCGAATGCCACATGTGTATGCGGATCCACTAAGCCGGGCGTGACTAAACGGCCTGTCGCATCGACAACGTCCGCTTCTTGAGAGCGGGAACTAAACGACTTTTCCAATTCGTCTGTTGTGCCGACTGCTATGATTTCCCCGTTTTCAATCCATACGCTGCCATCTTCAATAATCGCCAAGTCCGACATCTGCTCTTTAATACGTGGCGCATTTTCACCTGACAAGGAGACTAATTGGGCTGCATGTTTTATCCACAATGGCTTCATTTATTTCCACCTTCTAACATAGGGATTTTGATGCCTTTATCGCGAGCGGTCTGAATTGCTAAATCGTAGCCAGCATCTGCGTGGCGGACGACGCCCATTCCTGGATCTGTCGTTAACACGCGTTCAATGCGTTCTTCTGCATCTTTTGTTCCGTCAGCCACGATTACCATGCCTGCGTGCTGCGAATACCCCATACCTACGCCGCCACCGTGGTGGAAAGATACCCAAGTTGCTCCGCCTACTGCGTTAATCATCGCATTCAAAATCGGCCAATCCGAAACTGCGTCCGAACCATCTTTCATGGCTTCCGTTTCCCGGTTTGGAGATGCCACAGAACCTGAATCGAGGTGGTCACGTCCAATGACGATTGGCGCACTTAATTCACCACTTGCCACCATGTCATTGATAATTTTCCCGAAGCGTGCTCTTTCTCCATAACCCAACCAACAAATACGGGAAGGCAGTCCTTGGAACTGGATTTTTTCTTGAGCCATCTTGATCCAATTGCAAAGATGCGTATTGTAGCTGAATTCACGTAAAATGACTTCATCCGTTTTCCGAATATCTTCAGGATCTCCTGATAGTGCTACCCAACGGAAAGGCCCTTTCCCTTCGCAGAATTGCGGACGGATGTAAGCAGGTACGAATCCTGGGAAATCAAATGCACGTTCAACGCCTTCATCTTTCGCAACTTGACGGATATTGTTTCCGTAGTCAAACGTGATTGCTCCTTTGTCCATCATCTCAATCATCGCGGAAACATGCTTCGCCATGGATGCTTTTGAGCGCTTCACATATTCTTCGGCATCTGCACTACGTAATTCCGCAGCCGTTTCAAGTGTCATGCCTGTCGGAATATAGCCATTCAATGGATCATGTGCCGAAGTCTGGTCTGTCAATACATCAGGCGTGAATCCGCGTGCAATCATTTCCGGTAAGATTTCGGCGGCATTGCCTAGTAAACCGATCGATAGTGCTATGCCATCTTTCTTCGCTTTTTCTGCTAATCGAATCGCTTCATCCAACGAATCTGTTTTCACATCGGTGTAGCGCGTTTCGATACGGCGATCAATACGGGATTCATCTACATCGATTCCGATACAGACGCCGCCCGCCATCGTTACAGCTAAAGGTTGCGCGCCGCCCATGCCTCCGAGACCGGCTGTTAGCGTAATCGTTCCTTTTAATGATTCGCCAAAATGCTGTTTTGCAAGTTCAGCAAAAGTTTCATATGTTCCTTGTACAATTCCTTGTGAACCGATATAGATCCAACTTCCCGCTGTCATCTGTCCATACATCATCAACCCTTTTTTATCGAGTTCATGGAATGTATCCCAGTTTGCAAAAGCGGGAACGATATTTGAATTTGCGATTAAAACACGTGGTGCATTCGTATGGGATTTGAAAACCGCTACCGGTTTACCTGATTGAATAAGTAATGTTTCATCATTTTCCAATTCTTTCAATGAACGCACAATAGCGTCGAAGCTCTCCCAGTTTCTTGCCGCTTTGCCGATACCGCCATAGACGACTAACTCTTCCGGATGCTCCGCCACATCAGGATGCAAGTTATTCATCAGCATGCGAAGGGCCGCCTCTTGTTGCCATCCTTTCGTATTCAACTCTGTGCCTCTGTATTGAACGACTTTCGATAATGTATTCGCTTTCATTTTCAAAACCCCTTTCTCTATACTTTCATTCTACAGGGAAGTTTCCGAAAACTAGTTATAAACTAATGACTATATTACAAATGGTCTTAATTCTTTTTTATTTATCTTCACTTTTTATAATTAATTGACAAAGATTACTGACTTATCAATCTCCCATTACGACTGTCGGTATTCAAATGGAGTAAATCCTGTCGACTTTTTGAATTTCGCACTGAAATAGGTAGGATACGTGAAACCCGTCAATCGTGAAACTTCCGTAAGCGGGATATCCGTTTCAGATAGCAACCTTTTCGCTTCACGGATGCGGACGTTCAGCAATGCATCCCTGAACGACACGGCCGATTCTTTGGAAAACTTCCGACTGAGTGTGCTTTTATGGACTTTCAATTGATCTGCACAAGCAGTTAAATTCCATGTAGGGTCCCAATAATTCGATTCGATTAATTCGCGTGCTTTCTCTTCCAACGTGCGCCCGATAGGTGATAATTCTTTTGAAGTACTTAGCAATTGTGCTGAAAAAGATATGAATCCTTGAAGAATTTGATACATAACAGGCTCGCGGATCGTATCCTCGAATAGCGCATGATAGGATTGTTCCAATGCATCCATTTTCAACGATTTAGCAGTCATATAACGACGAATCTGGGCAAGGATACTCGTTAACCGGACACGCACCATTTCTGGATCAGGATAAGGTGATGCGAGCGTCAGAAAATCATGCTCCAGCCATTCCCGTATCGCTATATGGTTTTGCTTCTACAACATTTCAATCCACTCTCTTTGTTCCAATGGTGATAGAAAAGGATCCATTTCCCCCCATACAAGATCACTCTTCACGGTCGTTACGATATCGTAGCCATCATAAAAGATTAGTTCACGGAAACGGCGCATTTTCTTGTAAAGTACAGGATAGCTTGTCCCGTCAACAGACTCATATATGTAAATTGCGAGCAGTGTATCGGATTGGCTTTTCCACTGTGAAAAGAAAACGCGGTAAGCCTCCTGCGATGCTTCTATATCGTCTAGATGATGGATAACGACAACAAAGTCCGGGAAAGCAAAGACGTCAAATCGTGTTGGGAACGCATAGTTTTTTAAGACATTCACAAGATAAGTCAGCGAGTCTTTTTGCGAGGGGATAATAATACTTATCAAAACCGGCCGCACTGGTTCTTTGTTCCCTACCAATAAATCTCCGTACTGTACAATGGATTCATCTGTTTGAACGGCCACTTCCCGATTCACCAGTTCGTTTCGCCACTTAAAATGGGATTGCTGTACATGTTTCATCAAACGCTCAGGTTGAAAAGGCCGGAACAATACGTCTTCGGCTTTATGTTGCAATGCATAATAGACGGTTTGGAAAGTACGTTCAGAAGAAAGCCCCAACCATGCCGATTGTGCTGGCAAATTGAAGTCTTTTTTCGCACTAAGATCCAAATCGATAATATATAAATCAATATCCTGATAATTTTCTAGTAATGAAAAGTCTTCTATTATCGTTTCCACTTTCACATCATTCCATTGGGATGTCAGCATCCATTTCAAGCCTTGTGCTTCGAGTAAGTCTCTCGTAAGGATGAGTATATTCACAGAAACAACCTTCTCTCGTCTTATTTCCTTTATAAGATTGTATCCTATTTTCGTTGTGCATGTTTTATAGGGTATTGAAATTCATTCAAAAATCGTTCTTGTTACTTCCTTCCTTTTTATCGATCCTAAAATTTGATCATGAATGAAACAAGCCTTCATGAAGGTGATATCCGTTACAAGTTTAAAAGACTTTTTCAAAGGCGTGTTTTGAACGGAATCTTTAGCGCAATCTGTATAACTAATCCATAAAAAAATCCACTCCACGTCGCAATTGACATGAAGTGGATTTTTTTGTTGTCGTACTTTCAAAATAGCGACCGGATTCACCTGTTAATCGAAAATAGCAATCACCACAAAAACTTGCCAGATCATTAAAGCTGCAAATACAAGCGCGATTACCTTATTTACGATGAGCGGTGCTTTTAGCAATGTTAGTTGAACATGATAATTAATGCCCGAGAGTATAATAGCTGCATATTTAAATGCATAATCCGAAACACTTGTTCTTTTTTATACTGCTGGAAAGGCTTGAAATATCACCATAAAGTGAATCTATACGCGATCCGTAATCGACCAAACGATTTCCCTCCAATCTTTTGTTCTACACAAACGTCTTCTTGACTTCGACAGTTGAACCCTTACCCTGTTTCGGCAATACTATGATAAATAAAAGAATAAGACTCGCAATAATGATCCCTATCAAAACCAGTATCAGTGTCCGATTATTCGATTTTCCCTCTACTGGTTCGTTGCCTTCAGTTAACACACTTTTTTTTTCCTCTTTTCCGATAAAAAGCTTAAGTTCAGACGCCTTTGCCGCAACGGTGCTTCTCGCTCCCCGTTCCGCCGTCGAGAAAAGAAACGAAGTATCGCCTTTTTTCGACAGTTGGTCCCGTCCATCAAAATAGATATTGAATTGTTTTACGGGTATCGTATTTTTCATTTCAACTTTTTTTTCATCATGTAAATAGTCGGTACTTTTTTCAAACTTTAGCTTTTCATAGAGTAGCGTCTCTAGATCATGAATTGTGTCATCTTCTTTTGCACCCAAGACATTTTCTTCAACCAGTAACGAGACCAGTACGATTACAATCGTCCCAAAGATAATCTTTTTCCACATATTACTGCTCCGCCCCGGTTGGTTCGGTTAGTTTATATTTGTTGATGAAGAACGAAACGAGCAACATTGCGACAGCAATAACTCCTACAATAGCCGCGCCAGATAAAAAGCTAGTTTCTGCTTCATATTTGATGGACATATAGACTGTTGACAATACATCAGGTACGTCAAATTCCGGCACGGCAAGCACTAGAAGTGGACTAATGTATAAGCACATCAAACCGATGCCTGCACCCCAGCCCGGGACCTGACCAAAGTCAAGCGCCGTATGGATCAACGCTGCACCCGCCAAAAGCAGAAGAATCGTGAATAGTGTCCATTCGACTGCTCGTTCATCATTCAAGACATACATATTGATGCTGTACAAACTGACAATAAGACCCACGATTACCGACAATATGCCTGTCATTCCCAATCGGAGACCAATTGTCCCTTCTTTAAACCGGTGGCTGAAAAAGCCGATTAATAGACTACTAATGAGTAATATAATGAACAGGATGACTGGCGGTACCTTTTTCACTTCATCCGCGACGGATGCCTCAGATTTCACTTGTAAAGGATTAACGAAATGATTGAATACATAACCGTTTTCTTGCCCATCCACATACGTATTCGCAAGGAAACCTTGAATATCATCCTCAAATTTAGCCATTTCGTCTACATTTGTTCCCCATTTATCACTAAATACGGTCGTTGTTTCATTTAAATCATTCGCTTTCGCTTGTAGATCACCTGCATATTCCACGAGACTCCCTTGACGATTCGATAACGAAGACATCATTTCACTTAACGATAAAAGTTGGTTAGTCGTATTTTGCTGACTCGCGGCGACTTGCTCGCCACTCGTTGATGCAACAGGTTCTCCTGAAGGAATCATGACGGAAGGTGTCTGAATTTGCGTAAGGATTGCATTAGCTTGCTCATCAATTGAATTCAGCTCAGTAAGCAAAGCAGAATGTTGCTCTTGTACCGTTTCTTTATAGCCGGACATCATTGCAGCAAATGTTGTACTTAAATTCGTCATACCTAGTTGGGATTCCGGAATGCCTTCACCTACCCTATTCCAACCATCAAGCTCAATCTCATTTATATCCACTACATTTTTCAGTAACGAAGTCAAAATCTCATCTTTCAATAGTTCGTCTTTATGAACACCTTGACCTTGTTCGTCGAGTGTGTACTTAAATTGTTCGAGGGTAGAATAATAGGAAAGCAATGCTTCTGTATTTGTACTTTTTGCACCTAAGGCAAATAATTTCTCCAATCTCGATTTTCGTTCGGCAGACAAACTTTTGTGTGCAAGAAGTGAAGCTTCTTTTTGATTAATTTCAGCCATGATTCTTGCAGTATCTGCCGGGTATGAATTTAATAGGTGACGGGCCGACTCATAGTCGTTGTATAAGGAATTATAGTTTTCAAACAAACTTCCATAGTTTGTGGACGCCGCTAAATAATCATCCGCGTCTTCTTTTTTCTTTCCGCTCCAAAGATTCACCTTTTCGGTTAGGATAGAAGGTACTTTTGCTAATTCAGAAGACACTCGTTCCAATTCCGGGAGAATAGGAGACTGCGGATCTGTTGCAGTAACGTTGTCTTTCAACGCGGATAATGCGACTAGTATCTCGTCTATTTTTGTTTGTTCTTGTTCAAGCCCTGGTAGTTGCGCTTGCGTTTTTGCAACAGCTTTTTGATCCATCTCTTTTTTTATAGCCTGACTCTTTTGTTGAGTAGCCGATGGATTTGCAGATCCTGTTACAGGCGTTCCGCTTTTTCCTTCTCGGATTCCCTTTTCCAAGTTTTTCAAAACCGTATCATTGTAACGATCAATTGCTGTTCCTTGTACGACAAGAAGGTCTTTCATCTGTCGGTTGACTTCGTTTTGACGTAAGTCGGATAGAGCTTCGAACTGTTGCTGATTCGCATCTATTTTTTCATTTACATTTTTAATTTTACTGTTCAATTGCTGATTACTATCCTCTAAACTTTGAACAGTTTCGTTAAATTGTTTGACTTGATTGGTTGCTGCCAGATGAATTTTAGCAAGACTATCATCCTGGATTTGTTGCAATACTTCTTTTTGCTTTTCTTGAAAGCTTTTATATTCCGTCACATACGTGATGAATTCATGCATTTGCACTTCGAATGACTCTGCGTTTTCAATACGCCTATCGTGCGCATTGTTCGCATTTCCCATCGTGGAAAGTAGATCTTCCATCTGTATTTTTTGCTTGTTCATCTCAACGGCAAGCGTTTCCGCTCCTGGCTCATAGTAAGCAGACATCGTTGATAAGAACGCTGTTTCTTTTCCTAAAATAGTTGTAAATTCCTTTTTAATATGGTTCATTTCCTGAGCCACATAACTCCAATAAAGTGTGGATATCTTTTCATTAACCCGGTCCGTGGCTGTTTCAATCTCGTGTAATACCTTTTCTTTCTTTGACCCGATTTTTTGGCGCTGTACGTCATATGAGAATTTCGCTTTTTGTGGATTCTCTTGATCATAAGACATAATGTTTTCCGAGAAGTCGGAAGGGATATAGACAATTGCCTCATACTGACTTGACTTCAGTCCATTGACAGCAGCACCTCGCCCCATCACTTTCCACTCGTAGGGGGAATCCTTGGCTAAAATGGACGTGACTTCTTTCCCCATTTCAATGGCCTCTTCATCTTTTGCAACGCCAAGGTCTTCATTGACAATCGCGATAACTCGTTTGTTCGACTCCTTCACATCTAGAATACTAACGCCCATAAGTTGGAAGAACAAAATGGGTATTGCTACTATCAATACAATCCCTGCAATTACTTTCAACGTTCTCACTGATTTATAATTCATTTACTACTCTTCCTTTCATTCTGCAAAGGGGGTTTGGATTTTCGTAGCATTGCCATTCAACACATAGTGTGCGAATCCTTTTGGCAGTTCCGTTTCTTTTCGTTCATATGCAACTGTATATAATGTCTGCTCGGATTTCTTCATAAAGAGAAGTGCCTGGCGAACAAGTTTAAGTTCATTTGTGAATGCATCGTAGCCTTTCGTGATTTCAGCGTTATTTCCTGAAACAATGACTGTAAATCCTAAATGGGAATACTTTTTCATCAGTTTCGATAAACGATCCTGGATACCGATGTCGGCAACTTGTAAAAATCGCGTGTAACCGTCTATGACGAAATAAGAAGGCGTGATTTCAATCACTTTGCTACCTTGTTGCAAACTTTTCAGGTACTTGTTTTCTGTTTCCATAAAGAATGATTCCACATGCGTCAACCATTCCGTCAATGTTTCCTTAGTTTCTAAATAATCGACCTTCGATTCTTCTGCAAAACTGGCTAATCCACGGTCAAATGAATCGAAGATAGCGATGAATCCTGTTTCTTGCTCAAGCAGTGTGTGTAGCATCCATTTCAACATATTCGTTTTACCGCGTTGGGGTTGACCGATTAGTAGACAATGATGCGTCTTTTTAAAGTCGATGACAACCGGTTTAACTGTTTCTTCATCCAGTCCCAGTGGTACGGAACCATTGTTTTGATTTGCTTCAATAAATGAAGGGAAATTAAAGGATGTCAATTCCAATGGCAACATCGGAATTGAATCAGGAATGTCTTCCCCTTTAAATTGTTCCTCCGTAAGCTGCACATGTTTTTTAATAGTCTCCAGTACTTCAAAATCATCTGTTCCGGAAGCTGGAAGGAATACTTGTGAAAAGTATGCATCCTCTTTTTTGATAATCGCTCTTCCAGGGAAAGGCTCCAAGTCGAATGGCACACGCCCGATAATCGTAAATGATTCAGTAGCATCCATTAAAAAGTGAACGACTTTTGTTTTCAAGCTATTCATCAGTGATTGTCTAACCGCTTGCACGCGCGTGGCAGTGATGAACAGATAAATGCCTAACGACTGACCATCGCGGCCGAATTGAATCAGCTGCATTTCAAGATCTTCCATCTCTTCACGGATAATATCAAAGTTATCCACAACAATATAAAGAAGGGGTAATGGCTCTTTGGCCAGTTTGTTATACATACTAATAGTGCTGACCTCAGCTTGTTGGAATGCAATTTTTCTTTCTGAAATCTTTTCTTTTATTAATTTAACCAATTTTTCACGTTTCAGCTCTTCATCCAAGGTCAAATAATCGGCGGTATGCGGAAGTCTGCGAAGCGGCAGTAACGATCCGTTTCCGTAGTCCAGGATGTAGAAGTTCGCCTCTCTTGGGGTCAGTTTGTCTGCCAGCCCAAGTAATACAGTGGTTACTGTATACGATTTACCGTATCCCGGAGAGCCGAAAACGCCTAAATTTCCGTCTTTTTCCGGATAATAGTAAATCGGGGTTTGACTTTGTTTTTCAGGCTCATCTACTAAGCCTAGCGAGCATCCCTGTTGTTTCAGTAAAACACTATCAGGCTTTTCCATTCGTAAAGGAAGTGGAGGTAGCCATGGACTTGCCAACTTTTGAATGCCCATCTCTTTTTGAGTAGCGAATATTTGAGCGGTCACCGCTTCAATTTCGGATACGCCGCTGGTTTTCTTCTTCACATTGGTTTTGATGCCGGAAAGAGGATGTAAGCCCAGATCTGTTACAATGGCTACCTCGTCTTCCCCTTCCAACGTTTCCTCCAAATAAGGCGCACCACTCCACGCAGACTGGAATAATTCGTATACTTCATTGTTCCCGACTTGTAAATAGCCACGACCGGTAATCGTAATCGATGCGGCATCGCTATTTTTCAAAATTTCTTTACTGTCTGATGCATCTTGAACTTTCAACGCAACACGAAAACGGGCATTACTCCAAATTTGTTCATCGATGATGCCGCCCGGTTTTTGTGTCGCTAAAATGAGATGAACACCAAGGCTCCGTCCGATTCGCGCCGTACTGACCAGCTCACGGATGAATTCAGGTTCTTCACTTTTCAACTCTGCAAATTCATCCGATATAAGGAATAAATGCGGTAGTGGTTCATCCGCCTTTCCTTCTTTATATAGTGTTGTGTAATCATCGATATGTGTCACGATGTATTGATCAAATAGACGTTGTCTTCGTTTCAACTCACTTTTAATAGAAGCGAGTGCGCGCATACTGAAGTTCTTACTGCCTTCAATATTCGTAATTGTACCTAGTAAATGGGGTATATTGCGGAATGGTTGTGCCATCCCTCCCCCTTTGTAGTCGATTAAAAGAAATGCCACTTCATGTGGATGGAAATGAACGGCAAGAGATAAAATGTACGTCTGTAGAAATTCACTTTTCCCCGAACCCGTAGTCCCAGCCAATAATCCATGGGGACCATGTGCCTTCTCATGTAAATTAAGTTCAATCCGTTCCTCTTTCCCTTTAAAACCGATTGGAACGGCAAGCGACTTCGCCGATTCATTCGTCAGCCATTTACGCTTAATGGATAACTCTTCAACTTCTTTCACATCGAACAGTTCAAGGAAGCCTACAGAAGTCGGTATTGAATTTGTCATGCCGACTTGGTGATTGAGTGTTTTCAACATCCGCGCAAATCGTTCGTCCGTTAACGGGTTATGCACATCAAGCTGAAAAGCTGTATCAGCGGCCTTTTTTTCATTGATGAGTATATCCCCTTCGCGTTCATTCACATAGCGGACGAGCGTATGAACATTTTCAGTCATCCGTTCCTGTGCTGATTCAGCGAATATAACGGAAATACCAAGCTCCTCGTGATTCTTCCCTTCCAAATATTCGAGAATGACATGCTCTGCAATCAGTGTGTAGTTGGATACGACAAATAAAAGATGTGGCGTGAATTTCACTTTACCTTTCATCTCATCGATATCTCTTTCACGAATGATTTCATACAGGGAAGAAAGCAATTGGTCCCGCGTTTGTTCATTGTGTATGAACCCTTTCGCATGCATATGAGGAAGGGTAAAATGCGGCAACCACTTCATCCATTCAATATCCGCATACTCATTATTCGGGAAAATATAAATGAAACGCGTATCATGGTAACTATGGAAAAAGGCCAGTTGTCCGATAAGTTGATGGAGTTCGCGCTTAATAATGGTTTCCTTTCCGACAAGTCCTAAAATGCCGACTGCTAATTTAGCGGTAATCGGTGCTGAGGGGATTTCTTTGTATACGGTTTCCATTTTCTGTGACTGTTCGACCAATTCATCGATTTCTCGATTCGCAAGATCCCCTGAAGATAATTTAATTTCGTAACTTGCAGGAATTGTCCCCGTACCCAACCTAACTTCCAGAAAGTCTGGGCTTTCCAATGTTCTTTCCCATATTCGCCCTGACAGCTGTTTCGTCATGAATTTCATTTGCTCAAATGTAGGAAAGTGATAATCCAGCACTTCTTTTTGTTTTTTCGAAAGCTCGTAAAGTTCTTCTCGCATGTTTTGTAAATAGTTTTTGTAGACTCGTTGTCTTTTTTCTTCGTTTAATTTGCGACGCTTTTTATCTTTCACATATTGGATAGTGGAGGTGACGAGTGTCAGTAGAAACATTGAAATCGAAATCATAATGAATATGCCTCTTGGTATTAAAAAAGCAACAAGTCCCATAACAATCAACATGACAAGCGGCGGAGCAATGATAAGCAAAAGACCGCGGTTTGTATCTTCACTTTCCTGGCTTGGAAATGATAAGGATACTTTTTCTTCCGGCAAGTCATAATTCATACGGGGTGTACGTCGATAATCGGGATACATGTTAAACAGTTCCGATTTCCGTGTCTCAATTATGGGAAGTTCTGTAGTGTAATCATCTACGGTGCGGAGTTCCAGAATATCCTGATCTACCAGTTTCATCTCCATGAATGCCCACTGTATGACATCCCCAATTTGTATGTATTGGTTCTTCACACACTTTTCTCCATTGATATAGAGCGGACAACTGAAGTTTTTAGTAATCATCCAACCAGGTGCTGTTTTGTTAAGTGCAAAATGGCCCGATTCGACTTCATGGAAATGGGCCTCATCCCGATTCACGAGCGCATCTTTACTTTCTATAGCAAATGACACTTCCTGCTCATAGTCGAGAAAATAGTGTCTTGCATCGTGAAAAGCATTCGTCAAAAATAGATGAAGACTTGTTTCTTTTTGTTCAATGACTAAGGATTCACCGTTGGAAAGTTGCCGAACAGGACCATGACCATCCTGTACGGTAAAACAGTTTCCGTCTCTTTCCAAAGTGAAATGTCCATTTGTAAATGGGTATGCACCTATCGTAACGTCATCCTCGATTTTCGAACCGATTGATAATGCCGTAAAATTGCTCTCGTCAAATTCAATTCGTTGATAATGTTCCCCGTAAAACACCCATAGCTGTAACAACGTGCACACCTTCTTTTTCAATCAATTTTCAGTTCATGAGCCGGACTTTTCTTTATCCGCTTTTTGTTGTTGCACTTTCTTTTGCTCAAGTTGTTGTTGGTTCTTTTGCTCTTCTTGCCGCTCCTTCTGTTCTTGCTGTTTCTCTTGTTCTTCCTGCTCTTTTTCCGCTTCAAGTTCCTTCTCTCGTTGTTGTTCTTCTAGCTTTTGTTTCTCTTCTTGTTCCATTAGTTTTTCATACGCTTCGACTTCCGTATCGATTTCAGCCATAAGTTGTTGTTTCTCTTCACCCGTCAATTCCGGATCAGCTTGAATTTCTTCACGTTTTTTCAGCAAGCCGTAAGTAAGTAGTTCCCCATCTTCCATCGCTCTTGCCAAATCGACTGCTTTAGCCGCTTCCGCCCGACCAATATATATCCAGTATTTCAAATAATCCTCGTCCGTTTGCAATGTGATATTCGCCAATACATTCTTTTTCTGTTCCTCATCCAGCTTTTCATTCGTGACCGAGGCGTGCGCCAGTTCATACAGCACAACGTATGGCATTCGCTTGACACGATAAGGGCTTAAAACTGTTACGACCTCACTATAATTTTGCAACAAATAACTTTCATGGCTATCAAGGTAGGCTTCGTTTTTCGGCTTATCGTATAATAAATTTGAAATGGCAAATATAAGTGCGGGAATAAAAAGGATGCCGAGTCCGATAGTTAACCATTTTGTTGTTTTCCATTTTTTCTGGGGTAGCTTTATAAACGTTTTCTCTCTTTCTTCTTGCTGTTCAAGTTGTTCTTCTATGTAGTCGAGAAGTGACTGGCTATCGGACATACCCATGATTGTTGCACCGGTTTCTTTTAACTCAAGTGTCTTATGGTATTTTATAAATTCATCGTACGTAAATGAGCCATCCACCGCTGTTGCTACAGCAGCCTTCGTTTCCAACCAGACACGTTCATCATCGTTTTCGAAAGGCGGCAAACTTTCCAGCACGCCATAATAGATGAAAGCGGAAGTCATTCCTCTGCTATACACAATATTTTCCGGACAGACAATAAGGTTCAATCGAGGGTACGGGTGCGCATCGATTTTTTCGACAAGCTGATGGGCAAACATCCATTTTATCTTTGCATCCTCCAGATGAATTGCATCAAATCGTTTGAACGATTCAGGTATAGTCGCAGTTACGATTAATTCGTCCTCAGTTAAAATTACTTCTTTTTCAATTTCGGGATTGACTTCTTTTAAAAAGGTGACTTCAGCACTTTTCTTCAGTCCAATTCTTTCCTTTTGGAAAATGAAGGTACTCTTTTTTTCCTCTTCATTGATATCACCACTTATGAGGTTTTTTAAATAGGTATGTGGTTCAGTCGGCATCATCATTACTCCTTCAAATAATTTCAATCCGGTCACCTGTTGTGACTCCACAATCAGTTAGCGTTAAATGACCAGGAAATAATTTGTTTTTATTTACGACACGTACCCAGTGTCCTTCACGGGGACTTCTTGAAATCGTTGTCGTTTGCCAGGCGATATCCAATAGCTTCTTCACTGTATAGCGATCTGATAATCTTAGGTCCAAAACAGTGCCCTCATAATTTGTAAGATCCACCGTCACTTCTATGTACACAACCATCACTCCAATTAAAGAAGAGGCGTCTTCTGTGGAGAGAATGACGCCCCTCTAAAGTCAATTGCTTATTCAATGGAATTAGCCGCGGATTTGGCCCGCAATTTGTTGGTCTGCATCTTGCATTGCTTGTCCAGCGCGGTTCAACTGAAGACCAACCTCACTTAAAAGTTGCTGCATATCGTGGAAATGTGGTTTAAGACGCTCATATTGCTCCGCAAATGCAGCACTGGAAGCCCCTTCCCACATAGATTGTAATTCACCAATCATGCCATCCAAACGACCGATTTGTGATGCAACTTCTCCTGATTCATGATTGTACCTTGTGGACATAGCTTCCAATTCCGCAGGTGTTACGCGAATAATTCCTGACATTCCATACATCTCCCTTTTTCTTCGAATTTGGTTACATTTATAAAATAACTGTACAAGATGACACCTGATGAAAAATTTCATCAAGCATCATTCAGAGACAGGTACTTCCGTATTCTGGATACAAGTGGAACTCGGGCACCGCACTTTATTATCAATAGACTTTATTAATCTACTTTAGGATAAAAAGGTGTACACCATTCCCTTCTCTTATAATTACCATCCTAAAATGCCCATGTCAAAGAAACCCAAAATCTAAAAAAAAGTAGTAGTTCCTTCTTCTCTAGGTGTATTGTCACTTTCCTTATTACACTAGATAATCCCCTCATATTTTTACACTTAATCTCATAACTTCATGCCCTTTATAATACAAATGGTTGAATCTCACGTGTTTTAATGACTATCGAATCATTTTTATACAAATTTAACTAAATAAAGTCCTGATTTCAAGCTATGTAGTATAAGTATTGACCTTTATTTCATTCGATTATTTTTCTGCTGAATGAAGTTAAATGGCATATCACGCCTCCGGTTTTTACAGACCTTGAGACATACAGATCGTCTTAAAAATAGAATACTTAAAAGAATGTTTCGACAAATTTCGCAAAATCCGCGTTTGTGGATAACATTACTCACACTGTACCGCCTACCCACCCTACTGTCATATAGTATATAAACAAGTTAAGCACAGGTTATCCACCATTTACTGTGGATAAACGAACGGTTGTTCCACGATACTTTATCTGATAGATTAAAGGTACAACAACGAATCTTACCAGTGTATGTGTGCTGGTTTCATAATAGAACTAGATGTACCAATCAAATCGGAGGTGACAGAACAAATGAAGAAGATGTCTGATGAATTGTTGATGGAGGCTTATGCACAAGCAATAGAGTTAAAGCTATGCCCTGACTTTATCAGTCTATTGGAAAACGAAATTCGGCAACGCTCTCTCGTTATTTGTGTATAAAGAGTGGATTATTGCCCTTTATGGGCCTTTTTTTTGCGTATAAATGTAGTTGATACTTGTTGAATTTGGTGCCAGTAACTGGCACCGGGTGCCTGAAAAAAACAGCGAAGGCGCCTTCATAGTGGTAGCCGAAGTGATAAGACTGGCAGTGATCTTCTGCCTGGCTTATCACGGGAGGCATCCACGAAGCGCCGAAGCGGCATTCAATGGTATCCATCATTTATAGCTTCTAATTAGTAGTAACGTTGGAAGCGCTTTTACCTTTTATCGTGTGAATCATTCAATAGATTCACCACATTTTCAAAAACTGTTCGGTACGCGTACGCCCTATTTCCATGAGCTCGTTCTTCGTTTCTTCATCCAAATCAAAATCAGTCGCACTATAATTTTCGACTGGAATGAAAACGATATTATTTTCGTGTTTTCGGGAAATATACCTGTCATCATGTGCGTTTTGCATGGTCGAAAAGAGGGCTTGGAAAAGGTCCAAAGCGTTTTTTATTTTGTGTCCCGGCATTTCTTCTTTGCTGCCACTGAGTTTCAAACCAAGCACAGGGCGTTCGTTTTTCCCGTCGCCATCTTCGAATAACCAAATTGGAAAGTTACTTAACACGCCACCGTCCACGACGATTGTTTCACCTGATTTCGCTAGCAATCGAAGAGGTTCAAAGAAAAACGGAATGCCGCAACTCATCCGTAAAGCGCGAGCAATCGGAAACGAATCCGCATCTATGCCGTAACTCTCCAAATCATCCGGCAAGACAATCATTTTGCTGTTCGTCAGATCCGAGGCGATGAGCTTCAAAGAACCTGGCGGTAAATCAGAAAATGAGTAGACACCTTTGGCTGCTAGCTTTTCCAAAAACCAATTTTCCAATGCCTTACCTTGATATAAACCAAGTTGCCAATAAAGACGAATCCACTTCATAGATGGTAAAGGAATAATTAATCGGCGCGGATCAAGTAGCTCATTGAAATCCTGTTCATCTAGCAACCTTTCGATTTCCTTACCAGAATAGCCGGCTGCTATGAAGGACGCAAGAATCGCACCTGCGCTTGTTCCCGCTACACGTCGGAATTCATAGCCCTTCTCCTCTAGTACCTGGTAAGCCCCAACCAATGCGAACCCTTTCAAACCACCGCCTGAAAACACTCCGTCTATTAACAGAATGACCTCTCCCTTTTTGTTGTCATTGTTTTAGTGTAGGTAAGAGAGGGGGAAAATAGAACATTTTAATGAGTGGTTTTGTTTTTTGGGGTTAAATTCGGAACGATGAATTTAAAAAAAGTCTCCTGCCCGAAATTAAACGGATGGAAGACTTTTTTGTAGATTTCATGCACAATTCCTTCATACACTTGTAACTTTTGAATTATTTTGCTGCGCAGCATTCGAACAATTCCGTTGTTCACAAGTCTACGTGATTGACCTGAGTTGATGAAGGTAGTCCTCTATCACGCACCACCAAATCGACCGATTGCAAAAAACCTTCGGATTGCATTTTTTCGATAAACTCGTTAAGTTCATTCATAAATTCATCAATCACATGATCTCTAGATTCTACGTCCTCAATTGCTTGAAGCCTTTTTTCCAACATCATTTCACGCTCCTTGTGTTTTTGTAAATAAATTATTGGCTATAGTTAGGTATACTGCTGCAATACAAGCAAAAACGTATAGTGTACAAGGTCCTTAATTCATTTTGTAATTTTTAAAATTTCATCATGCTCTGCTACTGTCGCTTCTTCAGTCCTACGCAACTAGACTACCCCTTTTTGCTGCCATTCTAAACATCACATCGAACGGATATCGGTGTATCTTCATAAAAAGAATACTAAAAAGGAGCAAAAATACATTAAAATGTAGTTTTGCTCCTTTTCGGCGTCTGGCGTGCGGGTAAACTTGTCCAGCCCCAGTTCAAACTTCAACGCCATTTCGAATGGCTTTCAAATAGCGCATTTTTTCTACTTTTACGAAGTTGCAGTTTGGTAGGTATGGGTTTTTTCGCACTTGAATAGCAAATGAGTTCAATAATTTCACGAGTGCTGGTTGCTCGTTTTCGCTAAGTTTAAATTGAACACCATACTGATGAAATTCACCGATGTTTTCTTTCCAAACGATGTGTCCCGTCAACTTTAACGCTTCGTCCAATATTGTTGTTCCGAATTCCAAAAGAATATCATCGTCTACAGGAAGAGCTACATGGGACATGAACCGTAATCCCCCTAGTCCTATATTTTCCACTAGAACTTCAATTGCCCCCACTCTCACGGATTTTTCCTTATACTGAATAACCGTCATTGTCGAACCGAGTGGGAAAATCATTTCCACCCGGAATCCCTTGCGCCTATTTTGGGCAGGCTGCCGGGATTTACCTTTTGCAATTTGTATAACCGGGTTCTCTAAAAGCTGAACAAATTCTCCAACAGGAATAGGCTTGCTGATCAAGTAACCTTGTATCTGGTCGCATTCGTTTTGTCGAAGATAGGTCGCTTGCTCCGCTGTTTCCACTCCTTCCGCTATAACTGTCATGTCCAACTCATGCGCTAAACGAATAATCGCTTTTAAAATCAGTGAAACGTCATTGTTTAGTAACTCCCTTGTGAAAGACTGATCTATTTTAATCGTGTCTACTTTAAACTTCTTTAAGTATAGAAGGGATGAATAGCCAGTCCCAAAATCATCAATAGAGATTTTGATACCCGACTGTTTAAGCGTTTCGATAGAAGTGATGAACGTTTCATCATTTTGAATCAATACCCCCTCCGTTATTTCCAATTCCAACAAACCGGGGTCAACATTTGTTTCATCCATGATTTGTAGCAAGGTTTCCACCCAATCTTGCCTATCAAATATTTCCGGAGATATATTCACAGAAATCGGGACAGTCGTCAAACCACCTTTTTCCCACCTTTTCAGTTGCTCACAAGCAGCACGGAATGTCCAGATGGTGATTGCAAAAATCATTCCGTTTTCTTCAGCTAAAGGTATAAAATCGCCGGGAAATATCCTATTTCCATTTGGATGATTCCACCGGATTAGCGCTTCCGCACCCACCAAACCATTTGTTTTTGCATTAATTTTAGCTTGATAGTACATTTCGAATTCATTTCTATCAACCGCTTTTCTTAAATCACGTTCCAGTGAGTATGACTTATATGCATCCTCAGTCATGGATTGGTTATAAAATTTATAATTATTCTTCCCCTTTTCTTTAATGCGATAAAGGGACAAGTCAGCCCTCTCCAATAATGTTTCTGCGCTTTCACCGTCTATCGGGAAAACTGCAATTCCAATACTGACTGTAACAAACAGTTCGGATTCCCCGATAAGGTAAGGTTCGCCCAATAAATCTATCATTTTCGAAGCTATTTCCTCAATCTGTTCCCTACCCTTCATATTACGGATTAGCACAGAAAATTCATCTCCGCCTAACCGTGCCACAAAGTCATGTGAAGAAATGCATAGTTTCAGTCTCAAAGAAAATTCTTTTAACAATTCATCTCCAGTATGATGACCCAGCGTATCATTCACTTTTTTGAAACCATCCATATCTAAATACAACACAGCAAATTTGGAGTCGAATAGAGCGGACTTTTCCAGCAAGGCATTGACTTCTTCATTAAACATCCTTCGATTAGGGAGTTCTGTCAAATCATCGTGATAGGCAAGACGCGCGAGATAATCCAACTGACTTTGAGTACTTTTTTGTTCAGTGATATCAGTAATAATTCCGTCTAACCGTATAAGTTTTCCCGCTTCGTCGTAAGTCGGAATCGATTCATCCCGCACCCATCTAATTTCACCATTCTTATGCACAATACGGTATTCCGACTGGGGCAACTTTTCCCGTTTCAACATTTCTTGTCTGTCACGATAGTCCTGAAAATCCTCATGGAAAACGATGTCTCCCCATGACATGATGTTCATCTCAAATACACTTGATGAATAACCGCAAATAGGTTCCATTCCTTTGGAACAAAACAGCACCTTATTGGTAGCTGTATCTACTGTCCAAATACCTACTTCCAAAAAACGGGCTATTTCTTTCAAATTGCCTTGCTTTCCATCCGGATTTTGTTGACTCTTCTGTTGTTCCGTAATGTCAAAAGTGGTCCCAATTACACGGAGAATCTTTTGATCCTCATCAAAAACTAGATCTGTATATTGATCCAACAATCGTATAGAGCCATCATCCCGGACAATATGAAACGCAGTCCGAAATCCAATCCCATTTTCGACGGCGGACCTATAAGCGACGACGAAACTTGTATGGTCATCGGGATGGACTCTGGAAGTGAAAACTTCATAATTAACATTTTCAGTCTTTTCTATTCCATATATGTCAAAGACTTCATCAGAGCAATCAAGTTTGCCAGTTTCCATTTCATAGTTCCATATTCCGACGCCTATCATTTTCACAATGTTCTGAATTATCAAGTCATTTGAAAGCGAGGTTTTATCATCCGTGGCGGGATTTGTACTAGTAGGGGGTGGGATAGAATTCTTTACTGAATTAAATAATTTGGAGAACAGAGTCATTTTCCATCACTTCCTTTTCTTTTTTAAAAGATTTCTGAGACTTTTGTCGAATATTCTTTTTATTCTCTTATTATAGCACAAATTGCCTAATAGACAAACAGAATATTTGTTAGCTACTAGTAATTTATACGATGAAAATACTGCCGTTATACAAGGCCTGTTTTCTTATAAATTCAAAGGTATATATACCCGGTCTGTTGAGCTTTCAACCCACTTTGATGATTGGACATTTTTTATAAAAAACGGTACCTTGATCCTAAACATCCGAAGTTGTTTAGCATCAAGGTACCGTAAAATTTATTTTGTTGAAGAAAGAGTAAACGCGTTTGCCAATAACTCATATGATTTATGGCGTGTCGTTTTTTCCGTCAACATATTCAATATCATGATTTCATCGACCATGGCGTCTTCCGCTAGTTGGCGCAGCTGTTTTTCAACGTTTTCCACACTCCCGATAACAAAACGGGCCCTGTTTTCAGCCAACACGGCCTGTTCAGCCGGCGCGTAGACATGCGTACACGCTTCTTCCAGCGTCGGCGGTCCCATCTTGAATTCGCCTGTTCCCCATCGAGTCCATTGCAAAAGCCCCGGACCCGCCAAATATTCGGCTTCTTCATCCGTTTCAGCAGTTACGACAATAATCGCCAAAATACTTTTCGGTTCGGGCATAAAACGTGACGGCTTGAAGTTTTCGCGGTACGCCCGCAGCATTGGTATAGCCAACCGAGGTGAAATATGGGCAGCAAATACGAATCCGAGCCCTTTCTGCGCCGCAAATTGCATACCGCCATCACTCGAACCTAGCATATAAATGTCCGGAATCAATTCATTATCCGGCGACGCTGTGATGTTACTGAATGGGTGACCTGCCGGGAACTCATGCGTCAAGAAAGACAACAATTCATTCAACTGTTCAGGAAAGTCATACTGCGTGACAGCCTCCCGGGAACGACGTAGTGCCAATGCAGTCAAACCGTCCGTACCCGGTGCACGTCCGATCCCTAAATCGATTCTTCCTGGATGAAGCCCCTCCAAAATCGAGAAATTCTCCGCCACTTTGAGCGGGCTATGGTTCGGCAACATGATGCCGCCCGATCCAACACGGATGTTCTTCGTCACAGCAGCCGCGTGTGCACTGAGTAGATCAGGCGATGTACTAATTTGAAACTTCGTATTATGATGCTCCGCAAACCAGTAACGCGTATAGCCCAAACGGTCCGCCAACTGGACGAGTTCCGTTGAATTTCGGAGCGCCTCTGTGGCTGTTTCCCCGTTGTACATCGTCGCTAAATCTAGAATGGATAGTTTTAATTCTTTAGGTTGAATATATGTCATTTTGAATGAGACCTTCTTTCTTTATGATTTACTTCAACTTAGTATGGAATGTAGTCGTTTATACGTATGTTTTTGGATGTATGGGCGGCACCGCTTTATAAATTAAACTATAGCAGACCCATTACATCTTCAACAGGAAATGGGTTGCACAAATGTCCATTGTTCGTGGGACACTTTCGGGATTTGTTTGGGTTTTAACTAACAATAGTTAAAGTCTTTGCGATGGATGTTGGAAATATCCATGACTAATGTAGTGAAGTTGACCCATATAAGTAGCGATATTAACTTTATATATAGGGAATTCCCTACTTTTCACCTTGTAAAGCGTTCAATATCATTACTTCCATCTTTTGGTGATACAATGGAACTATATATATTAGGTAAATGGCTATCTATTTTAATTATGCGAGGACGCCTTAAATGGGGCAGCCACAACGGATTCAATCGAATTCTTTATAGCAACATACTCAGCCCTTAATTGGTAAGTGAAAAGCTGGACAAGAAAATTGTATACAAGGAGCCGAAACTATGGATAAAAGTGAATTGATTTTATTGCAAAAAAAGGTGACATCGCTAAGAAGTGAGGGTAACTATAAGGAATCGATTAATGCATGCTACCAACTTCTTGAGAATGGCATGAAATTAAATGATACGAAGTCCATTTTAATAGCTCATATGAATAATGCTTTTTCTTACTACTCAATAGGCGCACTGGAAGAAGCTTTCAACAGTATAGAGGTGCATGAAGAACTATGTAATATACATGGCGATGAAGAGGATCAATTGAATTCGCTTTTAGCATTGTTTTTTCTTCATGAATATAACAAAGACTACGATAAAGCCAAGTATTCAATCAAACAAACCATTTTGCTTGGGAAAAAGTTAAAACATTATGACGCCGTCAGCATGGCCTACAATAACTACAGTACTATCCATGCTGAAGAGGGGAACTATGAAAAAGCATTGGAAATGGCTGAAACAGCCCTCGTATTTGCGAAGTGCCACGAACCTATGAGCCCGATTTTGGAATTCAGAATCAAAATGAATAGTGCGAATGCCTATATCGGATTGAACGAATTTGCTGCATCAAAAGTTTTAATAGATGAACTGATGAACGACTCCATTCTGGATCCATTTTCCCGCAAAAAGGCACAGTTACATTCTCTTCAAGGCCGCTGGTATATGAAGCAACAATTCTATAAGGAAGCATTTGAATCGTTAACGGATGCTAGAAATTTGGCTGCGAGTTATACGGACATCCATTTATTGAAAGTCATCCAAGAACAACGGGTTGCATTATGTGAGCTGATGAATGATGTCCATACGGGTTACGAAGTGCAAAAAGAATATATTTTATTGCTTACCGAAATTGGTAAGCGGGACTTGGCGTTGGCGGCACTCAAGCTGGATGTCAAGCACACGGTGACTTCAATTGAAAAACGGGCGAATACTGATTATTTAACGGGCTTATACAATCGGAGTTATATGGAAACGACTACGGATTTATTGTTGAAGCAAGCTGTCACGAGAAATGAAAGCATTGTTTGCATTGTCCTGGATTTGGATAATTTGAAAGCGATTAATGATAGATTTGGTCATCTTTATGGTGATGAAATGATCAAGCTCGTCAGTCAAACATGCTCCGCTACGATTCGCAGGGAAGATTTGATAGGCCGGTTTGGCGGGGATGAATTTGTTATTATTTTAAATGGCGTTTCACTTGAAGATGGTAAAAAGAAAGCGGAACAACTAGCTGAAGTCGTGCAACATACGAAATTGGAGATAGATGGTGAAATTATCGATATAACAGCAAGCATCGGCATTTCAGACAACTCGGAATGTACGACTCCGAAATTTAAAGAGCTTTTTCATCGTGCGGATATGGCGCTTTATGAGGCGAAGACGAATGGGAAAAACCAGATATGTTGTCGTTAATGGTTGAAAATTCCCTGAAAAACATCCTTATATTTAATGTGGTATACTGAATACATGTTTAGAACACACCAATGGTTGCCACTACTTTATAGGAGGTTCACGCTATGTCGAAGCAAAGTCTACAAACACTTTACAATCAAATTGGCGGCGAAAAAATTCAAGAGTTAGTGAATCATTTTTACCCCAAAGTGTATGATGACCCTGATTTAAGCCCCTTGTTTGTTGGTGATATCAATGAAATTAAGCGTAAGTAATATATGTTTTTAACACAGTTTACAGGTGGTCCACCCTTGTATAGTGAGGAATTTGGTCCGCCTGCTATGAAATATCGCCATCTGCCATTTGAAGTGACACCGAAACGGGCTAGATGTTGGCTGCGCTGTATGGGTGAGGCGTTTGAAGAAGTCGGATTGGATCAAACCGAAGCCGGACAGTTTTTTTATAGCCGCTTACAGCAGGTAGCGGGAGCTATGATTAATACAATGGATTAAGGATTCCCTTTCAACTAGTATGTTGGAAGGGATTTTTTTCACACAATTTTTCAAGTACATTAGTTGTTCCCTTCCATTTATTCGGGTAGTATTATAATTGAATTTCATTTTTCAGAAACGAATAAAACTTACTACAAAAAGACAGTACACGACCTACCAATAGCTATGATGAAAGTGGGAATACGTATGAAAAAATGGAGAGTTTTAAGTATTTTTCTTATCCTGATTATTGCGCTCGCGGCTTGTTCGAAGAAAGATACGCCGGAAGATAGGCTTGCTTCTTATACCAAACTGTGGAAAGACGCGGAGTTCACAAAAATGTATGAGGGTTACTTAAGCGATGCGTCAAAAGACGTTTTTGGTCCAGATGAATACATTGACCGCACGACGAAACTGTATAAAGACCTGGCGATTACGGATGTACAAATCAAATTTAAAAATCCAGATGAAGACAAGAAATATAAAAAGGAAGATCAGCCGGAGTTTCCTGTTCAGATAAAAATGGAAACCGTTGCAGGTCCAATTGAATTCGAAAAAAAGGTGATGATGACATATGGTAAATCGGGTGAAGAGGAAAACTGGTTTGTCGAATGGGATCCTTCGTTCAATCTTCCAAATCTAACAATGAACGACAAAGTGGGCGTCTCCAAACTCCCTTCCAAACGAGGCGAAATTCTTGATCGAAACGGCTCGCCATTGGCTATAAATGGAAAAGGGTACGAAGCTGGAATTGTTCCCGAAAAGTTTAATGAAGAAAAAGATGCAGAAAGACTAGCTAAAATACTGAATACGACGCCTGACTATATCAAAAAACAACTTAATCAGAGTTGGGTGAAGCCCGATCAATTCGTGCCTATTAAAAAAGTTGCATCTACTCAAAATGCTATTGTAGAAAAAATGATTGAAGTCCCCGGTGTTACGTATACACAAGTCGAAATGCGGGAATATCCGTATGGAGAATCCCTTTCACATCTTGTTGGCTATATCGGTCGTATCAATGCTGACGAGTTAGAGAAAGTCAAAGACAAAGGGTATAAGGAAACAGATTTAATCGGTAAACGGGGGTTGGAACAGCTTCTCGATGAACAACTTCGTGGAGAAGACGGGGCTCGAATCTATATTGAAAAAACAAATGAAAACGCAGAAAAAATAACAATTGCTGAGAAAACGGCGGTAGATGGGAAATCACTGTCATTAACCATTGATGCGGATCTCCAACAGAAAACGTTTAAAGCGATGGATGGCGAGGCGGGAACAGCTACTGCAATTGATCCTAAAACGGGCGAAGTTCTTGTTTTAACAAGCTCCCCCGCCTTTGATCCAAATGAATTTGTGATTGGTGTCAGTGCGTCACATTACGACAAATTATCCAAGGATCCGCTCCAACCCTTATTAAATCGATTCGCGGCGACATATGCCCCAGGATCTGCAATAAAACCGATAACAGCGGCAATTGGATTAGAAGCGGGAACGATTAAACCTGAAAAAGGGTATACAATTGAAGGAAAACGATGGAAAAAGGACGAATCATGGGGAAATTTCGGTGTTACGCGCGTTTACACACCACCAAATCCAATCAATTTGAAAAAGGCAATTGTCCATTCTGATAATATCTATTTTGCAATGGAAGCAATAGAAATGGGTAAAAAGACCTTAAT
Organism: Filibacter tadaridae; assembly: GCF_900609045.1. Taxonomy (GTDB): domain Bacteria; phylum Bacillota; class Bacilli; order Bacillales_A; family Planococcaceae; genus Sporosarcina; species Sporosarcina tadaridae. The sequence continues at coordinate 98,378 of NZ_UXAV01000031.1, forward strand.
TGAAGGCTTTAAAAAGTTCGGTTTTGAAAAAGATATCCCATTTAGTTATCCACTTCGGGCTTCTCAAATTTCGAATGATGTTACGATTGGAACGGAGGCACAACTTGTGGATACATCGTATGGGCAAGGCCAAATGCTAATGAATATCGTTCATCTAGCGTCCAGTTATTCCCCACTACTAACGAACGGAAAAATGGTCAAACCAGTTTTATTCGCGGATGAAACCAAAAGTGAAATCTGGAAAGAAGGACTTATTTCACCTGAGAACGCAGCAATTCTCCGAGCTGATCTTCGCGAGGTCGTTACGAAAGGTTCCGGTAAAGACGCAGATATCCCTTCTGTTAAGATTTCCGGTAAAACAGGAACCGCAGAACTAAAATCCGGGCAAGATAAACGCGGAAAGGAAAATGGATTTTTCGTAGGCTATCAAACGGATGAAACAGCCTATATTATGGCGATGATGATTGAAAGTATAGAGGATAATGGCGGCAGTGGTTACGTCGTTAAAAAGGTTGCAGAAGTTATGGCTGAGTAGTTTTATGGGGATGCATCTGTACTTGCAGATGCATTTTTTCTTTTGTTTAATTTGGATTGGGGGGCGTTTACAACAGGTGCCCGAGGGAGGAAACCACTTGAATAATGAAGAAAAACAATCGCTATCCATTGAAATTGAAAAGTTTAAAACCATTCAAACCTTTCTCTCCGACAAAATCAGCTTAAAAAATGGTCGGGCGGTTGAACGGATACAATTTTGTGCAGGCGTGGATGTCGCTTACTGGGAAGAAGCAGGCGTGGAATGGGGAGTTTGTAGCATTGTCGTAATCGACTACGATACGAAAGTAGTTGTTGATAAAACACATAGCATCGGAAAAATTACTGTCCCCTATATACCTGGCTATTTAGCTTTCAGGGAACTGCCACTCGTTCTGGATGCGGCTAAGAAGCTATCCAAGACACCTGATTTGTACATGTTCGATGGCAACGGCTATTTGCATCCGCGCCATATGGGTATCGCCACACACGCTTCTTTTTTTCTTAATAAACCAACAATCGGCATCGCGAAAAGTTATTTCAAAATAGATAATGTGGATGTCACGATACCTAAAAACAAGACCGGATCTTATGAGGATATCGTCATTGGAAATGAAGTGTACGGTAGAGTTTTACGTTCCCATCAAGATGTCAAACCTATTTTCATCTCCTGTGGAAATTATATCAATCTACAAGCAACTACGAAAATCGTACTTCATTTGATTAACGAAGAAAGCCGGATTCCTATTCCCGTGCGGTTGGCGGATTTGGAAACAAAGCGGATTAGGAGACGATTGGTCGAATGATGGATGGGAAAAATACCTGAAAGCTTCTTGATTGTTCGGCGGTATACGGAGATTGGAATTCATAGGATATTTGCGGGAGTTAGTTATAAATCTCCCACACGAAATGTCTATTTAAGTCAAAAGGGTTGGAAACCTACTATGCAAATCCCGCATGAAAAACCAGCCAAACACGATGCGTTGACTGGTTCCCTTTTTCAACTTATGTAGTTGGTTGTATATCAGGAAAAGTGATGAGAACTTCTCCATCGCTATTTATCACTTCAATCAGTTCTTCATTGAATAGGTAAGGGGTATCATTTTTGTCTTGAGCTTTTATTTTTTCATAACGGTTCTCAGCGGATAAAATTTGAAAAGTAACAGGAATATATCGTCCTTTGTTGAGCGTTCTCATGTTCCCCATCAAAAAGATTTCTTTGCTGGAAACCGCAAAGCTTAGGTGTCCGACTACTTTATTCAAATTACCCGATACTAATTTGACATCTTGCAATAAAGAGATGATACATAAAATGAAATCATTAATTATTTCAGAAGACAGTTTGTCAAAACCATTTTTCAAAAACAATGTGTTGAAACCGTTTCTGATTTCTTTGAAGGAGAAGATATCCTCAATTTTCTTGGTTTTTACGCCGCTCCCAAGTTGACTGATGATTTGTTTGCACTCGTCAAGATATTGATTTACATAGCCCGTGCTGTTTTCCCGCTGCGCTATAAAGTTTCCGAGTTCTTTAATATTTTCATTATCTTGCGCTTCTTCCCGCACCAACATCATGAAACTGTATAGGTCTTTTTCATCAAAGTTTCGATCTGCAAACTTAGTATAGTAGTAGGCAAATAACTGTTGTTCTTTCTTATCCACGTTTGTTCCTCCCTTATATCAACCCCCTCTATCATAACATGTACGATGCCGTTAATTTAAGCGATTAGCATGCTTTTCTCCTACAATTAAGCTATCGGAATAGTGTCCAATTTAATCTAGTCACTGTACCAGAAAGTGTACAACTACTGAATTTTATTCTTTAAATCGGCAATACTTGCTGAATAGGACAATCTTTCAATCTCAATCACATCCAACAAGTAGGGGGCCAATTGCCATGAAAGAATTCAAAGTAACTTACTTCTTTGATGAAGAACATTATATCCGCAGATTTATCCATATGGAATCTATGGAAAGTGCGGAGGCGCTCATTCAAAGTGAGCGGGATAATTACATTTCGTTTCGGGATAGTAGAGGAATTTATCATGAGTTGAATACACAGGGCGTACGCGTCATTCAAGTTGCTGAATACCATAGGATTGATAAAAGTAGTCAATCGGGGGCGGATTGAGCGGTTCTCCAGCGCAATTGATCGCTCCACCGCGGGGATTGATCGCTTCTTCATCGTGATTGATCGCTTCTCCATGCGGATTGAGCGCACCAACGCAATGATTGATCGCTTCTCCATGCGGATTGATCGCTTCAACGCAATGATTGATCGCTTCTCCTTGCCAATTGAGCGCTCCAACGCAATGATTGATCGCTTCTCCTTGCGGATTGATCGCTTCAACGCAATGATTGATCGCTTCTCCTTGCCAATTGATCGCTTCAACGCAATGATTGATCGCTTCCCCTTGCCAATTGATCGCTACAACGCAATGATTGATCGCTTCTCCTTGCCAATTGATCGCTACAACGCAATGATTGATCGCTTCTCCTTGCCAATTCAGCGCACCAAACGCAATTATTGAGCGCTTCGCCTCGAGAATTGATCGCCCCGCCTTGGGTTACTAGCTATGGTTCTCCCTGCCCCACCAATTCCCTCAATCTACCCTTATGTTATAATTCTATCTATCTATAAACATTATTCATTACAATAAAATGGGGGCTTTGGCATGCAAGTATCACAAACAGATAATAACATTGAAAAAATCTCGAAAATAGACCAAATGGATCTCCTTCTGGAATCATCCAGCGGCAGTTTGACATATACGGATATTTGTACGGTTGTACAAGAGGTTTTTGCTATTAACTTAGACATTGCTTCGCTTACACCCGAATGCAAAATGGATTCTGCTTCTTCATCCAGCGCTGTAATCGATGCGCATCTTTCTGGCAAGGAAATGACGGGTTCGGAAGTCCGTGCTATGATTCTCCGCTTTTTCGGCGTGAATCTGAACGGGATTGCCTCCCTTGAGAAAACCAAAATTTCGTTATACTCAAAAAGGCAGTGGATTGTCCAAAAAGCTACTGATTTAATTGTTGTGTATACGGGGTCGGATGATGTGGATGTGTCGGTTTATGCGACGGACTATTTCAAAGAGAAAACCGGATCGGCTGGAATTCCCAACGACTTACAAAAGGCATTGATGAGTCTTGGTTTCACGTATGACGAGGCTAACGGAAGCTGTTATTACGCAAATCCCACGGGGCAGGCGGTACCTGATGCCTTTAAAGGGCAAACAATCGGGGCAATAGCCGAATCCCTACATAATTTGTCTACGCCATTATAAAAAAAGAAATCCAGAATGGGCACTTGGCCTATCCTGGATTTCTTTTTCATTTACCGAAAGATGATAAGAATTTAACACGATCTCCCATGGGCGGAATTGTTTCATCCACCAATACGATTTCCAAAATGGAAGGGCCTTTTGCCGCCATCAAGCTTTCGATGACATCCTGGCTGAGGTCTTCCATGCTTTCAACTCGTACACTTGGAATTTGCATGGCCGCAGCCATTGCAGAAATATTGATTGGTTCCTGTGCAAATGAAGGATGAGAGCGTTTATATTGCAATGAATGGCCGTGATAGACCATTCCCAATCGCGCATTGTTCATGATTACGAATACAATCGGCAACTGCTGTTCTTTCGCAGTTAGTATCTCCATGCCGTGCATGAAAAAGCTACCATCACCGGTTATACAGATAACTGGACGCTCAGGTTCCGCCAGTTTCGAGCCTATCGCCGACCCGATTCCACTTCCCATTGCCCCAAAATGCACATTAATGTTAAATGTATCCGTGTCCAGCACATTCATATGATGAACGACATAAGCCATGAACTCGCCAATATCGATGGTGTAGCGAGTGGAAGCGGGTGCAAACTTCTGTATTTGCGTCAATACGTTTTTAGTGTTGTATTCTTCCAGATTCTCGATTTCGTTCTGCTTTTTAGCAGTAGGCATGCTTCTTCTTGAAAGTCCAAGCGCTTTTAATTCCACAATTAGGGCTTGTAAACTTAGATTGACATCACCTAAAACAGGGATATCAATTCCATATTTCCGGTGAAAGACGGATTGGTCGTAATCCATCTGTACAGTAAAGCGGTTTTTCGTCAGATTTTCATTCCAGTTATTCGTCGCCGTTTCGCCTAAACTTGAGCCGATGACCAATAAGGCCTGCCCGTCGCCTTCATTGATGAGTACTGATGCTTCGTCGTGACCCGCAAAGCCGAAAACGCCCGCTACGAGAGGATGATTATCTTGAATATACCCTTTTGCCTGAGGCGTTGTGATGATTGGCCATTCCAGCATTTCCGCCACTTCGAGCACGAGTTCTACAGAGTTCCTAATCCCTTGCCCCACAAAGATATAACCGTCTTTTCGATTGACTAGCTCTTTAGCCGCCGTCTTAAGTGTGTCATGATCGGGGACAATCGGTTCTCTTACAATAAATTCAGGTATATCAACATTCTCCATTTCTTGAAGTTGGATATCGATTGGCATGGCAATATGGACAGGTCCCGGGATACCCGACAGCGCCAGTTCAGTTGCCTTCACGAATTCGGGAAGTAAATCCTTCGCATCCGTAATCGTGACACTATATTTTGTCACCGACCGGAACAGCGGCTCGGCATCCAATTCTTGAGAGGCATTTAACCCGACGGTATTTACAGGGACTGCACCCGTTATGAAAAGCATGGGTAGATGCTCACGCATTGCATTTGCTGCACCCGTCACAAGATTTGTTCCACCAGGGCCACTGCTTGCGATGCAAACGCCTAGTTGTCCGGCATATTTAGCATAGGCGGCCGCCATATAAGCCGCAGCTCCTTCGTGTTTTGTGACGATAGGTGTTATTTCAGGCGTTTCATACAACTCATCAAAAAACGCATTTACCGAACCTGCCGGAATACCAAAAATGTATTCTACTCCATTGTCTTTTAAATAATCCACTACTGCTCGTACTGCCTTCATCGAATTCCTCCTGCGTTAATAAGATATTTTTGTTCGAATTCTTGCGCGTTCATCGGCCGGCCGAAATAAAACCCTTGCATCAAATAACAATCCCGCGTTGATAAAAATTCCGCCTGCTCTTCAGTCTCAACGCCTTCAGCAATTACATCCAAGTTCAAATTTTGGGCAAGTGTAATAATGGTATTAGTAATAGCCGCACTATTATCATCTAGTTTCAAATCTTGAACAAACGATTTATCAATTTTCAGGATATTAATGGGAAAGTCTTTCAAATAGCCAAGAGATGAATAGCCCGTACCGAAATCATCAATGGCAATCTTTATGCCGATTCCTTTTAACTTTTCAAGCGTTTTCAAGGTTAGCGCTGTGTTTTTCATGATTTGGTTTTCAGTGATCTCCAGTTGTAAAAACACGGGAGATAACGCTGTTTTATCTAAGATCGTTTTGACGATAGAATATAAATCATTCTTTTCGAACTGGCGGACAGACAAATTGACGGACACACTTAATAAAGGATAGCCCTGTTCATGCCAACGTTTCACTTGGTTACATGCCTGCTCAAGGACCCACTCGCCAATAGGGACGATTAAACCCGTTTCTTCCGCTAACGGAATGAACTTATCGGGCGGTATTAACCCTTCTGTTGGATGATTCCACCTGATTAGAGCTTCCATACCGACAACCATTTTCGTTTTATAGTCTATTTGAGGCTGATAATAGATTATAAATTCCTCATTTTCGACTGCTTTATATAAAGCATTTTCGAGTATAAGATTTTCAAAAGTGCCTGTATCCATTCCGGCTTTATAGAATTGGTAACTACTTCCTGCAAGTTCCTTAGACTGGTACATTGCAATATCCGCATTCTTTATCAACAGATCCGCAGTATCCCCGTCTTCAGGAAACAGACTAATCCCCATACTGACCTTAATGTGAATTTCATTTTCTTTGAGCGTGAACGGTTTTGAGAATGCCGCAATTACACGATCAATGACCTGTTGTATGTCCTGTTTATTTTTGATGTCAGGCAGATAGATGATGAACTCATCCCCGCCTTGCCGCGACGCCGTTGCCCCTTCAGGAATACATGTCCGTAGACGGTTCGCCAAATAATCAAGCAACTGATCACCATAACTATGCCCTAATGTATCATTCACCGTTTTAAAACGATCCACATCCATATACAGGATAGCGAGTTTGCCATCATGTGTTTTGGCGTGTTCTAGCCCTTGCTCCAGCCTGTCTTTTAACAGCACTCTATTTGGTAAATTCGTTAAACTATCATAATAGGCACGATGTTTTATTTCCTCTTCCATCTGTTTCTTTTGCGTAATGTCTTTAAACGTTACGACATACCCGACAACCTTTCCGTTTTCTGAAATCGGGGAAACAACATATTCGGACTCCAAGCTGGTACCATCATTTTTGTATAAAAGGCCTTCTCCTTGAAACTTATCGTTTTTAGCTTTTAAAAGGGCGGTTACCTTTTTTTGTTCCCCCATATGGCTAAAGTTAAATACAGCGTCATACGGTTTCCTGATGAGTGCACATTTTGTTTCGTAACCCAGCATGGATGCTCCTGCCGGATTACAAAATGTGACATTGCCCTCTAGGTTCAGACCGAATATCCCTTCACCGGCCGAGTTGAGAATCAGCTCTTTTTCACGGCCAAGCTGCTGCAACTCTGACACAACGTTTTCAAGTTGCTTGTTTTTATCGATTACTTCAGAAGTTCTTTCATTTATAATCAATTCCTGCTTTTCCATATACAATAAATTCGACAGCGTTGATGCCGTTGCATCTATAATCGACTGTGCGAGTTTTTGATTGGCTTCCGAATAGGAGACCCCTGTCTTTTCCAGATTCACCACGGCGATGACGCCTAAAACTTGGCCCAGCGATACCAACGGAAGCACGAACATCCCCTTCATCCCGAATTCCCGGCACGCTTCATGATTCGGTCTTTCATCAGCAAAGACATCCGGAATAAGAACCGCTTCCTTCGTCCTTATCACTTCTTGGAATACAGCATCCGATCTTTCGTCTATCCTCGCCATGCCGTGGGTTTCCAACCATTCTTCTTCTGTCCAATCGCTATTCTTGCTTAGGTGGGCCGGCTTAATAAGTTTGCCGGCTAGGGGATCCAATAAATGCACACCGATATTATGGTTATTCAACACTTTTCCGATATAGAAAAAACACTTCCCAATTCCCTCGTCCATTGATGAACACATGGATAAATCACGTGTGACATCCAGCAACAATTGTTTTTCAGCAAGTAGATTTTCCTTATGCGTTAAATTAGCTGCATTTTGAATCGCAACAGCAGCCATATTTACATAGGCCTCAACAGATTGAATCTCGGACTCTGTTAAGTTCATCGGAATTCCATAGTCAAATAAGAAGACAAGACCAAATAATTCATTCTCATAGGAGATAGGGAGCACCAATAACGATTTAATCTGGAATCCTTCCACCGCTCTAGGATCCGGGCGATTATCCTTTGATGTATCCGGTATGTAAATCGTCTTTTGAGTGTCAACCACTTCTTTGGCCAATAAATCGTAGTCCATATCAATTACATGCATATCCAGCGTCATACCATTAATCAATTCGGGTTTTCCAACGTACCCCCTGAAAGACCCATCCTCACGCGGTAAATAGATACCAACTGAATCGCATTGAACGATTTCTTCTGATATGGCCGTTACAACATTCTCTAGCACTTCACGTAACTCAAGCTTCGTATTAATCAACTTCGTAATATTGGCAAGCCGCGAATACCTCGTTTGTTCTTCCATCCTTTTCCACTCCTATATCGGTGTTACATGCTCATTACTTTTCCATTAAACTAGTAACCGATTGGTTGTCGTCCTTTTTAGTTATCGTACCATAACTTTCATATAGTTGAACGTATTTACTGGTGAATTTTATCGGATTATCTGGTGTTTTTTGGGGATTGGGCGATTTATTGTGTGGGTTGATCGCTTTGGGGTGGGGATTGATTGCTTCTTCGTGAGGATTGATCGCTTGGCGTGCAGGATTGATCGCTTCGGCGTGGGGATTGATCGCTTCTCCGTGGGGATTGATCGCTTCTCCGTGGCGATTGATCGCTTGGCCATGGCGATTGATCGCTTCTCCATGGCATTGATCGCTTCTCCATGGCATTGATCGCTTCTCCGTGGTGATTGATCGCTTCTCCATGGCGATTGATCGCTTCTCCGTGGCGATTGATCGCTTCTCCGTGGCGATTGATCGCTTCTCCATGGCGATTGATCGCTTCTCCATAGCGATTGATCGCTTCACCATAGCGATTGATCGCTTCACCGCGCGCATTGATCGCTTCGACATGGAAATTGAGTGTACTCTTCTAAACAGGTAGTAACAGACAGAATAAATGTATGGGTTTTGGTCAAAGATAGCTCTAACAGTAATATCGAAAAAGGAATAAAAAGTTCTAAATTAGGTTTAACTCGTTGAATATATGCCTGTTAATCTGTATGATTTATATATAGCAATCTTCGAAAGGATGTACATTATGGAACCCATTGTTCGTGTTCTAGAAGTAACATTACAAAACTTTAAAAACGTCGGCCATGGAATCGTCACCTTCCCGTCTGCCAAAAAAATGACCACCGAGAAAGCGGATATTTTGGGGATATACGGTCAAAACGGCTCCGGAAAAACAACTATAGTAGAAGCGTTTGCCATGTTAAAAACGTTGCTAGACGGAGCTGGATTCCCCAATGAATTTAACCATTTGATCTCATCAGGTAAAGATGAATCGGTTTTAACATTCGCTTTTTTATATGAAGAAGACAAAGAAAAAATGTACTTAGAATATAAAACGGCTTTTGAAAATAAACGAAACAAGATCGTACTAAAAAATGAATCAGTGAAATTTAAAAAAGTGAAAAAAGGAAGTAGAATTAAGGACCTAATCGGGTACGAAAGTGATAAAAACTTTGACTTTATGACGGTTAGAAACCCGGCAAGCATTAAAGAAATTGAAGCAACTGTTGGATTAAAAGTAAGCAAAAGCTTAGCAGAAAGAGAAAGAACCTCATTTTTATTTAGAGAAGATACACTAGAAATTTTAAGCCAAAACAATTTGGATGACGAATTCAAGTATTTACAAGCACTTAAATCTTCATTCGGGAAAAACCTTCACATATTGACCAATCAAAACTCTGGTTTAATCTATGCAAATATCGTTTTACCGATTGCATTTCAAATGGAAAGCTCGAATTTCGAAGCAGGCGGTACCGTCCCTTTACGGTTTGACGAAGCAAGGGTAATTCCTAAAGACTTATATGTAATAGCCAATGACGTTTTCCAACAAATTAATATCGTATTAAAAAAGGTCATTCCCGGACTAACGGTAGAACTAAATAATCTAGGAAATGAAACGGATAGTAACGGCCGAGAAGGCGTGCGGGTTGAATTACTTAGTAACAGGAATGGTATGAAATTGCCCTTCTGGTGCGAATCTGACGGTATTAAAAAGCTATTTTCTATACTGAGTACCTTAGTGACCATGTACAATAAATCGAATTCTTGCATCGTAATTGATGAACTGGATGCGGGTATTTTCGAGTTTTTATTGGGAGAAATAATCGAAGTTCTTGAAAACTACGGGAAAGGACAATTACTATTCACTTCCCACAATTTGAGATTACTGGAGGTTCTCCATAAAGAAAGCTTATTGTTTACAACCATCAATCCAGAAAATCGCTTCATTAAATTAACAGGGATCAAGAAGACAAATAATATTAGAGATGTCTATATCCGCGCAGTTCAATTGGGTGGTCAAACCGAAGACATTTACCAAGAAACGGATGCTTATTACATTAGACAGGCTTTTAGAAAAGCGGGTGATGTTAAGTGAGCCGCGCAAGTAGAAAAGTGGTCATAATCATTGCGGAGGGGTCGTCTGAAGAGGATGCGTTATATCCTTTCCTTGAAAAAGTTGGTAAACCGCATAATGTCATGTTCAAAGTAACGCATGGTGATCTATTTTCCGATTTAAAAAGCAAGAGTAAAAGTCCTAAAAATATAATCGGAGAAGTCGTCAGTAAATTTATCGATGAAAACAAGTTTTTGAAAAAAGATATTTTGTTGGTTGCCCAATTAACAGACACCGATGGGACTTTTTTAGATGAATCAAAAGTGGTCGTTAAAGAGTCCGTTGAACGGATTAAATACACTGAAGACGCGATTTTCGTTCCGAGCGAGAAAAAACTCGAACAAATAGTTGAACGAAATAAAATGAAATCCCAACGGTTAAAAACACTAGTGAACACCAATTTTACACTATCGTCCATCCCCTACAAGGTTTATTATTTTTCCTGTAATTTGGATCATGCAATCCATGATTTACAAACCATCAAAGCCGAGGAAAAAATAAAAAAAGCAGAATCCTTCGCTGACTCCATTACAGACGATGCGTTCGTCGAATTTTTTAACGAGCTGGCGATATTCGGGGAAAAGGATTTCGGAGAGTCTTGGGATTTCATCATGAATGAAGAAAACTCGCTAAAAAGAAGTAGCAATTTCGTCTTGTTTTTGAATGAATTAGAAGGCCTTACAGCGCCGAATTAAAGAAGTCCATTGAATCCTATACTTCGCACGGGGATTCCTTCCGCCACAAGCCGGACAGAAGTTCACTGTTAGTCTTGTGGCTTCAGCTACCCCTCGTTATCTGAATAGTCCAGTACACAATATATGCTTTATTAATCGAAACCCTCTATAATTCTAGTTCAAGGGAGGCGTATGATTATGAAATTTGAAATGATGGAAAATGGTTTTGAGACGGAGATGGATTTTGGCCGACTTGAAATTTCAGGTAATGAGGAATATGGGTTCAGGCCATTCCAACTTCTTGTTTCTTCACTTGCGGTATGTAGCGGCGGTGTATTACGGAACATTCTAGAAAAAATGCGCATGCCCGCCGATAATATAACAATTGAAGTGAAGGAAGTAACTCGAAACGTAGAAATTGCCAACAGGATTGAAAAAATTCATCTGCATTTTATCATTGAAGGTCAAGATATTGATGAAACAAAAATGGATAAAGTCTTTGAGTTGACGCTGAAAAACTGTGCCATGGCACAATCCGTCATCGGTTCGATTGAACTTGTGGAGACGTATGAGGTTAGGAATTGAGCTAGAGTAGGATAAGGTGCTAGATAGCCGAGAGCTTATAAAAACATCAACGCGGACGGAAAGTAATCTTTCCACGTTGGTGTTTTTCTTAATTTAACGGTGATTGGTACCAACAATCTCCAGTACGCAATGCAAAGTAATTAGCAGAAATCGCTTCTCAGGCATACTTGCCCCTCCCCCGTTATAAGTCGTACATATGTTATAGACAAGGGGGTGTATAGTATGTCGAAATTTAGAAACGATGTTCCGCTTTTTCTCGCCTGTATTTTAGCAGCTTATGCGGTTCTTTTGCTAATTATTATCGTGCCGGGATTACTCGTTGGGGCTAGCACTTTGCTACTTATCGGGATTGTTGTAGTTGTGATTGTTGTTGTGTTATTTGCAGTAGCGATCATTTTGAAAGGCCTTTCAAGTCTTTTAGGCGGTTTTAAATCGTAAAAGACTTGTTCGGATCAACGGAATTGAATTGATTTGATGGACAGCAGCTGGTGGTCTAAGCTGCTGTTTTTCCGTGTTTCCGTAGCATTTCTATGCATGATTCATTTAAATGACTACTAAAGAGAAGTACTTATATATACATACGAGCCTTTTGAAAAGTTTGAATCAAACGTACCTGAAACTTTGCCACCACAACTTCAGGTATGTACATTTTCTTATGATTCATCTACTGACAACATTTCAATGCAAAGCGTTACACCTTTTTTCAACTCTTCGTGTGACCAGCTTGGTATTTTGCCGTATTCGATGGCGAGTTCATGAGACGCTGGAATGTGAAGGAAACCGGCTTTCATGTTCGGTTGATTTTTCGCGGCATAATGCAATGCTTCGTACATCACATTGTTGCATAGATACGTGCCTGCAGTGTTTGAGATTTCAGCAGGCAACCCGCTTTCAAGTAGCTGATTGACCATCGCTCTAATTGGCAAGGTCGACATATAAGCGGGCTCACCATCCACTTGGATTACTTCGTCTACCGGTCGATGGCCATTATTATCAGGTTCTCCGTCTTTAATGTTAATGGCGATACGTTCTGGTGTCATTTTATAACGTCCCCCGGCTAATCCCAACGACATGACTGCATCGGGTTGTATCTGTTCAATATGTGCGAGAAGTTGCTTACCTGAAGCGTTGAAATCGACGGATAATACTTCACTATGAATGACGTAATCCCCGATTTGTTGGCCGTTTAGTTCTTCCACAATCTTCATCGTCGGATTGACCGTGAATTTCAGGAAGGGTTCGAAACCTGTAAGCAGTAACTTTTTCATCAATATCGTCCTACTTTCATATTAATGTATGCTTATTATCACTTTTGCGATGAAGATTTTGTTTTGGATTGGTATAGTTGGGCTTGGAAGTATTTGATTGGAAGTTAAAGGCCCCTCTCAACTGACTGGTTGGGAGGGGTTTTGGGTGCTAGTTGATCCTGTTTAAGGCGTCAATCCCGACACACGTTACTTCAAATATCGCCTTGAACCAGCGTAGTTCGCTTTGTATGGCTGGGCATTGATAGAAACGATTTCAACGTTTCTGCTTGAATTCGGCGCATGGATCATTTTGTTATTTCCGATATACATACCGACGTGGTAAACTTTCCCTTTCCCTTTATTATATGCGAAGAATAACAAATCCCCGGGTTGCATCTTGCTTCTGGCAACAGGTGTACCCTTTACTGCCTGAACGAATGAATCGCGCGGAATCATGATGCCATGATTTTTGTACACGGAATGGATGAGTCCTGAACAGTCGAAGCCGAACCCTGAAATGCCTGACCAGACATACGGTAGACCGAGGAACATCTTAGCGCTATCGACAATATCTTTCTGGGTCGGTTTCGGAATTGTGGCAAAGTTTTTAACAACTTTTGCATCTACCTTACGGAGGTATTTCACCCCATTGGCGGGTGTTTGCACATGAAGCCATCCCCCCTCTTCCTTAATGACTGGAAGAATCGTTGTATAACTAATGTCCATGTATTTGTTCTTCATTTTCGGTTCATTGTAGAGAGTCGCTATGTTCGTATCGACAATTGCAATTCGGCAATTAGTGTAGTCTATCGTACGTTCAGTCACATGGGATTTCGGTACCCATCCTTGATAACCAGCTTTATTACCCGGTTTGTATTGATCTTTTACAGCAATTTGATGCCAGTTTCCGCTACTTTTTAAAATGACGACTTCCTGTCCATAGAGGGCTTGTGTATCCGTTTTCCCGACGAGCCATTGTTTTTGGCTGATGGACATGCTTTTTGCCCATTTTTGCATATCTGTCGGATTGGAAATTGACGGCCGGTCTACGATACGATTTTTATTTGGTGACTTCCAAACGTTGGTCACTTGCACGTTGACAACAGTAGTCTTTTTACCATCCGCGTAACAGACGGGTATCTTTTTGAATTCAGGATTCAAAATACGTGCGAGAAACGTACCAAAATTCACTTTTGTAATGAATGCTGTCGGCCTGTACGTATTGTTCGGATAGCCCCTTGTAACTTCATTCGCAAAAAGTGTTTTAATCGATTCCGATGCCCAGTATGTTGCAGGAACGTCTTTAAAAAAGTGTTTGGATGTTCCCTTCAACTTAAAAGCTTTGACGAGAATCGCCGCCATTTCTCCTCTGGTCAACTTTTTGTACGGCATGAATTCGCCGTTTGCGTTGCCATTGACAATCCCCTTGTCAGCTATGGTAGCAATGATGTCATACCCCTCGACTTCAGGCGTTATATCGATAAAATTAGGATCAGGCCGGTTTACCGTTTCCAGTCCGAGTGCCCTGATAATCATGGCGGACGCTTCCAAGCGGGTAATTTCTTCCTTCACCCCGAAGTTTTCCTGCGGATTTGCAAAGATTATGCCGCGTTCCGCCAAAAAGTCCAATTCCGCTTTCGAACCATGCCCATCACCGACGTCTTTGAATAAAGGCGCGGCAGACACGGCGCCGATTGTTGTGAACATAAGAAAGAGTGCAGTTAAAACTGCTATCCACTTTTTCGTCATTTAGATTCTCCTCTTCTACCGAAAGGTTATCTATTAATAGTACAGTAGAATGAAAAATCTGTATAGTCATTCTTTGCAGTTAATCAGGTTCACTTTTCATCTACATCCATGAAAAGTGTACACATATTGCGAACCATTATCGCTCCCAGGCATTCTACTAAACTAAAAAGAAAGAAAACCCATTCCTGTCAGCAGCCCTTTAGCATCTATTTCCCGAGTATTCGCGGTAGAAAACAAGGGTAAGCAATCCATACACAAAAATAAACATACAGCAAAAATCAGACGACCTTCCAGTAGTCTATTCTTTACTGTATGTTTACAAAATCACGATGTGGATCCGACAAATAAACGATACTCAAATAAAGATCTCATATATTCCGATTAGTATCAGCAGAATGCCGCCGATCCGTTCTGCTTGCTTTCCGAACCAGGTGGAACCGACTTTATGGCCAAGGCGAACACCGAGTAAAATGGAAATGAATGAAAAAACGCCGACGACTAATGCTGTAGACAAAGGGGGTAGGCCAGTAATTCCCGCCCCGAAACCAATTGTTAAGCAATTAAGGGAGAGAATGAATCCTAAAACGATTGATTCCTTCCAGTTGATGGTAACAACTTTTTTACCCTTTGAAAGATTTGCCGGCAAGGTATTTACTTTCAGGACAATCCAAATACCAAGCCCGACCAGCAGTACCCCACCAATGAAATTCGCTACAAAGACGGTTAGATACTCGGACAACAAGCTACCAGCTGTAATGGCAAAATACGCACAACCCATGGAGATCAATGAAATGATTAAATTATATAGAAATGGGATCCGATTGGAGCGCAACCCGTACGCAACACTAATCCCTAAATTATCGATGTTTGCAGCCACGCCAATGAAAATAATCGTAAGCAAATGCATGTCGCACCTCCGTACTCTACATCTATCCTGTATTATATGGATGGAATGCGTAAGCGTTTAGGCGATATGACGCTTGTCTGTGCAAAGGAGTTGGATGCCAATCACCCCCTTTTTTACGTTTGCATGGGCGGTATCGAATAGTAGCTGCGAAACCTAGCAATATAATTCCTGAACCTCACAACGTTTTCTTCACACCTAGCAACCTTTTCTTCGATCCTAACAACGATATACCAAAAGCCCACAACATTTTCCCAACCTCGCAACGTAATCCCTGAACCACACAACGTTTTCCTCCAACCTTACAACATAATCCTTCAGATTCATTTTAAAATCTTCTTGCGTTGAAACAGCAAAAAGTCCCTCGATTGATTACTCAATCAAAGGACTAGAAACTTTTTTATGTCATTTTTTCGCACGGATAATCCTGCACTCTATCACAATAATTCCTTAACAACCTTGCTGATCAAACTGCCTTCTGTTTTGCCTTTAAGTTCGGCCATTGCAAGGCCCATCACCTTGCCCATGTCTTGCTTACCGGAAAAACCATTCGATTCGATGATGCCCGCTATAATTATTTTGACTTCATCTTCACTAAGTTGTTCAGGTAGATATTTTGTAAGAAACTGCTTACGATTCTCTAGATCTGATATCATTTCAGTTTTATTTGTCTGTATAGCGAAACCAAGAGACTCCTGCGTTTGCTTGATTTCCGTTTGAATGATCTGCATTACTTCCGCATCAGTCAATTCTTCTCCATCGTTTTTATCGATTTCTTTTTTCTGAATCGTACTTAAAACCAAACGAACGCTTGTTAACTCTTCTTTGTTTTTGGCTTTCATTGCTTCTTTCATCGAATCCTTCAGTTGTTGTTTTAGCGTCATTTAAAAAACTCCTTTTTCTAATTCATTTTCCACCTACTGCTATTTTTAATTATACCGCACGTTTATTACTTTTGAAAAAATAATAGCGTAATTGTGTGCAACAAAAAACAACGACCAATTCATGCAGTTGCATAAACAACCAATGGCGATGGGACAATCACGCGTTCGTCTGATCCTCAGCTCATAAATATGTAATTGTAGTGTATTGTCAGAGTACTGTCTTGCACGAGGCTCCTGAAAAAAGAAAAAAAGGAAGCCGGTCAATTGTTGATATGGCTGCATTCCTCTTTTACTTTTCGGGTTATCATGTGTTTTCTTAATAGGATCGTGCACAGCATACCAATTTTTACAGTTCAACATAAAGGTTAGAATTATTACCGTCGTTTGTCCCGTCAATTATAAAAGGTGTGTCTAATACTCTAGATATTTGCAGTAACGGATTCACCTTAGGATTTGTTATACCAGCTTCGATTCGTCCTATTGTGGATTTTGGAATACCTGCTGCATCCGCAAGATTTTGTTGGGACATATTTAGGCTTTTGCGCTTTGTTTTAATTTGTGCAGTTATCAAATTCAACATTCCTATTAATATGCTTTATCGAAGGAGTGCCCTTACCGTCTTCAGATTCACTTTCATTATGCTCTTCAGGGTATGGATTAAAACGTAATATGGTAAGTTGTCGAGCATATATGTCGGCTAATTTACACCAATACCCAACTTTCCCTATTCTAACTTATTGTTCAGGATTGCCCGACAACCGTTCTTCAAATCCCCTTACGTTTCCCTCGTATATAATTAAAAACCCCTGAGATTCATACATATCTTTGATTCTTTTCTATAATATTTACTTTACGATAGCACTCATGCTACCATTCTTCAACATTATATAAACTTTTTAAACCTTGTATCCACCTTCCCACTTTCACTCTATATAAAGAAAAAGATGTGATTGCATCATTATGGTGATAATCACTGCATCCAATGGCATTAGCCGCAAGGCCCATCGCCGCGCGGAATACAATAAGGTAAAGGAGTTGAAATAGTATGGCATATCCAATTGAAAGACGTATCGTATCTGCGGTTCCTAAAATAAAGTTACAGTCCAACTCAATTATCGTCGCCCACGAATCAGGCAATGCAAACAACACTGGAAATAATTCGCTTGAAGCAGAAGTCAACTATATGGCGAACAACTGGAAAAATGCTTTTACACATTTTTTTGTAGGCAGCAAAGCAATCATCCAACTCGCGGAGGATGGCTTTATGGCATATGGTGCTGGAGGACACCTAAATCCCCATTCCCCCGCGCAAGTCGAGCTATCACGGGTTGATACGCAAGCGGAGTTTGACGAATCATACAAACGCTATGTATGGTTGTTGCGGTATATGGCAGATAAATACAGTATCCCTAAGACACTTGATAGCAATAAAAGGACAGGCATTAAAACACATGATTGGGTGACGCGGCATCTAGGGGGCACGTCACACACGGATCCCTACACTTACTTGGCACAATGGGGAATTTCGAGAGCGCAATTCAAAAAAGACGTTGAAAACGGAATTTCCACAGCTCCAACCGAAGATAAACCTGTTAACAAGCCATCCGCAAATAAACCGACGGCACCTAAAACTACAGGGATTGTTGATTACATGAATTCGGTCGGAATGGATTCTAGCTTTACAAATCGTGCAAAACTTGCAAAACAGTACGGCATTAATAATTACAGCGGCACAGCTGGACAAAATATAGCGTTGCTGGAAAAGATCAGGGACGGAAAACTGGTTACTAAACCCAAACCGCCTTCATCAACAAAAGTGCTTAAATACGGTGATAGTGGTGCAGAGGTGAAAGCGATGCAACAAGCATTAGCATCCGTCTATTTTTATCCCGAAAAAGGCGCTAAAAATAATGGAGTCGATGGTTATTTCGGCGTTAAAACGCTGGATGCATTGAAACGGTTCCAATCAATCTACACACCAAGCGACATCGACGGGATATATGGTCCGAAAACACGGGCGGCTTTGGAGAGGTTGAAAAAGTAATTGTGTCCGTACCTGTGCGATAAACAACAACCAACAATTCATGCAATTGTATAAAAAACCAATAGAAATCGGCCACTCATGTACTTACCCACTCCCCAGCTTATAAATATGTAATTGTAGTGTATTGTCTGAATACTACCATGCACAGGTACTCAAAAAACGATAGAAACCAAATAAACGCACATTTATCTAATCCCCAACTCATAAACTTGTAAATGCAGTGTATTGCCTGAATAATCCATGCACCTGACATTTAATTCAACAAAAGGGGATAGTGATGTTGAGAAAAAGGAACAGATACAAACCTCTTCTTATTGTTATCCTATCAATAGGTTCCTTACTTGTGTTGATAGGCGGTATTAATTATCTACTTTCGCCGAGCTACAAAACAAAAAAAGTAGTAGAAGCGTTTTATACGCATGAACAAAATGGAGACTTTGCCGATTCGTGGGAGCTACTTCATCCTTTTATGAAAGAGAGATGGGGTAAATCAGCGTTTATGCGCGACCGTATCCATGTTTTTATTGGCCATTTTGGTGCCGAAACGTTCCAATTTACAGTAAAAGAAGATAGTAAAATCAAGAGTTGGAAGATGTCTGAGGAATCGGAACCATTTGCTGTAGCATACAAATTTACTGTCATTCAAACCTATAAAGGTAAATACGGAAAGTTCGGTTTCCTACAAGAAGTATATGTCGCAAAAGATCAAGGAGAGTGGAGGATACTGTGGGATTATAATTGAATTGTGTACTGTGCAATAAAAAACAAGTAATTCACACAGTTACATGAAAAGTCAAAGAAGTTCAGGTAAGTAGGCACTTATCTGAACTTTTTTGACCGTTAATATGCAATTGTAGTGTTTTTCCACATAAATAATTACCTACAATTTTTCTCCTTTACAACCACACCCCGGCATACCAGGTACGTCCCCACTTGTGGGTGCTATCCTTTTTAGTCGGCATTGTTCTTCAAGTGTCTTCATTAAAACACTTTGAATAATGGCTGATTTAGTTGTTGCGAATACGGGATCTGCTAAATTCTTTTCTTCTAGGGGGTCTTGAGTTAGGTTGTATAGTTCAAATTGTTCCGGAACCGGCTCTGTTTTTATCGTTGATTCGCAGCCGTCATCTAACCCAGTTACGACGGTATCGGCACAACCGGGTTCCGTCCAAAACTGTGGGTTGTCAAAATAACGAGCGAATTTCCATATCTCTTCACTTGAATTTTTACCGGTTTCAAGCGTGGTAATCACTGCTTCGATATCATTTGGTTCCACTACGGATGTGTAGGGTTTGCCCGTGACGGCATTCGTTTGATTCAACCCTTTGAAGACATCGTCGTCTGTCATGAAATAAATGGGTTCATTTGCACCGATACAGGTCTTATGCCCGTGAAGAAGCGGCTTCAAGTTTCGGCCGACGAGCGGAAGTGCTTCTGTGTGATCAATCGACAGCTTTTCCCGCGCTAAATCAGCGTCTATGCCCGCCAATCCTAACAATGTGGGCAGTACATCAACATGGCTAGTTAGCATTTCCGTACATTTTCCTTCATTAAATAACGTTGGGCTATGAATGATCAATGGAACATGGATGGATTCTTCATACATGTTATACCACTTTTGATGTAGACCGCCATGAGCGCCTAGTTGGTCACCATGATCGGCCGTGAATACAATAATTGTATTCTCATAGAAACGTGAGTTTTCAAGAGCCACTAAGACTTTCAGCATTTCATCATCGACCTTTTTTTGTAAACTATAATACAATTGTCTGTAAAAGTTATTGTCATTAATTGGTTGCAACGCTTTTGGATAGGTAGTGCGGTAGCTTCCCTGCGCAGATGGTTTTGTTAACAATGACTCCCTTGCTGTCGGGGCTGGCGGAATGTAAGGAAGTGTCGGATCGACTTCAAAGTTAAAGTTCGGGAAAATTGCAGATAGCGCACCGTATAACGCAATATCATGAGGATTTAAGAAAGAGCACATGATAAACCAAGGATTTTCGTCAGTATGACAAGATGATTGTTCATGTAACGATTTAATAAGCTCTACCGTTTCGGCAGCAAACACTTCGTCCCGACCACTTGTGCCGGTTCCTGCAGACGAAGCGGAATTTCGTGGATCAGTGCCATGAGGTTCCGGTCCAATCCAATCGGAATAGCCAAATGAATCAAGACGATTCGCTTTTTCATACATTTTTTCTTTCGTCTTATCGGGAATACCCGTTTTCGGATCATAGCTCGGTAGCGCTTCATGCGTACCTGGGATTAAGATATCCTCGGCTGATGCATGCCACTTCCCTTTCCAAAAGGTACTGTAACCTGCAGTCCGAAAATAATCCCCCATCGTAGGAACCGTGTTCGGGTCAAGCCAAAAAACATCCGGGTCAAAAGATCCCTTGGCAGCCCCCGGCGTTTGAGTAACGCCATGGAGCGAAGGATATTGTCCTGTATATAAAGTTGCCCGACTTGGCGCGCAGGCAGTACTTCCTGCATAGTGATTGCAAAATTCCATTCCCTTCTTCCGCAACCATTCTTGTGCAACTAAATGCTTTTTCCGCCATTCCTGCAGTGCCTTTGTTTCATAGACAGATGGAAAACGTTCCTCGTCAACCATTAAGAAAAGGATATTGGGTTGCTTTTTCTTATTTGAATAGTTGTTATTCTGTTCTTCCACTTTTCGCACCACCCTTTCTAAAATCATAAGTACTTATATACTGTATGAAAAAAGGCGTAGGTTCCTATGAGTGATTCACACAAGTTGCGTGTTTTTGGTATAACGTTGTGGGGCATGGAGAAAACGTTGGTAGGTTCGGGGAGTATGTTGGGAGGTGTGACGAATACGTTGTGAGGTTGTAGTTTTTTGTTGAGAGGTTTGATTATATGGATATCCCCCCAAAAACAGGTACCTTCACAACCAAAATGCTGTCAAATCGCAATGGTCTTGTCGGCTTTTCGATGTTGCTTCGACTTTTATTTCATCCACTTAGGTTTTCCGAAGCCTCCAAAATCCGTGAATGAGTGACAGTCACCGAAATATAAACAAAGACATAGGAGACTCATCGACGATTTATCGATGGGTTTCCCATGTCTTTTTGAATTAAGAGCTCCACAACTAACTTCCCACTTACTAAATTATCGAGTCATTTCTCCTTACATATCCACAACGACTGCAACAATTTGAATAATAACTCATCCGGTGATATCCCGACAGCTTACATACCCATTTCCCAAACCATTTTCCGATGAGAATCCCCCCCATATATAACTAAGAAAAAGTACCGGTAATTGATAGAGATAGCTGTAAACTAAATATCTCTTCTCCCTATATTATACACTTAGTGTGCTTTCTTACTAACTATTACTTTTAAAATAGTTAAATAATTAATAAAAAGAGCATTTGGACCTAATTAGTTAGGCACAACGAACCTAAATAGTTAACATTTTTTCATCGTTCGGATAAAGTCTAGGGTTCCAAGCATGTCAACTTTTAATTTTGGACAATAAACGATAATAATGCTCTGTCCCAATAATGCAAGCATCAAATATCACCCACCTGACTTTTCAGGGAAGCGCTTGTTTGATGTTGTGAGCTTGGTGATGTGTTGCGGGGTTTTGGTTAAACGTTGGGTGGTTGGCGTTTTTGCTGCACGTAATGCAAATGCTATATTTTCATAACGTTTAGGTTTGCCACTTAGGGTGCCGGGATATTGGCACCCTAAGTGCTTCAAACCATGGCAGTACCTGGTATCCTGTAAGTCATTCAATTAGTGGAACAAATAACCAATCGAGATGGAACAATCACGCGCCCGTAAAACTTGCAGAAGAAAAAGGCGACCATTCCTAGTGAATGGTCGCCTTTTTCTTCGCTATTTTAAATCGATATGGTTGTAATAGACACCATTTTATGGTGACAGCCACTCACACTTTATATATGTTGAACTAATGATTCAATATAAACTCCAGCGAAGGAGCCTCACTGGGGTAGCCGAAGCAATAAGACTGACAGCGGTCTTCTGTCAGGCTGATTGCGGGAGGCATCCCCAAGCGCCGAGCGTTGTTAAGAGGATTCTTTATATCAAAATATATATCTTGATTATTTGAACTATCATATTTGTATGAGTGAAAGGCACCGTATATCGCTTACGATTTAATTGAGAACTAAAACACCAGCTATATTTTAGTCGGAGTAGTATTGCTATTTCCATTCATCATTTCCAGGAATTTAAGCGGGATATTGAATTCATTCTTTTCATTAAAGAGAGTCGTAGAAAATTCTTCATCCATTCGTTTAATTTCACTGATTTCCTTATGAAGATTCTCCATCTTCCAATCCAATTCGTTGGCAGATTCCGCAGCCTCTTTCAACTCTCTTGTTATTTTTTCAGGGACTGATTTATTAAATTTATAAAAGATTTTATGTTCCAGACTTGCCCAAAAATCCATAGCGATTGTCCTGATTTGCATTTCAACGAAGACATGCTCCACCCGATCTGACATAAACACAGGAATTTTTAATATCAAATGTAGACTTCGGTACCCATTGGGCTTCGGGTTTTTAATGTAATCTTTATACTCAATCACTTCAATATCCTTTTGCTTTTGAATCATTTCACTTAGCTTATAAATGTCAGAGTTAAAGGAACAGTTAATACGGATTCCTGCAATATCCCGCATATTTTCCTTTATGGAAGGTAGGGATAGTTCAACGTTTTTACGAAGTGCTTTTTTTATAATGCTTTCTGGTGTTTTCAAACGAGTATTAATATGTTCGATAGGGTTGTATTCATGTATCAATTGAAATTCTTCTTCCAAGATATTGATTTTGGTGCTCACTTCATCTAATGCAAATTTATATGCCAGCATGAATCTTGTCACTTCTTTTTTCAAATGATTCAATCTACTATAGTCTTGTTCATTTGTACGTTTCAAAATAAATTCCCCTTTTCTTTACATTCGCCATCACTAAGATGTTCTAGAGTTGAAGTTTACTTTAGTTCTCTCTCGGAATTGGATGATTACGTCCGGCGGAAATACCCTGGGTTCAATCTCTTTCACCGTCGTGTTTTCGTATCCTTTTTCTATAAATAAAATGCGGTTACTCTCAAATAGAGCTGTTCATTTATTTTCGGAACGTTTTTGTTGTGGCAGCATCGGAAAAATCTCAAAGAGTGGACTGTCTTGTTTGTACATCTTTTGACCACTTTATTGAATAATAGCATGAATGATAGAAAATGCTTAACTTGAGTTCAGGTAATTTTAGCATTTTTACGGGATATTTGCTTTGGCGTTCACCCTTTGTTCAAATTCGGTTTACGGTTACAGTCACTCAAACTTTGCGCTTCACCAACCTCGCAACGTAATCGCCAAACCTCACAACATAATTTCTAAACCCTGCAACATTAGACGACGACCTCACAACGTTAATTATGCAGATGCCTAAAATTAGTACTCTTTTATAGGCCATTTGATACGAGAAATAGAAAGTATTCCATTCTATAATAAATTTAGTTTACTAGAAAGGATGTTTTCATTGAAAAAAGTACTACAGGTTTTAATGGTATTATCATTAAGCCTTTCCATAGTTACTCTTCCAACTCGGAGTGTAAAAGCAGCAGGATTTTCTGATGTATCTGGATTAAAAAAAGAAATCAACTATTTAACTGACCAAAAAGTAATCAACGGTTACAAAGATGGCACATTCCGTCCTTCTGAAAAACTTACGCGCGCGCAAGCGGTTGTGATGATTATGCGCGCAATCGGTTTGCCAGAGACGCCAATGCAAGACTCAGGATTCTATGATGTGAGTCCAAGCAGTTTCGGCTATAAAGAAATTTCCCACGCCGTGAATGGTGGGATTATTAATGGAAAAAGTAAACATCAATTTGATCCAACCGGGAAAATCACGCGGGCTGAAATGGCTAAAATACTGGGGAATACATTTAAACTGGAAGGGGTCAATGAGTTCGAATTCAAAGATGTATCCCATGGTTCATGGGCATTCCCATTCATCTCATCATTGGCTGCGAACAATATTACCGTTGGGTATGACGATAGAACGTTCCGACCAACTCAACCGATTGACCGTGCGCAATTTTCAGCTTTCCTCGCGCGAAGCATGAAGCCACACTTCCGCCCGTCCACTGGAAAAGTTAAGCATTCCGTCGTCGACCTACCCATGGAGGCAACAATCATAGATGTTGTGAAAAATCCAAAGAAGCCATTCATTTACTATCTTGATAAGGAGTCAAAATCGCTCGTACTGCTAAATTTGGAAACCAAAGCTAAAAAGGTTGTGAAACTGACACATCCAGCAGAAAAGCTCGCCATCAAGAACGATAAAATTTTCGTCACGCAACTTATTCAAGAAAGAAGCCCGTATAACTTCATCGAGACACAAAAAGGACTCATCAATGTCTACGATGCGGATGATCTTTCTTTTCTAAAGGTAGTAAACGTAAATATCGAACCCTACGATATTGCTGTGGCTGATGATGAAACCCTGATTGTTTCATCTGGATCCGGTCAACATACGGAGCTTCATACGTATAACTGGCAAACGTCAGAACACCTTTCGTCTGCTGATAGTATACAACAAGAATTGATTGAACTATCACCAACGCAAAATAAAATCTATTCAGTGAAAACTTCGCACTATACGGGTAAAATTGATACGTATAGTTTACTAGCAGGGGTTATCAAGAAGGAAGAAATGGTGTCTCGCTTCTTCGACACCATGAAACTTAGAGGCTATATTCAAATGTCTCCTGACGGAAGGGTTATTTATAATGGAGACGGGACAGTTTACGCATCAAGCAGTGACCCATCCAAGGATTTGGCTCCTCTTGGCAAGTTGGCCACTCCTTTCAGTACGATGACGTTCGATGAGTTTGGCAAGCAAATGTTCCTTGCTGATCGCTCACCACAAATTTCTGTTTATAAATATGACTCGCTTGAGCCTACTTTTGCTTTGCGCGTGTATGGCAAAGTAAATCGACTGGTTTATGTAGAGGAGACAAAAGAACTATATGCGCTTACCTCAATCAAGCTCGATGGTTCTAAAGTAGAATCCACGATATTGGAACGATTTGATTTTGGACAATAAATGATAAAAGTGGTTTTGTTTCACTAACGCAAATGAGAAATGGCGCCCGCCTGTCTTTTTTCAGGGGGGCGCTATTTGTATGTTGTGGGCTTTGTAGAATGTTGCGTTTTTTTGGCGAAACGTGGGTAGTTTCGGGGATTGCGTTGGAAAGTCCGTTTGAAAGTTACAAAGAGACTATAGTTGAAGAATAACTAAAAGTTGTTGCCTAAACTTTCATGATTTAGGACTAATAGTAACCTATTCATTCGCAATTATCCCGGTCGTTAAACAATTTAAAATAGTAGTATTCCTTTTACATTACTAATGATATAATACAAATGTCATGGTAATGTAAAAGGAGGAATTACATGAAGCGTTTTTTATCTATATTTATAGTCTTAGGCCTTGTATTTTCATTGGTTACACAGGTAAGTGCAGCAAGCGCTACTTTTAAAGATGTACCCGCAAGCCACCCTTTTTATAAAGAAATCACATTTCTTCTTGATAGAGGGGTAATTAGTGCGAAAGATAAATATGGCGTAAACGACAAGGTAACACGTGAAGAAGTTGCGGTAATGGTTTCAAAAGCAGTTGGACTCAATGGGACTCAAACCTCAACTAAATTCAAAGACGTACCAAAAAGTAATAGATCTTCTGGATATATTAATTCAGCGGTTAATGCAGGGATAATTAATGGATATTCGGATGGTACATTTAGACCTAAATTAATAGTGAATCGTGGGCAAATGGCTATCTTTTTAGCAAATGCATTTGATTTAAAGGTAGATTCTAGTTCGAATTTTAAAGATGTCAAGCCATCGATGGCTTCTTATTCAGCGATCAAGAAGATTGTACAGGCAAAAATTACTACTGGATATTCAGACAATACTTTCAGACCGAACGATACTTTAACACGTGGACAAATTTCAGCTTTTCTTGCTCGCGCAATGGATTCTGGAAAAGTAGATTCTGAAAAAGTTTATTCCACAAAAGAAGTTGTAGAGTTAAATGACCCGAAAGTTGTATTAATTGAAACGGATACTGGTCAAGGTAGTGGTGTCGTTATTGCCAATGGCTTAATTATAACTAACCATCATGTAATTGATGAAGCAACAAGGGCAACTGTTACATTTAATAACGGTGCGAAATTTGAGGTTGCTGGTGTTGTAGAATCTGACTCGAAAAAAGATATAGCTATTTTAAAAACAACAAAGACATTTACAGAATCAGGTGTATCCATTAGGCCTTCAAGTAAAGGGCTATCTAAGGGTGAAAAAGTAATAGCTATAGGTAACCCAAAAGGATTACAAAACACAGTTTCAGAAGGGATTATCAGCTCATTTAGAAATCCCGAAGGCGTTTCACTAATTCAAATAAATGCAGATATTGACCACGGTAGTTCAGATGGTGGATTGTTTGATGTCAGTGGTAAACTAATTGGTATTACTAGCAGTGGATATGATAAGGCATATGCTAATCTTAATTTTGCTGTTGCTTCTGAAGAATTCGTACCAATGGTAAACAAGTATATTAATAAGGACTTTAAAAATATTAATGCTTCGTTCGCTAAACCGAATATTCCTGAACAGCCAACAAAACCAACAGAACCAACAGAACCCAATCAGTATCCAGTATTAGGAAAAGTAGCATTAGGGATGACAAAGGAACAAGTAAAAAATTTAGCAGGCGGATATTTTTCGAATGAAACCACCAATACTCTGTATTTCAGTAATGCTAACGTATTGGGGTATTTAGCTGATACAAGTTATGAATTCCAAGGGAATAAATTAGTAGCAATTAATGTTTTTCATTATGTAGTAGAAAATCAATATGATTTGGATATCCTAGAAGCCTTTTTTGTAGTCATGTACAATGAAATTAGTGACGTTTATGGGCGAGCAGATATTCTGGATACCGACTGGTATGATGATAACGATGGTTATTCTTTAAGTGCGTACTGGATGAACCCGACTCATAACACACTTCTTGTAGTTAAGATTATGGAGAGCTTTGATACTTATGGAGGAATTCGAATTTCGATTTCATAGTCGTTCATCGTGATTAACAACAAACCTGTAGGTTTCCGCATTCGTAGCAACCCGCCGAAAACGTATAAAGCGAAACTTCAATCAGTGGGGGGGCGACGCACAGGACGTGCTAGTGCAGACGTTGCGACAGGACGTCACTTATTTAGTCTACCTCATCCCCCACTTATTGTTTAAGGCCCGAGCCATTCGGACATTAAAGCGGAATCGCATTTTAATCCGCAAGCTCTTCGGGCAGTTGATCTCCCACTAATTCTTCTTGTTTCCGCGAAGACTTGAAGTTAGGGGTCTTACTGCACGTTAATGCGGGATAAATGGATGCATGCCACGATAACTGCAAAAAACAATATATCTATATAAGTTTGTAAGCCACCTTCGCCGAGAACAATCTTAGGGTGCCGGGCTATTGACACCATTTGTGCACTTCAAATTGTGGCAGTACCTGGAATTCCGTAAGTTACATTTTACCAACCTCGCAACATAAAACGTCAATCCCACAACGTAATCCCTGAACCTACCAACGTTTTCTTCACACCTCACAACGTTTCACCAAAACCTCACAACGTTTAATAAAAAGGTACCAGGTTACAAAACAATTCCAAACTGTTTTGTAACCTGGTACCCTAAATTAATGAACAGGCATCTAACATCAAGCCCTCTGAAAATCAAACAATCCATATTTTTTCTTAAAACGCTCGAGAATACGCATCCAGCTAACACCGAACACAAGTAGAAAAAAGACATTGGATAATCCATGCGCAAGGTCAAAGTAAATACTGGCCACATAAATTCCTGTGAAAAACTCCCATGAAAAGCTTTCAAGGTTACCAACAATGATCCACATATTCATGAACCATCCAAACAAATAACCCCACACAAACCCAAACACACACTTGCCCCAGAGTTTGCTCATCCACCACGTATTCCGTAATAAGCCTGCAGTCATGCCGACCATGCCCCATGCATACATTTGCCAAGGGGTCCATGGTCCTTGTCCTAGAAAGATGTTGGATACAATCGCCGCCACTGCCCCAACAAGGAACCCTGATTCAGCTCCAAATACAAGGCCTACCATAATGATGACAAAAGTGGTGGGTTGTACACTCGGCAACCCTGCGAACGGCACACGTCCAACCGCCGCTATGGCTGCAAGCATCGCAAGCATGACAATTTCACGGCCGCCGATTTCCTTCATTTCAAAACGAGCGAACATCGGCAGCATGATACAGCCGATAAGAAGAAAACTGAGTAACAAATACGCTTTATATTGAAATAAAACGATTGACGCTACCAACAAGATGACGATTAGGATTGAAACAGCCATTAAATAACGATTGGATTTCGCCATAGGATACGCGCCTCCTCTAACGTCAATACTTCACCTACTGAACTTTGTCTTGTTGCGCGATTCAACGCTGTTGTGTAAAAGTAATTGCCCTTGAATAATTGTCCCGGTGTCCCATCCACCGTTATTTCTCCGTCAAACATCATTGCACATCGCTCCGCATTTTGTGCGGCAAACTCAATATCATGCGTCACCATCATAATTGTGATGCCTTGCTTATGAAGTTCAGCTATTATTTCTGCGAATCGCTGCTTTGAAATCGGGTCGAGCCCTTTTGTCGGTTCGTCGATAAACAACATCTCAGGATTACCAAGCAACATACAAGCCAACGCAGCTTTTTGAATTTCGCCCCCCGAACAATCATAGGGATGCCGTTCGCGAAGGTTTGAAATACCGAAACTCTCTAGTACCTCCGTAATGCGATTTCCTCCATTTACCACCCCATATCGCTGAACGGCGTCCTCCATTTCCTTCCCAATCGTATCTTGAACAAAATACGTCCGTGGATTTTGCGGTAAATAGGCGACCTTCCCCGCGAGGTCAAGCCCTTTTAACTTCGTAATTTCTTTTCCCTCAAACGTTATATTGCCGCGTTGGGGACGAAGACTACCTATGCATGCTTTCAAAGCTGTCGTCTTACCTGAACCGTTCCCCCCTACTAGCGCGAAGAACTCTCCTTGTCTGATTTGAAGAGAAAAACTTTTTAAAATAAATTTATCCTTCTTTCCGTAGCGGAAATACACATCCTTCACAGCAAGCAGTGGATTGGCTTGCCTCTTCTCTGTCGTTGACTCATGAACATGTCCACTTGAAAGTTGAGCAGATTGCGTCGATAGCCATCCCCTCGCCTCCTTGACATTAAGTGGAACTTGGGAAGCGACAGGCATTTGGTCAAACTCCATGTACATTCGTGAAACACTTGGTATGTAAGGGATGAACCGTTCATCTTCTGTCATATAAAGCGAATGAACCAATTCACGGCTCATACCTTCATAAATGATTTGCCCGGCCTCCATCATAACGATATGATCAGCCACAGCAAATAACTCTTCCAGCCGATGTTCAACAAGAATAATTGTCATGCCCATTTCTTTATTTAACCGTTCCAGCATCATGATTAATTCCTTTGCCGCAATCGGATCGAGTTGCGATGTTGGTTCATCCAGCAACAGAACTTTCGGTTTCAATAACAAGACGGAGAGCAAATTGAGCATTTGTTTTTGCCCACCTGAAAGTTCAGAGGGCTTCGTTTGCAACAAATTTTCCATTCCAAAAAAGTGAACCATTTCCGCCACCCGCTTGCGCATTTCAAAATTTGAATAAGCAAGGTTTTCCATGCCGAAAACAATTTCCTGCATCACTTCATCCATCACAATTTGATTGTCGGGGTCCTGTGAAACAAGGCCTATTTCCTCAACCAACGTACGGTCATCCCATTTGTCCATCGCCTTACCACCGTAGCGTATTTCTCCCGTCCGTTTACCGACAGGAGCCAGCTCTTTCTTCAAAAGGCGCAGCAATGTCGTCTTGCCGCAACCACTTGCCCCGCATAGGACGACGAATTCCCCTTCCGACACATGCATATCAATGTTTTGAAGAACTTTTACGTTCTCGTCCGGGAATTCGAATGAGACGTTTTCCATAGCGAGTAATTCCATTTCAGCAATTCTCTCCCTTCTATCAGTAACGGAAATGCCATAATCACAAGCATACTGATGAACACTATCCAGTCAATTGGATATAACTGAAGCGTTCCAAGCTGGGGATAAATAATTATTTTTCCATAGCCAAGCAACCCACCAACAAGACAAATCAACAGCAAAACGGCAAGCGTCACGAGCCAACCGACTTCCTGCCTAGCCAATCGATAAGGAATATAAGGACTGCGTTTACCGATT
Source organism: Filibacter tadaridae (assembly GCF_900609045.1). GTDB lineage: Bacteria > Bacillota > Bacilli > Bacillales_A > Planococcaceae > Sporosarcina > Sporosarcina tadaridae. Next base: position 129,248 of record NZ_UXAV01000031.1, read on the forward strand.
CCATACCCGCGCGCTTTCATGGAATCGGACGTTTCGATCGCCTCTTCCAATGACCAGGTCAGCAAAACTTGCAGAATCACCATTCCGCTTTTTGCTCGTTGACGAATCGTCCCCGTCTTTATCGATAAGCCTTTCACGCGTTGCACATCGGCAATTTCATCTAATCTTCTATTCAAAAGTGGCACAAAACGGATGGCCAACATAGTCAAAAATGCCGTACGTGGTAAAAATCGTGAAAAGACAAATAAGAATTTATTGCCGTTCAATATCAAGTTGAATGATATGAACATCAGTAAAATGAGAACAAGCGACATCGACAAGACGGCACCATATAAGGTGGCCTCAAGCGTTACTTGCTTTCCGCGGAAATAAAAGAAAATATGCGTCCCGCGGGAATTAATAAAAGGATTCACCAAAATGATGACAGCGCACATTACACTGAGCATCGGAATCCATTTTTTTAGTGCTTTGCCATTGTCATGTGTCAAGTTGACAAGGATCAAAACGATACAACCCACCCCCAAAAACAAGGGGTGATTGAAATACATCGCCAAGACACCAACCGCTACATAATACAAAAACAAGACGAAAGGATGCATTCTTTCAAGCCCGTTTGACATCACTCGTCACTCTCTTTCCAGTGGAAGGATTTTAACTGTTTCCACAACTGAATTTGAAAACCGAATCGATCCTTCGCCTAGGCATAAAGGATGGATTCGGCTTTTACTGAACTCCCTAACGACGGAACGGTTTTAAATTTGCATTCAAGTCAACGCCGAGATTTGTCGTATAAAGCCATTCGACCCGGTCACCGTCCAGCAGTTTGACAACACCTGCACCTCGATCCGGGAAAATGCCATTTACACGATACATCCAGCCGCTTCCTTGACCACGGTCAAATTCATAGACATTGTCGATTCCTTCCACGTAGGCAGTCGCTCCTTGGCCGCCTCGGTAATCCATTTGGACCTTATTCTTCTTTGTAATGTTTATGAGCGTTTTCAATACCGTATCGCCGTCTTTAATTTCCATGGTTGTCGGTGCTAATGGTATTTCACTTCCAGAAATAACAATTGAGTAAACCACTTTACTTGTCTTGGCTTCAGGTACTGTAGCCGGCTTGTTAGGCTTCGGTTCCGCCGGTTTTGTTGGAGAAGGTTTTGTCGGAGCAGGTTTCACTGCCCCCGGTTGAGTAGCTGTTGTAGATTTCGCTGATTCGCTTGCCGGCTTATGCACTACAGCAGGCGATTTCGTGGTAGCTGCCGGCTTCTTGGACTGTTGATCGGATGCAGGCTTCTCCACCGTTTTGTTCGCTGACTTCACATCGACCCCTGGTTTTTGTGTAGCTTCTTTTTCAGAGGTAGCTCGAGTCTTTTCTTGCACAGTAGCATCCGGCATCGTTTCTTCATCTTGCGTTTCGTCCTCTATTGCCTTCTGTGATTCATCATTCACTGCTTCCGCAATAGGTTGGTCCTCATTCTCCAAACCGGTAGGCTTCTGGAGGGATGATCCACATCCACTAACGATAAATACCATGAGAAATACACTAAGGGTCAGCACTAGATGTCTCGAAATTCGCTTCATTAGACAACCTCCTGATCATTTTATTTCCCCCTCAAACATTTGTGTTGGAGGGGTGAAATTCTAAATAGCTCGTTCACACATCAGTTTGCTTGTTCTAGTTCAATAAGGTTCACTAGCATTTTTGTTGCTTGTGCACGTGATGTTGGACTTCCCGGCATATACTTTCCGTTATTACCTATCGCAATCCCAGTGGCATATAACACCGATATCGCATCTACTACTTCTTGGCTATAGTACCCAAAGTCAGTAAAAGGTGCTTTTTTCGGCGCACTATATTCACCACCAAATTTGTATGCCAATGCACGTTGCATCATTAGAGCCATTTCAGCTCGCGTCACTTTCCGGGTCGGATTGAAGTTACCGTTGCTCCCCTTCACAATTCCATATTTGTAGGCAGCCGCAATTCCCATCTTCGTTTCTTCGGGAAAGTTTTTTATATCTTTGAACGGTGCCTTATCCGTTGTTTCTAATTCCAACGCTCGAACAATTAGTAAAACTGACTGGGAACGTGTTAAATGATTATTCGGTCTGAACGTTCCATCTGTATAGCCTTTTACGACTCCAGCTTGAACTGCTTTATAGATATAATCTTCCGCCCAATGTGAAGAAAGATCTTTGAATCGAATCTGTGTCGGCTTTACTTGTTGACCTGTAAATTGGTAAAGCGCCCCTTCACCTTTCACATATAATTCAACTGCGACAAGCGCTTGCAAGGCTTGTTCAGTCGCCATGCTATTTGCTGTTTTATCTTCTGCAGTATGCTTGAATCCACCATTTTTTGCCTCGAAGCTTAGTAAATGATCCAGTAAGTTAATGCCATTCTTTGTAAATTCCTCACTTCTTGGATCAATCCCATTCGTCGTCAACGCAATAATTACTTGCGACGCCGCTTCACTTGTAATGCCGCCGACAAAGGCTTCATTAAATCCGCCTGTCGCGCCTTGTTCTTTCGATAAAAATGCGACTGCCTTGTCAATCGCTGTCTTCACATTTGCTTGTTCTTTATAAGGGGCCAACGCAATCAATGCCATTGCCGTAATATCAAAACTTGTAGAGCCTGTTGTCGATGTTTCCAAACTCCATGAGCCATCCGCTTTTTGATACTTTAAAAGTTCTGCAACGAGTTTGTCGCGTGTCCATTTTGCATTAGCAGGAACCTTATACGCTTTTGAATCAAGAGCGATAAGCGCGAAAATAATTCCGTTGTTCCCTTGGAAAGTTAGGCTATCAACACGCTTAGTCCCCATTATCCGATCTTCACTGTTGTAAATTTTCTCAATAAGATTGAAGCCTTTGCCATCCACATTTTTCGGATCGATACCGATTGCGGTAGCCGCCATTGTTAAGCGTTCAATATCTGTGATTTTCATGCGTCCTTTACCTGATTTGCTGATTACTTGGTCTTCCAGGTTCTTCTTGAACTGAGTCACATAATTAGCTGGTACTTGTACACCCGCTCTAGCGAGACCGATTGCTTCCCATTCAGTTTTCACACCATCACGTAATAGCTTATCGCTAATCGCTTTGATCGCCGACTTGACAGTATCGGGTACTTCACCAGATTGTTTTCCAGTTGTTTCAAATACAACAAATTCAGTAAAATGCGTCGTTTTAATGACAAGGTCTTTCCCATCTTGGAAAGCATAAACATCGTCTTGACTGTTTCTTGAACCCTTTTTGTCGATACGTGTGAACTTGCCGTCCACGTCGATAAAGCCCGCTTCTTTTTCACCAAGATTTTCAAATGCCAAGCTCACATGTTTATCAAATGTAATCGTTTGGCTTCCGCCCACTTTGATATGCGCATCAATGCCAACTAATTGTTCACCTGCAAGCGCTTTTGTAACTTTCGCTTTGTCTTCTTTGGTTGTTTTTATTTTAGTGGGTGCTTGTATTTTTTTATCCCAATCACTTGTGACCGACGTACCTGAAGGTATCTCCAATTTTGCACCTGCACGATCGGCAATCAAATTAGGAAGTACAGCAGTGCTGAATTCCATCATTACTGGAATCGAGACGTCTTCGTTCGGTTGTACTGCAAGTGTATAGCTTTGATTTGACGGAACACTAACAACGGGCAATTTAGGCGGAGTTAATGGCTTTCCAACCTGATTTTCTTCCTCGGAACTCCAACTATTTCCGACATCTTTACCTAAGTCTCTTGTATATTGCCAACGAAGCGAGTCTCCCTCTTTAAGTGTATAAATTCCAGCACTAAATTGGGGGAATTCTCCGTTCACCGAATACATCCAGCCGCTAAGTGGCCCACCATCGAACTCACCCAGTCCATCAATTGCTTGGACATAAAGTGTCGGACCTGAACCGATGGAGCTTATTGAAATGCTTTTATTATCCACGACTCTTTGCAATAACGTATACGCCGTGTCGCCTTCTTTAAGAGTGGCTTCCATCGGTGAAATGATATCGCCTTGTCCCATCGTCCGTTTTTCAACAGATATGCGGACCTTCTTCGTTATTGGAGTTGGATCTGGTGTTTCTTCCGGATTTGGTGTTTCCTCTGGATCTGGCTTTTCTTCTGGATTAGGTTCTGTCGATTCTTCACTTCCAAATTGATAAAGAGGGCCATTTCCATTCACATATAAATCAAATGCCACAAGTGCTTGCAATGCTTGCTCAGTTGCCATGGCATTTGAAGTTTTATCATCTGTAGTATGCTTGAATCCACCGTCTCCTGCTTTGAAGCTCAGTAGATGATCTAATAGAGTTATACCGTTTTTTGTGAATCCTTCACTTCTTGGATCAATCCCATTTGCTGTCAAAGCGATAATGACTTGGGAAGTTGCTTCACTGGTAATACCGCCAACAAAGGCTTCATTAAACCCGCCTGTTGAACCTTGTTTTTCCGCTAAGAATGCCACTGCATCGTCGATTGCTGTCTTCGCATTCGATTTGTCTTGATAGGGAGCCAACGCAATCAATGCCATCGCCGTAATATCAATACTGGTAGTACCTGTTGTTGATGCTGATAAACTCCATGAACCATCGGATTTTTGATTGTTCAAAAGCTCCGTGACTAGTTTATCGCGTGTCCATTTGGCATCAGCAGGAACCTCATACGCTTTTGAATCGAGTGCGATGAGCGCAAAAATAATTCCGTTGTTTCCTTGGAAAGGAAGGCTATCAACATGCACAGATCCCATTATTCGATCTTCACTGTTGTAAATTTTCTCAATAAGGTTGAAACCTTTTCCATCTACGTTTTTCGGATCGATACCGACTGCAGTTGCCGCTATCGTCAGGCGTTCAACATCTGTAATTTTCATACGGCCTTTGCCTGATTTGCTAATCACTTGCTGTTCCAGGTTTTGCTTGAACTGATCTACATAACTAGCTGGAATCTCTACACCCGCTTTAGCGAGCCCGATTGCTTCCCATTCGGATCGCACGCCATCGCTCAAAAGCTTGTCACTAATGCCCTTGATTGCCGACTTAACAGCTGCTTCTTCATTTTCATCCGGGTTTGATGCCGTCAAATCTTGCTCAGCGAGTCGCTGCCAGACTGATTTGCCCGTTTGGATATCTGTCAATGCAACGAGTGCTTGCTCTGTTGACATTCCGTTCACGTTTTTATCGTTGTGCCTCCACTTAAATCCTCCGTTTTCTAGTAGAAAACCTCTATATGCATCCACTACTGTCTTTCCATTTACAATCCATTTCTCCGCTAGTGGATCTTCTCCAACCGCCACTAGTCCCGAAATAGAAGTAGAAAGGCTATTGGAATTATCGCCCATTCCAAATCTACCTGCGGAATTAAAGCCTCCGTTTTCCAAGTCCAATTGTCGCGCTTTCAAATAGTCCTTCGCGCGTTCAATGGCTGCATCAGTAGCACTTTCCCCCTGATAGTTTCCGAGAGCCAGTAATACCATTCCTGTTATATCTATATCAGATTGAGTACCAAAAAGAGCAAAGCCACCATCGTCATTTTGTGAATCCAATACGAATTTCAATGCTTGTTGTTTTTTACTTGCATCCCAAGTCCCCACATCATGGCCAAGTTTTTCACCCGCATCCAAAGCGAGCATTGCCCATACATGCTTGTTTATGCCACCGATATTTCCTTTTTCTTTTTGCTGAGCAGCTAATTCGGCATACAGATTCCTATTTGTCTCCCAAGCCTTTGAAGGATCTTCACCCATAGCTAGCAAGCCAAAAATGTAGCGGATATGTTCCGTATCTCCAGAATCCGGCTTCAACTTAGGATCAGTTGTCTGCCAACTCGGCAATGTCCAAGAACCGTCCGTCAGGTTCTCTCCTGCCCCCCATAATGCAACAATTTTCCACCACCACGATAAGTTAGTACTGTTCATTTTATAATACTGGACCGTATCTTCAATCATTTCTTCCAATGACTTATCACCCACCGAGCCATTTAAGGACGGTTGTGTCTGACGGTTGTAATAAAAGCGTACAGTATCACCCGCTTCCAGTTCATATACATCCGCACCAACCTGAGGAGTTTCTCCATTGACCGTGTAAATCCAACCATCCGAGCCATCTAGACTTCCAGCTGCTTCTCCATTGATTGCTTGAATAGATGAACCTTCAAGCGTATAAGATATTTCTTCTGCATCCAGCGTTTGTTTCAACGCATCTAGTGCAGTTTGATTATCAGTTATACTGATAGATTTACTTGGTAATAGTACACTATCAATTCCATCTACCGATAAATCAACGGTAAATTCGTTCACTTCTGCCTTTTCACAAGATTCGCTACCTGATTCTGTTTCTACATCTATAGTAGACTTTTTTTCAGCTTCCAGTGGAGCCCCTTCCTCTGATATATCAGATTTGGATGAATCTAATGTAGAAGATTCTTCCGCGTCTGTATCAACTAGCTCCCCTTCACTATAATTGCTGCCTTCTTCATTCTCGACACTCCCTGCTAGTGCTGTCGGTACTACCATTGAAAATATAAGTAAGAAACTCATTAAAATTGTGAAGCATTTTGTCAACTGTTTATGTAGTTTTCTCAATTCCTAATCCTCCCTGTTTTGGTACTTCCCATTAGATTGCCACTCATTCAGTACTAGTGATTTCCTTTCAAGTTATTTTTATAAAAATTAAAAAGCTCCTACCTCCCTAAATAGAGGTAAGAGCTTATGCACTCGCATTAAATTACTAATGACATGAAGACATACATAATGCTACCTTTCTCCGGAAGGTATTTCGCATACAAGTTTTGGCAAGTCTCCTGACTTATGGGTATATCGTTTCTTCCACCTTCCCAGTTTTTACACCAGTGGTATGAATAGAAGTCACTTCCCATTTACAGTGGCCGGACCGTTCAGGATTTTCACCTGATTCCTTTTTAATCTTCGCTAAATAGCAAAAAGCCAAAACTGTTTTATTTAATTTTTTATTTTTACTCTATTAAGTATAGTGCTAGAGTTTGAGAAATGCAAAACTATTTGCAGTTCTTTACTTAGGATACCAGGCTACTGACCCAGGTTTTACGGTGACAGGTACTCACACCTTCACGTTTGTTTTAACTATCTTGATTAATTATACTCTCATGTTTGTATGGGTGACAGGCACTGTATATTGATGTTTCACCAACCTTGCAACATTATCCTCACACCAACAACGTTTCACCAAAACCCCGCAACATAAATCAAAAGTCACCCAAACGCCCCACTACGCTCATAACCAACAGCCCCTCTACAAATCGTCAACTCAATTTCACCATCCCTGCCAATTACAACAATATCAGCATCTTTCCCACTCTCTAAAGATCCTTTTCGGTTTGATAGTCCTAAACGGTTAGCTTGATTCATTGAGGTGATTTGTACTTGGTCATGTATAGATAATTCAAGCCACTTTGCGAGATTCAATCTTACATCATTCATCGTCACTATACTTCCCGCCAAAGAACCCGTAGACGTTAATGTACATTTCCCGTCCAGGGAGGTCACTTGCTGTCCACCCAGATCATATTCACCGTCCGGCAATCCTTTCGCACGCATTCCATCAGTTATCGCTAGTATTCTTTCAAGCCCTTTCATTTTCACAATGAGTTTCAGTAAATCCGGATGGAAATGGATGCCATCCGGAATAATTTCAACATGGACATCGTCTTGTAAAAGGACCGCTCCAACAACTCCCGGGTCACGATGGTGCATTCCCTTCATCCCATTAAACAAATGCGTTGCATGGGTAACCCCCTGCTGGATAGCGTGAATCGATTCGTCGTAGGTTGCATTTGTATGCCCCATTGATGGAATCACATTGGTTCTTTCAAGTTCGGTTAAAAGTTCAAAATCAGTGTCCAACTCAGGGGCATATGTGATTACTTTAATAGTATTCCCGGATAACTCCTGCCATTCTTTGAACAGATCAGCATTCGGTACAATAATGGCACTCTCTGGCTGGGCTCCTTTTTGTTCTTTATTTATAAAAGGTCCTTCCAAATGAATGCCAATCATTTCCGCAACGCCAGGGCCATTACTGTCCTCTTTATACCATCCAAGACTTTTTAACGTATCACTTGTATGTGAGACGGGGTTCGTTATCGTCGTCGCTAAGAATGAGGTGGTTCCCTCTTTTGCTAGAGCGCGCGCGATTCCTTCAAAAGCTTCCTGTTTTCCATCCATAAAGTCAAATCCTGCTGCGCCATGAACATGGATATCAATCATACCCGGAATCACATAGCCTTTCTCACTACAATCAAAAACTCTATCGGCGGCCGTCAAAGATGGACAATTTTCCATCTTACCAATTGACTCAATTTTTTCTTCTTTAATATGTATAAACCCTTCTTGCAAGATACTATCTTTTAAAGCTATTGTTGCGTTAAGTAAATATACGTTTCCCACGAATAACTTCCTTTCCTATGCTTCGTTCAATCATATACAATCACATTAGTCATTTTCGATTCTTTCAACCACTATCTGGCCAACAGCCCAACCGATTTTTTCTACATTAATATGACCTGTTTTTTCTTCCAATGCATTTAAGACACCCATCGACAGACCAAACTTGATCAATTCTTCATCGGCTAATTCACGAGCGATTCCTGCAGCAAATCCCGCTACAACTGAGTCACCCGAACCGACCGGATTACTAGCACTTACTTTTGGTACCCTTGCCCTGTATAAATTTTTATCATGTTTCACAATCGCTCCATCTGCCCCAAGCGTGACAACGACCCAAGGAATATCAGCAAATAGTAACGATCCTAGTGCATCCATTATTTGAGACTCGTCAACAGACCTTTGGCCAAGCAAATTTGCTAGTTCTTCCTCATTTGGTTTGATGAGTAAGGGTTTATGTTCACTTTCTATTATGGTTGTCAATGAAGCACCATTTGAATCTAGTAAAATGGGCGTATCATACTGATTAGCGATTTCCACCAATTTCACATAGTAATCAGCTGGAAGTCCCTTTGGCAAGCTTCCGGATAGCGTTACTAGCCTAACCAGTTGTACGTATTCAGTAAACCTTTCTAAAAAAAGTGTTGCTTCATTTTCTGAAATCAGTGGACCACTTTCCAGTATTTCCGTTTGTTTTCCTTCATGGATAATAGCGATACAGTTCCGTGTTTCTCCGTCTATCGGAACAAAAAAATCCCGTATACCTAAGGCCGCAATCTGCGCACTGATGAACCCTCCTAAACTGCCACCTAAAAATCCCGAAGCAGCCACATCCTCGCCAAGCTGGTACAATACCCTTGCAACATTCAGTCCTTTACCACCCGCAGTTTTAGAAACATCCCCAACCCGGTTTACAGTGTCTAGCGAAAGATTATCAAGCTTATAACTTATATCTACAGCTGGATTTAATGTAATCGTTACTATCATCGTATACCACTCCATCCCCGCTACATTTAGCTCTTTATAGTCAAATGGAGTGAGAATAATCTCACCCCACAGTTTTATGCTTTCCCGTCACTCATACACATAACTATCTTCTCTTTTACCACGTTCCTCATCGCATCTTTTGCCGGTTTCATATACTTTCTAGTATCTGTCTCATTTGGATTTTCGATTAAATGCGTGCGCAATGCATCGGAAAATGGAATTTTCAGCTCCGTAGAAATATTCACTTTTGCACAACCAAGTGAAATACATTTCCGGACATCCTCTTTGGAAATCCCTGAAGCACCATGAAGTACAATCGGAATATCCACTAAGTTCTTTATCTCTTCCAGACGATCAAAATCGAGATTCGGTTCAGTTTCGTAAAGACCATGACCTGTACCGATGGCAACAGCTAGGGAGTCAATGCCCGTTCGCTCGATAAACTCCTGGACAGTACTTGGATCTGTATACGCTGCATCCGCCGCTTCAACAATCATATCGTCTTCTTGCCCAACTAATTTTCCGAGTTCAGCTTCGACTGTTGCACCGTATTTATGCGCTATGTCCACTACTTTTTTGCTAAGCTCAATATTGTCTTCGAACGTACCATGCGATCCATCTATCATGACCGCTTTTACACCTAATTCAAGCGATTCTACAATCGTTTCAACGGTTTCATGATGATCTAAGTGCAAAGCAATAGGGATATCATGGGTCTTTGCTGCTACCTCCGCAATTGCTTGAATGTAGGCGCGCCCACTGTAAGCCATCGTTCCTGGAGTCGCCGCTAAAATGACAGGTGACTTTAATTCAACTGCCGCCTCAATGACCACCTGGATTGTTTCTAGGTTATGAATATTAAAAGCGGGAACAGCATACCCCTCTTTTCTAGCTTTCTTAAGCATTTCCATTGTGTTTTGTACATATCCCATCACTTTTCCCCCCTGTTGGTCGATTTGATTGTCGGATTGATTATTCTTTATAGTCGTAAATCGTAACACCTTTTACGACACGACTAATCGCACCATCTGGACTTGGATTATCCGGTGTAATTCCCAATTGGATTGACTTTTTCAACGCTAAAGCTTGCGCGAAAACAACATATAGTAGTGCTAAATGGAAATCGTTTGAAATTGGTTCAGTTCCAGCATTCACTGAAATAACCCAATCTGCGAGTTTCTCCACTTCTTCATCGTTTGTTTCAGTAAGTACGATGATTTTCATGCCTGATTGTACTGCTGCTAATTCACGTAAAATATCAAGATCGTATTTTCGCGTATAAGGATCTTGTGACATGAACAAAACGACTGCTGATTTATCAGTCAAAATTGATTTCGGACCATGACGGAAACCGAGCGATGATTCATGGATTGCAACGACTTGTCCACCAGAGAGTTCAAGCATTTTTAAAGCTGCTTCATGCGACAGTTGAGCAAGTAATCCAGAACCCAAATAGACAATTCTTTCAAAATCGAATTCTAATACCTCATCAATAGGAGCCCCAATTTTACCCATTAACTGTTCCGCACTATCAATAATTTGGTGGGCTACATCTTTTGTAAAAACGTTTTCTGTAAACAACATATAAGCAGCAATGGTCATGCTTGTGAAACTACTTGTCATTGCTAGTGATTGATCATTTGCTTTTTCAGGCATTAATAAAGTAATACTTTTGTCATCACCTTGAATGTTTTTCGCTAATTGCCCGTCTTTATTACACGTAATCACAACTTGGTAAAAGTCAGTAACAATCTCTTGTCCTAATGTGACAGTCGCAACACTTTCAGGACTATTTCCGGACCGTGCAAATGATACCAATATTGTTGGTGTGTCTTTAAACAAGTAGGCTGTTGGATTTGAGACAATATCCGTTGTTGGAATGGACTCAAATTGGATGTTTTGTTGATTTTGTCGTGCTAATTCTGGAACGAGCGTATCGCCAACAAATGCAGATGTACCGGCACCCGTTAAGATGACTCGAACCGTAGGGTGTTTTATGTAGATAGAGTCAAGAAATGTTTTATATGATTCTTGTTGCTCGAATAGATCTGTAACTAATTCCTGCCATACAGCAGGCTGTTGGTGTATTTCCGTTGTCGTGTGTATCGCGTTACTTTCATTGATTTGTTCTAAAGTTAAGTTAAACATTGTCTGAAACCTCCACTTTTCAATAAATAATAGATGTCGAACTAAAGATTCCATTCAAAACCGCTGTGGCGCTTGGGGATGCCTACGCTGGAGATTATATCGAATCCCCTGTTCAACATATACAGCATGCAAGAGTAACTTATCAATAAACTCACTTAACGAGTCCTTACTTTTTCACACTATCACGGATTACAAGTTTGGTGGAAACAACTATTTTCTTTGCAATTTTTCTTCCTTCTAATCGTTCTACTAATGTATCGACAGCTGTTTCTCCCATAACTTCCGTATATACCCTAATCGTGCTCAATGCTGGATACATATATTTCGAAACGGTCATGTCATTTATTCCGATGATACTCACCCGCTCCGGGATTGCTATACCCGCCTCGTGAAGGGCTCGTAAACCGCCAATCGCCATGACATCACTACTCATGAAAAAGGCAGTGGGTAAGTCTTCACCTAATTCTTCGATTGCTTTTTTCATTAAACGATAGCCATCTTCAACGGAGAAAGAGCCTACATACACAAATCGTTCATCGAACAAACGATTTTTTTCCATATAGGATCGGAATGACTTTTCACGCAACTCTTCTAGGGGTTCAGTTTGCCCTTTCAGTAACTCCCTCCCGCCGATAAAGCCTACTTTGCTATGATTGGTCGCAAGGAAATAATCGATGATTTTTTCCGTCGCTTTTTCAAAATCAATGACAATCGCATCATATTTATCTTCATTTGGGCTGTAGTCTACAAAAACAACTTTCGGATTAATCGTCGTCAATTGCTTCACTTGTGGGTCGCTGAACTTACCTACAGCAATAATGCCCCCGATTTCAGCTGCATTTATATCAGTAATATTATCGAAAAAGTACACTTCCGGTTTCATACCGATTTCCTTACATCTGACTTCAATCCCAAGCCTTATTGATAAATAATAAAGATCATTCAATTCTTCTTTTTCTGTATACCAATGTACAATCGCAATTTTTTGATCGATAAATTTTTTCACTGGACTTTTTCGGTAAGATAACGCTTCGGCTGCTTCAAATATTTTCATCTTCGTGCCATCTGCTACCGACAAACTTGCATCATAATTGAGCACGCGTGAAACTGTTGCAGAAGATACACCAGCTTTTTCTGCTATATCTTTAATCGTTGCCATTCTACTATCACCTTTTCCATTTCCATGACTACCTTATTTCACACTAAGAGACTTCACTCGAGAGACTTCATTCGAAAAGTCAGCAATACGAATTACTTTACCATTTTGAAGCCTTGAAGCTTCAGCGCTAAATGCAAGCAAATGACTTTCTAAGGATACAGCAGCGGATGATCTGCTCTCATTCCCATTATAGTTTTTAACTTCATGTAAAAAGTCCCTGACAATTGCTTCGTCACCACCACCATGGCCGCTCTTTGGTTCATTCAATTTAGTAATTGTTTCATTTTTTGTTTGGAAATCAAATACGGATATCGAGTTTTCATCCATTTTTCCTCTAATTTCTCCTTTTGTGCCCATGATTTGCACAATGCGCGTTTGCTCTCTTGTGAATCCACACATACTAAAAGTAGCGGTAGCGCCATTTTCAAACTCCAGGTTGACCACTTGATGATCGACAACATTATTATCAGAACGGTAGACACATTTTCCGTAAGGCGTTGTTTGTAATGCATGAATAATACCTTCCCGTGAATGATCCGTTGTGAACTTTTTCGCCCAGCCTCTTCCTTCACCTAAATAATATTTCCCTGCATGAAAAGCACATTCGTTTTCGATTGGACAGCCATCCAAACAGCGTAAAGGTCCCTCTTTAGGCGCGTTCGACTCTTTAAAATGCATCAATGATCCGAATGAGCTCACATGCTTACATTTTTGGTCCATCAAATACATTAAGATATCCATATCATGACATGACTTTTGCAAGATCATCGGGCTGGATACATCACTATTATTCCAGTTTCCACGTACAAAACTATGTGACATATGCATAACTTCAACATTTTCATTCAATTGAATGGAGACGATATCCCCTATTTTTCCTTCTTCAATAATGCCTTTGATTGTTTGCCAAAATGGTGTATACCTTAACACATGGCAAATCGTCAGCAATTTATCATGTTCTTTTGCAACCTCCACCATGGAAATGCATTCTTGCGGATCTGGAGACATCGGTTTCTCAAGTAAAACATGATAGCCCTTTTCAATCGCTTTGACTGTCGGCTTATAGTGCTGCCGATCCAATGTACAAATGAAAGCGACATCCGCTTCGAACTCATCTTCCAACATCTCTTCCCATGAGGCATAACAACAACTTTCCGAAATTGAGTATTGCTGCGCGAATGCCTCTCGTCGCTCGGAATTCAGCTCGGCAACAGCTACAAACTCCAATTCATGTGGAAAATCGTTGGCATAAGGGGCATATGCTTTCGCTCCTCTATCACCTGCACCGATTAAAACCGCTTTTATCTTTTTTATGGTTTTCTCATCTTTATCGTGTTTCAAAGTCTTATTTCCTCCCCTTAAATCGAGTAGTTTATTATTCAATCCCTTTTAAACCCGCACCGATAATTCCTGAATCCTCTTTCAACTTGCTTGTAAATAAGCGCTCCAAGCTATGGAGTTGTTCGGGGATTAGATATTTTTTCAATTCCTCCTTGAATAAGTCCAGTAAAAAAGGATTGCTATTCATTACACCGCCTCCAAGAACAATTCGATGGGGATCTAACAAACAGATTATCGAATAAATACCATGCGCTAACGATTCGACAACCTCACTCATTAACGCTTCCGTTTCTGCATCTTTCTGTCCATACTTCGCGAAAAAATCACTTGTCGTAACAGCAGGGTTGTTGAATCGTTTTTCCGCAAGTTTTTTTATTGCAGGACCTGAAGCTGACTTTTCCAAATTAGCAATTCCATTTGCTGACGACTTTGCCAAAACTGGAAACAAACCTAATTCCCCTGCAAACCCATTGCCTCTTATAAATGAACCTTCATGAATGATCGAACAGGAAATTCCTGTACTAATTGTTACATACACAAATGTGTCTTGCTTATTCGTGTTCGCTACTTTCCATTCTGCAAATGTGGCCATGTAGACATCATTATCAATCACAATATTTTCAAATGAAAAATAATCTTGTAACCGACTCACGATCGGAAAGTTATCCCAAGGCAAGTTATTTTGAAAAACCGCTATACCCTTTTCACGATCTACTTTTCCGGGTACACCAACACCCATACCTTTGATATCATTTAGCTGTACATGTGAATCCTCTAAAACCAGTTCAATACTTTTAATAACTTGCTCAAACATCTTTTCTTTATCTGATGGATCACTTGGAACTTCTGAACGTTTATATATTTCGCCATTTTGATCAATTAGTACAGACGCTATTTTTGTGCCGCCAATATCCACACCCAATGCATATGCCACATAATTCACCACACGATCTCTTTATTTACTTGTTAGCTTCATTATTAAACTCTGAAAGTATTTAGTAAAACTATTACCTATGTATTTTCACCTTATCATATACTCTTTTTTCTGTCTACACAGTTCATTAGAGAATAATCCCCTCCGTAATAACTAGGACACTTGTCCAGTCGCTTGTGCATAGGAATTTAACAGAGGGAATCCTCTCAACACCGCTCGGCGCTAGGGAATGCCTCCCGCGATAAGCCGGACAGAAAACCATTGTCAGTATTATCGCTTCGGCTGCCCCAGTAGGCACCTTCGCTGGAGATTAAATAGAATCTCATTTGTTCAACTTATATAGTTACCTACCAAGACTTTTTACTTCCCGTCTTCTTCGATATACATCCACTTATAAGTAAAGTCACTACCGAATGGATTAACGGCAATTCCTTTTACAGCAGGATTCCGAAGAAACATTCCGCCGCGTTGATAGGTCGGAGCGATGGCTGCATCATCTTCAAGTAGGACTTTTTCAGCTTCCGCAAATACTTCAAAACGCTTGATAGGATCATTTGCATACGTTGTTTTCGTAGATTCAATAAGTTCGTCATACACTGGATTCGAGTAACCCATTTTGTTCTGCGGGCTATCCGTTACAAACAATTCCATGAATGAGATTGGATCCTGAAAATCGGGGCCCCACCCTGTTGCTTGGAGATCATAATCACTTGTGTCATCCAGTTCAAGACGTACTGCCGCAGGAACTTCTTTCAATTTAATCGTCAAGCCTGGAAGGTTTCTTTCCAATTCGGATTTGTACCACTCTTGTTGTTTCTTGGAGCTTTCTGCGTCTCCGCCGAGAAATTCAAGTGTTATTTCGTCTGTTCCAAGTGCTTCCAACCCTTTTTTCCAAAACTCTTGTGCTTCTTCAACGTTGTAAACAGTGAAATCTTTACTATACTCACGGAAGTCTTTCCCGTTTTCGTCGAGCACAAAGTCATTTGCGACGAGGAAGTTAGCAGCTTTAGCTCCATTCGCCATGACCGCGTCCGCAAGTTCTTCTTTATTGAACGCCCGTGTGATTGCCTTACGAATATCAGGATTGGCAAGCGGTGTCGGTTTACCATCACGCAGTTGGTTCATTTTTAGATAGAACACGGCTGTTTCAACCTCATTGTAAACGTTTGGATCTTCAGCATATTGCATGGCATACTCAGAGTTCAGTACTACACGATCTTTATCGCCGCTTTCATATAATTTTACAGCTGTTGATGTTTCTTTAATAACATCCACAACGATTTCATCAAGTTTTACACTCCCAGCATCCCAATATGTATCATTTTTAACGTAGTTCCAGTTACCGGTGCCATCCCAATCTGACAATGAGAATGGGCCATTGTAAATCATTGCATCCGAGCTAGTCGCATAACTATCACCTTTGTCTGCTACGAACTCTTCGTTAAGTGGTAAAAATGTAGCGAAAGAAGTAAGTGATAAGAAGTAAGCAACTGGGCGCTCAAGTTGAACGACAAGTGTTTTATCATCTTCAGCCTTAACTCCAAGGTCCGCAACTTCTGCTTTCCCTTCACCAATTTCGGTTGCATTTTTGATCATTCCCGCCATCAAATAAGGTCCGTAAGGCGAAGCCGTTTCAGGATCAACAGCACGTTGCCAAGCATATACGAAATCATGCGCAGTTACAGGTGTACCATTCGACCATTGTGCATCACGAATTTTGAACGTATACGTCATTCCATCCTCACTGATTTCAGGCTCTGTTTCAGCCATCGCTGGCGCTAGTAAACCTTCTTGGTTCACGCGGTAAAGCCCTTCCATTATATTGTTCAGTACCTTAGTGCTTACCGCGTCTTCAGCAATCGATGAGTCAGCAGATGAAATTTCGGCTACTTCAATCAAACTCAAAACTTGCGATCCATCTCCCCCTGATTTTTCTGTAGCCTTTTTTCCGGATTCAGTAGAATCATCAGCATTGTCATTTTTATCGCTGCACGCCGCGAGGAATACGCTAAGTACAAGCATAATACCCATCAACCACATAAATTTTCTATTCTTCAAATCAATGACCTCCTCAATAATTGTCAAGAAAACGCTTACTTTAGTGTTATAAAGTTATTCTTACAGTTTGGCAATCTCTTTGAAATTTCAACACGAACTGGGACAGAGTACTATCATTCACCACACAATCTTTTTATCTGATTTTGAAAAATACTATCAGATTAAGTAAAACTAGAAGTAAATATGGTAACTAAACTATTTACTAATATTTTTTTCAACATTAACATATATCGACTTTTCTGTCTATATAGAATATGAGAGAACGCCAAAGAAGCCCCATCTATAGACCGGACCAAGAATCTTTGTGACAAACGCTTAGGAGGTCTGGCTACTGACACCATTTGTGTTTTTCAAATTGTGGCAGTACCTGTGGTCAAGCTTAATTGGCGTGGATTTGTTGGACACTTAAGCGGAACTTCCCCGGCTTTACTTATTGGAATTCTAAAAATACAATATAGATTAAGGTATTCCTCCATTAAACGGATTCATGAAAGGAGATAACCAGGCAGTGCACAACAACTTATCTGTACTTTTTCCCTCTATTCAACTACTATCCGAACGCCCTGTGGAATCCAGTGAAAAGGTATATGTTTTCCACAATAACTATACAGGAAATTGGATGAAAATCGACCAAACTGAAGTATCCGAACGTGAATACGCCTTACTTTCTTCCCTTTTTTCAGAAATTAAACCAAATCCTTCAGCCAACCATTCAGTTTCAGAGAAGTGGTTTAAATTTCTTTTTGAAAATGGTTCCGCACCTTTTGAAGAAGAAACAGAGATCCGTGTTATCCAACTTCATTTTAAGATGGACCACGGTAAGAATTCTGATTTAGAAGAGGCCGTTAAAGCATTTTTTGATGACTCTATACAATTAGTTTTTATTTCTGCTCAAAATGCGATACTTATTGAACAGAGGTCTTCATATATTCAGACACCTGAAGACTTCTATTCTTTTATCAACACCCTGGAGAGTGATTTCTACATTAAGTTGAAGTTGTATATTGGAAAATTCCACTTAACTGATAGACATTTCCCCATTCATTTCTCAACTGAAAAAGAGTGGTTTCTTAAAGGTATTTCCCGGAACCGTGCTATACGAATCTACACAATGGAAAATACATTTCCATTTAGCCTGGTTGATCAAATGTCCGATGAAATGAAACACATAATCCGTAAAGAAATTCTCAACCCGATTCAATATGACCAGGAATTACTGCAAACGATGCAACTCCTTTTTGAAAATGGCTTTAATGCAACAGTTACGGCTAAGAAATTGCATGTACACAGAAACACACTGCAATACCGCCTTACCAAGTTTCAAGATATTACCGGCATTTCTGTCCGTAATTTTGACGGTGCACTTGTTGCATATTGTGCGAGTCTGATTGCTATAGAAGGTTAAGTCAACGTGCACAATTGAGATGTCTAAATACTGTGCACACTTCACATACCGCATCCATTTCATCTTTGGTAACCTTAGTTTATAGAAACCGAATGATAAAGGGGTGCACCTAAATGGAGAAAATGGTTCTTGATAATATTTTCAAGATTTATGATGATGGCGCTACGGCAGTTTCGAATTTCGATTTACGCGTCCAAGATAAGGAATTTATCGTTCTGGTCGGTCCCTCGGGTTGCGGAAAGTCAACGACACTACGTATGATTGCGGGACTCGAAGATATTACTGAGGGTGAATTTCTAGTCGATGGTAAGTTAATGAATGATGTGCCTCCAAAAGAACGAGATATCGCGATGGTGTTTCAAAACTACGCTCTTTATCCACATATGAGTGTCTACGATAATATGGCTTTTGGTTTAAAGCTTAGAAAGTTCTCGAAAAAAGAAATTGATGAGCGCGTGAAAAATGCAGCCGACATTCTTGGGCTTGAACCTCATTTAGGTAGGAAGCCCAAAGCCTTGTCAGGTGGACAACGACAACGTGTGGCACTCGGTCGCGCAATTGTTCGTGATGCAAAACTATTTCTTATGGACGAACCATTATCAAATCTGGACGCGAAGTTACGTGTACAAATGCGTGCCGAAATCGCAAAATTGCACGGACGCCTAGGAACCACAACAATCTACGTAACACATGATCAGACAGAAGCGATGACCATGGCATCGCGTCTTGTCGTTATGAAAGATGGATTCATCCAACAAATTGGGACACCAAAAGAAGTCTATGAAAACCCAGAAAACATATTTGTTGGTGGTTTTATCGGATCACCTGCCATGAACTTTTTTGAAGGTCAAATTGCTGACGGCTATTTCAAAATCGGAAACGAACTTATTAAAATCCCGAAAGATAAATTGACGTTATTGAATTCTCAAGGATTTAATGGACAGGATATTATTCTTGGCCTAAGACCGGAACATATCACTGATACCCCTGAATCCCTAGCTCTATTTCCTGAATCTATAATAGAGGCAGACGTTGAAGTAGCCGAATTAACCGGCGCTGAACTAATGGTTTATTCATCTATTCAAGATCAGCAATATGTAGCGCGTGTAAGTTCTGATGCTAATATCCGGCCAGGTCAAAAAGTTAAACTTGCATTTGACCTTGAAAGAGCTCATTTCTTTGATAAAAAAACTGAATCTCGTATCAGATAAAAAACTACCCCACATCCGATAATTCACGATGTGGGGTAGTCTTTTGTAGGTAGTCTATCACTCTTAAGACTGCCCTCGCTACCGACCGTATTGACGATGTTAACTTTAGAGGCATCTGCGCTTAAAATGATCCCATTCAATGATTAGGTTGTCTGTACAACTCCACTTATTTTCAAATTCAAAAAAGGCTCTACGAATTTATACAAGATCCGTGTAAAACCTGCAACGATCCCCTCGTACGATTGAAATACAAAATTCTACCGGTTCGCCGTTGGTATCATATGCTGTTCGCTCCAAAAGTAAGGCAGGTTTCCCTACTTCCGTTTCTAGGAGAACGCTTTCACCTTCCCTTATTAAAACCGGTTCAAAAGCTTCTTTCGCGCGGACAACTGTTACGCCATAGCGTTCATCTAACAAATCATAAAGGGATGATGTTCCTACCTCATACAAAACAGATATGTCTTGAATAACCGATTTCGGCATAAACGATGATTCAAGAATGATCGGTTCTCCATCTGCACAGCGTAGGCGTCTCATTTCAACTACATTTTCTCCTAAAGGGAGCTGTAATCCTGCTCTAACGATTGCAGATGGCTCGACTTCCCTTACTTCAAGCACTTGGTCAGTAGGATGAAGTCCTTTTTCCCGTAAAACACGGCTAAAGCTATAAAATCCTGTTAAAGATTGTTCAAACTTGGGTCTCGAAACAAAGGTGCCTTTCCCTTGTATCCGATAAAGTGTGCCTTCCTGGACCAATTCTTCGATTGCTTTCTTCGCTGTATTTCTACTCACATGAAATATATCCATCAAACTATTTTCCGAATCGATTTTATCGCCCGGCTTCCATTCTTCTGCTCGGATGCGTGCATCCAAACGTTGTTTTAATTGATGATATAGCGGAATAACACTTCCTTGGTCTAACGGTTTCATCACATATCATCCTTTTTCATAGTTCTTATACTTCCAATGTACAACATTTTCACTAGAATTCACATTAAATTAACCGCCTGTTCAAGAACAAACGCCACGTTAATTTCATATAGCGTTTCACGACATCTTTTCTTTCAACGTTCCTTCCGAGGCATCTTTAAGCTTAAAAATCTGTGATGACATCCATGTAAGGAAAAGTACAGTTATGCTTACACCGAAAAATGGAAGTAACCCTGGAACAATCATAAATAACCGATAAAGCACATAAAGCCCCATAACAGATCCAATAGCTTGAAAGGGAAATGAAATACTAAGTAGAAGTGACGCGGAAAAGTACCGTGTAAACGGCATATTATAATGTGCAAATACTTGGAAAATGTTCATCAGCATGACCGAATACAAAATAGTGATCATGACAAGTAGCGTTAACATGAACAAACCGGAAGTTCCGTTCAAGGTCAACACAATCCGTAAATTAAGAATAAGAAAATAACCAATGACAAGCAAAATAACACCGATTTTATTGGAATTGACAAACTCCGCTTTATATGTCGCCCAATAGTTTTTCGCAAGTGACCGCAAATCATCTTGCCCTTGCAATCTAGCCCTCATGACAACGAATAACCCTGCAGTAGCCGGCGATATTCCAAAAACAACTAAACCGAGTATAGTAAGACCTACCCACATTAGTTGCAGCACCGCAAGCATGGTAACGAATTCAACAAAACGATATAAACTTCCCTTCCATCCTTGTAAGTCCAAGCAAATAACCTCCCTGAAAGGGTAAAGCCCATACAAAGATACTGAATTTGTATGGGCTTTTTATTTTATTCCTCTTCTTTCGAACGCTCATATGCTCCTTGAGCTACTTCGAGATAAGATTCTAACCCCATCTTATCCAATGTCTTCTTATAGTCATCCCACTTGCTGAAATCTTGGTTTCCAGTGATAAAGCCTGCAGTCATTTCATCAACATATGTCTGAACATCCGTCATAACTGCACTAACCTTTTCATTCTCTTCGAGCGTATAGTTCAGTCCCGGTAGAATGTCCTCGTCTTTGATGCGGTAAGGTAAAACTTTCTCAGCATTTAAAGTAGAATTTTCTTTACCCTCTGCACCTTGGAAGTACTTTTTCCTTACCATTCCTGGATAATATCCTCCAGGCCAAGTCAAATATTCACTAATTGCTTGGTCCACATTTAATCCATCTGGGTTGTCTGTAATTGTCTCTAAGTATTTGAAGTTTCCTTCTTCATCTTCTTCGAACGTAACACCTTCGAAGCCCATAAAGAACATTTTAGATCCTTCTTCTCCATAAAAGTAATCCATCCAGCGAACCATTGCTTCGGGATTTTTTGCCTTATCAGTCAGCACGAACATCCCTAGATTTCCAAGACCATTCGAAACCGTGTTATAAGCCCGTTCACCAGTAGGACCTTCAAGGACAGGTACACCAACGTAACCGTCAAGGTTCAGTAATTCCGCCGGGTCAACCTCAGCGAGCATTCCAAAATTCCCTTTAGACGCTTCCGCGGCAAACACATGCGGTTCGGTAGTGAAAATATCCTGATTGATTAATCCCTCTGTATATAGCTTGTTCAAGAATTTAAGCAATTCCTTATACTCATCTGTAGCCGGAACAAAACGGAATTCTTCAGTTCCTTCTTTAAAGTCGAGGTTTATGTTCATAGATCCCTGTTTGTTCAATCCATATGTTCCTCGTAAATAGCCAATGAATTGATTGATACCATAGCCGGTGCCCCAACCTTCTTCATCCGCTTTTCCATTACCATTCGGATCTTGTTCTTTGAACGCTTTCAACACTTCGTACAATTCATCAGGAGTTTCAGGCTCCTCTAGCCCCAATTTGTCCAACCAATCTTTTTTGATCCAAGGTGTACCTGCGCGGAGTGCCTCGAAGTTCGGGTCATAGAAAGCAGGGAACCCATAAATTTTACCATCAGGCATTGTAACTCCTTTTTTTACAGATGGATATTCTTCAAGGATTTTCTTGAAATTCGGTGCATATTCATCAATATAATCACTTATTGGTAAGAAGACGCCTTGTTGCCCATATTTAATCAGGTCTGTTTTCGGAAATGCTGATGCAAAGAACAGTTCAGGATAATCACCAGCTGCCAACATTAAGTTTCGTTTCTCGGCAAGACCTTCAATTTGAACTGTTTTCCAGTCCACTTCGATATTTGTCATTTTTTCATACTCATCCCAAAGCATCAAGTCATTCCAATTTTGTGAGGCAAAGAACTTTGCAGCAAAGCCATCAACCTGAATACTTTCCTCAACAATCGGCATGCCGGTTGCCTTTACATTATGCGCATTTTCACCTTTTTCAATTGTCTGATCGTCTTCTGAACAAGCCCCCAAAATACTTGCTGTCAATAGTAATGCTGCAACACTTGAAAAGTACTTTCTCTTCAATGCGCTCTCCCCCTTATTATCCTTTTAGTGATCCTATCATGACACCTTTCACGAAATACCTTTGTAAAAACGGATATAGCATCAGCATCGGTAGATTCGCAACAATTAGCACTGCATACTTCAACCCCTCAACGCTAAGTTGTTGTGCCAAAAAGCTTTCCGAAGTTGCTTTAATCATGTCATCGGTTTGACCTTGAATAAGAATTTGTCTGAGAATCAGTTGAAGCGGAAACTTGTCTTGATCCTGCAGATAAATCAATGCCTGGAAGTAGGAATTCCAATGGCCAACAGAATAGAAAAGAACCATTACAGCAATGACAGGAAACGATAACGGGAGAACGATACTCCACAGTATTCTGAAATTCCCGCATCCATCAATCTTCGCTGATTCCTCCAATTCATGCGGTATGGCCTGGAAAAATGTTCTCATAATAATAATGTTCCAAACTGCAACCGCATTAGGAATCACCATAACCCAAAATGTATTCAGCATTCCAAGATCGTGAATGAGTAAGTACGTTGGGATAAGTCCACCACTAAAGAATATAGTGAAGACAATGAACGCCATAATGAGTCCACGACCCTTTAAATCTCTTCGTGAAAGCGGGTATGCTGCTAATATTGTCATTATGACGTTCAGTATAGTTCCAAATACCGTATACTTCAGCGTGTTTACAAATCCATTAATAATATCTTTGTTTTTGAATACTTTTTCATATGCATCTAGCGTTATATCTTTTGGCCACAACCACATCTCACCTGACACTACGTATTGTGGGTTACTAAATGATGCACTCAAAACAAAAACTAAGGGATAAATTACGAGTAAGGCGACAATGGTCAGGAACACAAAGTTGAATATATTAAATGTCCGATCTGTTTTGGATTCTCTCAACTACCCCACCCCTTACCATAGACTTGTCTCATTTACTTTTTTCGCAATCTGATTAACCATTATGAGCAGGAAGAAGTTTATCAATGAGTTGAATAGCCCTACTGCCGCAGAGAAGCTGTACTGCGCTTCCAAAATCCCACTTCGGTAAACGAATGTCGAGATGACATCGGAAGTCGACATATTCAAATCATTTTGCATAAGATAGACCTTTTCAAATCCTACAGCCATAACGGACCCCGCATTCAAAATGAATAAAATTACAATTGTAGGCATAATGGCTGGAATGTTAATGTGTAGTATTCGTTGAAATCTTGACGCTCCGTCGATCATTGCTGCCTCATGTTGTGAAGGATCTACTGCAGCGAGTGCGGCGATGTAAATAATCGAGCTCCACCCCATTGTTTGCCATACATCTGAAAACACATACAAACTTTTAAAAAAAGCAGGTTCCGTTATAAAGTCAATTGGTGTACCTCCAAAAATTTTGATCACCTGATTGACTAACCCATCCGTTTTCAAGAAGAGTAACAACATCCCGACAACTACTACAGTTGAAAGAAAATGTGGTGCATAGATTACTGTCTGGACAAACTTTTTATATCGTAAACTTTTTACTTCATTAAGCATTAGTGCTAGTATGATTGGAACCGGGAAAGATACAACTAGAGTGAAAACACCAATTCCGATTGTATTTAGTATCAGTCTCCAGAAATAGTAACTATCAAAAAACCGCTCGAAATGTTTCATACCTACCCACGGGCTTCCCCAAATCCCTTTGTTTGCGATGAAATCTTTAAATGCAATTTGCAAGCCATACAGAGGGAAGTAATGGAATACGAGAAAATATAGAATGACTGGTGTTAGTAATACGTACAATTCCCAGTTTCTACGTATTGATTTCATCCATCCAATCCCTGTTTTTTTCTTTACTTTTTCACTCTTTTTCCTATGCACTCCATCCTCTTTGACACCCTCTACACTTTCGCTCATATTTGTCACAATCAGACCCCTTTTCTTTCTAACACATTCAACTGTGCACGATGCTAGACACCTGAGAAATCCTGACGACTTTACCTCCTGCACGGATTGACTCCGTTGCCGCACAGCCAACTGCCACACTCATTCTTCCTGCGAAAGGCGTTGTAAGGGGTTTTTTATCATGTAGAATCAGATCGATAAAATCTTGCGTTATTTTAGGATCCGCTCCACCGTGACTACCCTCTTCCTTCTTCATTTCATACGTTACATCACTAAACTCTTTCCACGTATTCGTTTTACGCGTTTTCAAGTATACTTTCCCATTCACATCGTCATTCTCTATACGACCTTCAGTTCCAATAAATGTATAGTTACGGTTATAGTCTGGCGTGAAATGACATTGAAGATAAGATGCCTTAATCCCGCCCTCAAGCTCCATAATAAGCATGTTATTGTCTTCAACATCGATTTCTTCACGGAATGCACATTCCGTAAATGTATGAGCAACATACTCAGGACACGTATTCTTTAACTCACACTCAGGACATGTTAAGTCGTTTGGCTTATCCCCTCCGTAGTAATCAAGGCTCCCGAATGCAGATACTTTTGTCGCATACTTGCCTGAAATCCAATGGATCACATCAAGGTCATGCGAACCTTTCTGTAATAGTAGAGAAGTTGTATTTTCTGATTTCCCATGCCAATCGTGGTAGTAGAAATAACCGCCAAAGCCGACGAAATGACGAACCCAAATTGTTTTTAATTCTCCGATAGCACCTGAGTCAATTAATTCCTTCATCGTCTGGTACATACTCATATAACGCATATTGAAACCAACCATTAAATGCTTTCCTGAATTCTGCCATGTATCGATAATTCGGTCACATCCTTCAACCGTAATCGCAAGCGGTTTTTCGGAATAGACATGTTTCCCAGCTTCAAGGGCTGCAATGACGTGTTCCTCATGCAAGTAATCCGGTGACAAAACCGCAATCGCATCGATATCATCACGCTTCAATAATTCTTTGTAATCATTTGTTTGAAATAACGGTGTGTCGTATTTTTCTTGAAACTTTGCAATGCGTTCGTCAGAAATATCCGCAATCGCAACGACCTCTGACTCCCCCCCTGGCTTATGCCAGTAGTGTGCAAGTCCACCCCGTAGACCCGCTCCGATAATTCCCATTCTTACCTTTTTCATTTCTCCACCCCATCTGTATATGTCGTTTTTTTCTTTCAAGGGATTCCCCGGTTTACAGAAAAAACTTCCCGATTGAATCAATAGGGTTACTTGTACATTGTCGTGTTAGTTGACGAACGACTAATCCGAAATACCGTACACAACTTTGTCGGGTATCCTAAGCTCTAGCCCATGTAACACAGGCGTTACTGCTATTTTCCTATTTCATTTGTAACCGTTTTCTATACCCATTCCCACTATACAATTACTTACTACTCGACCTTCATTTTGAGAAACCGGGTTGTCGGGTTGTAGGTACAACTTTAACGAAATAAAAAGAAAAACCATTTTTCTCAAAATCGTAACTTCTATTAATAATAATATATAGCTAGCAACCTAGTATGTCAACAGATATTTTTAAATAGTCTGTTAGTTATAGAATAGGTGACACACCGTGCTTAAGTAAATTCACACATCAAATCTAGGTATTCCGCCACCAATACGTTATCGAAGTCGAAGAAAACTGAGTGTCAATACGATTAAATATAGTTTTTTAGGTTGGACTGGCTCTTCCAATGAACTTCGCTATTTCGATTTTACGTCCTTTCCACAGTGAACGTTGGGTGGTTCGGGGATGATGTTGTTAGGTTGGCGGGGTTTGTTGTGTGGTTTCACTATTATGTTGTGAGCTTTGCGAAGCGTTAATTAGGTGTCAGCTGCCTGGCACCTATTCTAATTGGGCAGAATCCAGCGTCATTGATTGCACTCACGCAGGGTTTGGGCTGAATTCCATCGCCTTTGATCGCTCCCGCGCAATGTTTGAACGGAATTCCATCGCCTTTGATCGCACACGCGCGAGGTTTGAGCGGAATTCCATCGCCTTTGATCGCACACGCGCGAGGTTTGAGCGGAATTCCATCACCTTTGATCGCACACGCGCGAGGTTTGAGCGGAATTCCATCGCCTTTGATCGCACACGCGCTAGGTTTGAGCGGAATTCCATCGCCTTTGATCGCACACGCGCGAGGTTTGAGCGGAATTGCCTTTGCCGCAGGAAGCGGCAATCTTGTGATGCCTTCTATTTATGAAATTGCGGCAGTACCTATGCATCCCATAACTAAATACGCCGCGGCGCATCGCTCGATTCACTTAACTAATTGTAGAAATACCTGATACCCCGTGAGTTACGTTTCACCAACCTAGCAACATAACCCATGAACCCCGCAACAAAAAACGCCAACCTCCCAACATAATCCCTAAACCTATCAACGTTTTACCAAAACCCAGCAACGTTTCACCATCTAAATAATAAAAAACAATAGAAATCAGAAAATCAAACACTTACCTAATCTACATTGCATAAATAAGTAATTGCTGCACATCGCCAGAATACTATCATAATCAAGTACCCAAAACTCGGTTTCTAAACTTTTTCAAATCGAATGTTGCAATTTCTCCAGGAATTTTTTCAGAACATGTACTCCTGTTACACAATCATTTAGACTCGTCCACTCCACGGGATTGTGACTGATCCCGTCTTTGCTTCGGATGAAAAACATCGCGATTGGGACATGGCGGCCTACAATCATAGCATCATGGCCTGCCCCACTTGGAATATAAATGGGATGGATTTGGTTTTCCTTAAGCGAATCAGCCTGCAATACCTGCATGAAATCCTGTACAAGGACCGGATCTGCTAGTGATGTCTCTTCCCAAACAGCATCCACCTTATGAACGGTAGAAATTCTTTTCGCCTCATCAATGATCAGTTTGACTAGCTCGTCTAGCGTTTCCCTGTGGATATCCCGAATATCTACACTGAGCTTAACTTCCCCTGGGATGACATTTGTTCCATTGGGGAAAACATGCAGTCGTCCAACAGTTGCGACTGCAGTAGAACTTACTTTCTTCGGAAGGAAACTCACATTTAGAATGAATTCACTTGCCGCAACCATCGCATCCTGGCGGTCATCCATTGGCGTATTTCCAGCGTGTCCCGCCTTCCCTTTAAAGGAAAATTCAAGTCCATTGAGGCCCGTTATCCCAGTCACGATACCAACCGGTTCATTATTCTTTTCAAGTTGCTTCCCCTGTTCTATGTGAACTTCCACAAAAGCAGCTATTTCTTTAGTATCTCTGGCAGCGTCCATGAAGCTGTTTGCCGATAAACCATTTTTACGAACTACTTCCTCAAAAGGGACCCCTTCATGATCTATTAATGATTTTAAATCCGATAACCCGACGTCACCCATCATCGCCTTACTGCCGGTTAGACCTGCGTTAAATCTTGAACCTTCTTCATCGGAAAATATAACGACTTCAACTGGCCTAGAAGGTTGATAATTCGTCTCTTTCCATGCTTCTACAACTTCCAGTGCCGTTAAAACGCCCAACACTCCATCGAAATGCCCACCATTAGGCACACTATCAACATGGGAACCTGACAGTATAGCAGGAAGATTATCCTGTTTCCCGGCCAGCCTACCTATCACATTTCCAGCATCATCTTGCCTAACTTCAAGCCCAGAGTCTCTCATCCATTGCTTGACCAAGTCTTTCGCCTGCTTCTCTTCATCGGAATAGCCGAGCCGGCATGAACCCATCTCTGCAGTGAATCCAACTTGGGCAATCTCGCGGAGTCTTGATGCAAGTCTTTTTCCCTGAACTCCCGAATGATCCAGGTGAAGATCATATTCCCCTAAAAGTCGTTGTTCCATAGCGTCATTAAATAAAACCATGTTTTATCGTCCTTTTGAGTAATCTTTAATTTATTCAATATATTGCGTTTACTTAAATGATACCATAGTAAAGCGCAGCCGTGTCTAGCAAATTAATTACTAAGACATGGCTGCAATTGTACGAGTGCCTGTGTAATAAAGCGAAACTTCAATCAGTGGGGGTTTTCCTCATCCCCCACTGATTGTTAGTTGAGCCATTCGGGCTTTTACGGGCAGTTGATCCCCCACTTATTCTTCTTGTTCCCTCGATGACTTGAAGTTGGGGGTCTTACTGCCCGTTAATGCGGGATAAAAAACAACGAACAATTCAACCGGTTAGATAAACATGCAATAGGTAGTAGAAATTCATGCACTTATCCACTACTATACTCATAAACATGTAATTACCTAGCATAGTGAGAGTAGTTCCTTGCCTTGGCGCCTAAAAAACGCAAAAAAAAGACTATTCCCACTTTACAGGAACAGCCCATTTCGTAACCTACATCATTCCTTCTTCGGTACCACCACGTCTAAATCAGTCCATTGAAATTCTCCCGTTTTCAGCTTTTCGCGACGCTCTTTAAACATATAATCCTTTTCCGGATCCTTGTGGCTATCGCCAATTTTTTCAGGATCTCCTTCCGGCCGGTCGTGCGATAGTACAAAAGCTGCGAGGTCTACCGCTTCCTGGTCCGTCAGTGTATTTGCTTGGCCTTTCGGCATATTGTTTTGAATGAAAGCCGTTGCTTTACTGAGCCGTGTCAATCCTGCACCTTCATTGAATGAGCCTTCTCCCCATAACGCAGGGCCTGTATGGTCGCTCGTGCCCGAGCCATCCCCGGCGTGACAGGTGATACAGGTTTTTTGCACAAATAGTTCTGCCCCATCGTTTACATTCGGCTCAGGCACTTTTTCTCTATCATTCGTCATCCGCCACGTAATATCATCAACTGTTTCCACGTCTTTTGATATGAATTCCATATAGGAAACCATCGCTTTCATTTCTTCGCTATCCATTTCTAGTTCGGTACCATTCATGCTTCGTAGAAAACAGCCGTTGATGCGGTCTTCAATTGTAGTCCATGTACCACTACGATCTTTCGGATATTTCACTGTTACACCGACCATCGGCGAATTAGCGGAAAGTCCGCCATCCCCGTGGCAGCTGATGCAGGACAAATTATTGCCAACATGCTCGGGCAACACTGTTTTCGTACTGTCAAAGAGCTCTTTGCCGTATTGAATCATTTTCGTTTCCGGGTCATCCGGGTCCAAATTACTTAATTCTTTCCGGATTTTCGCAGCATCGTATCCTTCGCTGCTGCATCCTACTATGACAAGTGCCAGTAACAGTAATAGAAATAGAATCCCTGTTGCTTTTTTGTAAGAAAACATAAACCATATAACCCCCTACTGTAAATAAATCCGTATAGAGCTCTACCACCTTTCTACCTTTCCGAAACTATTTTTCATAAAATCCTGGTGTTTACTCTATTCTTTTGGGGGAATAGAAGTCTAATAACATACTATATTTAGTTAGAAAGGTGGGGACACACGTGAAAAAATTGGGCATCTTTCCTTTGCTCTTTCTGTTGGCAGGGTGCACGAATAGTACTGTATTGAACCCGAAAAGTACGACGGGAAAAGAACAAGCTTTTCTAATTTGGTTTGGGCTTGGCATTATGCTGTTCGTATTGGTGATAGTCTTTTTTCTGCTTGCCAGAGTAGTCATCAACTATCGCGAAAAAAAGAATGGACTGGAAGAGTATAGACCTAAGTTTATTAGTCCAAAAAAGCAACGGAAACTCGAATTGATTTGGACGATTGGTCCAATTGTTTTACTGATTATCCTTGCCATTCCAACAGTCAGCACAGGTCTCAAGCAATCCCCGGTCGCGGAAGCCGAATCTACTATGGATGGCGTACATATTGACGTAACGGCAAAACAGTTTGAGTGGACGTTTATCTATGAAACAGATAAAGAGAAGCACAATATTTTACTGTTGCCTGAAGGTGAACCGATTATCCTTCATTTGTCTTCGATGGATGTGATTCATTCCTTTTGGGTGCCTGAGCTTGCTGGAAAAGTAGACTTGGTCCCTGGAAAACCAATCGTTTACAGGATTGAGAATCCCGAAATAGGTGTTTACAAAGGAAAGTGTGCTGAGTATTGCGGAGTTCAGCATGCAAATATGACGTTTACTGTAAAAGTAGTAGCCAAGGAAGAGTTTGAGGAGTATATAGCAAAATAAATAAGTAGCCGGCAAGCAAGGGTTAGCGGCTATGAATTGGAGTGAAATAACTGTGCATATTCCTTTTTTCGGGGAGTCTATTTTCTTAACGATTGACGTTTTCATCGCATGGATCCTTCTAATCGTACTGGTTATCGGGGCTATCGTTTATGCCTTTAGAAAACGCAAGTTTCCTGTTATCCGGGATTACCTATATACGACCAACCACCGGAAAGTCGGTACCCTTTACATGATATTTGGATTTATCTTCTTCTTGCGAGCCGGGCTGGATGCACTCTTCATCCGCCTGCAACTCGCGTTACCGAATAATAATTTTATGGATTTTCAGCTTGAAAAGTATAATGAAACCTTTACATCACACGGTACGATGATGATTTTCTTCGCTGCCATGCCGATGCTAATCGGTCTTATGAATATTGCAGTTCCATTGCAAATTGGTGCCAAGGATTTGGCGTTCCCCTTTTTAAATGCAGTGTCCCTTTGGCTGTTTGTCGCTGGCGGAGTCATGTTTGGATCTGCTTATTTTCTTAACAGTTCACCGGCAATCGGGTGGACGGGCTATGCGCCTTATTCGACCGCGGTGTATACGCCCGGCGCAGCTACCAACTTTTACGTTTTCGGCGTGCAGATTTCTGGTCTTGGGACTATATTTGCCGCCCTCAATATGATTGTGACGATTGTCCGGCACCGGGCTCCCGGCATGAAGCTAATCCGTATGCCCTTGTTTCCATGGGCCTCCCTTGTTACTTCATTTTTGATCGTAATTGCCTTTACGGTGCTTGCGATTGCTTTATATTTGCTTATGTTTGACCGGTTGTTTGGCACCTCTTTTTTCGGAGGTGAAGAAGGTGATCCGGTTTATTGGCAGCATTTATTCTGGTTTTTCGGTCACCCGGAAGTATATGTATTGGCATTGCCTGCATTCGGTCTTTTTTCTGATATTATTTCGTCATTTTCAAAGAAACCAATCTTCGGGTATCCGGCAATGGTCATTTCCCTTGCGTTGATCGGCTTTCTTGGTTTCATGGTCTGGGCACATCATATGTTCACCGTTGGGCTTGGGCCGATGGTCAATACATTTTTCGCTGTAACAACGATGACAATCGCTATTCCGACGGGCATTAAGGTATTTAACTGGATTTTCACGATGCACGGCGGATCACTTAAGACGACAACGCCGATGCTGTTTGCGATCGGTTTTATCCCATCGTTTGTTATGGGAGGTGTGACGGGTGTTATGTTGGCTGTATCGGCAGCCGATTTCCAGCTCCATGACACACACTTTGTTGTTGCACATTTCCATTACGTCATTTTAGCTTCTACCATTCTAGGTATTTTTGCTGGCCTCTATTACTGGTATCCGAAAATAACCGGCTATCAGCTGAATGAAACGCTGGGCAAATGGCATTTCTGGCTCTTTTTAATCGGCTATCATATGACATTTTTACCGATGCATCTTACAGGGATGCAAGGCCTGCCGCGCCGTGTATATACTTACGGTTCTGACGAAGGCATGACCGCACTTAACTTTACGAGTACAATCGGCGCTTCACTAATGGGCGTTAGTATCGTTATTTTGGTTTGGAATATTTGGCAGACGAACAGGCAAGGTATACTCGTCGGAGATGACCCGTGGGATGGAAGAACTTTGGAGTGGAGTGTGGCTTCCCCGTCTCCTGAAGATACATTTACGCCTATGCCATTCATTGAATGCACCGATCCGTTTTGGGATGCAAAAACGAAGGGCCAGAAACTGAAGACTGCACCCAATCCACGACCTGCTCCAATCGATGAACATACCGTACTGCCTTTTCTTATGGCACTTGCTGTTCTTGTTATCGGTTTCGGTCTCATTTATCAGTCGTATCTAACGGCTGGTATTGGCGGCGTTGCGATCTTTGCGTTATTTATCATCCGTTCGTTTCGTGATGAACACACATCTTTTCACAAGGAGGGAGCGCGCCATGAATAATACAGATGCTGCCTTGTTTAAAGACAAAAAAATGGGATTCCTCATTTACTTAGGTATTGAGGCTATTATGTTTATGGTCCTTTTCATGACATATACCATTTTTACGCCACCAACCAAAGATCCATTCCCAGCTGACATTTTTGAAATTAAAACCGTCGTGCTTGCATCCGTTTTTCTTTTATCAAGCAGCGTCACACTCTTTTTGTCTGATAAGTATTTAAAAAAAGAACGGAAAACACCATTTATCATCTGGCTAGTTCTTACCTTTTTGCTGGCCGCCGCCTTTCTCGGTGTGGAGATCAACGAGTTTGCAAGTTACGTCCAGCAAGGCTACACAACGAGCAGCAATGTTTTCATGGGAGCGTTTTATGTATTGGTCGGCCTCCATGCAGCGCATGTGGTGTTTGGAATTGGATGGATGATCATTTTGTTCATTCACCACATAAGAAAAATTCCGGCCCCCTTGTTTCTGAGTAAACAAACAATCTTTTCGTACTACTGGCATTTTGTCGATTTGATTTGGGTACTGATTATTATCATTGTATACGTTCCTTATTTGTAACTAATTTAGGCCCGGCTGCATTTCATCGATATGTGAAATGGGTTAAGCCATCATCTAGGGTGCCCACGTCTAACAGAATTCTGAGTTAGACGTGGGCACCTATTTTAATCTCAAAACCTCATAATATAAAACGCCAACCCTACAACGTAATCCACAAACCTCGCAACGCTTTCTTCACACCTCACAACATAATCCCTTAACTTATCAACAACTTCTTTACACTCGGCCCTTCTATTTCATTTGTAACAAGTGTTGGTAGACTGTTATTATCAAAGTACTGCCTACAATCCAATCGGCAATGCGCGGAAAATGAACACTTGGAGTGAGTCTATGAAAGCATATATCGTAAAACTGACATTCGAAGGCATCGAACCGGTGATTTGGCGGAGAGTGATTTTGCCGGCGGATGCTACATTTAATCGACTGCATGAATTAATCCAGAGGGTCACAAACTTCCAAAGTGAATGGATGGATGAACCTTATCATTTCTTCGAGATACGGGTGGACGACCTTCTCGTCACAAACACCCCCGTTGTCCTGGAGGAAACGAAGAAGGCGTCGAACGGTCTTACGGCCAAGCAGCCATCCCGTATTAAAATCGATACGTATTTGGAAAAGCACGGCTCTTTACATTATCTATATGATTGGGGGGACGAATGGCGGATTACGGTCGAGTTGGAGGAAATTGTGGAAGATTACTTTTTCGGCTATCCGACTTTACTTGCGGGCGAAGGCACGGCGCCGCCTGAAGATGTGGGGGGACCGCCTGGCTATGCGGCATTTTTGCAGGTTTACCGCGACCCATCCCACCCGGATTATTTGACGACCTACGCATGGGCTGAAGAACAAGCGTACAAATCATTTGACTTGGATCACATCAATGACATGCTAAAGTCCATGAAATACAAAAAAACCGAATGGGCACGGATTGACCATGACAACTATGTCGTGCTATCAGACAAATACCGTGGATCCGATAAGGCGGACTTGAACGCCATTCCCAATAAAAAGCTGTACCTTGATTATATCGCTGCTTGCACTTCTTTATATGGAATGGTGCGTTTTGACAAAGTGATGGACATCTACAATGCACAAAATAAACCCGAGATGACGCACAAACGAATGTTGCAATTGGTAAACGATCCGGAAACTGTCCAACTTTTGGAGAAAAAATTCGTCTATATGCAACACCATCAATTTCTTCATGAGTCAATGGATTACAACGATGAAAAGCTGCTCGCAAAGCGGACAGCAGGGAAACCCTTTTATGTCCCTAACAAGACCGAACTACTCCATTATGTGAAAGACGCTTATTTCAAACGGACGCCGCAACATAAAAAGTTGCAGAACCTGTTAAAGAAGGACGGGCTTACTTCACGACAAATCGAAGAGGAATTACAAGATTTGGTCGGCGAACTATCCCTCGTAAATGCCAATACAAACCTGATATTTCGGAACTTCGCAAGCCGTCTGGACCTCACAAATCGTGAACAGCTCCAACGTTATCTTCAACCCGTCATGGAAATCGCAAATTCCACGCGAATCTGGGAAAACCGGGGACATACGCCGGATGAACTATTTCAAATGGAAAAGCATCATTTAAAGCCCCTCCCTGAACCGATCACGGTGAAAACGGGCCGCAACGACCCCTGTCCATGCGGCAGTGGGAAGAAGTATAAGAAATGTTGCGGATAAGATTTCTGTTGCCAGTCGCCCCTGCCATCGTTTGATTGACCGGCTTCGATAGAAAGAATATTTTCCCACTCATAAGAGAAGTCAGACAGCAATATCCATTAGGAGGGGGTGCACTAATGGATAAGAAAAAAGAAACTGCATTGGAATTTGCAAAAATACTGATTCAAAAGAATAACGTAGTCCCTGTGTCAACAATGAGTAGTATCGACTCCAATTCCATCCAATACACGATTGGTGAAAAAAATTACACTTTCTTTGAAATTGTTTCCCACTTCTTGGAATGCATCGATAACTTTGAAGAATTATAGGAGTCGCGTGGAAGATAACCATGGATAATTGAATGTTCACCATTCAAATCCCTGAATAAAAATAAAAGAGGATGCCGCCAAATGTTTGATATGGCGGCATCCTCTTTTAACTTATGCTATCGTAATGTACTCTCTGAAAAGTGTCGTCCCCAGATACCCTATACTAAATTTCTAATTCCTGTAGTGTATGGTGACAGTCACTCACACTTTCACGTTTGTTTTAACTATCTCGATTGTTTAAACTTTCATGTTTGTACGAGCAACAGGTACATTACATAAGTTCTGCGCGTTATATGGTCGGTCTGCTTGCACAATCGGGATGTTTCGAAAAAAGTCAATCCTCGTAAGGTATTTGAATTGAATGTTTCTTAAAGTATTCCCCTTTAAAAATAGGATAGTGCGATGTCCACATGTTATGTACAAAATACAAAAATGGCAGCGCAGCAACTGGCAATAGAAATAGGAAGAAATAATATGGACTCTCTTTAAGCCCTAGGACCGCGCCGCCTATGAAACCAAATAGAATGTACAGTATGGAGATAAAGCAAAGGCTTGCATAGACTAGAAAAAAACCGATATTCATATATATTAATACATATACTTTTATCCTTTTGCCCCTTTCTTGTACACATTGGCTAAACTTCCAATTCGCCTTTATTTCAGAGGCGGATTCTTTCAACACTTTGCTTATACCACTCATTATTTTCTTCATATTTTCGGGGCCTCCATAACCTCTCTAGACGCAAAAACGCTACAACTTCGTGAAAAGCTGTAACGCTTTTTTTATTTTTCCAAATCGAATTTGGCATTTTCAAGTTTCAAAACCTTATTTTCCTCTGTCATCAACTGTAGGAGTTCCTGTCCTTCTGGTGTAACCGGAACGGTAAATGGAATTGCGTGGTTTGGTTGAATAACACCTGCAAGTGATTCGGAAAGTTCTACTTCTTTACGATCAAAAACATATTTGACAGAACCCTCAGTCTCCACACCCAACGTGTAGTCAAACTTAATGTCTTTAATCCCTTTTTCCAACCGATTAATGCCTAGGAATAGCATGACTTTCTCGCCTGTAGCCGTCTCTACAAGGTCAATTGCATGAACACTAAAGTCTTCCGCAACGCCAATATCTGGGTTTGCTTCTACAAGTCCAGCCAGTTGTTGGTACATCTCTTCTTCTAATGTGACGCCATTTTCTTCATCCGCTTTCAATAATTGCATAGAAAGTGCTGGCTCCTCTTGTTTGCCTTTATCTTCCTCCACGTTTACTTCATCTCCTTTCTTTTGTTGTTCGTCGTCGGCATTACACCCTACTAACAGTATTGCAAGGAATAGAACTCCAAGTAGCTTCTTCATTTACGGAATCTCCCATCATTAGTCAATATAACTGGCACCTATTCGTTAGTTACTACTTTCCTCTTTTGCTAGTAATCTGTTTAACTCTTTTCGGAAAGCCAGTTCCCCTTTTGTTTCTAACCCTTTGAAAACGACATCCGCAATATCTTCGTGTTGGAAGAATATATTCGTATTCGTTGAGATATGTCCTTGTGGATAAGGACATCCCACATAATCCCACAATTTTTCATCGCCATCCACTTGGTTTTGTTTCCTTCCGTAAATCATGATGAAAGGTTCTACACCGTCCATCTTGAGTACTGTTCCGATTGGCAACAGCTCATTTCCTTTATCAATCGATTGTGAATGAAATTGATCCTTCATTTAAATTAACTCCTTTTACCATTTATTTTGCAGAAAGCAACTTATTGCGATTCATTTTCAAAACTGATTCCCACTTTTGCTCCGAATAATAAACGTAAGTCTATTAAAATTTCCTTGCCAATCTTTGCTTCGCCCCCAATGCCTATTGCGGATACACCCAACGTTAGCTTCGCGTTTATATCCGTGAACGGTATCCCAATCGTCGGGTTCACTTCCGCTTCCGCTACCGAAGCTTTAGCGCCAATTCCAACTGATCCTTTATCAAATCCTGCATATGCTTTTGCGTTACCAATACTTGCACCAGCACCTATACCGGTACCCCCAATTACTTTTCCAAGATAGGGAATCTCTCTATCAAATTGCGTTTTACCTTCCAATCCATAAACAGTACCTTCAACTTTAGCCAATGGCAATGGTAAATTCAAGCCCAGTACAGATTCCCCACCGATTCTTGCATCGGCAGAACCTTTTAAAACATTTATCGTTCCTTCCCCGTCAATAATTGTTGTATCAAGCCCAACTTTCCCGTATATCAAACTGGCTTCTGAACTTCCACCAATTTTTTTATCCCCATTCGTATAGCCATCAAAACCAGACCAATCATTTTTATACATGCCTGCCCCGCCAGTAACCTCTATATTCTCGCCTACCGCTACGGTATCCCCATCAATGAAGTAATCGGTGGTAGAAGTTTTTTCAACAGAATCGGGTTCTTTCACATCATTACTTGCGGAAGCCCTATAGTGCAGGAAACCAGAGCTAAATGGGGTACTTGGATAACGCCCTTCATTAAAAAGAAGTGAGTTCTGAAATGGAAACAGGTTTTGTGTGTTTAAGATGCTACCCACAGTCGACCGATCTTCTAGTATGGATACAGGAGCACCCATCATTTCCTGATGAGTTAACTCTTTCTTTAATGGATTCCATGTGGAATAAGCAATCCAATCGGCTTTCGGAAAGTTTATTCCCGTAAGATTGTTCTTAAAAAGACCTTCTAAATCGACTAACCAATTTTCCATTATTGTCAGGCTACTTTCAATCGTTGAAAGAGCGTTCGTTTGTTCCGCGTCAAATTGATTCAAATTCGTGACGGTTTCATTTCGTTTTCTTTTTCCATCCCTTACGCCTTGCTGAACTTCATGATCATTCAAATGAGGTAAGGCGACAATATCCTGGACTTGGGCCATAATACAATTTGCCTCGTCCGTTAACTCGGTTGTCAATTGTGATACCGCCGATAGTCCGCTTTCAACTTCTACTTCAAGAAAATTTTCACGAATGAAACCATTCGAACTCGGTTCAAGCGTATGTAAAGCAGATTCGATTTGAGTAAGAATACTAGCAAAAGTGTTTTTGAATACAAGAAAGTATTGAACAAAAGGCAAATGACACTCGCTGTAAAATGCCCTGATCGCATTTCCTCCCTGTCCTTTTAGGGAATCTTCCATCGCAACAAGTCCTTCGATGGCGATTTCAATCGCTTTCATCTCACTTTCAAGACGATCGAGCATGATACTATTCTTCTGTAATCCTTCTTGAAATGGATCAACGTCTAGAATCTTCATTGTGACACCTTCCTTGGACCAGCCAACGTTTCTTGCATGGCGGACGCCACTTTATCATCGGATTCACGCATAAATATCACTGAATTTGTGGTCATTTCAGTGTTAGCAAGAAGCACTCTTTGATAATTCGTCAATAACGTTTCGAGCTTCATCGAAAGCTCCGTCAATTTCGACACGACATCCAGTGTGTTGCCTGGAATCGGTGGTTCCACTTTTGGATTGAGCAATTCTGCTGCATTCGTTATATCTCCTACCTTATTTTCAACGTCTGCATACACTATTTTTACTTCGGTAGACATACTCGTTTCGCCTCCTATTCACTTGCTCTTGCCTCTGCCGCCTCTAAACTCGCAATGGTCTGTTGAAGTGAGGCGATTTCAGCGCTGAGCGAATTAATTTTGTCAGCAATTGCATTGTATACGTTTGCGAACTGGGCGTCAGCCATTTCCAGAAAAGCCGTATGGATTCCCATTTCGCGAATATCCTGAAACGCAGTGGCAAGCGTACCGTGCCATGTTTTTGCAGATAGCTCGGGTTCCAGGCATTTTTGTTCATTCGCTTGAAATTCCGATTGTTTTCTTTGCAAGGATGATTTGCACGCATTGAGCCGCTCCACTTCCTCTTGTTTCCTCATTACTAATGCATAGTAATATGCAAGCAAGCTTATTCCTCCTATCTTATTGATCTGTTTCTTGACACCCTCGAAATACTAAACTTCGTTTCACATAAAGCGAAACTTCAATCAGTGGGGGTTTTTCGACGCACAGGACGTGCTAGTGCAGACGTTGCGACAGGACGTCGCGTATTTAGTCTGCCTCATCCCCCACTTATTCTTCTTGTTTCCTCGAAGATTTGAAGTTGGGGATCTTACTGCCCGTTAATGCGGGACAAATTTTCCATTATACTAACAAATAACATTCGGATAACCCACTGTCAAAACAAATCACAAAGCTATGGTTTTTATATAGACCATTCCACCTGCTTTATAAAATCGTTTTTTATTGACAAGGAATAACTAGCGTCTCTCACTTACAAAGGTTCTCGTAAACTATTACTTATACAGCTTTAAAAAGGAAGTATTAGGTAACTCGAGATTCGATTGATTCATTTTTCATCATTTTCTAGTTAATAAAAGAGGATGCCGCCAAATAGTTCATATGGCTGCGTCCTCTTTGAATTGTGTCAGTACCTGTGCAACAAAAAACAACCAATAATTCAACCAATTGCATATATATACGATAAATAGTAGACCTTAACGTTTTTTTCGGATAAATATGTAATTGTAGTGTATTGTCGGAACTTTGTCTTGCACAGGTACCCAAAAAAAGGTACCTATAAAACCCGACCCATCATATCTTCCACCAACAAACCTATCGCAATTCCCGCCTCTTCAGCAGAATCCTTCCGAACCCCAAAATAGAACTTACACTTCGGCTCCGTTCCCGAAGGCCTTACACACACCCAAGAACCATCCTCTAGCAAGAACTTCACAACATCCGCACTCGGCAATACCAATTCCTCAATCGCCCCATCCTTCAACTGTCTAGTCCCCGCTTGATAATCCTCAATCGCACGAACCGCAACGCCACCAATAGACTTTGGCGGATCGTTTCGGAACGCTTT
The DNA here is from genome assembly GCF_900609045.1 of Filibacter tadaridae. Classification (GTDB taxonomy): domain Bacteria; phylum Bacillota; class Bacilli; order Bacillales_A; family Planococcaceae; genus Sporosarcina; species Sporosarcina tadaridae. Next base: position 169,739 of record NZ_UXAV01000031.1, read on the forward strand.
CATAATTTCCCCGATTCTTTCTTGTCCATCTTTCCCCGTAAGCGTTAACGACTCCAATGCTTCCCGGTAATGGCCAAGCTCCTCATATAGATCTAGTAACCCGTCATACAACGACTTCCCAGTAGACTTATAATAAGCAGCCATTTCCGCAGTCAACAACGCCGCCTGGACTGCATCCTTGTCCCGTGCGAATGTGCCGATTAGGAAACCATAACTCTCTTCATAGCCGAATAAATACGTGTATTCGCCGCTCTTCTCGAATTCCTCAATCTTCTCGGAGATAAACTTGAAGCCGGTCAATGTATCCATTGTAGGGATTCCAAACGTTGCCGCAACAGCACGACCGAATTCTGATGTAACTATCGTTTTCATAGCCACGCCGTTTGAAGGTAGAATCCCTTTCTCCTTTTTCTGCATAAGTAGATACTGTAACAAAAGCGCTCCAAGCTGATTCCCGGTGAGTAATTCATAGTCGCCATCCGAGTTTTTGACTGCCACACCCAGACGGTCGGCGTCGGGATCTGTCGCGAGTAACAAATCGGCATCTTTTTCTTTCCCCAGTTGAATCGCTAGTTTGAATGAATCACGCTCTTCTGGGTTTGGATAGACCACTGTCGGGAACCGTGCATCTTGTATCGCTTGTTCGGCTACGACATGCACGTTTGAAAAACCGAAGTTACGCAGCCCTTCCGTAACCGGAACAAGCCCCGATCCGTGAAGCGACGTGTAGACGATGGACATGTCCATCCCTACCGTTTCAATGGCCTCGGCATCTTCTCTTAATGTAAGAAGATTTTCTTGATAAACCTCATCAATTTCTTCCAATATGTATGTCAGCGTTTCACTTTGAAGCAACTCATTCTCATCGGCTGTTTGAATCGCAAATAGGTCTTTAATTTCCTTCATATGTCGAACAATTCCATCTGCCGCGTCCGGTGGTAACTGTCCTCCGTCTTCCCCGTACACTTTAAAGCCATTATATTGTGCTGGATTATGACTTGCCGTAATGACAACGCCTGCAAATGCATTCAACTGTCTCATCGCAAACGACAGTTCAGGTGTAGGCCTGCTTTCTTTGAATAAAAACACGCGAATGCCATGTTTGCCAATTGTTTTCGCCGTTTCCAAAGCGAAGTCATGGGAATAATGGCGCGTGTCATAGGCAATGACAACGCCACGACCCATCGCTTCTTCCCCAGAAACAAGGAGTTGCTGGGCCAGTCCTTCCGCAACGCGGCGGATCGTATAGATGTTCATCCGGTTCGTACCTGCTCCCAGTAGTCCGCGCATTCCACCTGTCCCGAACGACAGATATTGATAAAACCTGTCTTCTATTTCTCCGTTATTCTGTATGATGAGTTTCAGATCACTCTGCAACTCCTGTGGCATTGTATGCTCTTGCATCCATCTTTCAAAAACCTGTATATATGTTCCCAACTTTACAGCCTCCTTTTCATTCAAAACCGATATTCCCATCCTTCAAACAGCTGTACCTTTTGTAGACCTCACTACCCGGCCAATCAAATAGCTTTAACTAGCAAGAAATGAGCTAACAGAGAGGAAACTGGTCCATCCATGCTAACCCTATTTTAATAAGAAATACCTAAGTAGTAAACCTTCATTGGAAATTAGCTACTCATGCTATTTTTTATACAGATACTTAGAAATCAAATACGCTATACAGATGCCCGCCAAATCAATACCTACGTCAAAGAGTCTTCCATTACGCTTAAAATACAGTTGCAAAACTTCTGTACTGCATGCGAAGAGCCCACAATATAAGAAGGCCGTTCCAGGTTTTTTAATCCAGGAAAAAAGAAAAAAATACAGTAACCCGAACGATGCCAAATGCCCCATTTTTTGAATCAAATAAAATTCACTAGTCAAGTTAATATCACTTACAATGAGCAAGTCTGAAAATGAAGGCGCGGACACAAACGTGAAATTCACGATTTGGTGATACAAAAAGTCATGCGCATTAGATGTACAGGTTGCAACTAAAATGAACGCCGTACATATAAAAATCAGTAAAGGGGCGAAAAGCAAGATGCAACAACCTTTCATTTCTATGACAATTCAGCAAATCAATACGTAACCTTAGTGTATCACCAAAACCAAATTGTGTGCATACCTATGCAATTACCTCGCAACGTTTCCTTAATTGAGCACGTGCTGAATTGTGTGGGTACCTGTGCAACAAAAAACAACAAACAATTCAACCAATTGTATAACTATTCAACAAACAATAGACATCAACGTTTTTTTCGCATAAATATGTAATTGTAGTGTATTGCCTGAATAGTTCGATGCACAGGTACCGACAAAAAGATGCACGGGTACCTCCAAAAAAAACAGGCAAAATCGAGTTATCCCGTTTCTAGTTGTATTCCGACAGTTGTCAGTTTATTCAATTTGCGATACTGTGAAGAAAAGGAAAGTGGTGAATCACAATCGCATCGATCATTATGAGTGTTGGGTTACAGGGAATGAAGGGACATAAGGTGACAGTTGAGGCGAGTGTACGGGGAGATAAGGAGCAATGTGTCATTATTGGTTTACCTGATGCTTCTATCAAAGAATCGAAAGAACGGGTGCTTAGTTGTTTACATGAGATGAATTTGGATATTGAAATGAAAAAGATCACGATCCATTTATCACCTTCTGATGTTCGAAAAAGTGGGACGGGGTTTGATTGTGCAATGTTGCTTGCAGTTATGCAGGAGGTTCTGAAAAAACCGCTTCCGATAGATGACTCGACATGTGTCATTGCAGCACTCTCTTTGAACTGTGAATTGGTTCCGTTTCACGGCATGATTCCGGCAATTCAACAAGCCATTACGCTCGGTTTCAATCGTATCCTTATTCCCCCTATCAACATATCTTTTTTGCAACATGTGGCGGGTGTGGAAATTGTCCCTCTACATGATATGAATGGAGTGGTTTCTTACTTGAATGGGCAACCATCCCTTCTATTGAATGAACATCAGGAACCATTCTTGGAAGAATTTGAAGCTTCTCAGGAAGATCCATCCACAACGGATTTTTCATCCGTTCGTGGACATCAAGAAGCAAAACGGGCTATGGAAATCTGCGCGGCAGGTGGACATCATCTATTCCTTACCGGGCCGCCCGGTTGCGGAAAAAGTATGTTGGCAGATGCGTTTCATACGATATTGCCAGATTTGACGCCTGAAGCGATGGTAGAACTTTATGGAATTTATCACTTGGCGCGCGAAAACCGGGGCATGTCCTTACGTCCTCCCTACCGCCATCCCCACCACTCCGCTTCTTCCGTTTCATTGATCGGCGGAGGGACGTTTCCAAAACCTGGTGAAATATCACTCGCTCATAGTGGTGTCTTGTTTTTGGATGAACTTGGGGAGTTTTCAAAAAAGACATTAGATATGCTACGGCAACCACTTGAAGCGGGAGAAGTGAGCATCAGTCGAGTGAAACAAACCGTCACTTACCCTTCAAGGTTCATACTCATTGCAGCTACTAATCCCTGTCCCTGTGGCTATTACGGATCAAACGAGCGCTATTGCACCTGTTCGCCGAAGCAAGTCACCAGCCACCAATTGAAAGCATCAGGTCCCCTGTTGGACCGACTCGATTTTGTTCTTTCATTACATAGCGTTGGCTTACAGAAGAATACGGCTGCCGAGTCTTCCGCCAGTATACGACAACGGACAACCCGTGCACGCGAACAACAATACAAACGCTATGGCAATGAATGCTTGAACGGCTTTGTTCCTTTTCAACGATTGGACGAAACATGCGGACTATCGAATGAACAGAAAGAACGCATTCAACAAGTGTGTTTTGAGCAGAAATGGAGCAATCGCACTCAAACGAAACTCATTCGGATTGCACGAACCATTGCAGACTTGAACGGAACCGAGCATATTTCCGAGAATGCCCTACAAGAAGCGATTCAATGGAAACAAAACGCAAACCAGTTACACAACCCTTCCTCCTTGGTGGATAACTAATATGACAAGACGTAAGCGCGAGTGGCATCCAAATGCCTACTTCCACGTTGTCATGCGAGGGAACAACCGGCAAAGTATTTATCAGACTCAAGAAGATCAACAGGAACTCATGCGGGCAATAGAATATACCTATGACAAATATCATTTCACTCTTTTGGCATACTGCTTCATGACCAATCACTTTCACCTGCTCATTCGTTCCGAATACGTCGATCTCAGCAAAGTCATGGCACGCATCAACCGGCGATACACCGATTATTATGCCAAACGTTATGGGCATGTTGGCCGCATCTATCAAAAAAGATATTTTTCCAAAGAAGTCGACGGACCCCAGGCCATACTCGCCGTCAGCAGCTACATCCATCGCAACCCCATCGAAACATTCGTCCCGATGGTTGCCAATTTAGAAGCGTATCCATACAGCTCGTTTCCCTACTATGCGAATGAAGCAAAAGTACCGCCACGTTTTCTAAAAACGGATCTGGTCGCAACCTTTCTTCCAAACCCGTTCGAAAAAACAAACCAGGCCTACTGTTTGTATTGTTTGACGTATAAACAACAGGATATCGAAGAAGACCAGGAGGATGAGTGAGAGGGTGGATTGGATTTTGGGAGGTGCCTGTGCATGGTTGAGTTATGACGATTCAAAGTTATGGATAAATACTTAAAAGAAAGGCAGCCAAATGTTGTTTTGGGTGCCTTTCTTTTTTGCTTTATGCAATTGTGTGGGTGCCTGTGCAACAACCAACAATTCAACCAACCGCATAAATATTCGTCGAATAGTAGACATTAACGTTTTTATCTCATAAATATGTAATTGTAGTGTATTACCAGAATAGTTTCGTGTACAGGTACTTCAAAAAGATGCACAGCTTCGCTTTTTACGGTTACTATAGAAATAAGAACATATTAGAATCGAAGGGATGATTGGATGATCTATCAATTGAAAGTGTCGTTGAAAGGGATGAAGCCTCCCATTTGGAGACGTCTTCAAGTAGATGGAAGGACGACGTTTGCGGATGTCCATCAAATCGTGCAGGTAGCGTTTGACTGGGAGGATATGTACTTGCATTCGTTCAATATGCAGCGCAGTCAAGGTCATCGGGTAAATGAAGAGATTGGTATAGAGGATGAAGAGCTCGGCTTCTTTTCGTTTAGAGAAATTCATGATGAGAACGAAGAAACAGTCGCTGAATGGTTCGTTGCGGAAAAAGATCGGGCTCTCTATACATACAATTTCAAGGCGGATTGGGAACACGAACTTGTGCTTGAGAAAATCATATCTCCTATTGTGCACACACACTACCCGCATTGCGCCAAAGCGATGCGTTCTGCGCCGGGTGAATTTGGGACGATCTTCAACGACAGTGAAGACGGAACGACTGCAGAACCGGATTGGCGTGAGCTTACTGCAGATGTCAATGAACTATTAAAGGATGTTGAGACGAATTTACTGGATTGGCGACAAGAAGAGGATGAACCGTTTGACTGGAAAAAGCTGCTGACAGCGGCGAAGTCGTTAAACGCGCAAAACCCATGGCATCTGCTGGAAGATGACCAAGTGTACACAATCGGTGATTCAGTGGGCGAGCAGTTCCTTTATTGCTGCGTACTCGGCGCTGCGGGACAAGAATACGGCCTCGCCGTGTATATCGGCAGGGATGGAATTGATACACTGAAAGCGACTTTGGATGGAACTCTCGAAGAGGATATCCTGATGAAACAACGGAGTCTTCTACTGTCCTTTGCAGATAAGGACGAGCTCGACGAGGATGATTTAGCATTCCTCAAACGACATGGCGCTTCTTATAGCGGACGGAAGCAGTGGATTCAGCTTCGCAGCTTTCAACCGGGATACTTCCCATGGTCACTCGATGACGAAGAAGGCCGCATACTGCTCCTTGCCATCCAGCAGACGAAAATGCTCCTTGCACAAGTACAAGAAGGACTGCAGATTCCAATATACGAAGGAGGCGATGAAATGATTGGGCGTATCGACGATCCATCATCCACCCCTTCGTCATGGGAAACCGTCTTGATAAAGTATCAGCCCCGCCAAAAGCCGGCGCCTTCACAATTGCAAGTGAGTGAACTGGACTTAAGAAGCCTGAAGCGAAAAGGAACCCTTAACATGGATCTGCTATTTGGCACATTCATGATCGGTCGCCCCGTCCAGGAAAGCCCCGACCAGCGTCCATACTTTCCACAACTTGCCATAGCAATGGACCCAAAAAGTGGTGAAGCCCTCCATCAGCAACTCATGGCGCCGGTCGAACAGGAAAAAGAAATCCAGAAGGCATTCCTTCAAATAATGCAAGACTTGGGAGGCATTCCGAAAAACGTGACTGTTACACCCAAAATCGGTGATTTGCTGAAGCCAATCACCGACTCACTGGCGATTTCTGTCCATGCGAAAAAAAGAATTCTCGAGATCGAGCGTTTCCGCGATTTCATCAATGACATGCCTTGAGAGAATAATTGTGTGGGTGCCTGTGCAACAAACAACAACCAAAAATTCAAACAATTGCATAAGTATTCAATAAACATTAGGATTTAACGTTTTTTTCACATAAATATGTAATTGTAGTGTATTGTCGGAATAGGTACCCGAAATTAAAAGGATGCACCAAAGCTTTCCCTATATGGCATAATAAGAGGAGATGCCAAATAACAATAGAACGTGGTTCGTGACAAAAATAAAAGGGAGTGAAATTCATTCATGTATGGGCTAACCATTTATATCTTAACTAATGAAAAGACAAATGAAACTTATTGGCTTTACGGTAGTGCGATTCAAATTAACAACGATTATAATATGCCTTTTACGTTGAGAGATATTAAATCTAAAGGACAGTTTAAGCTACAAATGATTATGGCTATTTTGGATGCAGAAGAACTTGGTCATCTAGTTTCCGAACTAGATGACCATGTGAAATGGAATCCACAGCTCACAAATAGAAAAGGTGTATCTATAAATCTCCCATCATGGAGTGTCCGTCCTTATATAATTGCAAATGAGAAAAAACATGAACACAAATCTGCTTTTGCCTTAACGAATAATACGGCTAGTGCAAAAGTTTATTTCGCTCTTGATAAGGAAAGATGGATAGCCGCAATATTTGATAACCAGGAAGGTTTTCTCAAGAAAGGAAAAGTCATAGAAGAAAAGCTGTTTGAAGAATCTACTTTGAAACTGTTTTCCGCGGACTCAGAACGGTTTGGGAATTTCGAGATTTTTACTAGCCCTCTACACCAATCTCTATTCTATCCGATTGGTCTACATGTCGATGTTAAGCGAACGAAAGTTCAAATGCAGAATCGGAGCCGTGTGGAAACGGATGCTAGAGGTATTACGTTATGGGCGGACGGTTCTCTTGAAGATCAGCTGCCCTTACAACTTAATGTGACATTGTGGAATGGGAGAGGGAGAAGCGAGGCTATCGTTCAAGATCGGCTATTGAGTATTACCTCGGTTGGTGAACTCATCCATTGTGATGCCGAAGAACCGATTTCTGCTGTTGAAGTGAAGCTATGGAATGCGGATGGTAAACTTCTACATTACAATAAAACAGGTTTAATTCGTCAAATTAATATTTCTATGGGTGTCCATACAGGCACAAAGGTGATAAGTGATCCATGGTCGAAAAAACTGCCTACGAATTTAAGGGATCGGGTAGAAAAACAGGAACGGATAACCCCTCAAAAAATAAATGTAGGAGATTTCAACCGGGATCCTTGGGTGGAAGAGGCCGAAAATTTCGCTGGTTTTCTTAAGGATATGAACCCCTCCCCATTGAATACCGATGAGGATAGCCTTTTCTTTTCTGGCAACCCGGAAGCTGAAGTTCGTTTCTTTGAATTTATAAAGTCAAAACTGGACGCTTCCACTACTGAGGAAGTCTTAATTGCTGACCCGTTTTTTGATGCCAAGGCAGCGTCAAAAATATTAACAAGGTCCACGACAAATGTCCCACTTACGGTCCTAACAAGCTTAACTACCAAACAACCAGAGACTGGCGGCTCTTTGCTTGACTCCTTTAAGGAGTTTCTCGAAACATATAAGATTCTTTTACCATCAGGTTTAACCGTCTTGAACGTTCAAAACAGCGTGGCTACAAAACAACAATTCCATGATCGGTTTTTTCTTATAAAAGAAAAAGGACGCTGGGAGGGGTGGCTTTTAGGTAACTCTTATAATAGCCAGGCACAACGATATCCCTCTCTCATGGTCAAATTCCCGAACCAACTAATGGAGGAGGTCCTTTCATATCTAAATGAATTGAAAACGGGTCTTGTTAACGATCGTCCCGAAGCGATGATTCAAACCCTTTTTTCAAACACAACAGTCCAAAAGGAAAATATTTACGAAGGATTTCCCATTTTCCCTCATTGGGAACTGCTTATGGAACCTTTTCGTAGCAATCCTGAGGAAGAGCTAGTTGATATACTAAAGGGACTCATAGATAAAGGGTATTTTGAAAGTTCCAATGGTCATTATTCCTGGTCGATAATCGAGGAAAAGCAAGTTACGGTTCGGAAGCTCATATACTCATATTTAGAACCAATTCAAGACTTTGACCAAGCGAAGCATTGGCTTCTTGCATTATCGAATTGGTCCTATTACGGTCTAGATTTAGAACCGTCTGAAGTACTCCCGAATAATCTATTTTGGATTCAAGCAATGCAGAAAACAGTGGACAATATACAAAAAAACATCAAAGAAAATATTCATGATGAGGATGTAAGGTGGCACCAAATAAAAGATAAATTTGAGAAGCTAGTGGAAACCCATGAAAGTTATGACGAATGGTGGACAATATACCAATATTCATTTGAGTATACACGCCTCATCTACAAGTACAAATTCATTCTTGACGGTCTTTGGGAAACTGACCTGAGGATCTACTTTGAAATGCTAGACAAAAAATGGATACTTGTCCCCCACTTCTTAACCAAACTTCATCAGGTTATGGAAGCACCTGGGGAAGCAAACTTGTCTCTTTTGGCAACAAGATTGTTTTATTATTCGTTTTTCGACTCTCACAATAGGCCAATGAAAGACGTTCTTTTAACAGAACTTAAAGAATCAACAGCCGTTGAACAAAGATCCCTATTCATAGCCTTGGATCACACGTATAAAGAGGAACAGCAATCTTTATTCATACAAAAACATGCATCATTATTTCAGAAACCTATCGATCAAGGCCTTGTTACTTTCATTATGCAGACGCGGCAAAATACTATTCTTGCTTATCTTAGGCAAATGGGAAACTCAATTTCTGACGATCTGATGATTGAATTAAAAAAAGGAATTGTCTCCAAATGGGTAAGTAATCTTCTCCATGGCAAGCATCTAAGTTTTCATTTTGAAACCGACCAACCAATCACAGAAGAAATGGCTATGTATTCCTTTCAAGCTCATGGTGGGCAGTGGGAAAGCTGGTATGAAAAAGAAATTCTTGAAAAGCTGGACTTACAAGAATTACGAAACCCGTTCCTTTATTATCATAATTACTCCAAATGGCGTAATTACATGGATAGAGCGTTATGGTCCTTTCATTTCGGATTCATGAGCCTACTAGCTGGAAAAGAAAAGCTAAATGGTAGGACTGCACAGAAAATCTCAAAACTATTTAAGACATATTTCGCTGAAAGCCTCCCTTTATACACTTATGATTCAGGGCTTCTCGATGAAGTCGTATACGGACTCGGATTCTATTTGTCGGAATTCGAATATGAACAAGAAACGGATGAGATTTTAAAAGTTCTAGAAAATCAGTATTTCGATCCAACGTACTCTTTAATCTTATATGGTAGCCATCCTTCAATTTTCACCAAAAGAAGAATACAATTGATAGAGCTTCTACAATCCAAGGAGTTAAAACTTAGGCTCGGGGATAAAATGATTGGACGCCTTATCTGGCTGTCAAAGGTAATCGATTCAATGTCAAAAGAAATTACCGACGTAGAAATAATCCAAGATATAAAATCATTGGCAAGGTTGATTGAATCATTACTGAAGGATACCTCGATAAACATAGATAGTATAGCCTTTCAATTACAACTTTCCACGCCTGTAACTGATGCTGATTATGAGAAATGGGCAAATTTATTTCGAACGAGTATCAAGGAAATGAAGGAAAGCTTTAAAATGGCGGGAACCGTAGAAATCTTTAATCAAATCACCGGCGTAGGGCTATATCTTTTTGGAAAAACTGAAGCTTTTCAAGATTGGCTTCACCAACGAGACGAATTGACAAATGATTCTCCTTGGGATTTCATTCATTGCGGCAAGAGCGAAGAGGCATTGGATGATTTGATTAGAATGATTGTCGGGAATTTTTCATGAGGGGGCCAGACAATCATGTACATGGACAATAAACTTGAGAAAACATTAAAAAAAATTCAACCCATTCCATTTACCAAAACAATGTACCGGAACAGTGACATTAAATACTTGTTACTCGGAGATAATCCACTTTCAGGAGAAGGTGCAAAATTTGCAGATGGGCGATTCCATTTAAAAAGTCACGGAATTTCCTGCTATTACGCTTCGGAGGATATGTATACTTCGTTAGATGAAACTTATCCTCCTAGAGACCAAAACCATCCTCCTCGGGTTTTTATTTCTTTAGTAATTCAACTTGGCAGTGTTCTTGATCTATGCAACGAATCAAATTGGGACATCCTACAGACAAGCTACCAAGAGCTCACGGGAAACTGGAAGAACCATTTAAATCAGACACCAGCTCCAACACAGTTATTGGGAAAAGCCACCTACGATTCTCAGAGATTTGAAGCCATTCAATTCTATACCGCCAAGGGAGAACCTAAAAGAAATATAGTAATTTTCCCTGATCTTTTGAAAAAAGGTTCATTTGTTAATGTTTATGACCCCGATGGGGGCATAGATAAAATACTGAAAGGTGTTTATAAATGAACATAAGTTGACATAGACAAATACGTTTATTTTATCGATTTTTACCGATTATCTATTTAACATAATACCAGGTACCTGACACTAAGACATATACGGCGTTTTGGCATAATAGACGGCAATCTGTGCATTGCCATTATCGTATACATTAATTTGCCTTTCACTTCCGTACTGTGTGTAACCGAAATCGTTATAATGTTTCCTTTGCCATTTCAAGGTGGGGATTGGAAGAATGAGTTCGCCCCTGCCACCAAAAGCTGTCCAGATGGCGAGTGTATTATTAAAATTACTGTGATAGCCCAACTATGTTCCCCTCCCCTGAATCACCCTAAAATTCTCATAAAAAATAGCCCATCATATCCATTATGATGAGCTTTTTTGATATCTGAGTTTATTATTTATTTGTCTTCGATGTCCACTAGAATCCCCAGCAATTTCTCAGAAGGATCTTCATCCGTTAAAACGAGAACAGTGTTATCCTCAATAATTATTTTGTATAATTCGTCACCTAAAATATTATATATTTCAGTAAGTTGGTTCTGATTTACTGAAGCTATATATTGTTTATCCGTATTTGAAAACTGTTCACTAAGAACCTTCATAAGTTCAGCTTTTTGTCGTTCATCAATTCCATCAAACAATCGGCTATCATGGAAAACGAAATTCATATTATGATTTTGACCTTTAAATAACACAGTCAAATCGTAACAAAATATTTTCACATTATTAATCCCATCCGAATTATCCGACTCAATCTTAGCATCAATATTAAATCTTTGTAGATTATCACCATCATTACTTTCAATTGTTAAACCGGCGACGCTATGTGGATAAAATCGTTTGACGAGATTACGAAAGTAATTCCGTAATTCTCCGATTTCCGTATTCATTTCTTTTAAATATTCATCCGTTATCTCTGACTGTTCAATTTGATCCTTTTCGATTTCCCGCAGTTTTTCCTTATATTCTGCTTGTAGAACTTGATATTTTTTCAAATTTTCACGACTTGATTTTAGGTTGGAGGCTTTTTCACTTAGGGCAACAAAAACATCTAATGCCTCATGATCACCCAAATACTTCATTAAGTTATCGAATTCGCTTTGCAGCTTTTGAGCAGCGGTAGACTTTTCATCAATCTCTGATTCAAGTTTATTTTTCTGCTCAATCAGCCTTCTTTTGCGACTGGTAACAAGCTTTTCGTAAAATGATTCTAAATCGGACAATGTCTTTGTTAGTGAATCAGAAAAATGGACATTAGCTTCTTCATAAACTTTTTCTATTTCATCCAGGTTCCCCTTACTCGGTTTGATTTTCAAACTACTCTCAATAGAAAGTACGTTATTTTTCAGCAATATAATTTTATTGTTTAATTGGAATAATTTCCGCTCAATCTTATCCGCTTCTAATTGAACCTCATAATAGTCATCTGCAACCTTGAAATTTCCCAAGCTATTTTCTAGCTTTTCTATTTGTTCATCTAGATCGTCAATGGTTAAAGAAACGTCTTTTTGCCCTGAGAAGAAATCACGTAATAAATCATCCCTCTTAAAATTTCGTTCTAGATCCTTAATTCGATCTTGCTCTTTTTTCAAGTTATGTTTTTTCTTCGCTAAGAATACATCTAATCCTAATAGAAAGGCGTTGTATAACATTTTTTGATATGGATTAGGGGTTGTTAAAGCCTCATCAAAACTTACATAACTTTTTTTATTTGGTCGAATAAAGAAAGGCAATAAAGATCTAAAGGATAAATTACCTACACCATCAGGGATTTGAAAGCATAACTCTTCCATTTTTGTATTGAATTTAGTTAAAGTTAACTCTTCGCCATTTAAATGAATTCGATTTGGATTAGCCGTTGATCTTGTTGCAGTATAACTTTTTTCTCCTATTACAAACTCCAATGAAAATTCCCAATCAGGCAATTTCTCACAAAATGAGGTGTAATTTTTTGTCTTAGAACCTAGGCAGAAATGGATAATATTAATTAATAAAGATTTCCCAACCCCATTATATGTCTTTCCAACATTTTTACTTTTAACGTCCTTCTGTTTAGCTACAATAAAGTTTAGGCCGCTTTTATTAAAATGAACGGTTTTAAAACTTGATTTATTCGCAGATACTTTTATTAGCTGCATTTCACAACACCTCCACCCCTTTCTTCAATTGCCCCAACGGAATGAAGAAATACAAGAGTGAGTAGGAAATTGTCAAAGTTATGTTTTGCCGTGTAGTTCTTTCTGGATAGATCTTTTTGATACTCATTCCACAGCGAATCTACTGTCCTTTTGGAATTAATCATCTTAAGAAGATACCCACCGAAGCCAAGTAAGGATTCCGAAAAATGGGTATGTTTAGTTGGCATTATCATCTTTCTTCCTCCTCCTTAGGTTCTTCAAAAATATCGCAGGTCTCAAAGTATTTTGCCATTACAATAATAACGGTATTCTGATATGGTTGAGTTTGTTTGGGAGTGAGCTGTTGAACCATGGCCATAAATAATTGATCGCCACTTTTGTTTGTCTTTTCTTGTTGGTAAACTTCATTCATTTTATCCCTTAACGTATCTGCAACAAAGCTACTGTTATCGGATAAATATGCTTCCAAATTATAAAGCTGATAAGAAGCTGTGTTCAGATACCCTGCCACTGTATCGGACAAATGATTAAATTGAATTTTATCATCCCAATCAGGTAAGACCATCTTCCCATCTACGTTTGTTTGTAGCGGTAGTTCCATTATATGCGCAATTACTTCATTTAATATGGAGTAATCGATGTTTTTAATATTGCCTGGATCAGGTAGCATCCCCACAATACTAAAAATTTGATCTTCTTCCAATTCAAATAATGTGTTTTCAACATCCTTCGCTGTAAGGATCGCTGCATTTTCTAAACCATGAACTTCTTTTATTTTTTCAATTTCCTGTTCGGCGTCAGCATTGACACCTTTATATTTATCGTTGATAACAAAATAAAAGCTGTTTACTGGGGACCATTGTTCAATTAACCCATTAAAGTCTGTATGGAGTTTTTTCACCGTGTTTGGATAAGATTTTTCAATCTCTTCTGGCGCAAAAACCTGATAGTATGTTCCGGTCTGTTTTACATAGCCATCATTTTTCCTGTCACCAATATTCCCCCAGGGTTTAATGGATTTAAAGTCTTTTTCTGCATAATTCATAACAGACGTAAATAAATCCTCAAATGCTTGACCATCACATTTGTAAATTTTATTTTTAAACATTATTCTTAAAATCGTCTTTTCTTGTGAATTCATGCAAAAACTCCCCATCATTAAACAATTAACTATCTATTTCGTTAAGTATTTGTCAATTATATTTTTAAAAAGTACTTAAATTGTAGCATACTTTTACCTAGAGGTATTCCTCTTTATCCTTTAATTATACTAGCTTTGCGTTGCACTTCTCAAATATTTCATTGTCAATTGTTCAAATCATAGGCAAATTAACTCACCAATTTATTAATACCCGTTATTCGCCCGCTACTATCCGCTGTATAGTTATAATTTTCCTTTTCCCCATCATCATAAGTAATTTCAAACCTCGCCACATCCACCAACAATGAAGATACTTCTTTTAATAATTGTGTGGGTGCCTGTGCAACAAACAACAACCGACAATTCAACCAATTGCATATATATTCGATAAACATTAGACTTCGACGTTTTTTTCTCATAAATATGGAATTGTAGTGTATTGTCTGAATAGTTTCGTGCACAGGTACCCGAAACTCATTTATTGGCGGCATCAATTCGGAAAACATCCTACATCATCCTTCAGTTCCTCGTAATCATCATTTAATGGAACTTCTTGATCGATTGCACTTAGTAAACCGAACAAATATGGGTGTTCCACGTATTTATCGCTCCCTCTTGATAGAGGGCAAAGAACCTCCAAGTTATCGAGAGGTTGGAAATAGTATTGAGTTAAACTTAATTGCCTCGTCCTTGTTTCCAGATTTCAAGAAGTTTGTGGCAGAATTACAGAGAAGAGGCATCTCTTTAGATGTTGACCACCTACTGATTCTACAATACCTTCTTAGACATGAACAAATAGATACCCACACAGCCATGCGGGTGGCTCAACGTGGACAGGATCAGGCAAGGGAGCTCCTGAGCAATTTAACAAATGATTTGCGCCTTCTTGGAGCCATAGGTAGAGGAAAAGGGCGATATTATACCCTTTCAAAGGCTACTTCCGATGCTCTGAAAGAAAAAATGAGTTATGAGCGTCAGGTTAATTTGGACGATGAGGCTGTGAAGATGAGGATATTAACTCTTTTAAGAGAAGAAGACCTCACCAATAAAGATATTAGAGATATGACTGGTTGGGACAGAAAGAAAGTTTATAATATTGTTAAACAGCTTGAATCTGAAGGTGTTACTATGACAGGTCAAGGTAGAGGAGCCAGATATACATTAGTTCCCAAAACGAATTAGTTTTTAATATACAACTAAGGGTTTGGCCAATTAATTGTCCATTCCGGACAATTAATGACAGTTTGGGACAATTAATTGTCCTTAATTGTCCCGGATTTTAAAAAACGTTGCTTTGACGTTGATTTAACAACGTTCCTTGTATCTTCTAAAGGACAATAAAAGGACCATTAATGGTCCTTTTATTGTCCTTTTCCTATATAAGTTCATTCAAGTGGATAAACTATCCTAATAATAATTGTGTGGGTGCCTGCGCGACAAAAAAAACGAACAATTCAACCAATTGTATAAGTACTCGATAAACAGTAGACATTAACGCTTTTGTCTCATAAGTATGTAATTGTAGTGTATTGTAAGAATTTTGTCGTGCACAGCGTACCCGAAATTAATCTCTTAAATATGTAATTGTATCTTATTGTCTGAATAGTTCCGCGAACAGGTACCCGAAATCAAATAGAGGCGGTTGTAAAAGCCATACGCAATGTGGGTGGCTGAACATCTCAGGCCACGACAGTGCGGATGGCTATAGATACGACAAACTTTCTGACTGCGGACACTAAAGATATCCCTGTGAATCTAGTTTTATGCTAAACTAAGAACAGCAGTTACATAAAGCAGATGGGCGGTTGGCACTCCCTTGAAAGAAAGGGGGTGTTTATATATGGTGACATACGAATCAATGAATATGCTATTTCAATTTGGTATATTCTTAGCTACGGTACTGACAGCGATCGTAGCTGTTGTGGTAGCAATCGCAGTCACTAATAAAAAGAAGTAACCGTCCATTGCCTTTGACCGAGGTTCTCAATGGGGGTTACTCTTTTTGAGTAAAAACATCTTCAATTGTTAAACAGGTCGGCCGCTCTTCATGCGGTGTGTGACTGTGATCAGCTGGACGTTTCACAGACGTTCAGCTTTTCTTATTATATGTTTAATATACCACATTTATACGGGAACAACACCTGAATGATTGATAAAAAAGTATTGAGTGCGTACCTGTGCAACAAACAACAACCAACAATTCAACCAATTGCGTATATATTCGATAAACATTAGGCTTTAACGTTTTTTTCGCATAAATATGTAATTGTGGTGTATTGTCGGAATAGTTTCATGCACAGGTACCCGAAATTATTTAACATTATAGGTACCCGAAATTCAAAATACAGTACTCCATAGAAAGGCAGCCAAATGTTGTTTCGGCTGCCTTTCACTTTATGCAATTGTAGTGAATTGTGTGTGTACCTGTGCAACAACACTAGCGTTGCATAGCTGTAAATACCTGTCGTTAAGTCCAAAAAGTTGAATATCTTATACTTGTATAAACGCAAAAAAACTCCTAAAATAGAAAGGGAAACGACGACTAAATCAGTTCCCTACACTATCAAAAGGAGTAACTCTATGAAAAGTGTAAACCAGAATTTAGTCTTTCGTCAATTCTTATCTAACTTACCAACGAATATTTTAGCTTGTCCACTCATGAACTATGATGCACGAAAGTTAACCGACCTCGCAATAGTAAAGATATTCATTATGGCTAGTCTTTGTAAATGGGATAGTCTTAGAAAAATCGAAACAGGTATCCGTTCAAAGAAAGCATTTTTGAAAGAAATTGAAGCAGAATCCTTTAGCTATGCTCAACTCAGCCGACGTCTCATCGGTTTGAATACTGCCGATGTAGCAGATTTACTTGGTCGATTGGCCCAACATTATTGGTCGTTGAAAGGCAATGCAAAAGGTTTGAATGCAAATGTAGGTCCAATTCGAATTATTGATGGAACCTACATAAAGTTGCCAAATAACGCTTTAAATTGGACAGCGATTTCCAAGGATTCCTGTGGAATCAAGTTACACGTACGAATCGTTGTTGCATCCGCAAATAGTGTCTTTCCTGAAAAGATGATACCCTCAACCGGGAATGTGGCTGACTCTGATGCCGTTAATCACATTATCGATGCGGATGGTGCCTTGTATATAATGGATCGTGGCTATGCGAATAAAACGAAAATGGGCGGATGGATGGAAAGAAACGTAAAATTTCTTGTTCGTGCGAGAAAGAATTTTAGGATGGAAACATTGAGATCTTTCGAGCCGACACTTCCTAATGTACAAAAAAATGAATTAGTGTCTATCCTAACCCGGGAAGAACCCGTACGATATATTGAATTCACAGATGATAAAGGAATCACTTTTCACCTGTTGACAAATCAGGTGGATTTGTCTGAGGAGAAAATTTTAGAAGCCTATAAAAATCGCTGGTATATTGAGTTATTCTTTAAATGGCTAAAGCAGCATGTCAAGGTGAACCACATATTCAGCCATTCACCTATCGGAATCTGGAATCAAATGTTCATAGCACTGATTACTTTTGCGTTGACAGAAATTATGCGGCTAATCCATCAGCCCACTAAGAAAATTTGGACTTTCTTAAGCACTGTACAGGAATATCTTTTTCTATCGATAAAAACGCTACTGAAATTCTTCAATCGAAAGCTTCGTAAGAGCAAAGGGCGACAAAAGGTCCCGATTACAGAACCGAAAGTGATGCAATATGGAGAAGACTTTGCCATTGTTAGCCCGATTACAAGAAAACATTTTATCGATAAAGAAAAAGAGAAAAAAAGAAAAGAAAAAGAAAAAAAGGTACAGATAGAACAAAAACAATAATGTTACAAAAAAAGGGAACTGATTGGTCATTAAGGACCTGTTCCCTTTTTTTATTTTTCAGGTCTAACAGTTGTGGTAAAAATTACAATTTATTGTTTGTATTGGATTCTATGCAACGCTAGTGGTGCAACAAACAACAACCAACAATTCAACCAATTGCATATATATTCGATAAACATTAGGCTTTAACGTTTTTTTCGCATGAATATGTAATTATAGTGTATTGTCGGAATAGTTTCGCGCACAGGTACCCGAAATTTAATTGCATATTAAGGCTTTTTGGTGGAGCTTAGCAGCATCGATTGCGACAATCAAGACCTGTTCAAGATTAATCCCGCGCAGTTGATCGCTAAATCTACTCCCTTTTTTCCCTTGAATGTGATAATGTTTACTAGTCCCCATGTGACTTCAACCTCCATTTGTGAGAGTGGTGATGAGATTGAGTTCCCTGTCAGGTACTTATATCTTACTTGAAGTCGCTGGGGATTTTTTATGGTTAATCAAGGTAATTTGATTATTTCATACACCAGGTACCCGAACTAATAGGTACCCGAAATTTACCCGCCATCCTCGTCCTCATCGAAAAATAGCAGGGATTTTATAAGCTACTCAAAATAAGTATCCCTAAAAATAGTATCGCGACTAATAAAAGTACACCGTTTCTATCGAACCATTTTTTTATTTTACGCAACATATCAAAAAACCTAAATACTCTACCAAACATTCAAACTACCTCCATTTCATTTTTTCTTTTTGATTTTCATAGAGCAGGGGGGCGTCTGTTAAGAAAGCTCCCTATGCTCGAGTGTCATGGTAATACCTGGAATGCTTAACAGTATGCCGCCATCTGTCTCAAGAAGCAGCTCTTCGATTATTTCGTCCAATTCAACTATCTGTCGATGGATCAGCTCGTATTCATCCAGCTTTAGACGAAGTAGGAGAAGTTCAGCGACCAATGTTTCTTTCGGCTTTGAAATGCTTTCTCTGGCATAATTCAAGAGCCGTTCTATGGCACTATCTAATTGTGTGGGTGCCTGTGCAACAAACAACTACCATCAATTCAACCAATTGCATATATATTCGATAAACATTAGGCCTTAACGTTTTTTTCGCATGAATATGTAATTGTAGTGTATTGTCGGAATAGTTTCGTGCACAGGTACCCGAAACTAAAGGGAAATACATAACGATTTGGGCAAGACTTTACATGGAGAGGCGGGCATGATAGCCTACATCGGCAGAGTCAGGTCCTTGAGGTGCCTGGCTACTTGGCTCGTGCTTCATGCCAGTAGAGGCTCCATGTCAAATCAACTTGGAGTCTGCAGTCCACCTTGCAATACTAAGTATGAATCCTTTGCAATTCTCTGTACTTCGTTTTTACAAAATACAACTTCACAACTTATTGTATTTTTTCTCCTCTTTCTCATACCGTTCAGCAAAAACACTATCCATCATGCGAGTATACTGCTTAGACCCTGAAATCGAATCTTCAACTTCCCCCGCTTTTTCATCAATTAAAGCTAAGGAACTTTTAATATTATCGACAACTAATGTTTTATCTCCACTCTTAGAAAAATATATATTTATTTCGGATTCTAATTGACTTATTTGCTGGATGACTACTTGAATTTTCTCAAACCAAGGTACCATTAAATACTCCATAGGAATATTATTAATACTATTTTTTAATTTCCCAATGTGATTCATTTCAAATTCTATCTCCGATATAAAATCATGAGTATCATATACATTCATACCGTTACTATCTTCCGAAACCAGAAAATCCAATTTAGTTATACTTGATTTTATTTGTTTTAGATAACTAATTATCAATTGCTCTGACTTACTTTTTCTTTCAGTTTTTTCTACTCTTTCCACATACATGGCGTAGGAAAGCTCCTCTTTCGTTGCTTTCAAAGTGGATTTCCCTGCTAACAGCGCACCCAGGTACGCACCTCCTAGAATAAATAATCCAGAGACTAGATTTTTAGGATTTAATAATTCTTCTACTAATTCTATTAAATAGTCACCCAAAACTCTTCCCCCTCTTCCCTTCGTCTCCATTTCAACTCAATGTTGTTATCACCGTTGTCCTCTGGTTGTCCATTGGGACTGATATTTATGTAACACTCTCACAAAAGGAAGAAATCGCCTTTTCAATATCTTTAAATTCTTCTTGATTATTAATACTTCCTCCTATTTCATTGGTATACGTTATCCAAGGTTCAATAAGTTTTCTGTTTGCCTGTTTGAATGCTAATACATTTTTATAGGATTCAAAATCAAGTTTTTCAATGTCAATCTCTTGAATAATATCTAACAAACTTTTAATATTCCTACTCATTGTCAGTAGTTCTTCTTTATATGGTTTTATGCTTCTGTAATATATCTCCTCCTCATGGGGAGGAGGAAAATTAATGACATGTTCTCTACCATGTTTATCATATTCAACGTCCACCTCTGCATACGGATCATATACTTTTTTAGCTTTATCATAGACCCGGTTGATCCTAATAACCTCACTTTTTAGATCATCAGCATATTCTTTAAGATTCAGCAAGACCTTCCGAGATTCCCCTTCTCTTTCATCTACTCTACGTTTTTCTTCTCTATTGCTGACCTTTATTGCCATGAATCCCGTTATTATGGCTCCGAATAACGCTCCCCAAAAACTATCTCCCAGTCCGAATAGCTTTTCATCAATTAAAAAAGCGTTTATAGAAAAGCTATTAAAAGTTATGAACATAACTAATGAAAGATTGATTAAAATCATGGCGCCTATAAAGACATTTTTAAACATATGAGATATATCATCACTCAAAACTCTTCTCCCTCTTCCCTCCGCATCCGTTCAATCTTACCCTGATGCGTCACAATCCGATACTCCCCGTGTTCCGGAAGTTCCCTGACTTTCGCCTTACCCTCCGAAATAACTACTACACAGTTCAACGGTAGTTCCATTATATCAATTTCTAGTAATATTGTATCCGGATTAATAGTAATGTCTTAATTGTGCGCGTACCTGTACAACAAAAAACAACCAACAATTCAACCAATTGTATAAATATCCGATAAGTATTAGAAATTAACCTTTTTCATCTCATAAATATGTAATTTTAGTGATTTGTCGGAGTAGTTTCATACACAGGTACCCGAAATTAATGAGCAGATTGAAAAAAGCGTGTTAGGGTCGATGTTGGCGGAATCGTGCACCCTTTTTTAAAGCGCAAAGCGTTTATGCCTTTAAGACTGATTCCCCTCCCACTGTAATTTCAATATCTTTTGATAGTGAATCATCCCAAAATACCTCTGTATAAGTAATGTCACGCTTGTAAGTGTGCACATCACACAACAGAGGTAAGGAGTGGTAAATCCTTGGCGTTTAATGGTACATTTCTTGGCACCAAGTGGTAAAAAAGATGTCACTGGTGGTACATTTCATTGGCTGTAATCAAAAGGCACCCATTATAAACTTTACAAACCCTGTATCCCTTCCCCCTCTTTCACTCTATATAGAGGATGAAAGGAGGTGATTACATGGCAGTAACAATCGAATTTCTACAAGCGAACGGCCGGGTTTACTTCGATGGCGGGATGACAGACGATGGCAAGCCCGTCACTAAATCGAAGACGTACCGCAATGTAAAGGAAAATGTACAAGCAGATAACTTGTACAAAGCGCTGGAGCAACTTGCCCAGCTATCAGATCTTCCCTTCATCGGGGCGGAAATCGTAGAAACATCAAACGTGATTAACTAATCGGGGCACAACCTATCCACAACAAGCCAAGCGTCTCAAGGGGCTAGCGTTCCCGAAATCCAAATAAAAAAAGGAGGAACAAAAAATGGCAAAAACATTACAGATGAACTTCGACACAGCAAGTGGTAAAAAGGTTACCCTGACGGTGGATGAACCCCGCGTAGATTTGACAGCAGAAAGCGTGGAAGCGGCGATGCAGGTGATCATCGCCTCGGATGTATTCGAATGGAATGGTGCTGCACTAGCGGCGGCAATGGGCGCGAAGATTGTAGAGCGAAATGTAACTGAACTTGTAAAAGGCTAACAGGATGCAATAACCGGTTCAACAGTTTTCGGACTGGGGACCGGTTTTTTATGTATAAAGAGAGGAGGAAACGGGATGGAACAATGGCTAGATCTCATACAACAAGTCGGTTTCCCGATAGTCGTATCATTCTATCTTTTGCACCGGCTCGAAGCCAGGCTCGTCGCGATACATGATGTTTTACTGACGTTGAAGTAAACGGATACCTCTCGCCCGGTGCCGGCTCACTTTAGTTTAACGTTTACAGCCGGTTTCTGACCAGTGAAAGGTGCCTGTGCATGGTTGAATTATGACAATTCATGGTTGTGAATAGGTACTCCATAGAAAGGCAGCCAAATGTTGTTTCGGCCGCCTTTCACTTTATGCAATTGTAGTGAATTGTGTGTGTACCTGTGCAACAAACAACAACCAACGATTCAACCAATTGCATATATAATCGATAAACATTAGGCTTTAACGTTTTTTTCGCATAAATATGTAATTGTAGTGTATTGTCGGAATAGTTTTGTGCACAGGTACCCGAACTTAATCGCCTCGGATGTATTCGAATGGAATGGTGCTGCACTAGCGGCGGCAACGGGCGCGAAGATTGTAGAGCGAAATATAACTGAACTCGTAAAAGGCTAAAAAGAGGCAATGACCGGTTCACCAGTTTTCGGACTGGGAACCGTTTTTTTATGTATAAAGAGAGGAGGAAACGGGATGGATCAATGGCTAGATCTCATACAACAAGTCGGTTTCCCGATAGTCGTATCATTCTATCTTTTGCACCGGCTCGAAACCAGGCTCGTCGCAATACATGATGTTTTATTGACATTGAAGTAAACGGATACCTCTCACGCCCGGTGCCGGTTTCTGACCAGTGAAAGGTGCCTGTGCATGGTTGAATTGTGACAATTCATAGTTGTGAATAGGTACTCCATAGAAAGGCAGCCAAATATTGTTTCGGCTGCCTTTCACTTTATGCAATTGTAGTGAATTGTGTGTGTACCTGTGCAACAAACAACAACCAACAATTCAACCAATTGCATAAATATTCAATAAACATTAGGGTTTAACATTTTTTTCGCATAAATATGTAATTGTAGTGTATTGTCGGAATAGTTTCGTGCACAGGTACCCGAATTTAACAGGATCAATTTTTAATTCATTCAAGAATAGGAGTGGGTTTTCCGGTACTATTTGCTACTGCAAGATTATATATTGCATCCATTCCTATTTTAAAATCATTCCAGCTAGGATTAATCTTCTTTTCATTTGTAGTTGATAAATAATGAAATTTGTACATGAAACGCATATGTTTTAATTCTGCCATTTTCATTATATATAAATAATATATTATTTCATATAGCTTTATTGTTATAAGAGAGTCTAAGTTTGTATCAAGCTTTTCTGCATGTTCAACTAATCTCAAAGCATTCGAATCATTTGAACAAAAGTAGATTAAATCCTTTACGTGAATATACGCTAGGGATTTTACTTCTCCCCGATCATCTTTGTTATCAATTTCAGGTTCATAATTCGTAGATGCTGCTATTTTATATTCTACAGACTGTCGAATTGCCTTTTCTTCTGTAGTTAATTCTTCATCATTTAAAATCAATAAAGCTTGTTGGTCAATTTTTTCATTTATAAGTTTAAATAATTCAGGTTTTACTGTAACCTCTTCATATACAGCTTGATGAATAGCTAAATATGGGAATGTCAGAAATAAAGGATTAAGCCAAAACTTTTTGTAGGTTTCTAGATCAAGAACAGCGCTATCTCCTAGAACTTTAGATCGGTCAGAAGGAATTAGAAGATTTGCATCGATTGGTAGAACCTGTAAGTAATCATCTATTAATGAAAGTAATGCAGAATTGGGCCTTGAGATATCAACCTTCATTAGTGTCTTCTCCCTCATCCAATTCCCTTAGTAGTTCTTTCATAAAGTCTTGATCTACATCTTCTTCGAGCCCATATTCGTCCAAGCCTTTTTCAAATAGAGAAAGATCTTCGGCAAGTTCATCCAAACCAACTAAAGAACTTTCGTAATTCTGTAACATATGTTCCACTAAGCGAGCATCTGATCCAATTTTTAGCGTCTTTTTATTCAGCAATCTGAAAACGTCAGCGTCATAACTCATTGCAATTTTATAGTATAAACTTGACTCTTCTCTTACATTTTGTGACCACAATATATTGAACATACCCTCATCTGTAAGAGCACCAACTTCCACTAATCTACGGACTATTGATTTATAAGGTAATTTAAACTCTAAATGAAGTCTTGCAATAAATCTCAGTAAAGTAGATAAATTCCATCCATCCACCTTAATTTCATAATTATTATCTTCATAAATTGCTTTTTTTAATGTTTGTGAAGGTAATAAAAATGAAGCTGCAAATTGATTAGCCTTTTTTTCTCTTATTCCTTCTGGGTCTTCCATATTTCTACAAAGGTAAAAGTCGCCAGTTTCTTCCCAATAATGATATAGTTCATGGGCAATTGAAAATAATTGTGTATCATAATATTGAGATGTATTTACTCCAATAAAAGATAGAACATGCCCATCTTTTTCTTTAGAAGATAAGTACATTGCAGAAAGAGGTTCCTCATTCGTACCAGGTTCCTTTGGTAGATAGAGCATATGAATATCTAATTGAGCAACGAGTTGTAATATCCGATCACCCAAAGGTCCCATTCCTAAATCGAAAGTATCTCTTTTTTGTTCAACTAATTGCTCTAATTTTATACGTTCTTTACCCGATAGTGGTGTTAGCATCATTTATCGAAGTCCTTATTCTAGTATGTTTTCTCAAACAAAGCATCATTGATACCATTTCTTCTAACCATTCCTTCTCATTAGAAGTTTCAGCATTCCCCATCATTGCAACAAAAACACTTTTTTCTTCTTGTTCTTCAGTAATATCATTAAGATCAAAGTTTAATACGCTCATTATACTGTTTAATTGACTAATAGATGGAATATGTTTTCTATTTTCTATCCGTCCTATTATTTGTCTATTAATCTCTGTTTTTTCACCTAACTCTTCTTGTGTAAGACCTAACTCTTCCCTTTTGTCTATAATTAAACGACCTAACTTATCAGATGAAATTTTTTTCATGTATATCCCTCCACCTTAATGATACTATAAATACCTCCACTAATACAAATACTAATTTCAAGGTATAGATAATACCTTAATCCATTCAACTAAAATTAATTGAATGGATTGAGCAATATTTGAGATGATTCTTAGTATTATTGCTTTTACCGATATTACAATCTAAGCATGAGTTTGTAGGTGTAACTGCTAAACTAAAATCAACAGTTTCCGCCAGATAGAATTGAACACTTTTTTGCCAAACCATCCAACAGTTCGGCTATGATATAAATATCATCGTTGTTTAACTGGAGGATTTGAAAGGTGGAAAAATTACTGTTGTTAATTGTGTGTGTACCTATTATATGAAATAGATTGTATTAAACGCAAAAAACCATTGTTTTCAGGGTATAGAGAAGTACCAATCACAGAACTTCCAAACCCACCCCACTATT
>NZ_UXAV01000079.1 GCF_900609045.1 Filibacter tadaridae
GATGGGCTCTATGTAAAAAGGCAAAAAGGCAGAACGCGCGGGCGCGAAGAAAAGATAGCAGCTGTACATGAGGGATGGATTGTTAATGGAAAACGCACGGGTTTAGTTGCGAAACGCCATTATATTCACGAGGGAACTATTCCTTTTTGGGAAGGTTTCGAACAATATTTAATGGACACATATGAATACGATCCAGCTGTCCACTTTCTTGTGATAAACGGTGACGGAG
>NZ_UXAV01000065.1 GCF_900609045.1 Filibacter tadaridae
CATCATTCCCATCCTCCGTTGTAAAGTTAGGATTCATTTTTCAGAATCCCCTGTATTTCATGTGTTAGCACTTATAACAGAACTTGTCGAACGGCGCCCGTTAGTTGAATTAGCTTTTCTATTCTGTTTGTGGATACCATTCTAAAAACATTTCTTTTTCCACTACGTTTAAAATACAAGGGGAATTAACTTCTGATTCTAATTTCTTATGTTCATCTGGAAACTCATTTTGGACTTTAACCCTCATAAAAGGGAGTTTCTCTTGGGATTTTATAGATCGTATATTAGAAATTTTAGCTCCAGCAAATACATAATCCAAATTCAATTCTGTAAATGCCTTATATAAAATTTCCTTTTTTGCCAATAGATTATATCCTTGCCCCCAATATTGATGCCCTATCCAAGTACCGATATGACTAGTTTTATTGATATTATCTATGTCCTTTAGTGTTATGACCCCAATTAAATTTTCAGTTTTATCAAGAATGACCCTTGAATATTGCTTTCCCAGTTTTTCTTGTTCCTGAATAAACTCGATAAAACCGATAGTTCCTTCAAGTGAAGTTTGGTCATCGGTAAGTCCCAATGCATTTTTTACTTGAGGTGCTGACGAAAGTGATGACATTGATTTTGCATAAATTTTATTATGTGAAACTAATGAGATTTCGGACATCCATATCCCCCCAAACACTAATAATTTTGAATTTTTATCCAACAAAATGGCCCGTTTGAGGCACAGTGCTTCTTCCGCAACTGCTCCCGATTGCTGAAGATTAAATTAAAGATCATCACTTTATGGCAGGTTATTTATTATTACCTTCCTTACTTTATACCCACTCAGTTCTGCATTCTAGACACCAATCCCGTTTCCAGTTCTACCCTGTAGCTTGTATTCCAAAGTATTAGACAGTGTCTGGTAAATTTCTACTACATTTTGTACAAGTCTTATTCTTTGGCTCTTTAAATTTCATATTTAATTCTCTCTTTTATGATTGCAGATATATAGATGTCGTATGTTTACCTTTTTTTAATCTTATTAAAGTCCTCGACAATTGTGCCCGTTTGTTTAATTATGGACCGTATCAATAGTATATAACTTTAGTTGCTCTCTTTTTCGGAAAGATTTTTGCTACCGGAAATGAGCATTATTTTCCTTTCAATTTCATCTACAATCGATTGCACATTTGCATTTCCATGATAACGGACAAAGATGACTCCTTTTCCTTTAGCAGCAAAAACTTTCTTCATCTCCGCATCTTCATAAACAATTAATCGGTCAAGATTCGGATGGTTCATTTCTACGTAATCCTCTTTATTTTCATCAAACCAATGCCACTTCACCAAGTCAGTAATGAGACGGTCTGCCATCGCTGGTATCGTTAACTGATATACTTTTGTATGAACGCTTGGTGAATATTGTCCACTGCCATCGCTCCATTCTTTTCCTGAAACGATTCCGATTTCATCTGTATCATATTGCACAGGCGCAAACGGTCCCCAATTAGTGGAATACCGATTCGCCCAGTCGACGCCATCATTCATATATTCAGCCTCCTCCCGAATTAAATCTGGATTCCGCTCGATATCTGCCAATCTGACAATGGGCAAGTTACCATTTTCTTCAGGCAATGTTTCAGTCTTCATTTTTACGAGTTGAACGATGGGGAACACCGCACTTAATCCGATAACAATTGTAAAAACCACAACGAAAGTCGAACGCAAGCGATCGCGCTTATTCCAAGTCGCATGACGGTTAATGGGCTTTCCTTCCATGAGATTCTTTCGTAATGCACGAATAGAGACAGTCGCTCTTAGCGAAGTGTAAGCTGTATATCCGATGAAAGCTGCTAAAATGGTTTGTTGAATCGCCCAGCCTTCAATTAAGACATAAATCGGTGTTCCATCCAAAAACCAAATCGCGGTCAGCATTCCAATTATAAGCATTGTGGCCATAACCGTGAAAATGGCATTTCTCATTAATTTTTGATTGAGCTTTTTTATCGTAAATGATTGTTCTGCGGAATCTGTATGTAGTTCAGGTGCGTTTAATTCTACTGGTGAAGAAAAAACGTAGAAAAATTTATCCCGCGTCACATACTCCCAACCACTTTCGGCATACATTTCCAACTGATTATCTGGAATTTTCCGGTCGATTGAAATGTCAATTCTATATTTCATTTGTTTCGGTTCACCTTTTTCGAACGTAGCGAACATTTTGCCCAACTTTTTTAAATAAAGACCTTTCACAGCCATTTCTTCAAACCAGTTTTCATGCTCTCCAATCCGCCAATAATCATTCGGTCGAACTTTATAAACCGACTTACTCATTTTCATTCTCACCTTCTTCTATCATTTTACCGTCTGCGATTTGGGACTTTAGGCGATTGTACTCCGTCCGTAACGCAACTTTTCCTTCTTGTGTAATCTCATACGTTTTTCTTCTTCCATCCACTTCTGCCAAAGAAATAAGGCCATCTTTTTCCATGCGTGAAAGCACTCCATATAGTGTTCCTGGCCCCATTTTTATTCTCTCGTTAGAAACTTCACTAATTGAATGCATTAATTGATAACCATGGTTAGGATTCACTAATGCAAGAAGTACATAGTACATCGCTTCCGTCATCGGCCCACCCGAATACGTCACATCGTGCCCTCCTTTTCAAAGTTATTACGTCACGCGATATATCGTATGACATAATAATATCTGGATTAATTATTTTTGTAAAGAGAAGATTTTTAAATAAGTAAATAAATCCTTTGGATAAAAACAAAAATCCGACGTTTTAGCCAATAAAAAAAGCAGGTAAAACGCACAGCCACACAGAGCTGTTCGGTTTTACCTGCTATATTTATCCGACAGAAATCGCGTATTATTTGTTCGATAATCGCGCCCGATTGAGGAAATGTTAATTTATCCTTTTTAAACCAGCTTCATTTATCGAATCACCAATTATTTCAAAAGAGTATTCCTTGTTTGTTGCTAATTCAAGTGTTATTTCTTTCAATGGTATCTTTTGTTCCATTTCATTTATCAATGTAAATTTAAATGTTTTTTTGCCTTCCAAGTTAAAGTCTTCTTGATCAATATATTCTTTACTAAGTGTGTCCCCTTTTCGAATTTCAGAGCCATCAGCATAACTTATACCGCCTGTGATTTCACCATCAGTACTGATTTCTATCGAATAAAAATCAAAATTAGCGTTGTTTTTCATGTGAATAACCATACTATTCTCATTTGGTTTTATTAAAGCACCAGTATTATTTGTACAAGCAGATAAAAACAAAACTATCGAAAATGAAATTGTTAAAAGTAACGATTTCTTCATAAATTCTCAACCCCTTATTAAATTAATTATTTGATTATTTATTCTCGCGTATCTTTATCACTTTGATATTCAAGAATATCCCCTGGCTGACAATCCAAAGCCTTACAAATAGCATCTAAAGTTGATAATCGAATCGCTTTTGCTTTTCCATTTTTTAAAATAGAAATGTTAGCCATAGTGATTCCAACTCTTTCGGATAGTTCTGTTACACTCATTTTTCTTTTTGCTATCATCACATCAATATTGATTATAATTGCCACTGTTTTCACCTCAGACTGTTAAATCATTTTCTGACTTTATATCTAAAGCACTTTTAAACAATTTCTGAAGAACCATAGCGAAGACTGCAATAATAATGGAACTAAAAATAATTGTAAATGCAATAATTGCTATTCCAGGGTGTAAAACATTTTGTGTCAATAAAAATATAGCGCCTATTACATATAAGATACTAATTGTTATCGCACAGTATTTTATTTTTCTTAGTGCATTTACGGACATATCCGAGAAGGCATTTTTTCTATCAATGTAATTTAGAAGTTTTAAAGCCTGATACAGGGCAATGAAAAATGGGATTGCTGTTATATATAGCCCAATTAAAATGGGATATTGCAAATAAGCAAATTCAGGATACATTTTTGCGGTATAATTTGCTAACCAAGGCAGCAAAAATACACACAAAACAAGTATCGTAATTCCAATAAGAAAAACAGCTACCTTTAAAAAGAGAGTTGTTCCTTGTTTCATAAAAAGCACCTCACTTATTTTTCCTTTTTATAATTCTAACACAGTTTTTATTGAATTACAATAAACCTTTATTACGTTGCAATATTTTAATGTTGTTTTACTAATATCCTTTTTTGACAAAAATAAAAAGCATCCCTGATAGGACAGAGATACTTCATAAGATATTTAGCCGTGGCTACGGAATAAGGTTTAATCAATTTTTACTTGCAATCTTCAACATAATGGCCCGTTTATGAAAAGTAGACGCCGATCTCTCTACAAGAAAAGCGCCCGATTCTTGAAGATGTACCTGTAAAAATCATACGTCTATCAGTAAGTATTCTTCGTCAGTTAACCTAATGATTGAACAATTATTGTCCTCCTCAAATAAATTCAATCTTTCCTCTATGGTTTTACCAAGGCTGTCTTGAAATATATCTTCTCTATCGTAATGAGGGAAAATAGCTTTTTCTGTTATTGATAACGCTGTAAAGTCAACCATATTGGTGTTATTCATCGCGGGAGTAAAATAATTAACCACTTCAATACTAGGACCCAATACAACTGCTCCGGCACTTACACCTACAAATATTACTGATTGCTTTGCTAAATCTTTCAATATTGATTCAGCTTTACTTTTTTTTATATGGTGTAACAAATTAAATGGATTCCCACCGTTGATATAAACAATATTGTACTGTTGGAGCTTGGTTGGATTTTCATATTCTACGTCGAGAAAATCAACTTGGTCTATTCCCATTTCAATGAGATCACTTTTAGCTTTTATTGCATATTTATTGTTTTCTTTATAAGGGGATGCAGTCGTTATAATAACAGCTTTTGGGTTAGATAAGTTTTCTTTGACGTGTCTTAAAAATACTTTTTTAATCGATTCGCTGCAGAAGCCATTTGAAGTTAAAAATACATTGCCCATATTAATCCCTCATTTTTACTGATTTTGACCTATCTGAGCTTTAAGTATAAACTCAATAATTTGGCCCGATTGCAGAACGGACGAGATCGCTTCTCGCACAATCGCGCCCGATTGCTTAAAATACTGTATTGTTGATGTCTGAAAACAAAGGCTTTATTTCTCCCCTGCCCTTGATTTCCGCTTTTTGTAAAGCACATAAATAGCGTTTCCAATCGTTAAAATTATTGCTGCGGTTAAAAGACCAAGCATTAGGTATAAATCATAATCAAATATTAGGAACAAAATAGCCGCCACAACAAATGCTCCCCAGCCTCCGATAGCAAAACGCCACGGACGTCTATTATTATTAGATTGCATAATAATTTTCCCCCTTATTTATTCCGCAAAATGGCCCGATAATGAAAATTATTCGGATTGGTACTTTTCACTTTCCTTTAAAACAAAAATCTCCCTAATAAATGCTCCTATAACTGCTGACACAAGGATTACCGTGATAAGATTTAACACCTTAACAAACATATAAGGCGAACTAATAACTACTAGACTTTGGAATATAACGCTAATTGTGAAGAAAACACAAAATAAAATCAACTTGGCAGGTGTACTCCTTTTATTTTTTCCCATTAAGCGCCCTCCGAAATTTATGATTGCCCTGCAATCTGGCCCGATTTTTGTACTATCAATTTCCATTTCTCACCCATTAATTATATCAGAGATATCTAGGGGAGACTTTAAAAGTAGAAACCTTTCCGTTAATTCAGATTCTAGTTTTTCGCACTTTATGAATACAATCGAACAAAAAAAGCACCGTATTTAGCGGCGCTATTTAATAGTTAAATCGGGTCAAAATTCTTGCTTAAGGTTGTGTTATTTGTAGTGTTATTTCATTTTTTGTACCACTTAACTGAACAGGTTAACATAGGCGTTGCCCGTTTTTAATTTTAAACTTTCACACTTCGTGCATTTGAAATGAACGGATTTCTTCCATGAATGCTTCGCCGTATCTTTCCAGCTTTGCATTTCCGACACCATTCACTTCGAGGAATGCTTCTTCCGTCGTCGGTTTCCTAGACGCCATGTCATGTAATGTTTTATCCGAAAAGACGACGAATGGCGGTACGCCCGCTTCTTGCGCCAGCTGTCTGCGAAGTGCACGGAGCTGTTCGAACAATGGATCTTCTTTTGTAATCTGCTTGGAAACAACAGACACTTTCCGATTGACATGTACTTTGCCGAGCAACACATCTTTACCACGCTCACTTACATAGATAGTTGGGAATTGCCCATTTTCTACGCTTAGACAATTTTCGGAAATGATGAATTCGATGAAATCGGATATATCTTTTGCATTGCGATTTTTCATAAGTCCGTAAGTCGATAATTTATCAAACCCGAATTCGAGTACTTTCTTATTGCGTGAACCTGTTAACACTTGGGAAATCATCGCCTTGCCAAATCGTTGCCCCATCCGGATTACGCACGATAACACTTTTTGAACGTCTTCCGTAACATCTGAACTTTCACGTGTATCAGTGCAGTTTGCGCAATGACCGCATTCCGCAACGTCTGTTTCCCCGAAATACGTGATGATGAATTTCTGGAGACAAGCTTCGGTATGGCAATAGTCGATCATTCCCTGCAACTTCTCAAGTTCCGCCGGAATCCTGCTTTGGTCTTGCGATTGGTCAATGAGAAAGCGTTGTGTTTGGACATCTTGTGAAGAAAAGAGAATCGTACAATCGCTATCCAGTCCATCACGGCCAGCACGTCCCGCTTCTTGGTAATAACTTTCCATGTTCTTCGGCATTTGATAATGGATGACGTAACGGATGTTGGACTTATCGATTCCCATACCGAATGCATTGGTTGCCACCATGACGGTCGCTTCATCATTCAAGAATCGATCCTGTTCTGATTGACGCTCTATATCAGGTAATCCTGCATGGTATTTAACTGCTTCCACACCGTTTTTCAAAAGGAGTTCATGTACACTATCCACCGCTTTGCGTGTTGCCGCGTAAATAATGCCTGCTTCTCCTTCGTTTTTATGGACGAAGTCTTTGATATATTTTTCACGATTCTGTCCTTTAACAACGGAGAACGTAAGATTTGCACGCTCAAAGCCTGTCATGACTGTATTCGCATCACTTATCCCTAGCTGCAGGCAAATATCTTCCCGAACGGCTGGTGTTGCAGTGGCTGTGAGTGCCAATACAACCGGCTTTTCATCAAATAAGGAGACGATGCTGCTAATGTTCCGGTAACTCGGACGGAAGTCATGGCCCCATTGCGAAATACAATGGGCCTCGTCGATTGCAAGCATCGGAATTGTCATCTTACGCAGCTGATTTTTGAAAGCCTGTGAGTCAAGGCGTTCTGGAGCCACGTAAAGTAGTTGGTATTCGCCACCTACTGCTCTTTCCATTGTTTCATAGTATTCTTCGGTTGACAGTGAGCTATTAATATATGCAGCGGGGATTCCCGCTTGGTGGAGTGCGTCGACTTGGTCTTTCATCAATGAAATAAGCGGTGAAATAACAAGTACGGTTCCTTCCATTACAAGCGCGGGAACTTGGTAACAGACTGATTTCCCGCCGCCTGTGGGCATGACGCATAGTGTATCCTGTCCTTGTAGAACGCCGCTAATTACTTTTTCCTGTCCGGTTCGGAAAGTTGAATATCCGAAATATGACGTCAATATGGCCAAAGCTTTTTCGATTTGAATCACCTTCCGTTTATGTAATCAAAGAAAAAGCGCCTTGAATGGCACTTTTTTAAGTTTTTCTATATATGTTAAAATAGGGGATTCCATTGAACACGCTTCGGCGCTTGGGGATGCCTCCCGCAATAAGCCAGACAGAAGTTCACGAGGCCGCTGAAAAAGTCCGACTCTCTTCAAATCCCGTTGATTTTCGTTCCGAGCGGACGCTTTCCGCGGGCACGGCTTCAGCCGCTTCCCTCGCT
>NZ_UXAV01000023.1 GCF_900609045.1 Filibacter tadaridae
GTAAGTAAGACCCCTCAAAGAAGATGAGGTTGATAGGTTCGGGGTGGAAGCACGGCGACGTGTGGAGCTGACGAATACTAATCGGTCGAGGACTTAACCAAAACGAAAAGCGAAAGCGGCCTGCCAAGACTCGACAGGCATAAGGCGAATCAACGAAGTGGCGCTTTTTGCCACGCAGTTGAGACGACTTATGACCCGAGAGTCTGGCCGCTTGAGCTGGACAATTAAAAAGAGCATGGTTGGCTCTGATGTACGTACTCAATGTTTGTTTTATCCGGTTTTGAGTGAACAAGCTCAAAATAGTCTGGTGACGATTGCGAAGAGGTCACACCCGTTCCCATACCGAACACGGAAGTTAAGCTCTTCAGCGTCGATGGTAGTTGGGGGTTTCCCCCTGCGAGAGTAGAACGTCGCCGGGCGCAAGGTCATTACCAATAGGTAGTGGCTTTTTTATTTGCGTAAAAGTAGTTAATAATAAAGATGCCAATGGTGGGCTTGATGTCCTAAGTTTGGGCTGATTTGTCTTGGTGTTTATAGGTGATAGAATGAAAAAACGTTAAGGGAAATGGTCATTTCTCCTGACGTTTATTTTTTTGGAAGATAAATATGTATGGTAGTGTCTATTTTAATTTTTTTTTTGTAGTTTTGGTTTTGGCTGATTCCCGATAGTTTGGCTGGGCCATGACAGTTTGGTCGATTGCCCTTACAGTTCCTAGAATAGCCATGACAGTTCGGCCGATAGCCCTTACAGTTCCACCGAGCCATGACAGTTTCTCAAATTGCCCTCACAGTTTGCGAAATAGCCGTGACAGTTCGCTCAATTGTCCTCACAGTTCCCCCGGGCCATGACAGTTTCTCCAATTGCCCTTACAGTTCCCGAAATACCCATTACAGTTCGCCCAATTGTCCTCACAGTTCCCCCGAGCCATGACAGTTCCCAAAATGGCCATGACAGTTCATACAAATTCCCCGAAACATGACACAATAAATAGCCTAATCCACTACGATTAATTAAATTCTTGAATTCACCCTCTATCACGGGTAGGATGAAAGCTATATAGTGAAAGGAGTGTTCGGCTTGCAAATGGTGCTTATTATATTTGCGATTAATATTGTTTACGTGACCTTCTTTACTGTGCGAATGATTTTAACGTTGAAAGGTTATCGTTATGTCGCGGCGGTTGTCAGTATGGTGGAAGTAGTCATCTATGTCGTTGGACTTGGGTTGGTATTGGATAGTCTTGATCAAATACAAAATCTTGTGGCTTATGCTCTTGGATATGGTTGTGGGGTCATTATTGGTACGAAGATTGAAGAAAAGATGGCACTTGGTTACGTAACTGTAAATGTTATAACTGCCGATGAAAGCCAGAAGCTCCCGAATGTACTTAGAAGTAAGGGATATGGTGTAACGGATTGGTCGGCCAATGGTCTTGATGGTAACCGGTCTGCTATGCAAATTTTAACGCCCCGTAAGTATGAACTAAATTTGTATTCGCTTATTCAAGAAGTTGATCCGAAAGCTTTTATTATCGCATATGAGGCTAAGACAATTCATGGCGGCTTCTGGGTTAAAAATGTTAAGAAAGGGAAGTTGTTTAAATGAGTAAAAAGAAAACGATGTGGTTTGAAGTGGCAGAAGGTGAATCCGTTGATGATTGTTTGAAGCGAATGGCCGCTGAGGGCTATACAGTTGCAGGTAAAAAAGAGGAGCCACTGTTTAAAGAGGTGGATGGAGAATATGTGCCGATTAGGCAACTGATTAAATTTAAAGGGACTCTTAGTGAGTAAAAGCGTGTTCATATACGAACGATAAAAATCGAAGTTTATAAAACGTTCGTCTTTTCTGTTGACGTAAGATAGTTTACTTGTTAAAATAAAAGAGTAAATAACAACCCCCATATATGCTGAA
This sequence comes from Filibacter tadaridae, assembly GCF_900609045.1. Classification (GTDB taxonomy): domain Bacteria; phylum Bacillota; class Bacilli; order Bacillales_A; family Planococcaceae; genus Sporosarcina; species Sporosarcina tadaridae. The sequence continues at coordinate 1,913 of NZ_UXAV01000023.1, forward strand.
GAATTGGCTTCAGCGTTTCTACCAGGACACCGTAATGTCCGGACTATGCGGGAAAGCGACTTCAGGAATGATTTACGGAAGGTGATTAGGTACCAATCGGTGCAGTCATCAATTCGTACAGTTCATTGTCCTTGAATGATCTGCTTTTCATGCATTTGAAAAGTAGTTTGTTCAAGGACTTTTTATATTCTTAAAAGGAGCGGATTATAAGTGGAACCAGTAGTCGGTGTAATCATGGGAAGTAAAAGTGATTGGGAAACGATGAAACATACATGTGCGATTTTGGATGAGTTAGCAGTGCCTTATGAAAAGAGGGTTGTTTCTGCGCACCGCACTCCGGACTACATGTTTGAATATGCGGAACAAGCGCAAGAACGTGGAATACATATTATTATTGCGGGAGCAGGAGGGGCTGCGCATCTTCCAGGAATGGTGGCAGCTAAAACGATGCTTCCAGTTATCGGCGTACCGATTCAATCCAAGGCTTTAAACGGGATGGATTCGTTGCTCTCGATTGTACAGATGCCAGGCGGGGTTCCGGTTGCGACAGTGTCTATTGGAAAAGCGGGTGCGGTGAATGCAGGACTGCTTGCGGCACAGATTTTAGGGGTTCATGATTCAAAACTGATGGAACGCATTGGAATACGTAGAGAGAAAATGCGGGATGCGGCATTAGAGAGTAGCGGTGACTTATTATGAGAACGATATTGCCTGGGCAAACGATCGGAATTATCGGTGGTGGACAGCTTGGTCGGATGATGGCACTTGCAGCAAAAGAAGCGGGTTTCAAAATTGCGGTATTGGATCCTGTAATGGATTCACCATGTGGACAAATTGCGGATATCCGAATTGTTGCCCCGTATGACGATGAAGCGGCACTTGAAGAGCTTGGTGAAGTAAGTGACGTCGTTACATATGAATTTGAAAATATAGATTATGAAGGTTTGAATCGACTTACGCAAATTGCGCATGTACCACAAGGTGCGGAACTTGTTCGGATTACACAAAACCGTATAAATGAAAAAAGAGAAATAACAGCTGCGGGAGCCCCGGTTGCCGACTATATAACAGCACAGACATTTGAGGAACTGACAACGAAAGTTTCGACTATCGGGTTCCCATGTATCGTAAAAACTGCAATAGGAGGTTATGACGGGAAAGGGCAAGTAAGAATTGATTCGCCGGAAGAGATTCATATAGCAGAATCCTTATTTACTCACTCGCCGTGTATTGCAGAAGCATTTGTACCTTTTTCAAAGGAAATTTCTATCATTATTCAGCGGAATGCAGCGGGACAGTCTTACTGCTTGCCTGTAGCTGAAAATATTCATATAGACCATATTCTTCATGAATCGATTGTGCCAGCACGTGTTCCATCGGAAGTCCCTATGCAAGCTAACGAGGTAGCGATTAAAATTGCCAATCACTTGAATCTTGTCGGCACACTGGCGGTTGAATTATTCGTTTTGGAAAACAACGAAATTCTTGTCAATGAATTAGCACCACGCCCACATAACTCGGGTCATTATTCAATTGAAGCGTGTACTATTTCACAGTTTCATCAACATATCCGTGCTATTTGCGGATGGCCGTTGCGGGAACCGAGGTTATGGGCGCCATCCATAATGGTGAACATCCTTGGCGAACATATAGCGCCATTAAAAAAGGCTATTACGGAATATCCACATTGGTCAGTCCATCTATATGGTAAAGAAGAGGCAAAAGTGAAACGCAAAATGGGTCATGTCACCATTATGACTGATGATATTGAAAAGACGTTACAAGAAATTGGGTCATCAGCAATTTGGTCCAACGAATAAGGTTTCATCATTCAACGAAGCTTGTCCACACTTTTTTACAACTAAACTAATTCCACTTGGGAGGAAACAGACATGACAAAAGTAAACGTACACGTAACGCTCCGCGAGAGTGTTGTTGATCCACAAGGAATCGCGACGAAAGAAGCGCTACAAACGATGGGTTATAACGAGGTTGAAAATGTACGCATCGGTAAACTGATTGAACTTGAACTAACTGGGTCAGCTTCTGAAATCGATGCACGTGTCAAAGAAATGTGCGACAAGCTTCTTGTCAATAAAGTGATTGAAGATTACCGCTATGAAATCGGGGAGGTTGCGGGCAAATGAAGTTCGCTATTCTAGTATTTCCAGGAGCGGGTTGTGACGTCGATTTATTTCATGCAGTAAAAAACGTTTTGGGTTATGAAGCTGAGTATGTCTGGCATACAGAATCGGGTCTTGAAAGATTTGACGCGGTACTCATTCCTACGGGAGCAACATATGGCGATTATCTACGTCCGGGGGCACTTGCGAAAAGCTCTCAAATAATCGATAGCTTGAAGGCATTTGCAAATTCAGGTAAACCAGTGCTCGGAGTAGGTAACGGCTTCCAAATACTTGCTGAAATAGGTCTCTTGCCAGGTGCATTCTTGCGCAATAAAGGACTGAAATTTAGATCGGGCAACACGAAAATAGTTGTGGATAACACAAACACGCAGTTTACGGCAGACTATCAAAAAGGGCAAGAACTCACAATTCCATTCGCTCATGAGTTCGGAAACTACTACGTAGATGAAGATACAGTTGCAGAATTAAAACAAACCGATCGTATCGTTTTCACATACGCAGATGGCAACAGCGATGGTAGCACAGCAAGCATCGCAGGTGTGGTAAATGAACAAGGAAATGTCCTTGGTATGATGCCACTTCCAGAACGAGCAGTTGAAGAAATTATCGGGGGAACAGATGGATTACCCCTGTTCAATTCAATCTTGAAAAATTGGAGTGAAAACAATGTCTGCCATGCATGAACCGAACGCACAACAAATCATAGATGAAAAGTTATATCGCCAAATGGGAATGACCGATGAAGAATTTGATCGTGCGGTTAACATGTTGGGCCGACATCCGAATTATACAGAAACAGGATTATTCTCTGCAATGTGGTCTGAACATTGTTCATATAAAAGCTCGAAACCGGTACTACGTAAATTCCCAACTGAAGGTGCACGTGTCCTACAAGGTCCAGGGGAAGGGGCTGGAATTGTTGATATCGGCGATAACCAAGCAGTCGTTTTTAAGATGGAATCGCATAACTCTCCGTCGGCAATTGAACCATTCATTGGAGCAGCAACAGGGGCTGGAGGGGTATTGCGTGATGTATTTTCAATGGGTGCTCGTCCAGTTGCACTTGTCAACTCGCTACGTTTCGGGGATTTGACGGACGCACGTGACCGTTATTTATTCGAAGAAGCGGTTGCGGGTATTGCTAGTTATGGAAATACGATTGGTATACCGACAGTCGCGGGTGAAGTGCAATTCGATAATTGTTATTCAAAACGTCCGCTTGTCAATGCAATGGCGGTTGGTTTATTGAATCATGAAGATATTCAAAAAGGAATCGCTTCAGGTGTAGGCAATTCAATCATATACGCGGGTGCTACTACAGGACGTGATGGAATTCACGGTGCGACAATGTCTTCCGCTGAAGTTTCGGTTGAAAAAGAAGGGGAGCTACCGGTGATGCAAGCTGGTGATCCGTTCCTTGAAAAGCTTTTGATGGAGGCATGTCTTGAACTTGTGAAATCAGATGCGTTAATAGGGATTCAAGATATGGGAGCGGCGGGGCTTACTTCTTCGGCTGCTGAGATGGCGTCAAAAGCGGGTTATGGAGTTGAGATGAATCTGAATCTTGTACCCCAACGTGAAGAAGGAATGACAGCGTACGAAATGATGCTGTCGGAATCACAGGAGCGTATGTTAATTGTTGTTAAAAAAGGCCGTGAACAAGAAGTTATCGATCTATTTTCTTCCTATACAATTAATGCAGTAGTGGTTGGTCGCGTTACGGACGATAAAATGTTGCGCCTCCTTCATAAAGGTGAAGTTGTTGCGGAAGTATCAGCGGATGCACTGGCCGAGGATTCACCTGTTTACGATAAGAAATCCGAAGAACCTGCTTATTTCAAAGAGTTCCAAGCGGCGGAAATGACAGAGCCGGTTGTGGATGATCTACACGCAACATTGAAGGAATTGCTGCAACGCCCGACAATTGCGTCGAAAGAATGGATCTATAACCAGTTCGATACCCAAGCCAGGTCAAATACAGTCATTGCACCGGGATCATCTGCAGGTGTCATTCGTGTAAGTGGAACGACCAAAGGACTTGCGATGACAGCTGATTGTAACTCGCGCTTTGTATACCTTGATCCGGAAACCGGCGGGAAAATTGCAGTTGCTGAAGCGGCGCGAAATCTCATTTGTTCAGGAGCAGAGCCGATTGCAGTTACCGATTGCTTAAACTTCGGAAGCGCGGATAAGCCGGAAGTGTTTTGGCAGTTTGAAAAGTCCGCCGAGGGAATTTCGGAAGCATGCTTGAAGTTGAATGCGCCCGTAATTAGCGGGAACGTCTCCTTGTCCAATGAAGTGGACGGTGTTCCGGTATATCCAACACCAACTATCGGCATGGTAGGCATTGTTCATGATTTGTCGCATGTAACGACTACCGAATTCAAAAATGCGGGAGACGTACTATACGTTATCGGAGAAGCATCACTCGATTTTGGTGGTAGTGAACTTCAACAAATGACGGAAGGGAAGATTTCCGGTCGTGCGCCTGTAATTGACCTTGATGTTGAAGCAGTGCGTCAGAAAGAACTTCTAACTGCAATCCAAACAGGAATTGTTCAATCGGCGACTGACTTATCAGAAGGCGGTTTAGCGGTAGCCCTTTGTGAAAAAGCGTTCGGCGCGAAGGGTCTTGGAGCTGGTGTCACAGTTTCTGGTTCTCCGGTGACAGCGTTATTCAGTGAAACACAGTCACGTTTCCTTGTATCTGTAAAAGAAGGGGATGCGGAAGCATTTGAAAAAACAGTGACAGATGCGATTAAAATCGGCGTCGTAACGGAGAGTGACAGTATCGTTATCAATGGTGACGAGGGTACGTTAATCGATGGAACGGTTACCGAACTTCACGCTGCTTGGAAAGGAGCTATTCAATGCTTGCTGAACTCAGAGGGCTAAACGAAGAGTGTGGCGTGTTTGGCATATGGGGTCATGAGGATGCGGCGCAGATCAGTTATTATGCGCTGCACGCGTTGCAGCATCGGGGTCAAGAAGGTGCAGGTATTTGTGTGAAAGACGGTAAGAAACTACATGTAGTAAAAGGCGAAGGCCTGGTCAATGAAGTGTTCTCGGGAGAGAAGTTAAGTCATTTAACAGGAAATAGTGCTATTGGTCAAGTTCGGTATACAACGGAAAATGGACGTGGTATTGAAAATGTTCAACCGACTGTTTTTCGTTCAACAACTGGTAGCTTGGCGCTCGCGCATAACGGTAACCTCGTCAATGCCGCAGAACTAAGAGAGCATCTTGAACGCCAAGGAAGTATTTTTCAAACGACTTCAGATACAGAAGTACTTGCACATTTGATAAAAAAAACAAGTGGAACCCTTACGCAACGTGATCGAGTGAAAAAAGCATTATCTATGTTAAAAGGTGCTTTTGCATTCGTTATTCAGACTGAAGATGGCTTGATGATTGCGCAGGATCCAAATGGTCTTCGTCCGCTATCTCTTGGAAAGCTGGGTGATGCATGGGTTGTTGCCTCGGAAACATGTGCATTCGATTTGATCGGGGCGGAATGTATCCGTTCGGTTGAACCGGGTGAACTCATTACGATTAATAGCAAGGGTCTACATTCGGATCGGTTTGCTGAAGCAGCAGATTCGGCAATGTGTTCAATGGAATACGTGTACTTCTCACGACCGGATTCTGATATCGACGGTATTAATATCCATGCTGCAAGAAAAAGATGTGGTAAACAGCTTGCACGCGAGGTTCATATTGAAGCGGATGTTGTTACGGGTGTACCTGATTCAAGTATTTCGGCGGCAATCGGTTTCTCCGAAGAAAGTGGGATTCCATATGAACTCGGTTTGATCAAAAACCGCTATGTCGGTCGTACATTCATCCAACCTTCACAGGAATTACGTGAAAAAGGTGTGAAGATGAAACTGTCGCCAGTCCACCAAGTCGTCAAAGGTAAACGAGTTGTCATGGTCGATGATTCCATCGTCCGCGGCACGACTTCCAAGCGGATTGTCAATTTGTTGAAAGAAGCGGGGGCTACGGAAGTTCACGTGGTCATTGCGTCACCGCCGCTTGTCAGCCCTTGTTTCTACGGTGTTGATATCAGCACCGATTCAGAATTGATTGCAACAGGTCGTACAGTAGATGAAATCAAAGACGTAATTGGTGCGGATTCGCTCACTTTCCTTTCTACAGAAGGCATGCTTGCCTCAATAGGTCGGTCACAGGAAATGAAGAACTGTGGACAATGCCTTGCTTGCTTCACAGGGGAATATCCAACGGAAATCTATTCGGATACAGTATTGCCATACGAAAAAGAAATCGTACGTTAAAGGGGGCCTCTTTCATGTCAAAGGCATATGAAAATGCGGGTGTAAATATTGAGGCGGGCTATGAGTCCGTCGAACGGATGAAATCACATGTTGCACGGACAACGCGCAAAGGAGTTACGGGAACAATTGGCGGTTTTGGCGGCATGTTCGACCTTTCCGCTCTTAAGTTTAAAGAACCGGTCTTGATTTCGGGTACGGATGGCGTCGGTACTAAATTGAAATTGGCATTTCTTGCGGACAAACACAATACAATTGGCATCGATTGTGTTGCAATGTGTGTCAATGACATTGTTGCACAAGGAGCGGAACCGCTGTATTTCCTTGACTATATTGCGCTTGGAAAGGCAGTTCCGGAAAAAGTGGAAGCAATTGTAAAAGGAATAGCAGATGGCTGTGTTCAATCTGGATCAGCGCTTATCGGTGGTGAGACTGCTGAAATGCCGGGACTTTACGATATGGATGAGTATGACCTTGCAGGTTTTGCAGTGGGCGCGTGTGAGAAAAGTGCTGTTGTAACAGGTGAAAAGCTTGTTGAAGGTGATATCCTCGTCGGAATTGCTTCCAGTGGTATCCATTCGAATGGTTTCTCACTCGTCCGCAAGATAGTGCTCGAAGATCAGGGCTATGCAATCGATGGTTTAATCGAGGGTTATGAGGAGTTAGGGACGGTTGGAAATGCGCTTCTTGAACCGACGAAAATCTACGCGAAACCAGTACTTGCCATGCACAAGGCAATAGATATCCATTCGATGGGTCATATTACGGGCGGTGGATTCTTCGAAAATATTCCACGGATGCTGAAAGATGGATTTGGTGCAGAAATCGATCTTGGTTCATGGCCAATCCTTCCGGTGTTCAACATGTTGAAGGAAAAAGGCACACTAGCTGATAAAGATCTATACAGTGTATTCAATATGGGAATTGGTTTCGTTGTTGCACTTCCAGAAGAACAGGCCAATCAAGCAATTCAAATCGCTGCAGAACATGGTGAAGAGGCATTCAAAATTGGCCGTGTTGTGAAAGGTGAAGGCGTTACATTTACTGGCGTGCACGACGGGAGCCTTGCGGAATGAATCGTAAAGCGAAAATAGCCGTCTTTGCATCTGGAAGCGGCAGTAATTTCGAAGCGATTGAAGAAGCTTGCAGAAATGGAGACTTGCACGCTGAAATTGTCATCGTTGTAACGGATCAGCCGGCAGCGTTTGTTGTAGAACGTGCAAGACAAGTGGATGCCCGAATTGTAGCGTTCCAACCGAAAGCATTTCAATCCAAAAATGCGTATGAAGAAGCTATTTTACGTGAACTGAACGATGTGGGCGCGGAATGGCTAGTCTTGGCAGGTTATATGCGACTTATAGGACCTGTATTGTTAACCGCTTATCAATCGCACATCATCAATATCCATCCATCTCTTCTTCCGGCGTTTCCGGGAAAAGATGCGATTGGACAAGCGATTGCACATGGCGTAAAGGTAACCGGCGTCACAGTCCATCTAGTCGATGCCGGCATGGATACAGGACTGATTCTAGCACAGCAAGCCGTCGATGTTGTGGATGGTGATGCGGAGAAAACTGCAGAAGTGATTCATGCTGTTGAACATGAATTATATAAAGATACGTTGAATGTGCTTTTTAGGCGGTAGTGTTTTATGGGCATTCCTTGTACCTATGATAATGGAAATTGTTTAGTGTGGGGTTTGGTAGACGGTGTGTGGTGCCAGCTGCTGCCGCAATTTGAAGAGCGTAAATTGTGTCAGTAACTGGGCACAGTGTATTTCTATCTGTTCTACGGGTGTGTTGTTTAGTGTTGGCTTTGGAAGACGGTGTGTGGTGCCAGCTGCTGCCGCAATTTGAAGGACGCAAATTGTGTCAGTAACTGGGCACAGTGTATTCCTATCTGTTCTACGGGTGTGTTGTTTAGTGTTGGCTTTGGAAGACGGAGTGTGGTGCCAGCTGCTGCCGCAATTTGAAGGACGCAAATTGTGTCAGTAACTGGGCACAGTGTATTTTTTTCCGTTCTACGGGTGTGTTGTTTAGTGTTGGCTTTGGAAGACGGAGTGTGGTGCCAGCTGCTGCCGCAATTTGAAGGGCGCAAATTGTGTCAGCAACTGGGCACAGTGTATTTTAAAAAATGGAGGGGTTTATTCGTGAAAAAACGTGCATTGCTTAGTGTGTCCGATAAAAGTGGAATAGTGGAATTTGCGCAAGCGCTTGAAAGTCTTGGTTACGAACTGTTGTCTACAGGTGGAACGATGAAACATTTGGCTGACAACGGTGTTGCTGTAACAGCTGTCGATTCAGTAACTGGATTTCCAGAAATTATGGAAGGCCGTGTTAAAACGCTTAACCTAATGATCCACGGGGGACTCCTTGCAAAACAAGATGACCCAATACATATCGCGCAGATGGAAGAGCATGGCATCCAGCCGATTGATATCGTTTGCGTAAATCTATATCCATTTAAAGAAACGATTTCCAAACCGATTGTCTCTGTAACTGAAGCCGTTGAAAATATCGATATCGGCGGACCTGCAATGCTTCGCGCCTCTGCTAAAAACCACGCGTATGTGACGGTTATTATCGATGCAGCAGATTATAATGGAGTCCTTTCCGAATTAAAAGAAGAAGATGGAACAACTTCCGAAACACGTAGACGCCTGGCAGCGAAAGTTTTCCGCCATACAGCAGCTTACGATGCACTAATTGCAGGTTTCCTAACGGATCTAACTGAAGAAGAGTTCCCAGAGCAGGTAACCCATACATACGAACTGAAGCAACCACTTCGTTACGGAGAAAATCCACATCAAAAAGCGGCGTTTTACAGCAGGCCAATTGGGTCGGATTTCTCGATTGCCTATGCAGAACAATTGCACGGTAAAGAGCTTTCGTATAACAATATCCAGGATGCCAATGCGGCTATCCAAATCGTGAAAGAATTTGTCGGACCGGCAGCAGTTGCGGTTAAACATATGAATCCTTGCGGTGTTGGGACAGGCGAAACAATCTCTGAGGCGTTCAAGAAAGCATTTGAAGCAGATTCCACATCAATCTTTGGCGGGATAGTTGCTTTGAACCTTGAAGTGGATGCGGAAACGGCTGAACAATTGGCAGAGATATTCCTTGAAATTATTATTGCGCCGTCATTTTCGGATGAAGCGATTGAACGCTTAACGAAAAAGAAAAACATTCGACTCCTTACAATTTCATTTGATCAGCATAAAAAAGATGCGTGGAATACGGTATCTGTCGAAGGCGGCTTACTGATGCAAGAACCGGATAGCTATGGTTTTGCAGATGCAGCGATTAAAGTGGCAACGGACCGTGAACCTACGGAAAAAGAATGGGAAGCATTGAAACTTGGCTGGGCGGTCGTTAAGCATGTGAAGTCGAATGCAATTGTTGTTACTGATGAACAGATGACACTTGGTGTCGGCGCTGGGCAGATGAACCGTGTAGGAGCAGCGAATATCGCTTTAGCTCAGGCGGGCGATCGTGCAAAAGGGGCGGCGCTTGCATCAGATGCGTTTTTCCCGATGGCCGATACGGTTGAAGCAGCTGCAAAAGCGGGGATTACAGCAGTCATACAACCCGGTGGCTCTGTAAAAGACGAAGATTCGATTAGGAAAGCAAACGAATACGGCATCGCAATGGTATTCACAGGCGTTCGACACTTCAAACATTAAGGAGGAAATCGTCATGAATGTACTTGTTATCGGGAGTGGCGGTCGTGAACATGCGATTGCCAAACAATTTAATGCCTCTCCTTCGGTGGATAAAGTATTTGTAGCACCCGGCAATGATGGGATGACTACTGTTGCTGAATGTATTCAAATCGACTCTTTGGACTTTGCTTCACTCACAACATTTGCAAAAGAAAACAATGTGGACTTGACGTTTGTCGGTCCCGAGCAACCGCTTGCGGAAGGAATTGTAGACTACTTCAATGATCAGGGGCTAGCCATATTCGGACCGACAAAAGCGGCAGCGTTACTTGAAGGTAGTAAATTATTTGCGAAAGAATTGATGAAGAAATACAATATCCCGACAGCGGGCTATGGAACATTTACAGACGCGGAAGAGGCGAAGGCCTTCATTCGTGAACAAGGTGCGCCTATTGTGGTGAAAGCGGACGGCCTTGCAGCAGGAAAAGGTGTCGTTGTTGCGATGACCTTGGATGAGGCGTTGAACGCAGTCGATGATATGATCGGCCATCAAAAATTTGGAGAGTCGTCATCCCGTGTCGTCGTCGAAGAATTCATGGATGGGGAGGAGTTCTCTTATATGTCGTTCGTTCATAATGGGCACATTTATCCAATGGTTATCGCACAAGATCATAAGCGTGCATATGACGGAGATAGGGGACCAAACACAGGCGGCATGGGGGCCTATTCGCCCGTTCCTCAAATCTCGGAGGCAGTTGTGAAGGAAGCATATGACAAAGTTGTTGTTCCAACAGTCGAAGCAATGGCTGCTGAAGGGACCCCTTTTACAGGTATTTTATATGCTGGCCTTATCTTAACTAAAAACGGACCTAAAGTGATTGAATTTAACGCCCGTTTCGGCGATCCTGAAACACAGGTCGTCCTTCCGCGGATGGCATCAGACTTTGGTGAGTTCATGACCGCACTTATGGCTAGCAAACCGTATGACTTGAAGTGGGATGACAAAGCGATGTTAGGTGTTGTTATTGCGGCGGACTACTACCCAGGAACTGTCGTGAAAGGGGCGGCATTGCCTGATCTTGGTGTATTGGCAGCACGGAGTTTAGATGTTTTTCATGCAGGAACGAAATCGGAGAGTAAAGGCTTCGTTGGTAATGGGGGTCGCGTACTTCTTGTTACTGCCAAAGCAGATTCATTAAAAGAAGCACAGGATAATGTCTATAAAGGCTTGTCCCAATTCGAATGGAATGGATTCTTCTATAGACAAGACATCGGTTGGCGTACGTTTGAATAAGAAAAGCACTAGTCGCGTCTAAGCAGGTGCGTCTAGTGCTTTTCCTAATTCATGTCCTATTCAATCGCCCCAGTACTTTTCAGTTCAACGTCAACAGTGACATCAAACTCCAAATTGGGGTACATACTATTCCATTTTGAAATGGTATTCTTATTGCTTAACCGAGTCGCTCTGTACCGTAGGCCGAAACCAAATGGATCCAGCTCATTTTCCTGTAAAATCGTCAACAGTTTCACAACTTTTTTCTCCATCGCTTTAGAAGCATACTCATTATATTTTTTCAAATTCTTAAAGGCTAGGTCCGTACTCGATTCCCCGATAATTCCAATCATCTTAACATTCATATCCACCCGCGGGGGGCTTCCCTGTTCCGTGATTATTTTATAGTTCATCTTGACCGTATCGATATTTAATAGTAACGTCAGATCACCATGTTTCACTTTGTAACTGAATCCCACCATCCCGCTGGCAAGGGAATTGTAATCCTTTGTCTCAACAGGTGTCAGTTCCAATGGATCCTGCTTATCCTTTACAACTAAAGAATTATTGATGATCAATTCCTTTCCATTTTCACTTGCTTCAACTAGTGGTAGAACGCTATCAAGCCCTATCGCAAAAAAATCCCGCCTAAATTGAAAAAGGAACGTAGTGGTGATATACGGACTCTCTGTACCACTGTCATCAAAAAAATTAAATAGGGCAACGGATGCAGGCGATTCCGTCTCAGGTTCCGTTTTCAGTACTTGTTCAGCGCTTGGTCTTCCAGCGGCCACCCATGCTATTAGCTGAAGGTCTCCCCTTCTTGTGAAGTAATCCATGAATTGTCCTAGATCATCAGATAACAATTTTTCATTAATCACAAGGATTTTTGCGTGACCAAATTCAAGGGTTTTGTCGATATGTGTCTCCAACATTCGAATCGATTCCCCTATCGTTTCTCCTTCATATGATAGATAAGAATAAGTAGGGCCTTTCGCTTGTTTGAGTGACCCTATGGGTATGGCAATTTTTAACGTTACTTTGTACTTCTCATCATCATCTTCCCCGGGATCAATTCCAATTCCGGCGACAAAGGCCCTTTTATTGATGTCTTTAAATGCACAACCTGTTTGAAAAATACCCGTGATACATACTATAATGACCAAGAATATGCGTTTTCTTTTACTTAATGTGGACATTATGATTTTGCACCCCGCTTCACAGCAACCATTGAAATTAGTAAAAGCGCATATAAAATGGGCAATGTATTAAAGAAAAAGATGGAATACCTAATTAGTTGGTACTCGGTCAAATACGTCGTTAATTTAACTCCGACAATCAAAAAAATTATAACAAATAAATAATGGGTTAAATTCTTTTCCTTCCAATTTAAACGTTTGATGTGGATAATACTTCCGAATAGTTGAACCGCAATATGCCAATGGATGATAACGCTTGCAAGTGCTATCGCTAAAAAAGAAATGAGAAAAAGATAAATGACTCGTTCAATAACACCTAATCTCATACGTATGGAGTCGGTTGTAGAAATCCAAGGATATATAATGTCCTTAATACTATCAAAGCCAATGAAACCAATTGGAATGAAATAGGTTGTAAATAGGATGAATGCTCCAGTTGCACCGATTAGCATCAATTGTTTTAAGCCAAACTTTTGCTTCATACTAAAATTACGATTGAAAATCACTAAATTTGCAACGCCTATAAATGCATAGAGTGAAGCTGTAAAGGCGTTATATCCCGGGAGGTGGTTGACATGCATCATGGCCACTTTTACAAAGTCCCAGTTAAGTTCCGGGCTTCGATACGCTTCAATGAGTAAAAAAACAATAATCGGAATAAATAAGAATAAAATAATTTCAGTTGAATCCAACACGCTTCGGGTTTTCATGAGTACCCCATATGCAGCGATTAATAGGAAAGAAGTTAAAACTATGTAAATCGACATTTGGGGTGTTAAGTAACGAAGCAATAGGAATGTAAAGGTTATTAGCGTTAGTAGCCCTGCAACGTACCACATTATTGACATGTAAAAGAGGGTAGGATAAGAGAACCATTTCGGCGTGTATTCTTTCAATAACTCTGGCAATCCTTTCCCGGGGAACTTATTAAAAAAAGTAGCTACAACATACGTTAAGAATAATCCCACGATAAACGCAATAATTAGGGAGGTGACAGCTCCATTCTTACTTTCCTGTAAAAGTATTCTCGGAACGGGGGTTATGATATTTGTTATTAAATTGACAAGGATTAAATAATAAAAAAAACGATTCATTTGTTGTCCCCCTTTGCTTCTTCCTCCCTGTTTTTCGCGACTATTCTTAAGTAGGGTTCACCGAAGCTTTCCCTGTTTACCAAGTAAATGATAATGCCTAAAAAACCAAGTATAACTCCGGCCAACCCGAAGAGTGAGGCATACCCGAGAAGAAAAAGCCTGCTGATTCTCATTGAATAACTCATTTCGTTAACTGGGATGACAAAAGTGGAAATGGCTACGAGGGAAACGACGATAATCATGATGTTTGATGCTAGCGCGGCTTCAGTGACCGCTGTACCTAAAATCAGTCCTCCTACAGTTGTAGCGGTTGCACTGATTGCTTTTGGGAGCCGAATACTTGCTTCGGTAAGAAGTTCGATGAAAACTAGCATGAATAAGACTTCAATAAAGGATGGATAAGGTACTCCGATTCGACTACCCGCGACTGTTAACGCAAGTTCTGTCCGAAAAACTTCTGGGCTGTAAGAGGTGACAGCTACATATAAACCCGGTAGCGTTATACAAATGACCAACGCAATATAGCGAAGCAAAATTGTTAATTTGGCTATCCAAAATGCATGATAGACATCTTCCATTGACACTAAAAAGTCGAAAAAGACGACAGGTAATACTATGGAATGAGGACTGCCGTCTACCAACAGTACGACCTTGCCGCCTGTCAGGTTATAAATAATTCGGTCTGGCCGCTCGGTTATTATTGTGTTCGGGAAGAGGGTAAACTTTTTGTCGGTCAAATAGAGTTGGAAATCACCTGACGATTGTACCAAAGGGGTATCCAATTGGTTTAATTTCTTCTTGACTGCTTTTAAAATGCTTTTTTTGACCACCTTTTCATCATAAAGAATTGCGATTGAGCGATGTGATTGATCACTTAATTGCATGGTTTCTATTTTTAAGGATGAATCATGGTAACGCTGGCGTATTAGATTGATGTTCGTTTCTAAACTCTCGCTCAAAGCCAACTGCGGACCATGAATTGTCGGTTCAATAGTAGTCTGTAAAACAGTATCCGAATTGACTTTTCGTAAATCTAAAAGAACAAATCGATCCTGAATTACAAGAAGAACATTGCCCTTTGTAAGCTCAATTAGAAGTTCCTCTTTTGCAGGCATCTTCACTTTATTTGGCAATGAATTGACATAAGCCTCAAAATGCCTTTCGGAAGACAGTTCAAAAAAAGGTTTGATGACTATATTCTGTAATTGTAAACCATCAACCACCGTTTTCAGGTAGAGGAGAAAGGCTTGTTTCTCCTCTATCTGCAGTGGTATTTGTTGGACGTCGGAAGAAGGTTTCAATTTGCCAGCAAGCTCTACCATCAAATCAGGGGGAGTTGGTTCTCCTTGGGATTTTTTCGTCATATACAGATCTCCTATCACAAAAAAACGTATTCTGCCCATTCCTATCCTGGCATATTTAGGGTTACCAAAAGAAATGAGATTCAACCGATTTTCTTTTATTAAGATCCTTATAGATAGAAATTAAAGTGGGAAGAGAATGCCTATCAGAATTTTCCCGCAGACCTGTTTTTCTCATGCATGCTATGCTACGATAATTGATAGGTACATATGGTGGAAAAGGAGCGATTGCATGTGGGAACACAGTGAAATTAATGAGCAACTACAAATAATCAATGGAAAAAAAGCGCCTGATATTGTTATTGTAAACGCTAACTATTTACATTCAATCTATAAGAAATGGATGACGGGAAACATTTGGATAGCGGGTGACCGTATCGTTTACGCGGGTAATGAAATGCCTTCAATGATTGGAAGTGCGGAGGTTGTTGATGCGACAGGGAAGAAAATTGTTCCCGGTTACATCGAACCGCATGTCCACCCATTCCAATTGTACAATCCGCTGACGTTTGCAGATTATGCATCAAGGCTTGGTACGACAACTTTTATCTCGGATAACCTTACTTTTTTCATGGAACTTGATAATGCGACATCATTTTCTATTCTTGACCAATTGAATACATTACCGTTTTCATTTTACTGGTGGGCACGGTTTGATTCGCAGACGGTGCTTCAAAACGAAAAGGAACTATTTAATCTGCAATCGATTACTGAATGGGTTCAACGCCCCGAAGTATTGATGGGCGGGGAATTGACAGGTTGGCCGCGGCTAGTAGCGGGTGATCCGGACATGCTGGCATCATTGGAAGTTGCGAAGTCGGCTGGCTTAAAAATTGAAGGTCATTTCCCGGGCGCGTCTGGTCGTACACTTGCGCGGATGCGGCTGCTAGGCGCGGATGGCGACCATGAAGCGATGACGATTGAAGAAGTGGAAGTACGGCTCCTTCATGGGTACGGTGTGACACTTCGCCATTCATCCATTCGACCGGATTTGCCTCATTTGTTAAAAGATATTGTTGACAAAGAATTAGACGTATTTGATCATCTGATGATGACGACGGACGGTTCAACGCCATCGTTCCATCTTGATGGTGTCATGGACAAGTGTATACGCGTAGCGCTTGAGGCGGGTGTTGAACCAATTGATGCATATTTGATGGCTTCATATAATGTCGCGCGCCATTACGATATGACAGATTTACATGGGATCATTGCGACAGGAAGATATGCGACACTGAACTTCTTGGAACACGAGTCTAATCCGGTTCCGACGGATGTACTATCCAAAGGGGTCTGGCTGAAGCGTGAAGGTGAGTCGACAACGCCTTTCCCAACGAGGAATTGGTCGGAAATTCCGGCGTTTGCACCGGATTTTAATCTACATGAATCCGATTTTACTTTCATCGATACGACGGGAATGGCCATGGTGAATGACGTCATTACGAAGCCATACAATGTGACAATCGACATATCCGACAGCAAACTTCCGATTGGTCAAGACGAAAGTTTTCTAATGCTTGTCGATAGGCATGGAAAGTGGCGCGTCAATACGGTTTTAAAGGGATTTGACACGCATGTTCAAGGATTTGCATCTTCGTATTCAAATACAGGTGATATTATCCTTATCGGCAAGGACAAAAAGGAAATGCTCCATGCGTTCAATGAAATGAAGCGTATTGGAGGCGGTATGGTACTTACTGAAGATGGGGAGACAGTTGCTACACTACCACTCCCGATTGGTGGCGGTTTGTCAGCGGAGCCTGTTGGGAAATTGATTGTCCAGGAGATGGAGCTGAAAAAAGCTTTAAAGAATCGGGGCTATGAATTTGGTGACGCGGTATATACATTCCTGTTCCTTCAATCTACACATCTACCATATGTCCGCATAACACAGTTGGGGTTATATGATGTCATGAAAAACGAAGTACTTATTCCGGTAACAGGAAGATAGGGGGAAATGATGGAAGGTAAAAAAAGAGGATGGCTTTTGGTTCTGTTCATTGCGATGTTGCTGTTATCAGCGTGTTCAAAAAAAGAGAAGGTAGAGGACAATGTACCCGAGCCGCAAGAGGATGAAGAAAAAGTGGCCGTTCCAGCAGAGCCTGTTCCCTTATATAAGGCTCCATTCACAGGTGTTATGATGGAAGAAGAAGTTACGCGTCGTCCAGTACTTGCGACGATCAATAATCATCCACGTGCAAGACCACAATCAGGTATTGGCGATGCAGACATCATTTATGAACTCGCCGCAGAGGGGAATATTACAAGGCTCCTGGCTTTATTCCAAAGTGAGTTACCTGAAGAAATTGGACCGATTCGGAGTGCAAGAGATTATTTTGTCCATATTGCAAAAGGACTTGATGCATTCTACGTAGCACACGGTTATAGTCCCGACGCAAAGCAACTTTTGGATAGTCATTTTGTCGATAATATCAACGGCATGCAGTATGATGGAACGCTTTTCCAGCGCTCCAAAGAACGTAAAGCGCCTCACAACTCCTATATTTCTGGCGATAATATCATTGTTGGCGAGGAGAAAACGAATTCCCCAATGGAAATAAGTGAAACGCCCCCATTTTCTTTTCATGAATCAATTGATAGTGCTAAAATAGGGGATATGGCATCAATGATGGTTGTTCGTTACGGAACAGACCCAGACTATACCAGTACGTATTCGTATGATGCGGAGAACGGAACGTATAGTCGAATGACAAATAGTATTGTAACAGTTGATAAGTCTAGCGAGAAGCAAGTGGAATTGTCAAATGTTCTCGTTTTCGAAACCACGCATCATACGATTGATAATGAAGGTAGACAATCCGTCGACATTGAATCAGGTGGTAATGGCCTTTTATTTCACGGGGGTATTGTAAAAAAAGTGAAGTGGGAAAATAGGGATGGTGTTCTTGTCCCGATGGAAAATGGCGTGCCAGCGATACTTGTCCCGGGGAAAACATGGATTCACATCGTAGCCACCAATCCGGGTATGGAGAAATCGGTAACGTTTACACCGTAAGAAATCCATTCAGAGAGGGGGAGACATATGCAAATCGATAACATCCGCGGGCAACAGATGGATCAGCTATTTAAAGCAATGCTTGAATTGAAGGACCTTGATGAATGCTATGAATTTTTTGATGACCTTTGTACGATTAGTGAGTTACAGTCACTTTCCCAACGATTGGAAGTGGCACAATTACTAAAACTTAAAAAAACGTATGATGCGATTCAAAGTGAAACAGGGGCAAGTACTGCAACGATTTCAAGAATCCGACGCTGTGTGGATTATGGTTCGGGTGGGTACAATAAAGTACTCGGTCGACTTTATCCGGAATTAGAAAGCGGTAATGAAGAGTTGAAAAAATGAATATCTATATAAACTGAGCGAAGGCGCCTTAAAAAGAGTCGCCCTTCATATCTTTTTAAATAGCAGCCGGGCGTGGAAAGATTCCGTCCGGTTTTTTTGGTATACTAGATGAATGGACATATAAAGAGTAGGTGGGCTAACAATGGATTATACAACATGGCGTCATGCCTTTAAATTAGATCCTGCAAAAACGGTGACAGACGAACAATTGGAACTTCTCGCAGAGTCCGGAACAGATGGACTCATCGTGGGTGGAACGGACGGCGTTACATTGGATAACGTATTGGATTTGCTTGTACGTGTCCGCAGGTATGCAGTTCCCATTGCACTAGAAGTGTCAACAGTCGAATCTGTGACACCCGGGTTTGACCATTACTTCATCCCAACAGTACTTAACTCAACAAAAGCTGAATGGATCAACGGTGTCCATCACGCTGCTTTACGGGAATACGGTCATATGATGGACTGGGATGAAATCGTTGCTGAAGGCTATTGCATACTGAATCCCGGTTGCAAAGCAGCGAAATTGACGGGCGTAAATACTATCCCGGATGAAGAGGATGTAGTTGCTTACGCCCGCATGGCCGAGCATCTTTTCAAACTGCCAATATTCTACATGGAATATAGCGGAATATATGGCGATCCCAAGCTTGTTAAAGCGGCCGCTAGTGTATTGAAAAATACCCAGCTGTTTTACGGCGGCGGCATCAAAACGAGCGAAGAAGCAGCGGCAATGGCAGAAATAGCGGACACGGTCGTCGTTGGGAACATTATTTATGATAATTTGAAATCCGCACTTACAACAGTTGACGCAGTGAAATCAGTTTCTCGAAAGAGCTAAATCATGTATAATGAAGAACAAACGTTCCAGAAGGGCGGCTAACGATGAATAAAATAGCAGAAAACTTACTTGTAGGCATGAATCCAGAACAAGCCCGTGCAGTAAAAAAGACAGAGGGGCCTTTACTAATAATGGCGGGGGCAGGTTCGGGGAAAACGCGTGTACTTACACATCGAATCGCCTATCTCGTTGTAGAAAAAAACATTTATCCATCAAATATTCTTGCCATCACATTTACAAACAAAGCAGCACGTGAAATGCGCGATCGTATTGATGGACTGCTTGGCTCAGGCACAGGCGAGCGCATGTGGGTTTCCACATTCCACTCCATGTGTGTACGTATCTTACGACGCGATATTGACCGAATCGGTATTTCAAAAACATTTAGCATTCTCGATTCGGGAGATCAGTTATCCGTTATTAAAAGTGTCTTGAAAGAACTCAACCTCGATCCGAAACAATATGATCCGCGAGCAATGCTGAACGCAGTCAGTTCAGCAAAAAATGAGTGCATAGACGCTGCAACATATCGCGCTCAGATCAATTCAGCCAACCCGTATGAAAAAAAGATTGCAGACATCTATGACGGTTATGCAAAACGATTGCGTAAAAACCAATCACTCGATTTCGACGACCTCATCATGATGACACTTACACTATTCGAACGTGTTCCGGAAGTCCTTGAATTCTATCAAAACAAATTCCAATACATCCATGTCGATGAGTATCAGGATACAAACAACGCACAATACAGACTTGTCAACATGTTGGCGGACAAGTTCAAAAACTTATGTGTCGTTGGAGACTCCGATCAGTCTATCTACGGATGGCGTGGGGCAGATATCAGCAATATTCTATCGTTTGAGAAAGACTATAAAAATGCGGAAATGATTATGCTTGAGCAGAATTATCGTTCAACAAAACGAATTCTCCAGGCTGCGAATGATGTAATAACAAACAACAAAGGTCGTTACGATAAAAAACTTAGAACTGATAATAATGAAGGCGATTCGATTTATGTCTACAAAGCGGGCGATGAGAAAGACGAATCGCAATTCGTCGTCGGCAAAGTCATTGAATTGAAAGAGCAGGAACAGTTGAAGCTCGATCAGTTCGCGATTCTGTACAGGACAAATGCCCAGTCACGTGTTATCGAGGAATACCTTGTAAAATCGAATCTCGACTATACCATTGTTGGCGGTACAAAGTTCTATGAACGTAAAGAAATTAAAGATTTACTCGCTTACTTGAAACTCATTGCAAATAATGACGACGACCTTGCACTTGCCCGGATTATCAATGAACCGAAGCGCAGTATAGGCGCAACATCGTTTGATAAAATGGCCCGATTTGCCATTGAACAGGATCGCTCGATATTCGATGCACTCCAAGAAGTCGACTTCATGGGGATTACAGCGAGAGCCGCAAACGAAGTGGCGAAATTCCGTGAACTGATAACAGCTTTTACACAAATGCAAGAATACTTGTCTGTTTCTGAACTCGTCGAACAAGTACTGGATAAAACGGGTTACCGTGAAATGCTTCACAAAGAGAAAAGCATCGAATCAGAAAGCCGATTGGAAAACATTGAAGAATTCCTTTCTGTAACAGTTGCATTTGAAAAGCGAGCGGAAGAGGAGACGGGTGACCGTTCACTTGTTGCGTTCCTTACAGACCTCGCACTTATTGCAGATATCGATTCACTTGATAAGGAAGAGAACCAATCCACAGAAAAAATCGTCCTAATGACGATGCACGCAGCGAAAGGGCTCGAATTCCCAGTCGTATTCATTATCGGCATGGAAGAAAACGTATTTCCACATTCGCGGTCAATGGGAGACGATGATGGAATGGAGGAAGAGCGCCGCCTTGCATACGTTGGAATCACGCGTGCAGAACAAAAGCTCTATTTATCCTCGGCTTCTTATAGAACCTTATATGGAAGAGCAAGTTATAATTCCCCATCGCGATTCATTAACGAAATTTCTGATGACATTACTGAAGTACTTTCCAAAGACTCCGGATTTTCAATCGGGACACCATCGGGCAGTCGATCTGCCGCGTCTACAAGACCGGCAGTCAAAAAACCTGTATATAAAACAAGTGGTGGTGAGAAGATGGGATGGAGTGCAGGTGACAAGGCAGTCCACAAAAAATGGGGAACCGGTATGGTGGTCAGCGTAAAAGGTTCTGGAGAAGAAGTTGAACTCGATATTGCATTCCCAGATCCAGTCGGCATCAAACGGTTACTTGCCAAATTTGCACCAATTGAAAAAGCATGATGGTATAGGAGGAAAAACGGTTATGGATCGAATTGAACTCGAAAAGCGGGTTGAGGAACTGAATAATCTACTTCATGAGTATGGCCATGCCTATTATGTACTAGATAAGCCGCTAGTTTCCGATGCACTATACGACCAATATATGCAAGAACTACTTGAGATTGAAGCGGGAAATCCAGATTTAATCTTCCCGGATTCCCCTTCCCAACGTGTTGGCGGAGAAGTTCTGACGGGTTTCGGAAAAGTGCTCCATACGTTTCCGATGCTCAGCCTTTCCAATGCGTTCAATGATGAAGACTTGCGGGAATTCGATAGACGTGCCCAAGCAGCCGCTGGACATGATATATCCTATATTTGCGAACTGAAAATCGATGGCCTTGCAATTGCTATCCGCTATGAAGATGGGAAGTTTGTACAAGGTTCAACGCGTGGTGACGGAAGAGTCGGTGAAGAAATCACGATGAACTTGAAAACAATCCAAACGATTCCACTTCGTTTGAAAGAACCTGTTTCAATTGAAGTACGCGGTGAAGCCTATATGCCGAAGAAGGCGTTTGCTAAATTGAATGCAAAGCGTGACGAGGCGGGTGAAGAGCCATTTGCAAACCCACGAAATGCGGCGGCAGGTTCACTTCGTCAACTGGATCCCAAAATCGCAGCTAGCCGTAATCTAGCCGTTTTTGTCTATGGAATCGGCGGAGACGGAAGTGCGTACGGACAAGACAGTCAATCGGACGCTCTCAATCATCTAGCAAAGCTTGGATTTGAAACCAATCAAGAGCGGCAACGATGTACATCAATTGAAGAAGTTATTGACTACATCGGTAAATGGGTAGAAAAACGGGCGGATCTCGATTATGAAATCGATGGGATTGTCGTGAAAGTCGATAAATTCGAGGATCAGGAACAACTAGGATTTACTGCGAAAAGTCCCAAATGGGCAATCGCTTATAAATTTCCTGCCGAAGAGGTCACTACGAAGTTGCTGGACATTGAACTAAGTGTCGGTCGGACAGGCGTCGTTACACCAACAGCAATACTGGAACCTGTACATGTAGCGGGCTCTACAGTTGGCCGGGCATCCCTTCATAATGAAGATCTTATTAAAGAAAAAGATATTCGAATCGGGGATTCCGTCATCATTCGAAAAGCGGGTGATATCATTCCTGAAGTCGTCGCCCCACTTATCGAACAGCGTACAGGTGAAGAACTGCCGTTTGATATGCCAACGGAATGTCCGGTATGTGACTCGCAGCTCATTCGAATCGAAGGGGAAGTCGCCCTGCGCTGTGTCAATCCGACATGTCCTGCTCAAATGAAAGAAGCAATCATTCACTTCGTTTCACGCAATGCGATGAATATCGAAGGGATTGGTGAGCGTGTTGTCGATCAGTTGTATGAAGCGAGTCTTGTGCACGATGTAGCGGATTTGTATACACTGACAACCGAGCAATTGCTGAATCTTGAACGGATGGGTGAAAAATCGGTCTCGAATCTATTAGCTGCAATCGAATCATCAAAAGAGAACTCACTTGAAAAAATGCTCTTTGGTCTAGGTATCCGCCATGTAGGTGAAAAAGCAGCACGAATTCTTGCCGAAGAGTTTGGCACACTATCTGCTTTAATGGAAGCAAATGCAGATCGGCTCATATCCATACACGAAATTGGTGATAAGGTGGCAGACTCCATCACAACCTATTTCGACAATGAGGATGTACTGGAAGTACTCCATAAGCTTGAGACATACGGATTGAATATGGTCTATAAAGGACTTGAAAAGAAAGGACTGCCGACAGAAGGTCCTTTTGCCGGAAAAACGGTGGTCCTGACAGGGAAGTTATCCATCCTTTCCCGCGGGGAAGCAAAAGAGAAAATTGAAGCTCTTGGCGGTAAAGTTAGCGGCAGTGTCAGTAAAAAAACAGACATTGTCATTGCGGGGGAAGATGCCGGCTCCAAATTGGCGAAAGCCGAAGAACTCGACATACCTGTGTGGGATGAGGCGGAGTTGATTGAAGCGCTCGGCGAAAAGGAGTAATTTAATATGAAAAGATTGTTTGTAATTCCTGGACTGGCAGTAGTTCTTTTTCTTGGAGGGTGTATGCCATCAATTGGCAAGAAAGAAGAGAAAGTTGTTCAGGATAACGAAAAAAGTATAGAAGAAACAGTCATCATTCCAGAAGTTCAGTTGAAAGATGAGTTTTACCGCACGCTATTGCCATTCAAACCAAGCGCAAGCCGAGGACTGATTGTAGATCAGGTTTACTCGAAATATGATATGAAAGAAATTGAAGAGGGATTATTACGTCTTTCTACAAAACAATTCGACCCTGAAAATCATTTCTTCCAAGAGGGGCAATATATTAGTAAGGATACAGCCATAAATTGGCTATCAAGAAAAAGTGAAACAAATGAAGAAGGGTTAAATCCAGCAAAGACGGAAAAAATGTCGGACGATGAAGTGGCAGAAAAAGCGCCTGTTTATCTTTCTCATATTGTCGAGCAGAATTACCTAGTCATGACGGATGACAAAAAGGTGCGTTTGGCAGGTATATCAATCGGACTTGCCCTTAACACAATCAGTTATTCAAGGAGTGGGAAGGAAATAGATATTCCCGACAAAACGATAGAAAAGCAAGGAATTCAAATGAGTGAAGAAATCGTTCGACGTCTTCGTTCGCAAAAAGGACTTGAAGATATCCCAATTGTCGTGGGCCTATTTAAACAGGAAAGCCGTAACTCGATTGTGCCGGGTACTTATTTTGCAACGGCAATTGCGGAAAAAGGCAAAGCAGCTCCTTCGAAATGGACAATTGTCGATGAACAGTATGTGCTGTTTCCAACCCCAACGTCAAAAGATAAATATAGGGAAATGAACACAGCTTTTCTTCATTTCAAACAAGAGATTGATGATTATTTTCCTAGTTTCGTTAGTGTGGTGGGGACAGGTTTCTATAAAGACGGCAAGTTAAGTTCTTTGAATATCGAAATACCCATCCAATTTTCCGGAACGAGCGAAACAATTGGGTTTACACAATATTTAACTTCACTTGTTACGAAATACTTTTCTGATATCCTTACAGAAGTAAGCATTTCATCCGTTAATGGTCCGGAAGCACTTATTGTGAAAGAAGCAGGTGACCATAAACCATATGTCCATATTTATGGGTACTAACAAGTCATAACTTCTCATGTTTATAACTTGGTGTTATGATTAATCGTACAATTGACCGAATAGGAGGAGTAAAAGGATATGACCAAGTTTACGAAAGAAGATGTATTTTATTTCGCGAATTTCGCGAGAATCGGCGTGACAGATGCTGAAGCGGAAAAGTTTGCTGGGCAACTTGATGACATGGTCGGTTTTGCAGATATATTAAGTGAGGTCGACACGGATAACGTTGAACCGATGACGCATCCGTTACAGCTTTTCAATGTACTGCGTGAAGATGTACCAACGGATATACTAAATCGTGAAGAAATGCTAAAGAGTGTGAAGGACCATGAAGCCGGAATGATTAAAGTGCCGAATATCCTTTAACTTAATTCAGCAGAAGTCCCCCACTTCCATAAATGGCGGGATGAATGCTAGATATGCATTCAATTCAGTGGGGGTTCAAACCCCTGCTGAATCAAGTTAAAGCCTCCGGCGGATGTCACAGATTTTGAAGGGAATAAATTGAGCAAGCTCAATTCAAAATCTGGACGCAATCACGCCGAGGCGCGATTGATTAAAGTGATTTGAGGAGGGAAAAAGATGACGTTATTGAAAAAGACAGTAGCAGAACTTCAAACACTTTTACATAACCAGGAAGTGTCTGTCAAAGAATTAACCGAAGCAACATTTGCGCGCATCGCTAAAGTAGATGGGGATGTACAAGCTTTCCTGACAACAACAGAAGAGGAAGCGTTTGCGAAAGCTGAACAACTGGATAACCAGCCTAATGCAGAAAGAGGACCTCTTTTCGGCCTGCCGATTGGGATAAAAGACAATATCGTCACAAAAGGGATTGTTACTACATGTGGTAGTAAAATGCTTGAAAACTTTGTGCCCGTTTATGACGCGACAGTCGTTGAGAAAGTCAATGACGCAGGTATGGTAACTGTCGGGAAACTGAATATGGACGAATTTGCAATGGGATCGACAACTGAACGATCCGCATTCAAACAAACACATAATCCATGGAACTTAGCCCATGTACCAGGGGGTTCTTCAGGTGGTCCCGCGGCTGCAGTTGCAGCAGGAGAAGTGCTCTTCTCTTTAGGAACTGATACAGGTGGTTCTGTTCGTCAACCTGCCGCATTTTGTGGTGTTGTCGGTATGAAACCGACCTATGGACGGGTATCTCGCTCCGGTCTTGTAGCTTATGGATCTTCACTTGACCAGATTGGCCCAATCACTCGGAATGTTGAAGACAATGCACTTTTACTTAGTGCAATCGCTGGCGTCGATCGCCGGGATTCTTCCTCATCATCACTGGCTGTTCCAGACTTCGGAGCTGCGCTGACAGGCGATGTGAAAAACTTAAAAATTGCCGTTCCAAAAGAATACCTTGGAGAAGGCGTCGCAAAAGAAGTGAAAGATGCAGTGATAGAAGCACTAAAAGTTCTTGAATCACTAGGTGCAAAATGGGAAGAAGTCTCACTTCCACATTTGAAATATGCATCCCCAGCGTACTATGTTATTGCTACAGGTGAAGCATCATCGAACCTTGCACGTTTTGACGGCATTCGTTATGGCTATCGTCCCGTTGATGCAAAAAACCTTGAAGAGATTTACTTGCGTTCACGTTCCGAAGGGTTCGGAGAAGAAGTGAAAAAACGCATTCTCTATGGAACATATGCACTAAGCGCGGATCATTATGATGATCTTTATGTAAAAGCAATGAAAATCAGGACAT
Source organism: Filibacter tadaridae (assembly GCF_900609045.1). GTDB lineage: Bacteria > Bacillota > Bacilli > Bacillales_A > Planococcaceae > Sporosarcina > Sporosarcina tadaridae. The sequence continues at coordinate 28,331 of NZ_UXAV01000023.1, forward strand.
TAATCGCCCAGGACTTTGCAAAGGTATTCGAAAACTATGATGTGGTCATTGGTCCATCTTCCGCAACACCGGCATACAAAATAGGACATCTCCTTAATAATCCGTTAACACTCTATGCAAACGATGTATTAACGGTACCTGTCAATCTTGCGGGATTACCAGCTATTTCCGTGCCATGCGGATTTACAGAAGGGCTGCCAATAGGCATGCAAATTATCGGTAAACATTTCGATGAATCAATGCTTTACAAAATAGCACATGCATTTGAGCAAGCAACTGATTTCCATACAAGCACTCCAACCATTGGGGAGGGGAACTAACCATGAACTTTGAAACGATTGTCGGGCTTGAGGTCCACGTAGAACTTAAAACAAATACAAAGATATTTTCACCAGCACCTGCCCATTTTGGTGCGGAACCGAATATGAACATTCATGTCACTGATTTAGCTTATCCTGGTACGTTGCCGACACTGAATACGCGTGCTGTAGATTTTGGCATGAAAGCTTCCCTTGCGCTGAATTGTGAAGTAGCACGGGTCATGAACTTTGATAGAAAGCATTATTTCTATCCGGATAATCCAAAAGCCTATCAAATTTCCCAAGATGACCGTCCAGTCGGCTCCAACGGTTGGATTGAAATTGAAGTGAATGGGAAAAAGAAAAAAATCCGTATTGAACGTGTTCACCTAGAGGAAGATGCAGGGAAGCTGACGCACTCTGATAATGGGTATTCACTTGTCGACTTGAATAGACAAGGGACACCACTTATTGAAATCGTCACAGAAGCGGACATCCGCTCACCTGAAGAAGCATATGCATTCCTTGAAAAACTGAAAGCAATCATTCAATACACAGGCGTGTCTGACGTACGTATGGAGGAAGGATCACTTCGTTGTGATGCGAATATTTCCCTTCGACCATTCGGACAAACAGAATTCGGTACAAAAACAGAGCTGAAAAACTTGAACTCGTTCAACTTCGTACGTAAAGGAATTGAAAATGAAGTCGAAAGACAAGAGAAAGTCCTGCTCTCTGGCGGAAAAATTGTACAAGAAACACGTCGTTACGATGATACTACAGGCCAAACTGTTCTTATGCGTGTGAAAGGTAGTGCGAACGATTACCGTTTCATCAACGATCCGGATCTCTCTGAAATTCATATCGATGAGGCTTGGATTGAACGTGTTCGTGCTGAAATCCCTGAACTTCCAGATGCACGGAAAACTCGTTATATGGACGAGCTCGGGTTGCCTGCATATGATGCAATGGTATTGACACTAACTAAAGACATGTCCGATTTCTTTGACGCAACAGTTGCCACTGGTGCTGACGCGAAACTAGCTTCCAACTGGCTCATGGGTGAAGTATCCGCCTATTTAAATGCTGAACAAAAAGAACTCAGCGATACTGCGTTAACACCTGCTGGTCTAGGAAGTATGGTCAAGCTGTTGACTGATGGAACGATTTCATCGAAAATCGCGAAAAAAGTATTTAAAGAACTGATTGAAAACGGCGGAGACGCAGCGGCTATCGTAAAAGAAAAAGGACTTGTCCAAATTTCCGACGATGCTACGCTCCGTAAGTTTGTAACGGACATCCTCGATGCAAACGAACAATCAATTGAAGACTATAAAAACGGGAAAGACCGTGCAATCGGCTTCCTCGTCGGTCAAATCATGAAAGCGACAAAAGGGCAGGCCAATCCGCCACTTGTCAATAAAATCCTTCTCGAAGAAATTGGGAAACGCTAATATCAGCACGCTCTACGAAAGGCTTATCTTAGTCGATTTGTAGAGCGTATTTTGCGTTTTTTCTTCTGAAAAGGCTGTACGCTATCTTAAGAATTTGATTCGCATGGAAGAAGAACGTACAATTAAAGGAAAGGAGCGTGGATTTTTGATGAAAACAGAAAAACAGTATTTCGATGAAGCGATTCCACTTGCAACGTATATGGATAAGATGGAAAAGCATAAGGAAAACAGTTTTCGTATTTATGAACAATTTGAAGTGCCCAAGGACGATGAATTCATAGCGTTGCTGAAGGAAAAGAAACCGAATATCCTTGCTATTACAGAAGATTGGTGTGGGGATGCGATGTTAAATAACGCCATCCTCCGCAAAACTTGCGAAGCTGCAGACCTCGATGTGCGTGCCGTATATAGAGACGAAGATACGGATTTGATTGATAGGCATTTGACGAACGGGGGCCGCTCCATTCCAATCTATCTGTTACTCGGGAAAGACGGGGAAGTAGAAGCAAAATGGGGACCCCGTTCGCCAATTATTCAAGACGATGTCATGAGTCGACGTAAAGAATTACCAAACAATGACATGCCGGATTATGAAGCGAAACAGAAAGAGTTCTATGAGCAGCTTATGGCGGAATTTACAACGAAGCCTGAGCTATGGCTAAGTGTCTATGAGGACATCCGAAAAATGTTTCTTCCAGCTTTACAGAAACAAGCTTGACTTGATGAATAGAATGGAGGCGTTGCAACTCGTATCAGGAATGCAACGTCCTCTAGTGATGGGTTTACTTATTAAAATTGGCTGTTTGAATAGAGAGGGAAGTTCCAATGAAACGTGCACGTATTATCTACAATCCAACGTCAGGGCGGGAAGTATTTCGCAAGCATATTGCTGAAGTATTGGTAAAGTTTGAAAAGGCTGGTTATGAAACGTCTTGCCATGCTACAACGCGTGCAGGAGATGCAACAGAGGCTGCTAAATCTGCTGTTGAAAGAGGATTCGACCTTGTCGTTGCGGCAGGTGGTGATGGGACGCTGAACGAAGTTATTGCTGGCGTCAGTCCATTCGAGAACCGACCTAAAATCGGACTCATTCCAACGGGAACGACAAATGATTTTGCGCGAGCATTACGAATCCCGCGCGATATCAATGATGCAGTGGACATCATTATTAAAGGGGAAACAATTCCAGTCGATGTTGGTTTGATGAACAATCGTCACTTCATTAATATAGCGGGTGGCGGTAGAATGACGGAATTGACCTACGATGTTCCGAGTAAGCTGAAAACGATGCTTGGGCAACTTGCCTATTATATAAAGGGGATTGAAATGTTGCCATCCATCCATTCTTCCCGTATGAAGATCGAGTACGACGGGGAAGTTTTTGATGGTGAAGTAATGATGTTCCTTGTCGGTTTGACGAATTCGGTCGGAGGCTTTGAAAAGCTTGCACCAGATTCCAGTATCAATGACGGTAAATTCACCTTACTTATTTTAAAAAAGTGCAACATAGCAGAATTCATTCGCATCGTTTCACTTGCAATTAGAGGAGAGCATTTGGATGATCCGCTTGTCATTTCGAGTAGTGCTGAAAAGATTACAGTGACGTCACCTGCTGAGGTTCTTTTGAATTTAGATGGTGAAGCAGGAGGTCCTATACCTGCAACGTTTCAAAACTTATATCGCCATATCGACATGTTCGCACCACTTGACGACTTGCGGGTACAGGACCGCATATAAGATGAAGCTTGAAAAAGCTGTATGAATGCCTTTAGTAGGCCATTCATACAGCTTTTTTGTTGTCCAGTTCAAATGCCTGACGAGGCCAACAATGGTGCTTAGCTAGGCCGGCTTAAGAACTAAGCACTTTGTATAGTTCTTAGATGAAAACAATTGCCTTGTCCTGATCAACGGCCAATGCAGGCAGCTCTTTTATAGGTACCCAACGAAGACAAAATATCAATCCATTGTCAGCACCATCGCTTTCAACACGATGCTCCCATTCCGAACGTTCTTTTCCCACAAACAAAAAGTGGAATATATTTCGTTCATACACGGCAGATTTGTGTTCTGGATAATACTTCATCTTTTTTACTTTGCCCTTCAAAATAAGCTCGTCACGTGTGATACCTGATTCCTCTTCGACCTCCCGGTAAAGGGCATCGATAAGAAGTTCATCCTTTTCTATCGTTCCACCCGGTACTTGTGTGCCAGCTGACGGGTTATCCTTATGTTCGAACACAAGGATTTCCAGATTGGCGCCTTCCCCTTTTGTAATATACGCAAGCACTTTTCTTTTTAATTCCACTGTGTTCACCTCGCTTTATTCTTTCTATGATACACAAGATTCCGATAATTTGCAAGAGGCGCTCACTTAAGTGCTTCACAAAGAATTCATTTCTGCCGAGTAAAATAGCAGTTAACAGGTGGTATATTGGGTATAGATTAGAGTAAGTATAGAGAGGGAAGGACGTGTGTGTTTATGTATAAGGTACATGAGAAACGTCTAATGTGGTTGGCTTTCATCGTCGCGGGTATTATGTTGTTGTCCATAGTTAGTAGAATCTTTCGATAGAGTCTTTAGGATGAAGGGGGATTGTCAGTATGGGAAATGAAGAAGCTGTATTTTATTCACGCGTATTAACAGAGTTAACCTTATCCTTCCACATTATTTACGCCACAATTGGCGTTGGGGTTCCGCTCATGATTATGATTGCCCAATGGGTAGGAATTAAGAAAAATGATGAGCATTATATTTTACTGGCACGCCGCTGGGCACGTGGTTTTATCATCACGGTTGCTGTAGGGGTTGTAACCGGAACAGCGATTGGCCTGCAATTATCGTTGTTATGGCCCAATTTCATGGAACTAGCGGGAAATGTCATCGCTCTCCCATTATTCCTAGAAACGTTCGCGTTTTTCTTTGAAGCAATATTCCTAGGAATTTATTTATACACATGGGATCGCTTTGAGAATCAGAAAAAACATTTACTATTACTCATCCCGGTTGCTGTGGGCGCATCGTTTTCGGCTGTATTCATTACGATGGTGAACGCGTTTATGAATGCACCACGCGGATTTGATATTTCAAACGGGGAACTTATTAATATTAACCCACTTCTTGCAATGTTCAACCCGGCAATGCCGACGAAAGTAGCGCATGTCGTCGTAACGGCATATATGACAGCTGCATTTGTACTTGCGGCGATTGCTGCATTCAGGTTGTTGAAAGGGTCCAATCATGTATACCATAAAAAAGCGCTTTACCTTACGATGAAAATCGGGCTGGTATTTGCAATCGCGGCTGCAATCGTCGGTGATTTCTCTGGGAAATACCTTGCTGAATACCAACCCGAAAAACTGGCTGCTGCGGAATGGCATTTTGAAACGGAAGAAAATGCACCGCTGATTATGTACGGTGTACTGGATGATGGAGAAGTGAAATACGCCATTAAAATTCCGTTCGGTTTGTCATTCCTTGCACATAGCAGTTTTACGGCGGAAGTCGTGGGACTTGACCAGTTTCCGGAAGATGAAGTGCCTCCGCTATACATCCATTATTTGTTCGATCTGATGGTCACAATCGGCGTTGGAATGATCGCATTAGCAGGCATCTACTGGATTGGCATGAAACGTCGCTGGAAGATTATCCACGCAAAATGGTTCCGCTGGCTTATTGTACTTGGTGGACCTTTGTCGATAATCGCCATAGAAGCAGGTTGGTGGCTGGCTGAAGTCGGAAGACAGCCATGGGTTCTCAGAGGATTGATGCGGACGGAAGATGCCGCCACGACAAGTGGTCAAGTCGATCTGATGCTCATACTTTTTGCACTATTATACCTGATCCTCGGCGTGGGTAGTGTTGTCATCTTAACGCGGATGTTCCGTAAAAATCCTGTGGAACAAGAGATTGAAGACCGTGAAACGGAAAAGGGCGGTGACGTGCTATGACGCTTGAAATAATCGGCATTACTGTCCTGTGGACTTTCCTATTCGGCTATATACTAATCGGTGCAATCGACTTTGGGGCAGGGTTTTTCAATGCATATAGTAGGATCACGGCACATGAACACACTCTAACCAAAATTATCCAACGCTATTTGTCACCCGTTTGGGAAGTGACGAATGTATTCCTCGTGTTCTTTTTCGTAGGAATCATCGGTTTCTTTCCGAAAACCGCTTTTTATTATGGAACAACGCTGTTGGTTCCAGTCAGTATCGGAATTGTACTATTAGCGATTCGTGGCTCGTATTATGCATTTGAAACGTATGGTGCGCGTGGGCACAAAGGATATTCATTCATGTATGGACTGGCTGGGATACTGATTCCAGCTTCGCTTTCCATCGTTTTGACTATTTCCGAAGGCGGGTTCATCTCCATGGTGGACGGTAACCCGGTACTCGATTATTGGATGCTGTTCACAAGCCCGCTCACATGGGCCGTTGTTGTATTAAGTATTGCAGCCACGCTTTATATATCCGCGACATTCTTAACCTGGTATGCCAATAAAGCAAGGGATCCGGAAGCGACAGATCTTCTACGGAAATACGCACTTGTGTGGTCATTGCCTACAGCAATTACGGCAGGTGGTATCATCTTTGAATTGCGAAGACACAATCCAGCGCACTACGTCAATATTCAGGATTTCTGGCCGATGTTCCTGATTTCTGCGCTGATGTTCATCGGAACGGTTTGGCTATTATGGAAACGTCAGAAATACGGCTGGGCTTTCATCCTACTCATCGGACAGTTCATCTTCGCATTCTATGGCTACGGTGCATCGCATTATCCATACTTGCTATACCCGTACCTAACAATTTACGACAGTTTTACAAATCCCGCGATGGCAATTTCACTGATTGTCGCGTTCATATTAGGATTGGGTCTACTCATTCCGTCAATCGTACTACTCATGCGTTTGTTCTTGTTCGATAAAGACTACGTACGCGGAAAAGGCGATTATCACGCATAAGGGAGGAACCGCTTCATGACACACTTTCTAATGTTCTACGCCCCGTTCATTGTCTTATTTGGTGGAATTGCAGCAGCATTTATCATCGCCCCAATGGACGGTGCGGTATACAAACAAATGGAGAATGAAAAGAAGTGAATGGGGAGCAGACGTTGTTATAACGTCTGTTTTTTTACGGGGAATTACTGGCGGTTTGTGCGTGAGTAATCAAAAGCGGGTGCCGCGCACTCAAAAAAAGCGAGAAGCGATCAATCGCCGCCGTCCCGCGCTCAAGAAAAGCAATAACCGATCAATCATCGCTGCCCCGCGCTCAAAAAAAGCAATAACCGATCAATCGCCGTCATTCCGCGCTCAAAAAAAGCGATAAGCGATCAATCACCGCCGTCCCACGCTCAAAAAAAGTAGGAAGCGCTCAATCATCGCCGTCCCGCGCTCAAAAAAAGCAAGAAGCGATCAATCGCCGCCGTCCCGCGCTCAAAAAAAGCAATAAGCGATCAATCCCCGCTGCCCCACGCTCAAAAAAGCGAGAATTAATCAATCACCGCCGTTCCGCGCTCAAAAAAAGCGATAAGCGATCAATCACCGCCGTCCCGCGCTCAAAAAAAGCAAGAAGCGATCAATCGCCGCCGTCCCGCGCTCAAAAAAAGCGAGAACCGATCAATCGCCGCCGCTCCACGCTCAAAAAAAGCAATAAGCGATCAATCACCATCGCCGACCGCCCATACAACCACCAACTACCCAAAAACTCCCCTCATATAAATCAGTCCCCTGCCAATTTCCCGCCCGTCCATGGTAAACTAGAGGCATACGAAATTTGGAGGAAAAACAATGTCATTTAGCATAAATAGAAACGATCGACTCAACGTCTTCGTGGAAGACTTAACACACGATGGCTCAGGCGTAGCAAAAGTGGATGGCTATCCACTCTTCATTCCAGGCGCACTTCCCGGTGAGGAAGTAGAAATTCAAGTTGGTAAAACATTAAAAAATTACGGATTCGCACGCCTATTAAACGTAACCAAAGCATCGCCCCATCGTGTAGAACCACCTTGCCATGTATTCTGGGAATGTGGGGGCTGCCAAATGCAGCACTTATCCTACGAAGGGCAGCTTGTTCAAAAACGCAAAACAGTGCGTGATGTAATGGACAGGATCGGTAAATTGCCGCATGTGCCCGTACATCCTGTTAAAGGAATGGAAGATCCGTGGCGCTATCGCAATAAATCACAAATACCTTTCAGCGAACAAGACGGCAAAGTCGTTTCCGGTTTTTACAAATCGCGCACCCATCACATCGTCGACACGGATGTCTGCATCATCCAAAGCGAAGAAGCGGACGAACTAATGTCTACGCTAAAACATGAAATGCACGCAATCGGTCTCGAAGCCTATGATGATAAAACACATCGCGGCATGCTTCGGCATTTGATTGTCCGCAAAGGACGAGCTACAGGCGAACTAATGGTAGTCCTAGTGACGCGTAAAAAGAAATTCCCGCAAAAAGACGCAGTCATCGATCTCATTAAACGAGTAGCCCCTGAAGTAACGTCCATCATGCAAAACGTCAATGACCAGAAAACAAACGTCATTTTTGGCAATGAAACAAACCTACTCTACGGAAAACCAATCATCGTCGATTCAATCGGCAACATCGATTTCGAAATATCGGCAAGGTCTTTCTACCAAGTGAACCCCATACAGACGGAAGTATTGTACGGACAAGCCCTTGAATACGCACAACTGAGAGGCAACGAAACCGTCATCGATGCATACTGCGGAATCGGCACAATCTCACTATTCCTCGCCCAAAAAGCGAAAGAAGTATACGGCGTCGAAATCGTCCCGGAAGCAATCAAAGATGCAAAGCGCAATGCTGAATTGAACGGCATTACCAATGCCAAGTTTGAAACAGGTGCTGCGGAAGTTGTCATACCCAAATGGTACGCAGCTGGCAAACGCTTTGACGTACTGGTCGTTGATCCACCGCGTAAAGGCTGTGACGAAGAACTGCTGAAAACAATTTTAGAATACAAACCAAAACGTGTCGTCTACGTATCATGCAATCCCGGTACACTAGCACGCGACTTGCGCATCTTAGAAGACGGTGGCTATCGTACTCAGGAAATCCAGCCTGTGGATATGTTTCCCCAGAGCTCGCATGTAGAGTGTGTGGCGTTGATGGAGTTGGAATAGTAGTCCAGCAACAATCCCTTTCACTTTATAAAAGCCTTGCAAACGTCAATTCTTGCTTGTTTCAAACAAAGTCCTATACCCAGAAACCTTGAAATACTACAACTATAGATTAAAAAGGAGACATCATTATGAATGAGCAACAACTAGCGACACTTCGTGTTAATGGCAAACTAGAACACGGATTAAAAAATACAATAAGTGTAAGAGACTTGCCAGTATTTTTTGTTGATGAACCAGAAAGACTTGGTGGCACCAATACGGGTCCTAATCCACTGGAATATTTCTTGGGAGCACTTTCGGCCTGTACAACTATAATGGTTGCATATGTAGCTAAAGAGCTGAGCTTTACATATAAAGGTTTGGAGTATGATACGGAAGGGATATTAGATCCACGTGGTTTTAAGGGGGTAGAAGGTGTACAAACTTATTTCCAAACAGTTCAACTTAATGTGGTAGTGGAAACCGACGAAACAGAGGCGGCAATAGAACAATTAAAAGAAATCGTTGAAAAGAGATGCCCATTATATAATCTGTTGAAAGATGCAGGGGTTGAAGTAAATAGTAATTGGTCAAAAAAGTAGTTACATCGCTAACTGTCCTGTAAGGCATGCAGTTAAGAAAACCCAACCAAAACAATAAAGAGTCGACAGTGGGCCAATCAAAGACCAATTTGATTGGCTCCATGTTTACTTACTATTCGATCGTAGTTCATTGTACGAGAGTGAGGGGATTTAACAAGAACAACTAAAAACGAGACAGAAGGTGAAATTTCAGATGATCCATATTCTTTTCAGTGATGCCTCTGCAGGAAGTTTAAGAGTAGCTTTAAAGGGTTTAGGTAGATACAAAATGGAAAAGATTGTATCCTTTAGAGACATGTTCTCAATTGGACCAATCTGGCAGTTACACGATGAGATAGGGAAAGAAGCAAGATTTACTTGGATGAAAAATGTGATGAATGATGAAAACGAAGATTTTCATGTCTTTGTAAAGAGCTTTAAAGAATCTGTAAATCAAATAAAATCTATTCCAGGGGACGAAACGATTACTATATGGATTGCTGATAACTCACATGAGCAGACTGGACTGCGTTACGTTCTCCATCTGTTAAATAGTAGGGATAACGACATCAAGGTTATCAATACAACCAAAAAACATAGAGAGCTTTTCAGTAAAAAGGATATAGAATATACGGTATTACATACAGGAGAAATTTCTCCTGAAGAATTTCAATCTATATATGGGCATAGTAAAGTTATTCCATCACTTACACAACGTAAACGAGAAGATTTAGAAAATAGATGGCTATCTCTTTCTGATAACCAAGAAACATTAAGAATATGGAAAAGCGATAGAATACAGAGCGTTTCTGAAAACTATTATGATCAATTTATTATTCAAAAAGCAAAGCATCTACATAGAAAACCGGAGCTAAATGGATTTATGAAATCTGCAAGATTAATTGGTGACGTTCTGGGAAACTTAGAACAACATGTAGGCGACTCATTTTTAGAATATCGACTAAGAATGCTAATAGATGCGGGGATATTTGAGTCGGAAGGAAGTCTTAAGGCCATGCGATTTTATAGCGTTAGATTGAAATAATGATGCCAAGAAAGAATATGGGGAGATTGAATTGAGAACAGTGATTTTAGTGGTATCTTTTGTAGGTATGCTGATTTTAGTAGGTTGTCTATCACGAACGGCAGAAACAATGGTTCTATTGGATGAAAAGGTTTCTGAAGTGAAAATTTCAAAATCAAACGGATTTGGCGGAATGAATGAAGATATTATGCAATCATATACCGATGCCGAATCAATTAAAACGTTTAAAAACGCGATTACAACCGCTCAAAAACAAATAGGACATGTAGATGTATCGGACCCAGAATACGATGTGATGGTTGAATATACATCAGCAGAAGAAGGTCAATTGCCAACGCACGGTATTCATTTGTGGCTGGGAAAGAAAAATGAAAAGAGTATGTTCATGTACATCGATGATGATGAAGTTTATCTTACCTCGGTAAAAAACACACAGAAGTTAAGATTATTAATACAATAAAATTGAAAGTCATGATATTTGCTTAAAGAATTTACGAGATTATTTATCAACCTACTCTACCCTAAATTACTTGAATTGGCACTGTTCCTTGCGTTCTCTTCACTTTAACCCGACGAAACTTAATTTAAATCGAGAATAACATGAACAAAAAGCGTGAAAAGCACTCAATACGTAAACGAGAAGTGGGAGGAAACTAATATGACAAATATAAATAAAGAGTTGTCACCAGAAAAACGTGATGAATTACTCAATACATTAAAAGCCCGTTTTGAAAAAAACATGCATCGCCATGAAGGACTCGAATGGGCTGAAGTACAAACTAAGCTCGAAGCCAATACTGAAAAACTGTGGTCGCTCAATGAAATGGAAGTAACTGAAGGCGAACCGGATGTTGTCGGTCATGATAAGAAGAAGGATGAATACATTTTTTATGATTGCTCAGCGGAAAGTCCTAAAGGTCGCAGAAGTATTTGTTACGACCGTGAAGCACTGGAGTCAAGGAAAAAACATAAGCCAGAAAATAACGCTATTGATATGGCAACTGCCATGGGCATTGAACTTTTAACGGAAGAACAATACCGGGAGATACAGATACTTGAAAAGTTCGATAAGAAAACGTCCAGCTGGGTGCAAACGCCTGCTGCTATTAGAAAACTAAAAGGGGCCATCTTTTGTGATTGTCGCTACGACACTGTCTTTGTGTACCACAATGGAGCAGAATCCTACTATGCATCAAGAGGTTTCCGTGGTGTGCTAAGGGTCTGAATTTTGCACAGACAGCTAAATTTGAATTTGAGAACGAATCACCTGTGGAAAGGCTTTAATTCTAAACAGAAAGTCTAAGCACATTGGAGGTATAGCAATGACTAATAAAAACAAAACGGTGGTCCGTTCAATGGATGTCCTAAACTTATTTATAGACCATGCGGAACTGACATTCCAAGAAGTTATAGAGCACTCTGGTATCCCAAAAACATCTGTCTATCGCATGCTCATGTCTTTTGAAGAAATGGGGTTTCTTGTGAAAGGGGAGGATTCGAAATATCGCTTAGGTCTCTTATTTCTTAAATTTGGTCATTTGGTCTCTTCAAGAATCAATATTCGTAATATAGCCTACCCAATCATGCAGGATCTCCATCATGATGTGAATGAGGCTGTCAATCTAATCATAAAGCAAAATGATGAAGCAATTTACATAGAAAAAATTGATACACTTCAAAAAGTTCGCCTTTACACGGCGATTGGTAGAAGAAGCCCCTTATATGCTGGAGCTTGTTCCCGCGTTATTCTTTCATTCTTACCCGATACGGAAATTGATGCATATATCGATTCTATAGAGCTCAAACCTTTTGGTATGGGGTCTATTACAGATAAATCCCATCTTTATGAAACAATTAGACAAGCAAGAATCGACGGTTATACCGTTAGTCATTCTGAATTGGAAAACCATACATCGGCGATTGCAGCACCGATATTTGACCATAAAGGGGAAGTCATTGCAGGGATTAGTGTCGCAGGCATTGAAGCAAATTATCAAAATGAAAAAATCCCGATGTATGCAGAAAAAGCTTTAGAGGCAGCAAAAAAAATATCGAATCAATTAGGCTATACCGATTAGTAGTGAATTCCCCCTATGCAAATCAAGCAACTTGAATAGGGGGGAATAAACAAACTGAGGCATATGTATTGAACAAGTCTTTTATGTTTTCGATTGAATTCCAATTCTAATGTTAGTTATAATCTGCTCATTTCTCAACAATTCCTTTTCGGCTTCCCCAATTGAAACTTCCTTGAACTGAATGGTACCGGTCGGTTGTAATTGCGCCAAACTAGGCAAATCAGCCGAAATAATTTGGGCGATCTTTGGATAACCGCCAGTTGTTTGGCGATCTGCCATTAAAATAATGGGCTGTCCATTTGGAGGAATCTGTATCGTTCCATAAGTGACACCTTCAGACAGTAACTCGAATTTTTCAGTCAATGATAGAGGGAATCCCTCCAAACGGTAGCCCATTCGATCAGATGCAGTAGTTAGTACATACGGTTCCCCGTTTAATTTTTGTCTACTAATTTCGTTAAAATGATTATACTCAGCACCTTTACTAATTCGAATGGTTTGCGTCTGCTGAAAACGGATTAGTGTTTCGTAATTTACAGTCCATGTAAAGTGGTCACTTCTTTTACTTAACTGTTGAACAAATGATTGACTAGTGGCATTCAGCTTCCCACATGCAAGCACATCTCCTTTTTCCAAAGCCCTTCCCAAAAAACCGCCAATACCAGCCCGGACATATGTACTTTTACTTCCCATAACTTCAGGAACAACGAACCCACCAGCAAACGCGACATAAGCACGACATCCTTTTCGTGCCGACTTAAACGTCAATACGGAATCTTTTCGTACAAGAATGGGACGCCACATCGGCACTTCTTCGCCGTCAACCGTTGCCATCAAATCACCACCGGTAATTGCAATGAGTAAATCTGTTTCAAAGCGAAGAGTTGTCCCAAACAACGTAATTTCGAGAGCGCCTTCACCTTCTTCATTTCCCACTAGCAAATTTGCTATGCGTAACGAATAGCTATCCATTGCGCCACTTACAATAACGCCGTATTTCTGCGAACCATATCTCCCCAAATCCTGAATTGTGGTCAAAAGTCCGGGATGAAGTACTTGGATACTCATGAATTCATCTCCTTTAAATACTCATATTCCCCGGAAGAAATAGGCTTGAAGCGAATTTTATAGCCCGATTGCAGTAATGTCGGTGGCCATACATCCGGAAGGAAAAGATTGATAGGGGTCTGACCAATAATCTGCCAACCTCCGGGCGTCTCCAATGGATAAACCCCTGTTTGCATCCCGGCAATTCCTACGGCTCCCGGAACAATGGCTGTTCGAGGAGATTCTTTGCGGGGTGTTGCAATTCGTTCATCCATGCCACCCATAAAAGGGAAACCTGGTGCAAAGCCAATCATATAGACCAGGTACTCATTTTCAGAATGAATTCGGATAACTTCTTCGGTAGTTAACCCGTGAAAGTTTGCGACGTACTCTAAATCGGGTCCGTACTTACCTCCGTATAGCACTGGAATAGTGACATGCTTTTCGTCAGATAATGCCTGCTTGCCGATTTGTAGAACCAAGTCTTCCATGTAAACGCTAACATATTGAAAAGAAGTGTTTATCAATACACTTTTAATAGACTGATGCACAATGTAAGGATTGTAGTAAACAGTCAAACTTGTGTAAGCCGGAACAGACTCTATATAACCATTAAATGGGCTTGCATCCAATAGTATAGCCAACTCTTTTACATTCTTATGAATCGAAGGGTTAATCCCTTCGCCTAACTGGACAATCAGGGCAGAATCCCCTAATGGCTTTATAAGAGCCTTTACAATTTCTTTACTCATTCTAACAACTCCCTGAGTTTCGAAATACGGTACCGTAGTTTTACGAAATGGATCATACAATCATTATAATAGTCGAAAAACAAAATACAAGTACGTCAAGTCAAAAAAGTAATTCTTTTCTACTGCCTTCTAAATTCATGGAATAATGTCTATTCAATAGTAGATTTATATGATAAAGTGAATTTATAATTCAAAACCTTAGTTCCGTATTCCGGAAATTAAGCATTTTGTAAGCGCTTTCTATAAATAAATACTTACCGTTAATGGAGGGAAAACTATGTTTCGGGTAGATTTAAATTGTGATTTAGGCGAAAGTTTTGGTCGCTATACTTTGGGCGAGCAGAAAGAAATATTAAAATATGTAACATCAGCAAATGTTGCTTGTGGTTTTCACGCAGGTGATCCAAGTGTCATGAGAGAAACGGTCAAGCTTGCAATTGATAATAACGTAAAAATTGGTGCGCATCCTGGACTTCCAGATATAAATGGATTCGGTCGCCGTGAAATGAAAATCACTCCACAGGAAGCGTACGATATGGTCGTCTATCAGATCGGGGCATTACAAGGGTTCTTAACAACATGCAATGCTTCAATGCAACATGTAAAACCACATGGTGCGCTGTACAATATGGCAGCCAAAGATGAAAAACTTGCAGAAGCTATTGCACAAGCTGTATACGGTATTTCACCAAAACTTGTATTAGTCGGTCTTGCGGGAAGTGAATTAACAAAAGCTGGTGAACGAATTGGCTTACGAACAGCACATGAAGTATTTGCGGACCGAACATATCAAGAGGACGGTACTCTTACATCACGTGCACAAACAGACGCAATGATAATAGATAAAGAGCAATCAGTTGCTCAGGTTATAAAAATGGTGACAAAAGGTAAAGTCATGTCCCAACAGGGAGTAGAAGTTTCAGTGAAAGCTGATTCAATTTGCATTCACGGGGACGGAGAGCATGCGTTGGATTTTGCAATTTATATAAAAGAGAAGTTAGTGCAAAACAATATCATGGTTTCTGCAATTTCGGAATGAGTGGAGGATTTATATGAAAAGAAATAACTTAGAGCAAGCTCCTGTGAAGAAACAAGTAAGTAAAAGTGTCTTGCTAGGAGCGGCCTTTTTAATGGCTACCTCTTCCATCGGACCTGGATTCCTTACGCAAACAACTGTATTTACGCAACAATTAGCGGCAAGTTTTGGATTTGTTATCTTAATTTCATTGCTCTTAGATGTCTTTGTACAAATTAATATTTGGAGAATTATTGCCGTGTCTGGTTTGAGAGGCCAAGAGATAGCTAATAAAGTGTTACCAGGACTTGGGGTTGTGCTCGCTGTATTAATAGTAATCGGAGGACTTGCATTTAATATTGGAAACGTCGCCGGGGCAGGACTCGGGCTTAACGCCATGTTAGGAATGGATCCCATCAAAGGGGCCGTCATAAGTGCCGCTTTTGCAATCTTCATATTCTTGTTTAAAGAAGCTGGCAAGGCAATGGACAAAGTTGCACAAGCTGCTGGGGTTGTCATGATTCTATTAATGCTTTATGTTGCATTTACAACCTCACCTCCAGTAGGGGAAGCAATCGTTAATACTTTTAAACCGGAACATATTAGTATTTTTGCTATCGTCACGATTATTGGTGGGTCGGTAGGAGGATACATTACATTTGCTGGCGGCCACCGTCTATTGGATGCAGGTGTAAAAGGGATTGAATCATTGCCGGACGTCACGAAAAGCTCTGTTATGGGAATTGTTGTGACAGGGATTATGCGCGTGGCTTTGTTCTTGGCAGTCCTTGGTGTTGTATCAATGGGGCTTACGATTGACCCTTCTAATCCACCTGCTTCAGTTTTCAAATTGGCTGCAGGTAATGCGGGGTATAGAATGTTCGGTGTTATTATGTGGGCGGCGGCTATTACTTCCGTTGTCGGAGCTGCATACACATCTGTTTCATTCATTCGATCTTTTCATCCCGCCATCGAGAAGTATCACAACTGGATAATAATCTTATTTATACTGGTCTCGACACTTACGTTTGCACTTGTCGGTCAACCCGTGAAAATACTTTTACTTGTCGGTGCGTTAAATGCACTAATTTTACCTCTTGCTTTGGGAACAATTCTAGTTGCTGCTTATAAGAAGGATATCATTGGTAGTTATAAACATCCGCTTTGGCTGACAATAACGGGAGGATTTGTTGTCATCATCATGGGTGTTTTAAGTATCATGACACTCTTTGAGCAACTGCCATTACTTTTTTAATGAACGATAGTACTAGTTGAAGGAGGACAAGTGATGGAAGGCTACGAAAAAATGTCTCCAATAGAAATCAGGAAATTAATCAGCGAACAGGTCATTACAGGACCGACGGCAGGCATGTCAAAGGGATTTACGCAAGCGAATCTTGTTATATTGAAAAAAGAACACGCCTATGACTTTTTACTATTTTGTCAACGAAACCCGAAGTCGTGTCCTTTATTGGACGTGACGGAATTAGGCTCTTTCACTCCTAACAAAATCGCAACTGGTGCAAACATTCTGACCGATGTGCCAAAGTATCGAATCTATAAAAAGGGGGTATATACAGCAGAGGTGCTAGATGCAACTGCTTACTGGGAAGAAGACATGGTCTGCTTCCTGCTAGGATGCAGCTTCACGTTTGAAACACCACTTCTAGCAGCCGGTATACCCATCCGACATATTGAAGAAAAATGCAATGTACCTATGTACAAAACGATGATTGCCTGTGAAAAAGCAGGTGTCTTTGAAGGGCCAATGGTAGTAAGTATGCGGCCTATGACTTATGAGGATGCAATAAGAGCCGTGCAAATTACCACTCGTTTTCCTGACGTTCATGGAGCACCAATTCACATTGGAGACCCAAGTCAAATTGGCATCACGGATATTGACAAACCAGACTTTGGGGATTCAGTCACTATCAAAGATGGTGAAATTCCAGTATTTTGGCCGTGCGGGGTCACACCACAGGCAGTAGCAATGCAAAGTAAACCCTCGATTATGATCACACATGCCCCGGGTTGTATGTTTATTAGTGATATCAAAGATACGGCGTTGAGTGTGTTATGAAATCGTAATTAACTGTGAAGAGTCGAAAAAATACCCATCATTACATAAAAAGTAAAGGTTGGACATCTATTTGGATGTCCAATTTTTATTTTACTTGATTATATAAGTTGACATAAAGAATCCTCTTAACAACGCTCGGCGCTTGGGGATGCCTCCCGCAATATGCCAGACAGAAGACCGCTGTCAGTCTTATTGCTTCGGCTACCCCAGTGAGGCGCCTTCGCAGGATATTATATTAAATCATTAGTTCAACATATATAGTTAAATCACTTGTCGTTTCATAATAAAGTGTAGGCAACTGGCACCATGAATTACTTAAACAACTGGTCAATCTGATCCCGGTCATTGTCCAATAACCAGTCATTTTTTTATATAAAGTTGGCGTAAATCTTCTTTGGAAGCTGTGTTTGAAAACTTTAGTACTTCTTTCGTTGACTTGCAAAAGCCTTTCTAATTAAGATAAAACAAATCACATGAAAAGTGAATCGGAATAGGCTTGGGATCCGTCAGTAAGGTGAAGGTAGGTGAGGTTGTGGCGGAAATTGAAGAGGTCATTGACGAGCATGGAGATTATTTACTGCGTGTTGCTTACTTGTATGTAAAAAATAGGGCGACGGCAGAGGATATCGTGCAAGAAGTCTTTATCGCTTTTTATGAAAAACAGGGGCAGTACAGAGGTGAGGCATCGCTGAGAACTTATTTAGTGAAAATGACGGTCAATCGTAGCCATGATTTTTTACGAAGCTGGAAGAACAAGCGGATCACGCTGTTTGAGAAAGTAACGGGGAAAAGTACCAACCGTACCCCTGAACGGTCCTTGCTTGAAAAGGCGGAGAAGCAAGAATTGGTAGAGGCTTTGTTTACCTTATCAATCACCTATCGTGAAGTGCTCATTCTATACTACTTCCAGGAAATGACGACAGTGGAAATAGCGGAGTTATTGGATTGTCCGCAAGCGACGATAAGAACGAGGTTACAGCGTGCGCGGAAGCAACTGGCAAATCGGATAGTTGATTATGAATGGGAGGAACTACGCCATGAGTCAATTTAAGAAGGATTTACTTCGCGAGCTACAACCTATGTCGTTATCCGCAGAGAAAAAGCAACTAATCGCAACGAAATCAAAAGCTAAAGTACATAATCAAAAAAGACGTGTCAATTGGCAATATCGAATTGTGCTCGCGACTTTCACGGTTTTTGCACTTGGTTTCGGTTATTTATTAAGGCAACAAGGTGATTCTGCGAATAGTTTACAGGGGGCGTCACCAGATGAAGCCCTAACAACTATAAATTGGTCCATACTCGATAATGATATTTTGAAAACAATTCTTTTCTTTAGCTTTTTTATTGTCCTACGCTTCTTGTTAAAGCGAGGCCTTCGAAAAAGGGGCAAAGGCTTACCTGTTTGTGTGGAATGCGGTGAAGAATGGTCCTATAGGGAAGCATTGAAGCAAAGCATGAAAAACGGGGGAACGACATGTCCTTACTGCACCAAAAAGCAGTATCGAACGAAAAAATCGGTAAAAAAAACCGCTATGCTAAACTTTTTTATACCTTTTATTACTCTCGTTCCTCATCTATTTACTAACATTTTATTAGGAATCGTTGTGTATGCTATCTGTGCTGCGTATATGTTGTTTAGCCTAAGTCCATATTATATGGAACTCCAAGAGGATGACCCCATCAATGAACCTTTCTGGTGATCAAAAAAGGATTTAAGTAAGGACAATCATTTACAACTAAAACAGCGAGCTTTTCTCCTATATTGTCAGGGGAAGGCTCGCTTCACTGTTTTAGCGAATTTACTTAGTGACAACTTAGGTAAAACCATCGAAGACGTCTTAAAAGTGGTATCGCGGTAGGCAAAACCCAAGCGCCGAAATGGATTCAAGAGAATTCTCTATTTCAACATAAACAGCAATTTCAAATATACCCGTTAACACGTGATTTATCTTCTTCTATTATTTCGTTTTTCAAATCTTCAATGCTTTTTGCACGTCGTTCATTTTTCGACTTGATTGTAGCACGTTCTTGTCCTTCTGCAAATGCCATCGCTTCTTCTGCCGCTTCCATATTACTAATTGTTTTCTTTAACCTCTCTTCATTATCAGCTGAATCATTCGGTTTTGGGTTGATCTTTGACATTTTACATCCTCCTTCTTCTTTTAGAATCCTTCAATAAATAGCGTACCCAAATTTTCAATAACTATTTGAAAACCATTTTTTTAATGGCTTGGCCTGCATCATGCCTTTTTTTAGAAAACTTTAATTTCATTTCGTAAAACCTTTGGTATACTAAAACTAATAGGATACTATGCATGTTAAAATAATGATTCTATAAAATTTCCAGCGAAGGCGCCTCACTGGGGTAGCCGAAGCAATAAGACTGACAGCGGTCTTCTGTCTGGCTTATTGCGGGAGGCATCCCCAAGCGCCGAGCGTCGTTGAGAGGATTCCTTATGTCAACATATATAGTTAAAAAAACGAAGAACGGTACTACTTTTAGACAAGGAGGATGCAAATGAGTAACATGGATATGCAACTACACGATTATCTCATCAATAACTTATGCGCCATATCGGACGAATGGCTTGCGCAACGAATAGAAGAAAAGGGATCCATCTATTCAGTGGATGCAGGTGAAACGGCGGAAACCAAACTTCGGGAACAAAACAGATTAACCAATCTCGCTGTTGCTAGCAGTCTATTGGGAGAACAAGGGGACTTTGAAAAAAATAAGGAACAATGGGCTCTTATAGTAGCCAAAAGTAGGGTAAGTAGTAATACACCTATTCATGAAGTGCTGGATGCGCTAAGTAAAGTTAGAAAAACATACTGGTCTTTCATCGTAAAATTTGTGGAACTAAAAGGTGATGAAGTTACCAGGGCGGACTTATTAAAATGGGGAATTACAATACACGAAGCGTTTGATAGGCTTACTGTCAGTTTTTCGGAAATGTACTACCAGGTAATGGATAACAGACTCTCAGCACAATTGCAGTTAATCGAAGAATTAGGAACACCTATCATAAAAGTCAATGAATCGGTTGGTGTGTTGCCATTAGTTGGTGATATCGACACGTTACGTGCACAAAAGTTTTTGGAAGATGTTCCTGCAAGGTGTACGGAACAACATATTGAGCATTTATTCATCGACCTATCAGGTGTGTCAATCATCGATACAATGGTTGCCCACCAAATCTTTCGAAGCACACAGATACTGAAATTATTGGGGATTAAATCGACGATAACGGGAATCCGCCCGGAAATTGCTCAGACTGCAGTTCAGTTGGGATTGAATTTCTCCCAAATAGATACGTTTAGTTCGTTACAGCAAGCTCTGGAAAACGGTTTCCGGATAATAAAAGATAAATGAACAGTGATGGATATAAAAGGTAAGGCGTCCCTTTATCGTAGAACAGGTAGGAAATTATAAAGGTTCTACAGTTTGTAACAATCATGAATTGTTACAAACTGTAGAACCTTTTATGGATTTTGTAGAAGAAAAATCGTAAATGTTTATTTTGCCTCATTCAAAATGATATAGTAGTAAGGATGGAATCGTATTTAAATGGTCTAATTGAAACCAATTTTAAGGAGCGTATTGTAGATGAATAAAGATATAATCCTTTCTTCTGGGAAGGAGCGAAGTATTTCCACTATGTTTGCAGACCTGAAATCACTTTTTAAATCGTTTGTATTAATTGCGAATGTTGTTCCTGTATTTGTTGGTTTTTGGTTGGCATTGCATTTTACTGGCATTTCATTAATCGATAATCTAAATGTGTTTTTGCTAACGATTGTCGGTAGTACTGTTCTTATGGCAGGGGCACTTGTTCTTAATAACTGGTACGATGTCGATATCGATACAGTGATGGCAAGAACGCAAAAAAGACCTACAGTGACGGGGAATATTTCATTAAATACAGTTTTGATGTTAGGAATTGCCCTTTCGGTATTAGGTATGGTCCTTTTATTTTTCACAACTATTGAGGCAGCCATTTATGCATTCATTGGCTGGTTCACATATGTTATTTTATATACGATGTGGTCCAAGAGAAGGTACACGCTGAATACTGTAATTGGCAGCGTTTCAGGCGCGGTTACTCCTTTAATTGGGTGGGCGGCGATTGCACCGGCTTTTCATATCGTTCCGATTGTGTTGTTCATGATTATATTCATCTGGCAGATGCCTCATACATTCGCAATTGCAATGAAGAAAAATGATGAATACAAAGCAGCTGGTGTTGCGATGTTGCCCGCTGTACTTGGCTTTAACATGACTAAGCGGCAAATTGTCGTCTATGTAGCATGCTTGCTTCCATTGCCATTCTATTTAGCGTCACTTGGTCTGACATTTATGATTGTGGCCACAATGCTAAACATCGGCTTCTTGGTAATTGGATTTATGGGCTTTTCTACAAAGAATGATCTTAAATGGGCTAATATAGTTTTCTTATATTCCGTGAATTACTTGATGATTTTATTTTTGTTAATGATTTTTGTTACGTTGTGATGGGTACGATTCATAACAGTTGGCAGGGTTCTTTTACTGACATAAAAAAAGGCGAAACCGGTAGATCTACTAACCGGCTTTGTCTTTTTTTTAAAACTTTATAGTTGTACTTTTACACGAACAGGAAACTTACCAAAAAAACGCAGAGGCAAGTGCTACTCCAGCAATTGCTCCAAGCGCAATGCCGAAACCGAATCTAGATCCACCATACCTTCTGTATCCATAACCACCATAACCACCGTACCCACCGTACCCTCCAAATCCACCATAGCCAAATCCGTAACCACCTAGATTTCCAGCAGGTCGAATCCAAACCATGTCTCTACTTACTCTGGTGATTTCTCCTACATGCGTCCTGCCATCATGACAAGTAATTCTTACAGTTTTTCCGTAGTAGCGGCAACATTGATGATACAAATTATTTTGAGTCATTTTCATCCTCCTTTCGAACGTATTTGCATACAAGCATGTATTGTTAACATATGATGCAATAGTGAGTTGTACTAGATGAATGTCCGGCTACTAGCATATTCACTTTTGAATTCGGTTCCAAGAAAATGAAGGATAAACTAAGCGTAGGCATCCACGAGCGCCGCAGCGAGTTCAATGGAGTTCTTTATATATAAATAAACCGTTAAAGGATGAAATACTTGCCAGTTATTAATACGCAAATAGTACTTGAAAGATTTTTCACAGCTAGCAAAGAACAAATAGATAAAAATCCATATGCGATACAGTGTGAATATATATGCCAGCCACTGCTCGTTTCATTTCCTAGAATAAGCCCTGAAGAATTGCAATATGAACTGTTCAATCATGGGCTATTTGACCCGTTGGAATGGATGGAAAGCAAACGGGTGGTAGAAAAAATGGAGAAAATGAATGTTTGGCAAATTGTTGAGAAGGAATATCGGCTTTTAAAGGATTTATGGGGCGGACCTGAAGTTTCCATCTATATTTTACCTATAAACACAAATGGTGAAATGGGTGAACATGCACCTGTTAAAAATGGAGTAGCCTATTCGGGGACATTGCTTCTGTTTTTGTCCGATGAATTATCATCAGAAGCTATCAAAACATTATTTGCACATGAGTATAACCATGTTTGCCGTCTAAACTATTTAGGTAAAGCACCCGCTAAAATTCTTCTTATGGATTCTTTGCTAATTGAGGGGCTTGCGGAATTTGCAGTGCAAGATTTATACGGAGAAGAATTTTCATCACCATGGGTAAATCTGTATTCGTATAAAAAGATGATGAAAATATGGAAGCGATATTTTCTTCCTTCGTTAAATTTAGTGGGGACGGATAGCCATCAGCCATTCCTGTATGGCGATACCAAGAAGCGATTGCCTAAATGGATTGGCTACCAAATTGGCTATCAGATTGTCGCAACTTATCAACAGAGGAATGGATTTACAGCGAATAACGAATTATACCGAAAGTCTTCTGAAGAGGTAATTGCAGGTTCTGACTTTGCTTTACCGAAAACATAACGCGGAGCAAACTAAAAAACCTTTTCTCTAAATAATTATCAAGAGAAAAGGTTTTTACTTTTAATTATAAACAACAACGAAAAGCTCGAAAGCCAATGGATTCGTTATTTTTTATCGTAAAACGGTTATGTTCATCCCATATATCAAAGAATTTGCGCCCGATATTTTCTGATTGGTTTATATCAGCGATGTCAGTTTGGATTAGTCCGAATGAAGTATTAAGGACATCGATTTTAGTGAAACCGACGTTCCCCAGTTTGGTTATCCAATCCTTTTCAGTTGGGACTTCTCGTATTCCATATAGGTTATATACCTTTTCCATTAATTCTTGAGACATAGGATGTTCAGCTGTCATTTCAATTAGGATTAATCTACCTGTGCTTTTTAAGACTCTGGATAGTTCATGTAAGGTCTTGGAGATATCAGTAAATGCGATAACCGATTCAGCCAGTATCATGTCAAAGGAATTCGTCGGGAAATCTAATTTTTGTACATCTCCTTCGACCACGATAACTGGTGATTTACTTTTTTGAAACCGTTCCTTCGCTTTTGCTAACATTATTGGATGATTGTCTAATGCTGTGACCTGGCATGCGAACCTCTGTGTTAAATAGTGTGCTGTCTGCCCCGTTCCGCATCCAATATCCAACACGGATTCGGAAGGGTGAATGTGTTCATTTTCCAAAATGGATTTGGTAAGCGCAAAACCTCCGGGATGTGCCCCCCCAATTCCAAGAAGTGCTAAAAGGTTCAGATAGTCATTGGACATATAGTTTTCTCCAACTTTAAAACTGTCATCTTTGTTTCGTAGTTAACACCTTTCTCCATACCCTCCAATGCCATCATTCGTCATATAGGTTGCTCCAACAATGATAAGCAGGATAAATAGTACAACGATTAACGTAAAACCTGATCCATTTCCAACGTTTTCACCTGTTTCACACGACATTTTATCTCCCCCTTTCCTGCCATTATCTATAGACTATGCAACTGGTTACAATCGTGCAGGGCAGAAACGAAAAAAGGTCCTAAACAATGAATTGTTTAGGGCCTTTTTTTAGTGTATGTCTTATGTCTGGCGCCCCTGATCAAATCATTTCTGTTTTAAGTGGGCCATTCTCCTATTGGTTGACCCATTTTAACATTTGTCATAACGGGCAGTGTCGCTTTAAACTGTGTACTATTTTCGATGAAAAGAATGACAGTTGAACCGAAAGAGAAGTGGCCGAACTCAGCGCCCTTTATACAGTCTGGTGATGAGCTATGGATTTGAATACTATTCACATTAAGTGCACCGACTTTAACAATCGCTACCCTTCCATAAGGCGTTGCCAATTCTGAAATCAAACGATGATTTGTTGAAAACAGATCCTCCTTGAACCGTAATCCTAGGTCATTTACCGGATAAGAAATCCCGCCCAGCGCATAACGGGAGATAAGTTTTCCGTTAGCCGGATAATGGAAATGGTGATAATGACTTGGAGAGAGGTACAATAGAAAATAAAAACCTTCTTTATACGGTGCTGCTTTCTTTTCATCCCCAAATAGTTTGCGTATATTATAAGAACGGTTTTTAATGATAAAGGTTTGGTCTTTGCTAATCTTACCAATACCGCTTACAATCCCATCTACCGGCGAAATTAGCGTATTAGAAGATTCATCAATGGATCGACTGTCTTCTTTTAAATTACGTGTAAAAAAGGCTTGTAAACTTTTATAATGCTCAATTGGTTGCGCCATTTCACTTTCATCGATGTGATACATTTTTGAAAAGGGGCGTATAAGTGGTCTGCTCATTCGTGATTGTGTAAATAACTCTAGGAACTTGGAAGAGAGCGGATTACCTGTTAGCTCCACGAATGAATTAAAAAGAATCTTCTTCATATTTTCAAACCTCATTTTTTCATTTATAATTTAAGTATAGACTGTTAGGAGGAGCACTATGTTTTTATTGAGAGAGTTTTATCATACAAAGTTCAGAGCCCAAATCGCGAACGCAATTACTTTGATGAATTTAAGTTTTGGTATTATCGCCATTATACTCGTTATTAAAGGGTTAAGTCATATGAGTTTATTATTTATATTTTTAGCTGCGCTGTTTGACCGTTTCGACGGGATGGCGGCAAGACATTTTCATTCGGAATCCGATTTCGGAAAAGAGCTTGATTCGCTGTGCGATCTAATTTCTTTTGGAATCGCACCCGCTTTACTAATATACCAGATTGCTTTATCGGAGATGCTTTGGGTTGGCATTGCAATTACGATTTTTTATATTTTAGCTGGCGCGGTTCGTCTTGCCCGTTTTAATGTGAAGGAATTTGATGGCGCGTTTAGCGGTGTACCAATTACGGCAGCCGGCGTTATCATGACAATGAGTTATTTCGTCTATCCATATGTGAAAGATGGATTTTTTGTCATCCTGATGCTTGTATTGGCGTTATTGATGGTAAGCACAATCCGAATTGCGAAAGTGTGAAGGGGACATACCGGTTTTCCGAACAATTGCTACTTGTTTGGAGAACCGTTTTTTTTGCGTTTTCAAAACGCTAGCACCCATTTCGCTTTCTTGACTTTGAAAATAAGGTACCCTACACTTATCAAGAGAACAGACAGTTGGAGGACATTATGCCAAATCATCCATTCATCCCAATCATAGTTGGAACGGATATGAACGCCTATAATATGGCTATTTCGTTTCATGAAGAATATGGGATTAAACCCGTTTTAGTCGGAAAAGAACCATTATCATTCACAAGCCTAAGCTCCATTATAAAAAGCATTGAGCTTAACCCTAAATTACCGGAAAAAGAGACATTCGTCAGCTTCTTAAAAAAAGTTGCCGAGAAATATGCAGAACCAAAGAAAAAGATGTTACTTATTGGGACAAATGATTTGTACGTTCGGATGATTATTGAAAATGCGGAGGCATTAAGAGGTCACTTCGTTTTCAATTATTTAGACGAGCCACTTATGAACGATGTGCTTGTTAAGTCGAACTTCTACAAATTGTGTGCGGAACACGGAATCGAAGCACCTGCGACCTATTACTATTCATGTCTTTCGGACAAACCATTTACAGATGAAGTCCTATTTCCAGTAATCGTCAAGCCGAGTAATGGTGTGCAGTATTACTTAAACCCGTTTGACGGAATGCAAAAAGTGTACAAGGTCGATTCCTATGATGAAATCGAGAAAGTCATCCATACAATCAAGGCAAGTGGCTATAAAGAAGAACTAATCATACAAGATTATATTCCTGGAGATGACACCTATATGTGGGATTCCGTCTTTTACATGAACACTCACGGACAAGCCGAGCTGGCCACGTTTGCACAAGTCGTCTTACAAGAGCACACCGTTACAGCTATCGGAAACTACACAGCACTTATCACTCGCTATAATGAAGAGATGATGATGAAGCTGAAAGGATTCCTGGAAGCGCTCGATTATGTGGGCTATGCGAACTTCGACTTGAAATACGACGAACGGGATGGGAAGTTCAAAGTGTTTGAAGTGAACATTCGGCAAGGTAGATCCAGTTACTACATCACAGCATGCGGGCATAATATGGCGAAATACCTTGTTGATGATCTAATCTATGGTCAACAGAAGCCGCTAACGTTGTTGAATGAAAACTACCTATTTACAGTTGTTCCAAAAATCGTTTTGAAGAAGTTCGTGACAGATAGCGGAGTCCAAAAAGATGTAAGGGCATTACTTAAAGCGAAAAAGTACGGCAATCCATTATTCTATAAACAAGATCGTCATTTCAAGCGCAAACTGTACTTGCTTTTACGGCAGATCAACTACTATCGTAAATATAAAAATAATCAGTGGTAATAGAAAATCCCTTATACCTTGTGTATAGGGGGTTTTCTATTACTCTATTTAAGTTTCTGAATAATTGGTATATAGTAAGGGGTAATGAGGGAGGGGTTTGCGTGAAGAAGTACGTGAAAGAGTTTGCTGCTTTTCCGGATATTATGGTTATGCTTATTATTTTCTTGACATGTCTAGCGTTTACAATTTTTCACGTATTGCATGTTGGTACCTGGATTGCTATAGCGATTGGTATGTTGACGTATGCAACGAGTGAATATATCGTACATCGGTTTTTGTTCCACATCAAAACACCGAAAAACCCATTTTTGCTAAAGGTGATTAAACGTCTGCATTATGACCATCATGTTGATCCAAATGATTTGAAATTATTATTTCTACCGCTCTGGTTCAGTATTCCTGGTTTCGTCATTTATTCGCTGATCGTTTTTTCAATTGCAAAAAGTAGTGCACTAGCCATAGCGTTCGCAACTGGGTTGGTTGCTTATTTTCTTTTTTATGAATGGAAGCATTATATTGCACATAAGCCGATTAAGCCGCGTACAAGACTAGGGAAAAATATAAAAAAACATCACCTTTTGCATCATTTTATGAATGAGAATTACTGGTTCGGTGTAACGCATACATCTTTTGATAAGACACTTGGTACGTTTAAAGAAAAAGATGAGGTTGAAAAAAGTGCAACCGCAAGGAACTTGGAAAACCGGGTGTGAATTTTTTAACCTATATAGCACAAACGAAAGTTTATAACCTCAAAAAAAGGCAGTTGCTTTCCGTTCCAGTACTCGCTTTCCGCGGGCGTTGCCTCAGCCAATCGAACAGCGAAGGGTTCGATTTGCCTTAATTTCTGCGTTATTTGCAGAAATTAAGGCATTCTTGCCCCGTGCTCTCAACGCTACGCTTTTGTTCGCAAAACCGTACTGCGTAGCGGCTTTTCCTGCGGGGTCTTCGGCTAACGCTATTCCCGCAGGAGTCTCGCACTTGCACTCCAAGCAACTGCAGCCACTCAAATGGAATGCATACCGAAGCGCCGTAGCAGGTTTGAAGGGCATTTTTTGTTCAACCTATTCAGATGTTTTGAAATGTCCGTTTTGAGGAAAACATAATGTGGACTAACATCAAGGAGGAACAAACATCATGAGAAAAGTAGCAGAGACTAAAATGGACATCAAAAGGGAAGAAATCATACAACGACTAGTTAAAAAAGGAATCTTTAAAATCCATGATAAACAGCTATATGAACTGCCATTACAAGCACTGTTAAAGAAATATACAATGATCTAAGAACTGGAGCCATTGTGGATGGCGAAGGTTCCAGCGCAAAAATAGGAGGCCATACTAGTGGACGAACGATTACAAAGTCTTCAAACCGATTGGCTTGAAGAGGCGACTATACACAGTATGCAAGACAAGATGGAAAACGGGGAATTGACGTCAGAAGCATTGACACTTATGTATCTGGACACCATCTCAAAGCGTAATTCAAACACCAACGCAGTACTGGAAATGAATCCGGGTGCTGTACAAATCGCAAAAGGGCTTGATGCAGAACGATTGGACCAAGGGCCACGTTCCCTTTTGCATGGCATTCCGGTATTGCTGAAAGACAATATGGGCACAAAAGATGGTATGCATACGAGTTGCGGCTCGCTTGCATTGAAGGATTTCTATGCCGAAGAGGATTCATATATCGTCAAGAAACTGCGGGCTGCCGGAGCGGTGATTTTGGGCAAGACTAATATGACGGAATGGGCAAATTTCATGTCCGACCGCATGACAAACGGTTGGAGTTCGCGGGGCGGACAAGTGAATAACCCATATGGTCTATTTGACGTGGGAGGATCGAGTTCGGGGGCAGCAGCAGCTATTGCGGCGAATATGGCGGCAGTTGCAATCGGCACGGAAACAACAGGATCAATACTCAATCCCTCCGCGCAGAATTCAATTGTCGGTATCAAGCCGACAGTCGGTGCAATAAGCCGTACAGGAATCATTCCGCTCTCCTATTCACAGGATACACCGGGACCGATGGCTAGAACTGTAGAAGATGCAGCCATCACCTTCAGTCTACTAATAGGATTCGATGAGGAAGACCCAGTCACCTATGAAGCATCAAAGTTAGATGAAACGAACTGGCGTACAATATTGGACAGCGAAGCACTTCAAGGTGTTCGGATTGGTGTCGCTAGAATGATATTCGAAAGGGAAGCGTCTTCTGAACGAATTAGCCTTTTCGAGAATGCCCTTGAAAGATTGAAAAAGGCGGGCGCAATTATTGTTGATGATATCAATCTCGGTACAATGGAAAACGAACTCGGTTACAATGTACTGCTTTACGAATTTAAGGCGGCACTTAACGCGTACTTGGGGAAAACTTCTGCAAAGAATCCAATTCGTACATTAGCAGATGTCATTCAATTCAATAATGGGCACGCAAAGGAAACGTTGAAGTTCGGTCAAGTAATGCTTGAGAAGGTTGAGCGGACAAGCGGAACATTAACTGAACGCGATTACGTCGAGGCGTTGGTGCGTAACCGACACTTAGCAGGTGATATCGCTCTTGGAAAAGCACTCGATGAGCACAATGTCCAGGCGTTAGTATTCCCGCAAGATCATGGATGTAGTTTCGGAGCCGCGGCTGGCTATCCATCCGTAACCGTCCCAGCAGCTTACTCCGAAGCGGGAGAGCCGTTTGGAATCACATTTTCGGGAAGAGCCTATTCCGAACCTAAACTAATCAGCTATGCCTATGCCTTCGAACAATTCGTTAAAGCAAGGCAAAAGCCTTAAACAGTTTACTCAGAAATGAAGTCCAATGGGCTTTCTTATGCTAAACTTAAGGGAATAGAGTGAAAGTGGGGATGACAATGTCCTTCTTAGAGAAAATGGACGATGTAGTAAAAGCAAAATGGAAGTTCGAGTACGAAATGCCGATTCAAACGAAAATGATACCCGAAATGCTTGCGGGCAAAGATATCGTTGCCGAATCACCAACGGGTTCAGGAAAAACGCTTGCATATGTACTACCCATTTTACAAATGGTCGATGGGGCAAAAAAGCAAACACAGGCACTTATCATAACGCCATCGCAGGAACTGTCCATGCAAATTGTTAACGTTATCCGGGAATGGGTGGAAGGAACAGATATCACCGTCACCCAACTAATCGGTGGAGCCAATATGCAACGTCAGATTGAAAAGTTGAAAAAGAAGCCTACGATTGTAGTTGGAACTCCTGGCCGTCTTGCGGAACTTATTAAAGTTAAAAAGCTTAAAATGTATGATATCAAGCAAATTATTCTTGATGAGGGTGATCAGTTATTAGCACGTGAACACCGGGTCGCTGTAAAAAATATGATAGAAGCATCGAATCCGGAACGCCAAGTGACTGTTGTCTCAGCGACAATCACAGAAGACATTGAAATGGTTGCCAATAAGTTTATGAATGATCCTGAACGCATTCAAGTAACGGCAACAGAAATGCCGAAATCGGGTAAAGTCGTCCATTCTTTTGTGAAAACAGAAGTGCGCGATAAAACGGATGTATTGCGTGGTCTCTCTCATATGAAAGGGATTCGGGCCCTGGCATTTATTAATAATGTTAACCAACTTCGGATGAAAGAAATGAAATTGAAATATAGTGAAGCACCCATTGTTGTTCTTCACGCAGACTTGCAGAAATTTGAACGTCAGCAAACGCTTGAAAGCTTTCGTAAAGGTGACTCACGTATTTTGATAGCCACTGATTTGGCTGCACGAGGTTTGGATATCGAAGGATTGACGCATGTTATTCACGTCGATGTTCCACATACGGTTGAGCAATACCTACACCGTTCGGGGCGGACGGGCCGCGCAGGTGAAGATGGAGAAGTTCTAACTTTGCTGTCATATACAGAAGAACGAGATTACCGCAAGCTCACAAAAGGGATAAAAACGGTCCAGAAAACATGGCATAATGGACAATTGGTAGAAGGTAATTCGAAAACAGTAGGTCAGAAGAAAAAGTAAAGACAAAAGGGCTGCCTATGAATCCGTTTACGGATAACATGGACAGCCCTTTTTCATGTGTCTATTAAATTTCTGTCAAAATAATTGGCTCGCCTTTAGTGACGATGATTGTATGTTCAATTTGAGCGACAAGAGATTTGTCTGGTGTGATGAACGTCCAACCGTCTCCTGATTCAATGATATGTTCTGCTTTTTCAGAGATGAATGGCTCAACAGCAAGTACCATTCCTTCTTTAAGAAGTGTTTTATCCCACGCGTCGTAGTAGTTAAGGACATGTTGTGGCTCTTCGTGCAAGGCTTTACCGATACCGTGGCCAGTCAAGTTTTTAATCACCTTCAAGCCGTTACTTTTGGCTTCGCGTTCGACTGCTTTCCCAATCTGATTCAAGCTGGAGCCTGCCTTGACTTTCAACATCGCACGATCGAACGCGCTTTTAGCGACATCACAAAGTTTTTGTTTTCTTTCATCAGGTGCGCCAACTACAAAGGATATACCGGTATCAGCGAAATAGCCGTTACATGATCCTGATACATCGATATTAACAAGATCACCTTCTTTTATTACCCTTGATCCCGGCATGCCGTGAGCCACTTCGCTATTAACACTTATGCATGTAAAGCCCGGGAAATCATATTCTGCAATCGGACCGGATACTGCTCCGTTCTCTTCAAAGAGTTTGCCGCCGATGTCATCGATTTCTTTTGTTGTCTTTCCAGGAACGGTCGCTTCTTTCATTGCTTCTCTAATTTCGGCAACAATCCGACCAATTTTTTTTAATGCATTAATTTCCTCTTCGGTTTTTGCAATCATGATTTACAAGTCCTTTCTTCCGTACAGTCTTTTCCATCTACACTATATCATAATTAGAGGCACAAAAAAGCCTGCAAACTCTGAGAAAGGTCTACAGACTTGTTCTATCACCTCTTGGGACTCTTTGTTGGTGTACTTTTTTTGTCAGCCAACACTTTCCGTGCGATTGGATAGATAATAGGTGCTAATTTAATGGCTGTTTTAACTAATTTGCCTAATCCCATAAACATTCTCTCCTATGTGATTCATTTCTTACTTTTTTCCCTAAAATCTTCGTCTGTAAACATTTATTTGATAACTTTAACACCTTGCACAACATTCCAAATCAGGACTACGACCAACAGTAACGCATAAATAAGCATGAATATAATTGGTGCATAAGTCCAAAAGCTGAAACCTGAAGTCATCATACCCGATAACCTATTTTCAAAAGAAAACATTGAGAAAGAAAAAATGATAAATCCTGCAATTAAGAGAATGGTAGGGACGAGATGAGAAATCAGGGCACGTTTTGCATGATCCTTCACTTCACGGTCTTGCGTTAGGAAATATACGATGACCGGAAGCAATAATGGGGAGAAAAAGACACTGAAATAGCAAACAGCAGCCAGTAGTTTATTGTTTGTCACAAGCATCCAACTCCTTAGTTCTTTTGCCGAAGAGAAAAAAAGTACTTATAATCATCTTGCTTAAATGAAGCCCGTCTTATACAATAAAATAGATAACAGAATTATTGAACCACAAGGGGGGCCTTTTTTGGCTGAGAATGGATGGATTATCCTAACCCTTCGAACCTGTAAGATTATTCTTGCGTAGGGATGTGGATGGAAACTGGCATACTAGATGTCCCGTTCTATCCGGGAGATCTTTTTTTTTGTCCACAAACCTCTGACAGCGAGTAGGAGGAGGAATTATTATGAATCGAAAACGGCTTCAGATTTTACTTGAAATCGCAATCTTAGGTGCAATTTCGTTTGTACTTGATCAGATTGGATTTAAAATGCCACAAGGCGGCTCCGTTACACTTTCTATGCTGCCTATCATCGTCATGGCATTCAGATGGGGAATAGCTGGTGGAATGTTGACAGGACTCGTCAGTGGATTATTGCAACTTCTAATGGGCGGATCCGTCTTTCATCCTGTTCAAGCTGCGCTTGACTATTTCGTTGCATACGCACTTGTTGGATTGGCGGCTGTTACACTTGCATGGCTTTTAAAAAGCAAGGCTAAAGGGGAAAAAAAGTTAATGGTCACCGCAATCGTTATTGGCACAATTTTCGGTGGACTCCTCCGTTACGTGATTCATTTTATCGGTGGAATGGTGTTTTTTGGTCAATACGCGGGAGATCAGCCTGTTTGGTTGTATTCACTTCTCTACAACGGTGCATATATGATACCGTCAATCATTTTATCGGCAATTGTTGCTGTTTTATTGTTAACAACCGCACCGCGTTTACTTAAACACGCGTGAAAAATCACCGTTCTCTCAATGGGGGAACGGTGATTTTTTCACTTGATGATTTAATGTGGTTTTTTTAGTACAAACAAACTGACGCCAATTACAGCCGTCAGGAATAAGGCGGCGGAAGAAACGAATAATTCATCCACGCCATTTTTCACTGCAATACCTATAAACGCCCACATGAAAACAACATTCAATGCACGGTCTTTATAATGGTACAAGAAATGCAACGCGATGGCAGTTGCGACTGATAAAGAAATGACGGTCCATAAAGGATTACTCAATCCCCAACCATTCCACTCATGAAATGTTAAGACATAATTGCCATTTGCAATCGTCGCAACAAAAATCCATCCAAGGTAAATAGAGATAGGTAGTCGCTCGAATTGTCGACTTTCCTGTTTTGGATAAGTGGAATAAAGAGCAAACAATGTTAGAAGAAGTACGAACATCACGACGATTGTCCAATTAAAAAATGTGTAATGCCAAAGTAAAATCCAGCTGATATTCAGTAGACAGCTGAAAACGAATAGCGCCGCCCTCCAGTTATTTAAATAGAGGTCAGTACTTTCGCCGCGTCTACTGTGTACATAGATCCAAACGGCCAGGAGCATAAAGATGACCGCCCAAATGATGAATACATAGCTTGCAGGTGTAAAGAGTACCGGTAGCCGGTTGGCGATTTCCCCTGTCGTTTTACCATTGAAGGGAATTATATTTGCTGCTACATTGACAGCAACTACCGCAATGAGCGAAAAGGTCATTATAAGTATTCTAAGCATATTTAAATCCTCCTATGGAATAGTATACAGAGGAAAGGCGCAGTCTGCGAAAGAAAGTATGAAGTTTTCGTAACAAAGTGACTGTGTTACCCGGCAAATGCGTGTCAGAAATGAAATAGTTCGCAATACGAAGATTCATGGTATAATAACAATGTATTTTTAGAAAATTTGGAACTGTCGAGGGGGAAATTAAATTGTCGAAAAAAATGTACTCAGAAGTATGGGATCTTGATGTATTTTTTAAAGGCGGAAGTGAATCGATTGAACTTCGCACACATCTGGATGAAGTGAAAAAGAAAATAGATGCATTGGAAAAGACATCCACATCATTTGAAGTACCTACAGCTAGAGATGCTTCAAAAGAAATAGCGGACCTTATTGAGCAAATTAAAGATTCGACCCTTAATATGTCCCAAGCAGGAGCGGTCATCGGTTGTTTCCTAGCGGCAGATACGACTGACAAAAAAGCCCTTATTCTACAAGGGGAAGTAGGCTCTCTTCGGGCACGTTTTTCTACGGTTATGCTAAAAGTTCAACAGACACTAGCAAAAGTAGAAGAGAATACGTGGCATGACTTAATGGAATCGTCTGAGCTAAAAGAACTTTCATTCGTATTAAACGAATGGCGTGAAGAAGTAGAATTGAAGCTATCCGAGGAAGAGGAAAGCTTAATCACGTCACTCAGTGTGGACGGCTATCATGGGTGGGGTAGCCTGTACGATTTGCTCGTCGGATCCATTAAAATTAGACTAGTAGTAGACGGAAAGGAGAAAGAACTTTCTGTCGGACAGGCAAATAACTTAAGCTCTCATGCAAGTGCTGATGTCCGCAAAATGTCATTTGAAGCATTAGAAGAGGTTTGGGAAGAAAAAGAAGATTTCTTCGCTACTGCATTAAATCGAATAGCTGGGTTCAGACTGGCGGTATACGAGAAGAGGGGCTGGGATTCTGTCTTAAAAGAACCACTTCTTCGTAACCGGATGAGCGAGGATACACTCGATGCAATGTGGGGAGCAATTGGTGCAAATAAAGGACCTTTTGTGGAGTATCTAACTGTTAAAGCAAAAATGCTTGGAACGGAAAAGATGAACTGGTATGACATGGATGCGCCAGTTACTGCATCAACGAAAAAGATGGAGTATCAGGAAGGTGCCGAATTCATCTTGAAACAGTTTGGTGAATTCGGACCTGAACTTGAAGCTTTTTCACGCAAGGCGTTTGAAGATAGCTGGATTGAGGCAGAAGACCGTCCCAATAAGCGTCCGGGCGGCTTCTGTACAGGTATGCCAATGTCAGAACAGTCCAGGATATTCATGACTTATAGTGGCTCGATGTCGAATGTAGCGACACTTGCACACGAACTTGGGCATGCGTTCCACTCATATGCACTTCGACCGGTGCACTGGATGAATCGTCAATACGCAATGGGTGTTGCAGAAACTGCGTCAACATTTGCGGAAATGATTGTGGCTGATGCAGCTGTAAAAGCTGCTGAAACGGCCGATGAGAAGTTAGCGTTACTTGAAGATAAAATTCAAAGAAGTGTAGCATTCTTCATGAACATACACGCAAGGTTTCTTTTTGAAACAAGGTTTTATGAAGAACGCAAGAATGGTATTGTGCCTGCAACAAGGTTGAATGAGTTAATGTCTGAAGCACAACAAGAGGCATATGGTGACGCACTTGATACGACTCATCCCCACTTTTGGGCTTCAAAACTGCATTTTTATATTACAGGTGTGCAGTTCTATAACTTCCCGTACACGTTTGGCTACTTGTTCTCGCTAAGCATCTATGCGAAGGCGCTTGAAGAAGGGCAAGGATTTGAAGAGAAATATATGGCGCTTTTACGCGATACAGCTGTGATGAGTGTCGAGGATCTTGCTATGAAGCATCTTGGTGAAGATATAACGAAACAGGAATTCTGGGCAAAAGGCGTGGCACTTTGTGTGAAAGACGTTGAAGAATTCCTAGAACTAACTTCGGTAAAAGGGTGATCTACTATTGATTTTGCTTGAAGGGCAATCCTGTTATTTACGTATATTGACTGAAGATGATGCTTCGGTTTTTACGGATTTACTGTCTGACAATAAAGAGTATTGGTCTGTTTTTGAACCACGGCATGAAGCAAGATATTTCACAGTCTCTGTTCAGAAAGAGAAAATTAGGGAATCACTTTATCAGATGAGAGATCGAAGAGAATATAACTTTGGAATCTTCGATGCGTATACTAGTAGTCTTATCGGTCATGTCTCTTTGTACAGCATAAAGAGACTACCCTTTTCAAGCGGTTTTGTCGGCTATTCAATAGACGAGAATGAGACTGGACGAGGAATTGGGACAGAAGCAGTTCAACTTGTCACGAAATTCGCGTTTGAAAAAGTTGCGTTGCATCGGCTTGAAGCATTTGTTTCCCCCCGAAATGGCGGGTCCGTAAAGCTATTGGAAAAAGTAGGTTTCAAACAAGAAGGACTGTTGAAAAAGCTTCTTTACATCAATGGCGTTTGGGAAGATCACTATATGTATG
Organism: Filibacter tadaridae; assembly: GCF_900609045.1. GTDB lineage: Bacteria > Bacillota > Bacilli > Bacillales_A > Planococcaceae > Sporosarcina > Sporosarcina tadaridae. The sequence continues at coordinate 65,265 of NZ_UXAV01000023.1, forward strand.
CGGTGGTTGAAGATGATTTTTGAAAGGGTAAGGCCGCCTGGCGGAGAATACTAATAAAGTTAAAAAACCGATTCCTGTAAGAAGGAATCGGTTTTTGTCTATTTCCCGGGAAATACGTCGATATTATTGCTCCTCGGTATTAGCATAACCATCTACAATAATGTCAAGTAAACCAGTGTCGGGGTGCACAACTAGACCATGTACTGGGACTGCATTATCCATTAGTGGATGATTTCGAACCGCGTCGACACTCATCCTGACACTTTCTGTTACATCTTCAAATCCGTGTAGCCAATCTTTCATATCAACACCAGAATACTTTAATGTCGAGAATAGGCTTTTATCAATGCCACGATTGACCATGCTTTCGATAATATGGTCAGTGTTAGTAGAGCTCATTCCGCAATCATGATGACCAATAATATAGACTTCATCTGCTTTAAGTTCGTACACAGCCAGAATAATGCTACGCATAATACTGCCGAAAGGATGTGTGACAAGACCTCCGGCATTTTTGATTATTTTAGCATCGCCATTTTTCAAATCCATTGCTTTGTGTAATAGTTCAGTGAGTCGTGTGTCCATGCAAGTTAAAACAACAATCCGCTTATCAGGGAATTTAGTTGTCGCATATTGCTCATATCCTTTTTCATTAACAAATGATTTGTTGAAGTTTATTATCTCTGAAAGTATTGTCATAAAATTACCCCAATCCTTGTAGTTTAGTTAATTGTATCGAAAAATGATTAAAAAGAAAAGAGTAGCCATTCGGCTACTCTTAATAATTTGTATCTGGTTTTGGATCAATTATTTCTGCATCTGAAGAAATGAAAGCTGTTTGGAGGTAATGCATTATGAAAAGTGATGACATTCCAAGGCACACCATGAAACCGATAACTGTTGTGAACATCAAGCCCATGCGTAAGCCCCCCTCTCTACAATGATAATGGTATTGGTTAACTAAACTCATTATACAACAAAAACCTTATTATATTAAGAGGTTTATAAAATGTTTTTAGTAATTGTGACGGTATTTAGAAAGCCCAATTCCCATTACGGAATACGGGTTCAGAAGTTCCGTCTGAAAGAATCCCGTCAACATCCATTTTGTCTGAGCCAACCATGAAGTCTACATGCGTGATGCTTTGGTTTAATCCGTGTTTTTCAAGCTCTTCACGAGACATCGTTTTACCGCCTTCTACACAGAATGCATAGGCACTTCCGATTGCAAGGTGGTTAGATGCATTTTCATCAAATAATGTATTATAGAACAGTAGTCCCGATTGAGAAATTGCTGATGCATGGGGTACAAGTGCCACTTCGCCAAGATATTTTGCCCCTTCATCTGTCTCTATCAGCCGTTTTAGAACTTCTTCTCCCTGTTCTGCAGAAACATCCACAATTCGTCCTTCTTTAAATGTGATCTTGAAGTTATCAATGAGATTACCGCCGTAACTTAATGGTTTTGTGCTAGATACATAACCATTAACGCCAGTTTTGAGGGGGACGGTGAATACTTCCTCAGTCGGCATATTCGCCATGAATGTGTCTCCTTTTTCATTGACGCTACCAGCACCGCACCATAAATGACCTTCTGGTAATTCGATTGATAAGTCGGTGCCGGGTGCTGTGTATTGTAGTTTAAGGAAACGTTTCTCGTTTAGATAATCTACTTTTTCGTGTAAATTGTTATCATGATCTATCCAGGATTGGACCGAGTTTTCTTGATCTGCACGCACAGCTTTGAAAATTGCGTTCCATAATGCAGAAAGCTGTTCATCTTCAGATAGCCCAGGAAATACTTTAGCAGCCCAAGCAACAGATGGTACGGCAATAACAGTCCAGCTGATTTTGTCAGATTGAACATATTGGCGATATTTATCGAGTGCTTGTCCAGCTGCTTTTTGAGAGTCACTGATGCGTTGTGGATCAATACCGTTCAACAAATCAGGACTTTGGGAAACGATGCTCATGAAAGCGGCACCTTTTTCCGCGAGTTGCTCTCGTTCAATTCTCTTCCAATCAGGATATTCAGCAAATGACTCAGCGGGAGCTTTTTCAAATCGAATACGGGAAATTGCATCATCGCCCCAATCGACGAACACTTGACGGGCACCGGCCTCATAGGCTTTTTCCGTAACAAGACGAACGAATTCAGTTGTATCCGTTGATGCACTGATGTAAAGGTATTGATTTGGTTGGATATTGACCCCGACTTGTACTGCAAGATCTGCATAACGGGATAATTGGTTTTCGAATGACGACATGAATGATTGCCCCTTTCTCTTACTCTTACACTTCCATAGTACCAATTTTGTACACTTATCCGCAACATGTGAACATCTTGATAATTTGTAGTTATCTAATAACCACTTCTCAATTTTATAAGTGTTACTATGTAAAGAAAATGAAAAAGATGCCGAAATAAGAAGAAGAAAGTAATACTTGGAGGGTCAACATATGGATTTATCTACAGTTATCGGGCTTATACTTGGATTCGTCGCTCTAATCGTTGGTATGATAATGAAAGGGGCGCCGTTGGAAAATCTTTTTAACATGGCAGCCTTTCTCATCATCATTGTCGGAACGATGGCGGCAGTCATCATTGCATTCCCTATGAATGAATTGAAGCGTGTGCCGAAGCTATTTGGCATAATCTTTAAAGAACAAAAACTTGCATCGGACTCAGATATAATCCGTATGTTTTCGGGGTGGGCAGACGTTGCACGTCGTGAAGGGCTGTTATCTTTGGAGGCGAAAACCGATGAAATCCAGGATTCGTTTTTAAAGAACGGCCTTGGCCTTGCTATAGATGGACAAAATGCTGATTATATTCGTGATGTTCTAACCGAAGAAGTGGATGCGATGGAAAATAGGCATTCGGCTGGGGCGTTAATCTTTTCCCAAGCAGGAACATATGCACCAACACTTGGCGTTCTTGGCGCCGTGGTCGGTCTTATTGCGGCACTTGGTAATCTAAATGACGTTGAAGCATTAGGTCATGCGATTTCTGCCGCCTTTATAGCAACGTTACTTGGAATATTTACCGGGTATGTACTATGGCATCCGTTTGCGAACAAGTTGAAGCGAAAATCGAGCGAAGAAGTTAGACAAAAGATGATGATGATTGAAGGAATTCTTTCAGTTCTTGAGGGAGAAGCGCCAAGGGTCATCGAACAAAAACTTTCATCTTACCTGTCTGCGGAAGAACGTCGTAAGCTAGCTAAACCTACTTCTGCGGATGAGGAGGCGAGTCCGGTTGTCGAAGAGACGTAAGAAAAAAAAAGCGGATCATCACATGGATGAATCCTGGCTACTACCTTACTCGGACCTCATGACTTTGCTTCTGGCATTATTTATCGTATTGTTTGCATCAAGTTCAGTTGATGAAGCGAAGTTTAGTCAAATTTCGGCTGCTTTTAATGAAATTTTCGATGGCGGCAGGGGAGTTATGAATAATACTGCTCCAACGCATGTACCAGTTCCAAAGGATGAGTCAGAGGCGGAAGAGGAAAGCTCTTCCTATTTGGAAGATCAAAAGTCACTTAGTAAAATTCAAGATAGAGTAGATGAGTATATTGCGGTAAATGAATTGGAAAACCAATTTGAAACAAAAATGACTGACGAAGGGCTGCTTGTCACAATAAGGGACAGTATCCTATTTAGCCCGGGAAAAGCAGAAATCAGGCCAGAGTATGAGGGTATTGCGAATGAGATTTCTGATTTACTCGTTTTTGATCCACCACGACATATTGTAGTAACGGGACATACAGATAATGTGCCGATGAACAGTGCTGAGTATGCATCGAACTGGGAGCTTAGCGTTAGTAGGGCTGTGAACTTCTTGAAAATTATCGTGAAGAATGGGGAGATCAACCCCCTATTGTTCAGCGCAAAAGGATACGGAGAATTCCATCCCATCGCCCCGAATGATACTGTGGAAGGTCGCAGTAAAAACCGTAGAGTGGAAGTACTCATTCAACCACTTGTGTTGAAAGACGGTACTCCACTAGAGTGATGTGAACCCAAAAAAAGATTCACCGGTATGCTTATACCAGTGAATCTTTTTATTTGTGTAGAGAGTATCAAAGCTTATTAGCTACGCATGGATCCCAATTCAGCTGCGATTGCCTGCATTTCATTCGGCGTGATTGTTTCACGTTTCATGACCATTTTATACATATAATGTAGATCCTCATACTTAGATGTACTGAAGTTTTCTGCCTTCATAGCATCCACGTTTACCATGCGGAGTTTTTCTTTGATTTGCTCAATCATATAGGTCACATTTTCTGGTGTCGGTTTTGTTAGGTCCATTAGTAGTATCCGCCTTTCATTCGCATCCACTTCATCATTTCATTATTCACCGACAGTGTCAAATTGAATGGATAATTAAGCTCTTTTTGCAGCTTCTTTCTCTTCTTTTTCTTCTTTAACTTTTGCTTGGAAACGTTTTGTTTCATATATAATGACGCCTGACAATCCAAGAAGACCAATTAGGTTTGGTATAGCCATTAGTCCGTTCATAACATCGGCGAATGACCAAATGACGTCAAGTGTTACAGTTGCACCTACGAAGATGAATAAAACAAATGCAATACGGTAAATGAACACAAGTTTCGGATTTGGTACTAAGTATTGGAAACACTTCTCGCCATAGTAGCTCCAACCGAGAATCGTAGAAGTCGCAAAGAAGATTAAACCGATTGCAACAACATAGGGTCCAAAATCACCAAGGAAAGTACCAAATGCCTGGGCAGTTAAATCACCCGCTGATATAGATGCATCTTTCCACTTACCAGACATAACGATTGTGACACCTGTAATTGAACAGATGACAAGCGTATCAAAAAATACTTGCGTCATAGAAATGAGCGCTTGTCGACCTGGCATATCTGTTTTTGCTGCTGCAGCAGCAATCGGCGCAGAGCCCAGACCAGCTTCGTTAGAGAACAAGCCCCGAGCAACACCGAAGCGAATAACTGTTCCGATTGCACCACCTGCGACAGCTTGCCCGCTAAATGCATCTGTGAATATAAGAGCAAACGCTTCAGGTACGATATCAAAGTTCATAATAACGACAGTAAGACCTGCGATGAAATAAAATAAAGCCATGATAGGAACGAAAAATGCCGTAACCCTACCGATTGATTTAATACCACCGAGGATAACAAGTGCTCCAAAAATGACTAAGGCAATTCCTGTAATCCAGTGTGGAACGTTGAATGTTGAATTTACAACGTCTGCCACTGCCTTGGATTGTGTTCCATTTCCGATACCGAATGCTGCAAGGGCACCGAAAAGGGCAAATAAAACACCAAGCCATTTTTGCTTCAAACCGTGCTCAAGATAATACATCGGGCCTCCAGCCATTTGACCGTTGGCATCTTTTACTCGGTATTTTACAGCGAGGATTGCTTCTCCATATTTTGTTGCCATTCCGAAGAATCCAGCAAGCCACATCCAGAAGATTGCCCCTGGTCCGCCAGTTGCAACGGCGGTCGCGACACCGACGATATTGCCTACCCCGACTGTTGCGGCCATGGCGGTCATCAGCGCTTGGAATTGTGAAATATCGCCCTCAGCTTTTTTATCGTGTTGTTTTGAAAAGACTTGTTTTAAGGAATATGGTAATAAACGTACCTGGATAAATGTTAGTCTAAATGTCAAGAAAATTCCGGTTCCTACGAGTAGAATCAAAAGGGGAGGACCCCATATAATTCCGCCGATTTTGTCTAATACTTCTTGAACAGCTCCCATTTTATTACCCCCCTGTTTAGTTTGATTCTATTACTTTTAATCCGATTACCGTATTGATTGTTTCACCGCCTCTCAGTTATTTGAATCTATTAACCTATAGTTAATAATCCGAAAATTCCAGGTATTAGTCAAGTTTTATTTTTTCTATTTCGACTAATTTGTTTGTTTTTCTACAACTGCGGGTATAATGATGTATACGAATTTAGTTTAAAGTGGAGGGGAAGACATGGGCAGAAACAAATTAGGTAAATTCATTATTTATGGCGCACTTTCCGGTGGTTTAGTAAGCATGTTGGATCGAAATACTCGTATACAGGTAACAAAAAAAATACGGGATTCCGTGACAGATGTACGTTTTTATAAAAAAAATCCAGACATACTTAAATGGAAGATACAAGAGAAAACAGAAAAAGTGCAGTCTGTATATGAGCAATTATCTGGAGACGCCACATATATTAAAGAACAGGTTGATGAATTGAAATCACTTACTCCTCAAGTTAAAGACTTAATGGTCAATACGAAGGAAGCTTTTACGGAATCCAAGGATGAATACAAGTCAATTATCACTGAGACACCTAAAAGTGAACTTCCCATAGTAAAAAAGTGAAAGGTGTCGAAAGGACTGAAAAAAATGTGAAAAAGAATAAAATCTCAACTCCTCTCCCCATTAAAGACGATAGGTCTCTCAATGGGGAGAAGAAAAAAAGTGGATTCATGAAAGACTTTGCACTTATGCGATTTTTCGAAGATGTAAAAGAAGGTGACCTGGAGCAATTTGATGTTACAACGACAAATGGTTTTTTCAAAGAACTGCTTGTCCGGATTAAAAAAGTCGATGTTACGGGCTTAGGCTCGCAATTGGCTTTCTTTTTCCTATTGTCATTATTTCCTCTATTAATCTTCTTATTTACATTATTACCTTATTTGAATCTTGACCAAACAGAGATAATGTTGTTCATACGGGATTATGCACCTGGAAGTGTTTCTATGCTTATTGAAGATACGTTAAAAGATATTTTAAATAATAGTAATGCAAGTCTTTTGTCAATCGGTGCTCTTGCAACAGTTTGGTCTGCCTCCAAGGGGATGAATGCATTAACGAAGGCATTGAATAGATCCTACTTTACCGAAGAGACCCGCTCATTTATCGTAGCGAGGGGAATGTCTATCATTTTCACCCTTATGCTAATTGGCGTCCTTATTATTGCACTTGTGTTACCCGTTTTCGGTAAACAGATTGGAATATTTGTATTTTCGTATCTTGGACTTGAGGGAGGCTTTCTCACTTTATGGAGCAGTTTGCGGTGGGTTTTGCCACCGGCCCTTATCTATGTTGTATTTACATTGATTTACTGGCTAGTACCGAATTTGAAAGTGAAATTTAAAAGTGTGTATCCTGGCGCTATATTTGCAACGGTCGGATGGATTATTGCGTCCCTAGCTTTCTCATTCTATGTCGGAAGCTATGGGAATTATTCCAATACGTATGGAAGTATTGGTGGGATTATTGTTTTGATGATGTGGATGTACTTCTCAGCTATCATTCTCATGCTTGGCGGACAATTGAATGCAGTTATGACAGAACGTCAAGAAGCAAAACATGCAAAAGAAAAAAGCAATGCAGTTTAACTAAACTGCATTGCTTTTTTAAATGATAAAGTGATTTTATAGGTTGAACTATTGATTCTATATAATCTCCAGCGAAGGCTACCCCTGTAAGGCGCCGAGCGTTGTTGAAAGGATCCTTTATATCAGCATATACTTAAAGTATTGGCTTATTCCAATCGATTGAGCATGCGCAAACCATTTAAAATAACAAGTATTGTACTGCCTTCGTGACCTATAACTCCTAAAGGCAAATCAACAACTTGCATGAAGTTGGAAATGATCAATATCGCAATAACCGTAATCGAAAAGAACACGTTCTGTTTTACGATTCGCTGCATTTTGCGCGATAACCTTAAAGCGTATGAAATTCGCGTCAAATCATTTTGCATAAGGACGATATCTGCTGTCTCAAGAGCAACGTCTGTGCCATCTCCCATTGCAATTCCTGATGTTGCAGTCGCAAGGGCAGGGGCGTCGTTAATACCGTCTCCAACCATTCCAACCGTTTTGTGTTTACCCATTAGCTGTTTTAGATGTTCCACCTTGTTTTCTGGTAAACATTCGGCTACATATGCGTCTACGCCTGCTTCTTTTGCGATAGCGGCAGCCGTCTTTTCGTTGTCACCTGTTAGCATTACAGTGAACAGACCAGCTTGCTTTAAGTTTAGTATTGCTTGCACCGCATCAGGACGTAACGTATCTTTCAGGGCGGCGACAGCCATTATGCCTTTGTCATCTTTTAGGAAAATAACTGTTTTACCTTCTTCGGCAAGAGTTGCTGCAACCCCATGGTGGAATGATTCTGCTATCTCCTTACCAACAAAACGTGGATTACCAACAAGTAGTTCGCCTGAATCAGTAAAAGCTTGAATTCCATGACCTGGTACATCCTTGATCTGTAGATTACGTGTAAGTGGTACATTTTGTTTGGCGGCAAAATTGGTAATCGCGATAGCCAATGGGTGATTGGATTGTGATTCAATACTTGCAAGAAGTGCCAAAGCTTCATCCTGACTATCTCCATCACGTACAAGGAAGTCTGTAACGACGGGTTTACCAGTAGTGAGTGTGCCTGTTTTGTCAAATGCCATCGCCTTAAGTGAATCCAGATGTTCAAGGTGAACGCCGCCCTTAAATAGAATTCCGCGTTTAGCACCATTTGAAACTGCTGCAAGTGTAGCAGGCATAATAGAAGCAACAAGTGCACAAGGAGAGGCAACAACTAGTAGAACAATTGCACGATAAATAGTCGTCATCCAGTCCCAGCCGAACACAAAGTGTGGCAAGACCATCATAATCAGAACACTTACAATGACTACTTTGACATATGTCCCTTCAAACCGCTCGATGAATTGTTGGGAAGGTGATTTTTCACTTTGTGCACTTTGAACGAGCGTGATGATTTTTTGGAAAAGTGTTTCAGAACTGGGCTTAGTCATTTCCATTTGAATAGCCCCGCTTAAGTTGACAGTCCCTGCAAATAATTCGTCCCTAACGTCTTTCGTGACGGGAATTGACTCACCGTTAATGGCGGACATATCTATTGATGTTGTCCCTTTACTAATTTTGCCGTCAACTGGGATTCGTTCGCCAGGTTTCACTAAAAGAGTAGCCCCGACTGGTAGGGTATTCGTTGCAACTTTCTTTTCCGAACCATCTTGTTGAATAAGCCACGCTTCTTCTGGTTGTAATTCCATAAGTGCGGAAATCTCTTTATGGCTTTTATTCAATGTATAGGTTTCAAGTGCACCACTAATTGCGAAGATGAATATAAGTATTGCACCTTCTGCCCAGTAGCCAATCAATGCCGAACCAACCGCCGCAAATACCATAAGCATTTCGACATTCAGTTCTTTGTTTTTAACAGTCTCTTCGATTCCCTCTTTTGCTTTGGCATAGCCGCCGATTAGAAAAGCGATGATGTAGAAGGTGATAGACAGTGTTTCTGCTTCATTTCCCCCCATTAACCAGGCAAGAAAAATAAGAATGCCGGCAATAATAGCGGCAATTAGCTCAATATGGGTCATCCAGCTTATAGATTGTCTTGTTTGGCTTTCATCTTCGATAATCAATTAAACCCCTCCTAAATGAGAATGAATATCATTTTGAGAATCCTTAATAAAGTAAAAAAGTCGATGCTATTGAGAATACATCGACTATAAAACTATAGAATATAATTATTATAACATGATAATCAGTATTATTAACAGTATATCATGAAAGGTTTAGAAATGTTATAGATGGACTCAAGTAATAAGGAGGGAATCACCAAAGAGGGGGCCTAAACGTTAATAAGGATAAAAAGTGCCCTGGTGCAGATAGTTATCTGCATCAGAGCACATTAAGTTAAAACTGATTCTGTTCTTTTACGACTTTTTTTCAGATTTTATTTTTTCTACTTGTTCCTCAAGCTCATCGACCATGCTAATTAGACGATCAATTTCATGAAGGTCAGCCGTTTCAGGTTCTATTGTTTCAAGTGTTTCTAAAAACTGATTAAGTCTAGTTTTCAACCCATCAACGGGTCCGTTTTTTTGTGCTTTATCCAATCCGTACACCTCTTTCCAATGCTTTCATCCTATATGAAATAAGTGTTTTTTTCAATTAGATGGTCGAGAAAATGAGAAAACTAATTATTTGATTTAACTAAACCTTTACAATAAATAATTTACATGATATGATACAGTTAATCAAATGAAAGGGAGGGCGTAGTGGAAGTTGATGAATCGAATCCGAAATTAGAGGAGGGGATCCGTAAACGTCTGATGGTTTTCTATCTGATGACAACTACGAATTATGGAAATTGAAAATGAAAGTTCTATTCATAAGTAAGGCCCAGTCTTAATCTGCGAAACAGATGGGGACTGGGTCTTTTTTGTTTTATATCATTATTTCAAAGTCCATCATTTTCTTGTGTTAAGATTATAGCATGCTTAACTTAATTCAGCGGAAGTCCCCCACTTACATAAGTGGCGGGATTAACGCCAGATATACATTCTAATTCTGTGGGGATTCAAACCCCTGCTGAATCAAGTTAGGCCTCCGGCGGATGTCACAGATTTTGAAGGGAATCAAAAGGGAAGGCAACCTAAGTACGCCGCTTCCTGCGGCAAAGGTTGCATACCTGCGTCCTGCAGGCACAAGCTCAATTCAAAATCTGGACGCAATCACGCCGAGGCGCGATTGATCTTAAATAAGGAGCGTAAGGAAATGAATACTTTTATACAAACGGAAAAGAAAAGGTTTTGGATACTTGTCATCATCGTCTCTATTTCTGGGTTTTCCCAAGGGATGTTACTACCACTTATTTCGGCCATCTTCGAACGTGATGGCGTTTCAAGTACGTTGAACGGTTTAAATGCGACAGGCTTATACATTGGGACTTTACTTGTTTCACCATTTATGGAGGCTCCTCTAAGACGTTTTGGTTACAAGCCAATTATTATCGGTGGGGGATTACTTGTTTTCATGTCCCTACTATTATTTCCTTTATGGAAAAGTGTTGTGTTTTGGTACATATTGCGTTTACTAATAGGAATAGGGGACCATGCTCTCCACTTTTCTACCCAGACGTGGATTACAAGTTTTTCTCCGCAACATCGGCTAGGCCGGAATATCGCGATTTACGGTATGTCGTTTGGATTGGGCTTTGCGGCAGGTCCATTATTTGTAAAGCTTGTCGATGTATTCGAAGGGTTACCTTTTATCGTTTCGGGCATTCTTTGTTTACTTGCATGGTCGCTTGTCTTTAGTCTGAAAAATGAATTTCCCGACATTGTGAAAGGGAAAACGGCGGAAGGAAATGTTTTTAAACGGTTCAAAGCAACAATTGCTGTTGCGTGGTTAGCGTTTCTTGGACCGTTTGGGTATGGATTTCTTGAGTCTACCTTGAATGCGATGTATCCGGTGTATGCACTTAGAAGTGGCGTCAATCTGACAGCTATTTCCATAATTCTTTCGTCGTTTTCTGTGGGAGGAATCGTTTCGCAGCTGCCGCTAGGAATACTATCTGACAAAGTGGGAAGAAGACGGGTTATTCTTATTGCTTTAAGTGGGGGTAGTATTGCATTTTTTGTTGCAAGTATGGTGGAGACTTCTGTTGTTGCTGTTGTCTCGATGTTCTTTATAGCTGGGCTTTTCGTTGGTTCGATTTTTTCCCTTGGCATTTCCTATATGTCTGATTTGACGCCAAAGGAATATTTGCCGACAGGGAATTTGTTGTGCGGAATGTTTTTCAGTATGGGAAGTTTAACGGGGCCTTTATTTGGCGGGCTATTCCTTGAGTTTGAGGCGAGTTTTAGTTTTTTATTAATGATTGCATTATTTTTAGCAGTTTTGTTTGTCCTATCGTTAGTAGGGAAGACCAAGAGACATGAGGAGACAGCATAGAAAAGCGTCCTCAAAGGACGCTTTTTGTTGTCTAGTTCCAGGCGCCTAGCCCCTCTAGTCGCTTCGGATCTGAAAGAAATGGCAAAGTACGCCATTGCTTTCAGCCCCTCTAGCGCTTTTCGGGTCTACCCAGGCGCTGTCACTTTTCTTTGTTGTCTAGCTTCAGGCGCCAGATGCTCGGGTCATAAGCCAGCCCGAAAGTGCGGCAAAAAGCGCCGCACTGTCGATCTGTCTTATGCCTGTCACATCTAGGCAGGCGCCTTCCGCTTTTCTTATTACCTCAGTACCGAGTCTATGTTTTCGTATTCCATGACCAGGTCGTCTAGTGAGCGGAATGTATAGCCTGCTTTTCTTGCGTCTTGGATGAAGGATGGTAGTGCTTCTGCATTGTCTGATGCAACAGTATGCATTAATATAACTGCGCCTGGATGAAGCTGGTCCATCAAATTATTATATGCGTAATCACGGCCTTTGGGTTTGTCGGCATGCCAGTCGATGAATGCGACAGACCAGAAGATATGTCGATAACCAAGCTTATTTCCTACAGCAAGAAGTTTGTCGTTAAACACGCCTGCTGGTGGTCTGGCGTAGACAGTTCGTTTGACACCCGTTAATTCATTCAATAGATCATCGAACTTTGTCCATTCTTCTTCCATTTGTTTTTCTGATAAGTTTGCCATGTTTGGATGCCCGTAAGAGTGATTTCCGATGCCGTGCCCTTCTGCAATCATTCGTTTAACAAGCGGTGTAGCACTTTTCAGGTAATGGCCAGTTAAGAAAAATGTTGCAGGTGCATCTTCTTTTTTCAAAGTATCTAAAATGCTTTCCGTGAAACCATTTTCGTATCCGTTATCGAATGTCAAATAGGCGACTTTTTCATCAGGTTTACCTTTGTATATAGCGCCGTGTTTATCAAGCATTGCATTTAGTGAAGCTCCCGCATCTGGGGGAGTACCCCCTGTTGCTTTTTTGAACCCCCAATGGAATTCTTCCGCATCAGCAGTGAAGGGATTGAATAATACCCCTGCCACAAGGATGAAAGCCGCGGCTAAAATACCAAGTCCATGCTGTTTTATCATCATTAAAACGCACCTTCCCTTTTTAGGTAGGATGCGCGGTTAACACTGAACTATACAAGAAATGAAACCGATTATGCCGAAGCGAAACGATAGAACATGTATACTGAAAGAAAGCAGGGAGGTTTATAAATAGTGCCTGTTATTACAAAAATAACACAACAGAAAAAAGATCACGAACGATACAATATCTTTCTGGATGAAAAGTATGCATACAGCGTACATGAATCAGTTCTAGTAAAGTTTGGGCTTTCAAAAGGTATGACGCTTGAAGATTGGTCCATTGATGAGATGGTCTATGAAGATGAAATAAAGAAAGCGTTCAATCGTGCCTTACATTACCTTGGCTTTAGAATGCGCAGTGAATTTGAAGTGAAGAAAAAACTACTGGATGCAGGATACGGTGAAGCAATCGTACTGGAAGCCATTGTAAAGTTGAAAAATCTAGGGTTTTTAAATGATGAAACTTTTTCAGATGCATTACTTCAAACGCAAAAACGGACTTCCAGTAAAGGACCACGAGCAATCCAACAAGAATTACAACGAAAAGGGATAAGGAAGGAGTTGCAGGAAAAAGTGTTAGACTCCTATTCAGAAGATGAACAACTCGAAATTGCTACAAAACTTGCAGAAAAAGCCGCGAATGCAAACCGCTCCGTTGCTCCTGCCCAACTTAAACAAAAAATACAATCTGCATTGCTCCGTAAAGGTTATTCGTTTGATATTATAAAACAAGCACTCGCCGGCATCGATTTTGATCGCGGAGAAGATGAATGGGCGGGTATCACTGAAACGGTTGGTGAGAAGGTATGGCGTAGATACAGTTCGAAATACAGCGGTAGCACAAGGGCTAATAAAGTGAAGCAAGCGATGTATCAAAAAGGAATATCTTTTGACCTAATAGACAACTTTATTGAAAAAAAGGAGAATGAAGAAAATGGAGACTGAAAAAAAATATAGTGAAATGACGGAATACGAGCTACGTACTGAAATCGGTAAACTGCACGAAAAAGGACAAAAAGCCGAACAACTTGGTATTTTGAACGAATATGCGGTCTATCAAAGGAAAATGGTCATGGCCCAGTCTTTTTTAATCGATCCGAAAACAATTATACCTGGAGAAATCTATAAGATTGAAGGCGATGATGGTGTGTTCTTCCAAGTAGATTATTTGAAAGGCCGATTTGCCTGGGGCTACCGACTTGGTGGAGAACGTGCGGATGAAGCATTGCCTATAGCGATGTTGAAACCAGTGAAGAGTGGGAAGTAAATACTTATAAGCGCACTAACATCCACGGTGCCAATTGAATGGCACCGACTGCTATTTACGAATTGGGTATGAAATTCAATTTCTTACGAAGCTTGTCCTCTGAAAAAATCCAACCTGTATAGGAGTTTACAACATTCAAGTCTTTGTCGACATGTGCGACTGCGACGAATGGATAATAACCCTTACTCCGGTAGCGAAGATCGATAAGCCGCACCTCTGTCATATTACCTGCAGTTGAAATGGACCATCTATAAATTGGCGAAAATGAAGTAAAGGCCTCCACGTTTTTGTCGCTCATTGCTACATCTACTTCAGGCATTTTTGGCATTGGCTGCCTATCGAATCGGTCGTAAATCGTTATGGATCTGCCGTAAGCGCGTCCAACATAGTGGCATGTGTCAGAAGAGGCAGCTATCCTCCATTGGAAAAAGCGCATTGTAGGAATGATGATAATTTCATTTGCGTCGGGAACAGTATTGTATACAGCTTTTTTTACAGCTGATTTCACCAAGAAACGTAACAAGTAATAGAGAAAAACGACTGCATACAGTATTGAGAATGTGTATATAGGATTTGCACCTAGTGCCCAAATAATAATGGCAGTAATGTGAAAAGCAAAAATGAGTGGATCGAATGTATTGATAACACCAATGGCAATCCATCTATTGGAAAACGGGCGTAAAGCCTGTGTTCCATAGGAATTGAAAATATCTACAAATACATGAAGAAATACAGCGAAGAAAGTCCAGGCCCATAAATGAATGAAGGCGGCATCCGGAATTAGGAAGGACAACAGAATTGATATGATTAGCGGCCATAGAAGAACGGCTGGTATCGAATGTGTTATGCCACGGTGATTCCTAATGTAGACTGCGTTGTTCCTTAATTTCAAAACTGTATCAATATCAGGGATTAGCGAACCGACTAAGATTCCCGTAACGACAGCAGTCATTGTTGCGGTATTAGAAGAAACGACAGGATCCACCATCGCGAGACCGCCAACTGCTACACCCATGACAATATGTGTTCCAGTATCCAAAATAATCACTCCTTTTGCACTGAAGATTGCCTGAAGCATTGGATGAAAACACTTAAGGTTATCTACATATACGAAATGTATACCCCAAACACAGTACTAATAAGCATATTCGATAAGGAGCAAATGATGCAAATAGTTGAGAATAAAGACAAGTTTCGCGAAGCTTTACTTTCTTGGTATCTTCGTGAAAAAAGGGACTTACCATGGCGAAATACGTCAAATCCATACTATATATGGGTTTCAGAGATAATGCTTCAACAAACACGGGTGGATACAGTGATTCCGTATTATGAACGATTTATCGCGCGTTTTCCGACGATGGAATCACTTGTTGAAGCCGATGAGTCAGATTTATTGAAAATGTGGGAAGGTCTTGGCTATTATTCGCGCGTACGAAATTTGCAATCCGGTGTAAAAGAAGTTGTGGAAAACTACGGAAGTGAAGTACCTGCAAGCCGAAAAGAGATTTCGGAGTTGAAAGGAATCGGTCCATATACAGCGGGCGCAATTTTAAGTATTGCATTCGGGCTTCCGGAGCATGCAGTAGATGGCAATGTTATGCGTGTTATATCCAGACTTCTTCTAATCGATGACGATATTGCAATTCCCCGTACTAAACGTATTTTTGAAAACGTCATTATGGATTTAATCGATCAAGAGGATCCATCTTCCTTCAATCAGGGGTTAATGGAACTGGGAGCGACCATTTGCACGCCAAAGCCAAAATGTCTTCTTTGTCCGGTTCGTGAGTTTTGTCTAGCCTTCAACGAGGGGAGACAAGAGGAATTTCCTGTTAAGACGAAAAAAGTGAAAATGAAAGTTGTTCCAGTAGCATCATTTGCCATGAGAAATGAAAAAAATGAATGGTTACTTCGTAAACGCTCTGAAAAAGGACTCCTTGCGAATTTGTGGGAATTTCCAATGATTGAATTGGCAAGTTTACAAACGCCCAAAGAATTAGCAAGGGTGGAATGTGATATCGAACTTACAGAACTTCTTTCATTCAAACATGTCTTTTCTCACTTAACATGGGATTTAACCTGTTATACGGGTCTAATCCAGGGCGACCATAAGATTCCTGATGGCTACCACTTTTTTTCTAACAAAGAAGTTGAGGAATTACCAAAACCGGTTCCCGTTTTGAAGATTTGGGATGAAGTCAAACAGCAATTAACGGGTAATGACGGTAAATAAAGTAGCGGCGACTGTTCATTTCCCTTGTAATAAATTCCAATGAATAAAGAACTCCCTTTTTGTACATGTTATTAGCACGGAGGTGAAAATCCATGACTAACAACAACCCGAATCAAACTGATGCGAATCAGGTACGAAAACAAAACCAACGATCACAACAGCAATCAGCACAAAACACGAACAACATGAGTGAGGAAATTGGTTCCATAACTGATGTAGAACAGGTTAGGAAGCAAAACCAACAATCTGAAGCGAACATGAAAAACGCTTCTGGAGCACGTTCGAATCAGTTCGAAAACGGTTCGAAGTAAGTGGATGGACATCACCGGCCGGTAGAAGCATAGCGCTTCTGCCGGTTTTTTAACTTGATTCAGCGGGGGGTTAACCCCCCGCTGAATAATGGAACTCAGACTAAGAACGCCGCATCCTGCAGGCACAAGCTCAATTCAAAATCTGGACGCAATCACGCCGAGGCGTGATTGATTACATAATAGAAGGCTGTAAATACAAAGTAAGGATTGAATTGTTTCAATTTATGCTGTTGAATTGGTATAATGATGAAATATAATGGTGCTTCGAAACTTTCCGGTATCAAAAAGGTAGGTGTAATCATGGTAATAGCCACAGAAGGAGAAACGATCCAAGTACATAGTTACAAGCACGACGGCAATATCCATCGAGTTTGGGAAGAAACGGTGGTGCTGAAAGGAACCCGTAACATTGTTATCGGAGCTAATGAACGCACGCTCGTTACAGAAGCCGACGGTCGCACTTGGTTGACACGGGAACCTTCCATCTGCTATTTCCATGCAGAGCATTGGTTCAATATAATTTGTATGCTAAGGGAAGATGGCGTCTATTACTACATTAATATGAGTTCTCCGTTTGTTTACGATAACAAATCACTGAAGTACATCGATTATGATCTTGATGTAAAGGTCTTTCCTGATATGAGTTATATGATATTGGATGAGGACGAGTATGCTGACCATAAAGAAAAGATGGGATATCCTGAAGTTATTGATCAGATATTACATCGCAATCTCGATACACTTCTTAGTTGGATAAGACAACGCAGGGGTCCTTTCGCCCCGGATTTTATAGAGGTCTGGACATCGAGGTATGAATTCTACAAACAGATCAAAAATAGTAGGTGAAGAGCCTGACCGCGAAAAAACGCGGCGGGCTTTTCCTATTTTCGTAAAGAGGAGGCAATTAAATGGGGGATAGCATAAAGCGCTACTTGAAATTTGTTAAACCGTATAACTTGCAAATCATTCTTACAATCCTAATCGGGATTGTGAAGTTTGCGATTCCGCTTTTCATTCCTATACTTATGAAAATCGTTATCGATGAAATTATCGGTTCGGACACATTGTCTTCCGAAGAGATGACTCGACAATTATTTTATTGGCTAGGGGGGACGGTACTGGTCTTCTTTATCATCCGACCGCCAGTTGAATATTACCGGCAATATTACGCGCAGTATGTAAGTAACAAGATTTTATATGACATCCGGCAGGAATTGTATGCGCATTTACAAAAGCTAAGCCTTAGTTACTACTCAAATACACGTGCGGGTGAAATCATTTCACGTGTTATCAATGACGTGGAACAGACGAAAAACTTTGTTATGATAGGGCTTATGAACGTTTGGCTTGATCTGGCGACGATTCTCATCGCAGTCGGAATCATGCTTACAATGGACGTTCCACTAACGTTGGTCACTCTTCTTGCATTCCCTTTCTACGCATATAGCGTGAAACATTTCTTTGGCAAGCTTCGAGAATTGACAGGTAAACGGTCCCAGGCCCTTGCAAATGTACAAAGTTATTTACATGAGCGTGTTGCGGGCGTAAGTGTTATAAAAAGCTTCGCACTAGAAGAAATTGAGCAGGAACGTTTCGATAAAACGAATGGTCAATTCCTTGAGAAAGCGCTTGACCACACAAGGTGGAATGCCAAAGCGTTTGCAGTTGTTAACACAATTACAGATGTTGCACCACTTCTTGTACTATCTTATGCAGGTTACCAGGTTATCAATGGTCATTTATCGGTTGGAACAATGGTTGCGTTCATTGCGTTCATTGACCGATTGTACGGGCCTTTACGTAGATTGGTTAATTCATCTACTTCATTAACGCAATCTTTTGCGTCAATGGATCGCGTTTTTGACTTGATGGAAGAGACCTATGGGATTACAGACAAAAAAGATGCGGTACCTTTACCACCTATTTCTGGAAAATTGGAATTTGAAATGGTGAGTTTTGCCTACGAAAAAGACGGAGTACCTGTTTTACATGGTATTGACTTTACAGTGAATTCGGGAGAGACTGTGGCCTTTGTAGGTATGAGCGGAGGAGGAAAGTCGACAATCATCAGCCTCATTCCAAGGTTCCATGATGTAACCGGCGGGGCAGTACGAATTGACGGCTATGATTTACGCGACATAGAAGTGAAATCATTGCGGGATCAAATCGGTATCGTTTTACAGGATAGCATCTTATTTAGTGATTCCGTGAAAAGCAATATCTTAATGGGAAAACCGGATGCTACTGATGAAGAAGTAGTAGCAGCAGCAAAAGCGGCGAATGCGCATGACTTTATAGAAGGTTTACCACTCGGCTACGACACGAAAGTGGGAGAGCGTGGTGTAAAATTATCTGGCGGTCAAAAACAGCGAATCGCCATTGCCCGCGTCTTTTTAAAAAATCCACCTCTTCTCATTTTGGATGAGGCGACTTCTGCACTTGATCTTGAGAGCGAAGCGCTTATTCAGGAGTCACTTGGAAGGCTTGAGAATGACAGAACAACTCTCATTGTCGCGCATCGTTTATCAACGATTACACATGCTGACAAGATATTGGTTATCGATGATGGTGAGTTGAAAGAAATGGGTACACACAACGAATTAATGGACAAGGAAGGGATTTACCATAGTCTTTTCCAGGTGCAAACATTAGGTCACGCCAAATAAAACTTAAGCCTTATTAAAAAGGACAACCCCGAAAGTCATGGACTTTCAGGGTTGTCTTTTTTTCTGTTTTTAAAGAATAGTAAATTAGTATTGCAATAAATTCAGTAACTTGTATAATAGTGAATAACTTTTAAATTCAGAAAAACAAAAGATTTAAAAAAGGGTGATCTGATGAGTGAGCGAAAAACCATTCTCCAAGTAAAAGATTTACAGACGACCTTTTTCACAGATTCTGGCGAAATACCGGCTGTTGATCATATTGATTTCCATGTCAAAGAAGGAGAGATTCTTGGAATTGTCGGGGAGTCTGGCTGTGGGAAAAGTGTAACATCACTATCGATTATGGGACTGATACCACAACCACCGGGGAAAATAGTAGGTGGTGAAATAGTATTCCAAGAAAATGACTTATTGAAGATGACAGAACGTCAGATGCGGCAAATTCGTGGAAATGATATCGCGATGATTTTCCAAGAACCGATGACGTCTCTTAATCCTCTATTTACAATCGGGAATCAGATGTTGGAGGCGATTCTTATTCATGAAAAGGGATGGTCCAAAAAGAAGGCAAAAGAACGTGCTATAGAAATGTTGCAACTCGTAGGATTGCCTCGCGCAGAAGAGATGTTGCAAGACTATCCTCACCAATTATCGGGGGGGATGAGACAGCGTGTGATGATTGCCATGGCACTTGTCTGTGACCCGAAAGTACTAATTGCGGATGAACCGACTACTGCGCTTGATGTAACAATACAAGCACAGATTTTGAAGCTAATGAGGGAATTAAATACACGTTTGAATACGGCGGTCCTTCTTATTACACATGACCTCGGTGTTGTCGCTGAAACTTGTGAACGAGTTATCGTAATGTATGCCGGGCAGATTATTGAAGAATCACCAGCGAAACAAATATTCGATGATCCACAACATCCATACACGAAAGGTCTAATCCAATCAATTCCGGATATGCGTTTTAAAAAAGATAGGCTGTACTCAATTCCAGGTAGCGTTCCAAAACCCGGCTCCATTAAACAGGGATGTCGATTTGCTGCGCGATGTGAATTCGCATTCGATCGTTGTATAAAAGAAGACCCTGAACTCTATGAAACTTCGGATGCACACCAGACCCGATGCTTCCTATATGACAAGGAAGGGGCGGAAATGGATGACAACAAAACCCTTATTGAAAGTCGATAATCTGAAAAAGTATTTCCCAGTAAAAAAAGGGATGCTTGGAAGGACAGTCGGTCAAGTGAAGGCTGTTGATGATGTTTCTTTTTATGTCAATGAAGGAGAAACGCTTGGCATAGTTGGTGAATCTGGTTGCGGTAAATCGACGACTGGAAGAATGCTCATGCGGCTTCTAGAGCCAAGTGAGGGGAAAGTGGAATTCGATGGGCAGGAGCTGACGTCTTTATCGTCTGATGAGATGAGAAAAACAAGACGGGATATCCAGATGGTGTTCCAAGATCCGTATGCATCCCTCAATCCACGACATACAATCGGGAAAATTTTGGAAGAACCTCTTATTGTTCACGGCTTGGATAACGCAAAAGAACGAAAAGAAAAAGTACGTAAATTTCTAGAAATTGTTGGCCTTAGCGCCTATCATGCCAAGCGGTATCCGCATCAGTTCAGTGGGGGGCAACGGCAACGTATCGGGATAGCTAGAGCTCTTATGACGAATCCCAAACTAATTATTGCGGACGAACCGGTATCCGCGCTAGACGTATCGATTCAATCACAAGTATTGAATCTTATGCAGGATTTACAGAAGGATTTCAATCTCACATATATCTTCATAGCTCATGACTTAGGTGTAGTGCGACATATAAGTGACCGTGTTGCCGTAATGTATCTTGGGAAGATGGTTGAAATTGCGGAGAGTGAACAGTTGTATGTAGAACCGTTACATCCATATACACAGGCGCTATTATCGGCTGTTCCTGTACCTGATCCAGACTATAAAAAGGAACAGATTGTTCTGGAAGGTGATATTCCGAATCCAGCCAATCCGCCGTCAGGGTGCACATTCCATACTCGTTGTCCTTTTAAAATGGATATCTGTACAAAAGTAGTACCCGAACTTATTCAACATGGTCCAGGTCATTCTGTTGCTTGTCACCTTTACGGTGACGAGAGTGACAATGATATAAAAAAGATGGAGGGGTCTTTATGAGAAAAAGCAAATTGTGGTCACTTGCCTTAATGCTTATCCTCGTTCTTTCAACAGCGCTTGCAGCATGTGGGCAAGATGGGGAGAAGGACGGAAGTAGCAAAGACGATGAGAGTGGAAAAACGGAACCTGCTAAAACATTGGTGTTTGGTCGCGGTGGAGATTCTACATCACTCGACCCATCTAGAACAACTGAAGGTGAAACATTCAAAGTCACGGTCAATCTTTACGAAACGCTTTTAAATTTCGGGGAGCAGGACACGACAATTCAGCCTGGTCTTGCAAAAGAGTGGGAACCAAGTGAAGATGGCTTGACGTATACATTTACACTGCAAGAGGGTGTTAAATTCCACGATGGAACAGACTTCAATGCAGAAGCGGTCGTCAAAAACTTTGAACGCTGGGCAAAC
Organism: Filibacter tadaridae; assembly: GCF_900609045.1. GTDB lineage: Bacteria > Bacillota > Bacilli > Bacillales_A > Planococcaceae > Sporosarcina > Sporosarcina tadaridae. Next base: position 87,164 of record NZ_UXAV01000023.1, read on the forward strand.
GGAGATGCGGATACATTCCCGTATTACAATTCAATGTTTGGTGGATTCAAAGGGGATGAAGGGCATGTGATTGAGTCTGTTACAGCTGACGGAGACAATACTGTCATCATTAAATTGACGCGTCCACAAGCACCATTCTTGAAGAACATTGCAATGAGCATGTTCGCAATTGCAAGTCCAACAGCATTTGAAAAAGATGCTGACGAATTCGAAAGAAATCCTGTCGGTACAGGACCGTTCCAGTTTGTGGAATGGAAACCGAATGAAACAATCACGATTGAAAAATTCGATGATTATTGGCAAGATGGTCTGCCTAAACTTGATAAGGTCATTTTCAAATCGATTCCTGATAACTCAGCACGTCTAAACGCTTTGATGGCAGGCGATATCGATTTGGCTGACGGCATCAACCCATCTGACGGAGCCGCGATTGAAGATAACGACAAGTTACAATTGTTTGAACGCCCGTCTATGAACGTGGGTTACCTAGGTCTTACAGTTACACGTCCTCCATTCGATAAGAAGGAAGTACGTCAAGCGATGAACTATGCAATTGATAAAGAAGCAATTGTTGAAACGTTTTTCGAAGGTCGTGCGGATGTAGCAGTCAATCCGATGCCGAAATCCATTTCAGGTTATAACGATGAAATCGAAGGCTATCCGTATGATCCGGAAAAAGCAAAAGAACTCCTTGCAGAGGCCGGACTTGCTGATGGATTTGAAATGGAATTATGGGCAATGCCAGTACCACGTCCATACATGCCAGACGGTTCTAAAGTTGCTGAAGTTATTCAGAAAAACCTTGCAGATGTAGGTATTACAGCAAAAATCGTTTCACATGAATGGGGAACTTATTTAGACTTGGCAAGTAAAGGTGATGCAGATGCGTTTATGCTCGGCTGGACTGGGGATAACGGAGATGCTGATAACTTCTTGTATGTCCTTCTAGATGAAGATAATATCGGAAGTAATAACTATACGTACTATAAAAACGATGAACTACATGACATTTTCATTGAAGCTCAAACTGAAATCGATGAAGATAAGCGAATTGAACTGTATAAAAAAGCGCAAGAAATCATCCATGAAGATGCACCGTGGGTTCCACTTGCCCACTCTACACCACTTCTTGGCGGAGCTAAAGACTTGACTGGATTTGTTCCTCATCCAACTGGATCGGATTTACTTTCAAATGTAGATTTCGAGTGATTGACAAGAAGGGGGAGAAGTCCAACGGATTTCTCCCCTTTTCTTTTACCACTAATTGTACATAGTGAGAAAAGAGTAAGAGTGGAGGGGTGAAAATAATGCTTAGTTATATTGGAAAAAGGCTACTGCAACTTATACCTGTCCTACTTGGGATGACGTTCATCGTATTCATGATAATTCGGGCGATCCCAGGGAATCCTGCGCAAATCATTCTCGGACAGCAGGCTACAAAAGAGGCAGTTGAAGCATTGACGGTAAAACTGGGTCTGGATAATCCGTGGTATATCCAATACTTTAATTACCTTGGTGGAATTCTAAAAGGAGATCTTGGCGAGTCGATGAAAACGCGTTTGCCGGTAGCGGACGAAATATGGCCCTATTTAGCAGCCACATTTGAACTTGCGTTGTTCGCTATCATTATTGCTGTTATCGTCGGTATTAATGCGGGTATCATTTCTGCTTGGTTCCAAAACTCCTGGTTCGATTATACCGCAATGATTCTTGCACTTATCGGCGTATCGATGCCGATTTTCTGGCTTGGTCTTATGGGTCAATGGATGTTTGCGTTGGAACTGGACTGGTTGCCTGTAACAGGACGCGATGAAGTCAGGACTCCCGTTAATTCCATAACCAATTTGTATGTGCTCGATACGATTATGCAAGGACGTTTTGACCAATTGGGGGTTGTATTTAAACATTTAATATTACCAGGGTTGGCCCTTGCAACGATTCCGATGGCCATCATTGCGCGGATGACACGTTCAAGTATGCTCGAAGTAATGCGTTCGGATTATATACGAACTGCACGTGCAAAGGGACAGAAAATGTTTTGGGTAGTTTACAAGCATGCACTTAAAAATGCGATCATCCCTGTATTGACAATCATCGGACTTCAAATGGGTATGCTATTAGGTGGTGCGATTTTAACAGAAACGATTTTTGCTTGGCCAGGTGTGGGTCGTTATATTTACGACGCAATTGGTGCGAGAGATTACCCTGTCATTCAATCAGGTATTTTGATTGTCGCTTTCTTCTTCGTCATGATTAACTTACTTGTCGACTTGTTATACAGCCTGATTGACCCGAGGATTAAATATGATTGAGGAAGGGGGAATCGTATATGTCTGAACTTGTACCAAAAGTTGACGGAATTGCTGAAGCAAAACTTGAAAAAACAACGGGCCCTTGGCGTGAAGCGTGGAACGGATTTAAAAAGAGTAAAGTAGCAGTCGTTGGTGTAGGTATTGTTGTTTTTTTCATCTTACTTGCCATTTTTGGTCCGTTTCTTGTTTCTCAAGGCATCAATGATCAATCTTTACCAGATCGACTACTTCCTCCTTCCTCTGAGTTTTGGCTGGGGACAGATGACTTAGGAAGGGATATCCTCTCACGTATCGTCCATGGAGCTCGTATATCATTGTGGATTGGTTTCTTTTCGGTTATCGGTTCAGTAGTAGTGGGAAGTGCTCTCGGCATAATCGCAGGTTATTATGGGCGTTGGATAGATACAATCATTTCCCGTATTTTCGATATAATGCTTGCATTCCCTTCGATTTTACTTGCGATTGCGATTGTATCCGTTTTAGGTCCTAGTCTGCAAAATGCACTTATCGCAATTGCGATTATCAATGTTCCAAACTTTGGTCGTCTTATACGATCGAAAGTTCTTAGTATTAAGGAAGATGAGTATATAACCGCGGCGAAAGGGATTGGCATGAAGGATTCTAGAATTCTTATTTCGCATATTCTGCCTAACTCGATGGCTCCGGTCATTGTTCAGGGAACTCTCGCGGTTGCAACAGCTATTCTTGAAGCGGCAGCACTTGGCTTTCTTGGATTGGGTGCAGAGGCGCCGACGCCTGAATGGGGTAAAATGTTAGCGGATTCAAAGAACTATCTTCAGTCAGCTCCTTGGACAATGATTTTCCCGGGAATTGCAATTATGCTGACGGTCCTTGGCTTTAACCTAATGGGTGATGGCTTACGTGATGCATTGGATCCAAGGATGAAAAGTTGAAACGTAACAAAAAAGTATCCTTTTAGTCGTTTTGTACAGCGACTGACGGGATACTTTTTGTTTAGTAAAAGTCTGCTTCCATCTTTTTATTCATTTCATTACTATGGTAGGTTTGAAACAAGTTGATAAGTTTATCGGAATGCTCTAGTTGTTCTTCGTAATTTAAAAGCGCCGATAAGATATGAAGGAGATGATAAGCTGAAAACTCCTCTTCTTCTTTTGTTATGTTAATCTCTTTGACGAAAATGTCCATTACTTCATGACGTTGTAAGTAATCTGCATTTGGTGTAAAAACAGTATTGTCCGATTTGAGTTTTCCGACAAATTTCAAATGTAATTGTTCGTGGTAAGTAAGTAAAGTATCCAAACGTTCTTGAATCATCATCCGAAAATGCTCGGGTAAGCTAATAAGCTCACTTTCAAATTGGTGGAGTTTTTTCAATAGCTCATAGCTACTTTTTGACGTGGAAATCATTTGTCTATAAATAACAAGTTTTCTCGCCTTTACTCTTGTATTCTTTTTACAGTAGCTTCGTTCTTCTTTGAATAACATGTAAAGTTCTTCGACTTGCTTTAGACGTCCTTGCAATTTCTTCAACGCCATTTTCGTCGAGCCGTGTTCAGATGCCTGCCTTCCGACAAGGCGGGTCCAGCGAATAATCTCATCTTGTGCTTGATGGATTGTTTGAAATAACTTCGTTTCATACTTAGGCGGCATGAAGATAAGGTTAATCAGGAAAGCAGCGAAAACACCAATTGTAATTGTTACAAAGCGTAGTAACGCATAGTTTAGAAAACTTTCGCTTTTGATTTCCACTATGGCAATCATCATGACGAGTGCCATAGAAATGGACTTTTCAAGTTTCAGTTTAATCATAACCAAAATAATGAAAACGCTGGCAAGACCGACAACTACCAATTGTTGACCAAATAAAAGAACGAAAGTGATTGCTATAAATGCACCGATTAAGTTCCCTTGGGTTTGCTCAATAATTCGTAAATAAGATCTGTAAATGGAAGGCTGAATGGCAAAGATGGCGGCGATTCCTGCGAAAATAGGAGTCGGCAGATGTAAAGATTCTGCCACGAACAATGCGAAGACAATCGCAAGGGCCGTTTTAAAAATGCGGGCGCCTAGTTTCATGGTGTTATTCCTTTCTTTAAGAAGCATTTTCCGCTACTGTTCCTTAACAATACAAACAGATTAATCGTTTATGATAGTTGCTAGTTCTTCGAATGATTTATCTACAGCAACAAGCGTTTCTTTTACGATTTCTTCAGTATGGGCAGTTGTCAGGAACCATGCTTCGTATTTAGATGGAGCAAGATTGATGCCGTTTTTCAGCATAAGTTTGAAGAACTTCGCAAATACGTCTCCGTCTGTCGCTTCTGCTTGGTCATAGTTTTCTACCTTCACATCTGTAAAGAAGATTGTGAACGCGCCGCAAAGACGATTTATCGTTAATGTAATGCCATGCTCTTTTGCATATTTCAGAATCCCTTCTTCAAGTAGAGCACCTAGACGGTCCAATTCATCATAGACACCCGGCGTTTGCAGTACTTCGAGACATGCGATTCCGGCAAGCATCGAAGCGGGATTTCCGGCCATTGTTCCAGCTTGATAGGCGGGCCCGAGTGGAGCGACCTGTTCCATAATTTCTTTTTTACCACCGTACGCACCAATCGGTAAGCCTCCACCGATTATTTTGCCTAGTGCAGTCAAATCGGGCGTCAAACCAAGCAGATTCTGTGCACCGCCGTAATGGAATCGGAATGCTGTGATGACTTCGTCGTATACAATCAATGCGCCTTTTTCGGCAGCGAGCTCATGTACAAGTTGAAGGAAACCCTCGTTCGGCTCAACGATACCGAAGTTACCAACGATTGGTTCTACAAGGATACAAGCAATTTCGTCTCCCCATGTAGCCATTGCTTCCTTATAGGCTTCAGGATTATTGAATGGAATAGTGATGACTTCTTCTGCGATTGATTTTGGTACACCTGCCGAATCAGGAATCCCAAGCGTTGCCGGACCAGATCCTGCTGCTACAAGCACAAGATCCGAGTGTCCATGATAGCAACCTGCAAATTTCATAATTTTTGAGCGTCCTGTATAAGCACGTGAGACGCGGATAGTCGTCATGACTGCTTCTGTTCCGGAGTTTACAAAGCGGACTTTATCCATTCCCGGTATTGCTTTCTTCAACATTTTTGCGAATTTCACTTCATGTGGAGTAGGTGTTCCATAGAGTACGCCTGTTTGCGCAGCTTGTATAATAGCCTCTGTTATATGTGGGTGAGCGTGACCGGTAATGATTGGACCGTATGCTGCGAGATAATCGATATATTTGTTGCCGTCAACATCCCAGAAATAAGCACCTTCTGCTCGTTCCATAACTGTTGGAGATCCACCGCCGACAGCACGGTACCCTCGTGACGGGCTATTTACTCCTCCTACAATATGTTCGCACGCTTCTTTATAGATTTTTTCTGAATTCGTTCTGTTCATTTTCTATTCCTCCGTTCAATTCTTTACCCTATCCATTCTAACAATATTCATCGAATACGCCAAAGAAATTGAAAGAAATTGCCCAGTCCGTTACGATTAAGGAACTATAGAATTGGAGGAATGGACTATGATGACACTAGAAGGTATGCAGGCACCAGACTTTTCATTGCCAAACGAAAGTGGAGACACGGTATCCCTTCAGGATTTTGCTGGAGAGAAATACGTAGTTCTCTATTTTTATCCCAAAGATGCAACGCCGGGATGTACGACAGAAGCTTGTGATTTTCGTGATGCACACGAAAGTTTTGGTAAGTTGAATGCGGTAGTGTTAGGTGTAAGTCCAGATAGTGGCGCTTCTCATGAAAAATTCATCGGAAAACATGACTTGCCATTCTCGCTACTTGTTGACGAATCCCATTCCGTTTCCGAGAAATACGGCGTTTGGAAGTTAAAGAATAACTTCGGTAAAGAATATATGGGTATTGAGCGTTCGACTTTTTTAATAGATCCGACAGGAACGGTCGTAAAAGAATGGCGGAAAGTAAAAGTACAAGGGCATATTGAAGAAGCGCTTCATACGTTGGAGCAACTGACGAATTCTTGAAAAAGTGGGGGATGGAAGATGGAAGTTGTATTCACATTCAACATAAAAGACCATCAGAAAGAGAACTTACGTAAAACGTTTAGGGATGTGACTTTTCATTTTGACGAAAAGATGGAAGGTACAAAAATGGAAACGGCGACTGTTATTGTGACATATGGAGATGACGTGGATGATGGTGCGCTAGATCGTGCGAAGTCTTTAAAATGGTTAATGGTTGCGTCGGCGGGAATGGAGAAAATTCCTTTTGCTTCTATTGCAAAACAGGAAATCTTACTGACAAATGTCCGGGGGATTCATAAAACGCCAATGGCAGAAACCGTGCTTGCGCATATATTGGCTCTTAAACGTTCACTGCCACTCATTTATGAACGGCAAAAAAACAAAGAATGGAGCCGTAACCACAGTTCTTCTGAGTTAAAAGGTTCTACAGCAATTATACTTGGTCCTGGCGCCATTGGTTCCGAAATCGGTAGGTTATTACAAGCTTTCGACGTTCGAACAATCGGATGTAACCGATCAGGACGGGATTGCGCGTCGATGGATGAAATTATCCTTTTCGCCGATTTGGAAAGCAGGCTTCCGGATGCTGACTACGTTATTTCTGTATTGCCGAGCACTCCTGAAACGAAAGGTTTATTGACAGAGGCTCATTTCGACTCCATGAAAGATTCGGCGGTCTTCATGAATTTCGGACGGGGGGACCTTTTGGATGAAGAGATTCTTATTAAGGCACTGAAAACAGGCAAGATTGGACATGCTGTGTTGGATGTTTTTCAAACGGAGCCGCTCCCTGTTGAGAACGAACTATGGACACTGCCGAATTGTACCGTATCACCACATGTATCCAGCCTATCGGGTAAATATGTCGATCGGGCACTTATCCTTTTCGAAGAAAATCTAGTAAAGTTCCAAAATGGCGGGGCGGACCTGGTAAATAGGATTGAATTGGATAAAGGATATTGATTGTAGATTGTCATAAGGTAGCTACAGTAAACGAGTAGTAATAACGCGAATTAGTTGACATACAGGCCCTTATTTCAGTAAACTGATGATAATGATTATAAAGTAATAATCTTTATGAAGTGAGGTGCATAACGATGTCTGAGCATAAATTAAATGACTCACTCGATACATTGAAAAAAAGCGGTGTCAGAATTACGCCACAGAGGCATGCGATATTGGAATATCTTATTTCCACTGAATCACATCCGACGGCTGACGATATTTATAAAGCGCTTGAAAGTAATTTCCCAAATATGAGTGTTGCAACAGTTTACAATAACTTGCGTGTATTCCGTAACGCGGGATTGATAAAAGAGCTTAATTATGGAGATGCTTCAAGTCGTTTTGATTTTGTAACACATGATCACTATCATATCATCTGTGAAAAGTGTGGAACGATTGTTGATTTTCATTATCCTGGGCTTGAGGAAGTCGAACATTTGGCTACTCACGTGACGGGGTTTGAAGTAGGTTCACACCGATTAGAAGTTTATGGAACTTGTCCAGCATGTATTGATAATGCTGCGAAAGTGAATTAAAAACATCCGCCACTTTCGAGGGGAAAGTGGCGGATGTTTTTTTTGAAAGAGAAGAAAGTAAAACTTTTTTAACATGGATTACTTTCCAGCTCTAGTGCTTGTCGCCCCCAACAAAGGCGCTGTCGAATTTCCTATTTTGAATTTTCCTTAGCATCGACGTTATTTCGATTTGGACGATTATATGCTTCATCAAATTCTTTACCTTCCAGTGTCGGGTCCGTCGTTAGTGGTTCGCGGCAATGTCCACACATATCAACCCGTCCAAGCATTTTTGTTTGTTTTCCACAGTTTGGGCATGCAATCTGTATTGCTTTGGTGGATAACAATCCTATCCAGGCATATACAACCGTGCTTCCAATGATGGCGAGCATACCAAGGACCATAAAAATGAGCATGACGATTTCATTTTTTCGAAAGAAAATCCCGAGATACATAATAACAACGCCGATAAATATCAAAGACAGTGCGAAGGTACGTATCCGATTAATTTTATTTTTATATGGTTTCATAAAGTATTCCTCCTTACATATCCCAATTACTATATCATATAATTCTATTCATACGTTATTTATCCTATTCAAGTAAAGGATTTTTCAATGTAGCTGTCGAAAGATAAACGTTAAGGAGGTGACGTAGTGGAACAGGTGCTAAGACCAATTTATCAAGAACGGGCAAGTTTTCCAGATACGCTCGGTGTCATCCTTGTAGAGAAAAGAAGGAAAGATGACCCGATTACAGATACATTTGATGCAATCCTTCTTATTATCACTACTGATGATGAAGTACCGATATTCACAAAGCACTACACAGATGGTGAAGAAAAAGCGGTCATGCATATAATCAGTGAAAAGCAACTTCACAAATGGCTTCTCCTCGGTTCAAAAAGAAAAGTTGTGGATTGGTTATTTTACGGAAAAGTTTATTTCGATCGTAATGAGTTTGTTGAGCAGTTAAGATCAGAGATGTGGGAGTATCCGTTTTACGGACGCAATATGAAAATGGGGCTTGAACTTTCTAAACTCGTGAGGGGGTATATAGAAGGGAAAACATTTTTCGAACAAGGAAGTCATATGGATGCCTACCATCATGTTGTGGAATCACTACACCATCTCGCAAGACTTGCGGTAATCGAAAATGGTCTTTTCCCTGAAGTGACTGTATGGTCCCAGGTGAAAAAAATTGACCCATCAATCTATAAACTTTATGAAGAGCTCATCACAAGTCAGGAACCTTTGGAAAAACGTCTTGAGCTACTGTTTCTAGCAAGTGATTTTTTTATCCATAATCGAACCGCGGATGGCGCGCGACATATTATGGATGTCATGATGGAGAAGCAGCAATGGACAATTCAAGAACTCTATGAACAAGAAGAGCTTAAAATGTATTCCATCAATCTTGAAGTGTTTATAGAGTTTTTAGTTGAAAAAGGTTTTATCCAAGTTGTGAAGAGTGATTCAAAAAACGAATGGATTTATCATCGTGATTACAGGGTAGAATGATGGTTAAACAGGTTAAAGGGGGCGGTTTCATATCGCCCTAATAAACTTGTTGACATATAAATAGAAACCGTGCTATTATAGTAAGCGTCGCTTGAGGAGATAACATAAACCTCCCGAAAGAAAGTTTTGAAAAAGACTTGACTCTCGAGTTCGATGATGATAAATTAAGGGAGTTGCTTTTTAGAGGCAGCCGAATGAACCTTGAAAACTGAACAGCAAAACGTCAATGAAATACAGCGAGAGTGCCAAGTGTACTCGAGCAAAACATTTCTGAGTAACTGACTTATGTCGGAGCGAAGAAATACAAATTGTCATTAATGAAGAGTTAAAATACATTCTTTTAATTAATGCCAGCAAGAAATGAGCAGGAGAAAAATGAAGTACAATTTTTCTTTACTCATTCTCTTCTATTATGGAGAGTTTGATCCTGGCTCAGGACGAACGCTGGCGGCGTGCCTAATACATGCAAGTCGAGCGGACAATAAGGAGCTTGCTCCTTATT
>NZ_UXAV01000024.1 GCF_900609045.1 Filibacter tadaridae
TTCCCCCCTGCCTTTATCTCTTGGCGGTTTCTTTGAGCGCTTTCCACTCTTGTTTGATCGCTTGGCGGTTTCTTTGAGCGCTTTCTGCCCTTGTTTGATCGCTTGGCGGTTTCTTTGAGCGCTTTCCACCCTTGTTTGATCGCCCGGCGGTTTCTTTGAGCGCTTTCCACCCTTGTTTGATCGCCCGGCGGTTTCTTTGAGCGCTTTCCACCCTTACTTGATCGCTTGGCAGCTTTTTTGAGCGCTTGGCCATTTCCTGCTTAACAAGTCTTTATTCCCAACAAAAATAGGGCCTGGAGCGTGTTGCGCTTCCAGGGCCCTACTCGTGTAAAAATTTATTCTTCTTCAGTTGTTGCAGCTGGTTGCATGTTCGAAGCTTTCACTTCGTGCGTCAACTGGTCAAGACTCGGCCGTAAGGTGCCTTTACCTGCATAACTTTCCAGCATTTCTTTTACGTCAATACCGGATGATGCTTTCAGTGTTTCTTGCAATGTCGACATGAGGTTTGTCGCGTACGATGTCACTTTATTGGCACCGCCGCCTTCTCCACTTCCCGTGTCAACAACTGTAATTTTATCGATATTGGCAAGTGGACTAGCAATTTGTTTCGCATATTCCGGAAGCATACCTACAATCATATCCAGAATAGCTGCTTGCCCGTACATCTCGAATGCTTCTGCAATTTTTCTTTTCGCTTCCGCTTCAGCAAGACCTTTCAGTCGGATGATATCGGCTTCCGATTCACCTTGCGCACGTAAGGAATCCGCTTTCGCTGTACCTTCAAGTCGAACTTTTTCGGCATCCGCCTTTGCATGGGCTTCAATACGGTACTTTTCAGCATCTGCTTCAGCGAGTTGCCGTGATTTATCGGCTTCCGCATTTTGTTCAATTGCATAGCGATCCGCATCTGCTTTTTTCTTCACTTCGGAATCGTACTGTTTCTCGCGACGTAGGATTTCTTTTTCTTCTAGTTCAATTTGCTTTTGACGTTCGATGATACGAATTTGCATTTCCTGCTCCATAACTTCCTGCTTGGAGCGTGCTGTTTGCAATTCGTACGCTTGGTCGGCACGCGCTTTTGCAATGTCTTGGTCCCGACGGTAATCCGCCACTTTCAATTGATTTTCTTTTTCAGCTTCCGCAATTTCAGTCGCTCGTTCAATTTCCGCTTTTTGTGCTTCTTTTGACGCTTCCGCATTTTTAATACGTGTTTCTTTTTCAGCCTCAACAGTAGCAATATCAGCATCACGCTTCACTTGTGCAATACGTGGTTTCCCAAGTGAATCGAGATAACCGTTTTTATCGCGCACGTCCTTAATGGTAAATGAAACAATGATGAGTCCCATTTTTGCAAGGTCCTGTGAAGCTACACGTTGCACTTCTTGCGAGAATTTATCACGATTTTTATAGATTTCTTCTACTGTCATGGAACCCAGAATGGAGCGTAAATGGCCTTCCAATACTTCTTTCGCTTCGTTTTCACGATCTTCTTTTGATTTACCTAAAAATTGTTCGGCTGCTGTTGCAATTTCGGAAATCGATCCGCCGATTTTAATAATTGCCGTTCCGTCTGCCATGACAGGCACGCCTTGTTCCGTGTACACTTCAGGCGTTGTCACCTCAAGCTTGCTTGACAGTAGGCTAAGTGGTGCGGCTTGTTGGAATATCGGGAAGACGAATGTTCCGCCCCCTCGAATGATTTTCACACGGTTCCCCGAATCGTCCGTATGTACATTTCCTGATCCCAAATAACTTCCTGTTACAATAAGGGCTTCATCCGGTCCTACCGTTCGGTATTTCGTAATGTAGATGAGAATGACAGCCAGTAATACAAATGCAACGACTCCAATTGCAATCCAAATTTCCATCTTTCATTTCCCCCTTTTTCTTATTTGAAGCGAAACGGTTCATATTCTTTAACGATAAATGTACCATTCCTTACTTCAATGATTAACACTTCTTTTCCGTATTCGATTGCCGTATTTTCATAGCCCGACGCTCGTTTTGAAAGGATTCCATTGACCGACTCGATGACAATCTCACCGAAGCCATCGACCGGGACAGGGACGATTACCTTAGCAACTTGACCCGCGAGCGACTCATCCGTATAAGCGAGCGACACCTCGGCAGATTTTAATGGAAGAAGAATAAAGAAATATAGAAGTAAATCGAGTATGAATGCGACGGCAAGAGCAACCCCGAGAATAAGCCAACTATTCCAAGCTGTAACAAGTTCTGCTATATAGCCGATTGCTGCGACAAATGTTATGTATGCAAGTATGACTGCTGGATCTAAAAAGGGAATCCCTTCACCGATTCCATCTGCCAAGTCACTCAAGAATACATATAGTAACGTTGCAATTCCCGCGATAATCAGTGTGAATAAGTACACCTGCACAATTGGTATCCCAAACAGTTCCATTTCTTCACCTCCGATTCTACTCTTTTCTATCTCAACTATATATACGCATAGATACGTTATAAGTTTCAATTTGCTGAAAATTTGTTGCAAGGCTTTATCCGGAGCTATCTAACTGGTTTTTCTGCCGCAGTTGATAGCTTTCGGTCGACTCTTTCGCTAATTTCCGTTTAAAAAGTCGTCTTCGTGACAATCGTCGTTTTTTTGCTCGAAAAGGGTGTCGAAATTTGTTTTTTTTTGTATAATTCTTTGCTATGATAAGTATACTAAAATTGAATTCCGGAAACGGATGGAGGCCAACGATGCTCAGTTCACGAAAAACAGATCCTTTTTTCACATCTCTGTTAACGATTGCGGAGAGTGTGCAAGAAGCTGTTCACTATGCAAACGATTTTAAAGTTCACTCAGTTGCAGATTTGAAAGAAGTAAGCATTAAGCTAAAAAGCTACGAAACCGAGGTTGACACACTTATCCACGAGCTCATTACAAAGCTCAACAAATCATTCATGACGCCAATTGAGCGTGAAGATATTTTGCAGCTGGCCATTAAAATGGATGACATTTTGGACGGAATCGAGGAATTTGCAGCACATCTAGAAATGTTCTCACTTACTGAAATTGACGTGTATGTGCAAACATTCATGGATAACATTGTAAAAAGCACGGATGAGATTGTTAAAGCAATGAAATTACTTTCCCGAAGAAAACTTGTTGAAATGCGTGACCATGCAGTTATCATCAAGGAATACGAACGGATTTGTGATGACGTTCTTCGTACATCCATTAAACAACTTTTCATCAGTGAAAAAGACCCAATTCGGATCATTCAATACAAGGATATTTACGAACAACTTGAAGACATTGCGGATTACTGCCAAGATGTAGCCAATACAATTGAAACCATTATTATGCGTAACGCGTAAGGAGGAGCGAAATGGATACAGTTCTCCTTCTTACCATACTTGTCGTCATTTTCGCTCTTGCTTTTGACTTTATCAATGGCTTCCATGATACAGCTAACGCGATTGCAACATCCGTTTCAACACGCGCATTGAAGCCGCGCCCTGCCATTATCATGGCAGCTACCATGAACTTTGTCGGGGCACTTACATTTACGGGCGTCGCCAAAACAATTTCCAAGGATATCGTTGATCCATTTGCGCTAGAAAACGGGGCACTCGTCATTTTAGCTGCGCTTATTTCAGCAATTCTTTGGAATCTTATCACTTGGTATTTCGGCATTCCATCCAGTTCTTCCCATGCGCTAATCGGGTCTCTTGCTGGTGCTGCTATTTCTGCAGCCGGATTTGGCATTTTGAACTATGGCGGATTTGTAAAGATTTTGCAGGCACTTCTTATTTCACCGTTCGTCGCAATTGCCGGTGGTTTTTTGATGATGTCACTGTTCAAGGTTTTATTGAAAAACAGGAATTTGTTCAAGGCAAACAAGCGAATTCGTTATTTGCAAATCGGTACAGCTGCCCTTCAATCATTCACCCACGGGACAAACGACGCGCAAAAAGCGATGGGTATTATTACGCTCGCATTAATTGCTGCTAATTTACAATCAACGGACGATATTCAAATGTGGGTTCGAATTGCTGCCGCAACTTCCATGGCTATTGGTACATCAATTGGCGGATATAAAATTATTAAAACTGTCGGCGGTAAAATTATGAAAATACGCCCCGTGAACGGAATTGCGGCTGATTTATCATCCGCTGCCATCATTTTCGGAGCGACACTTATTCATTTACCGGTCAGCACAACTCACGTTATTTCATCTGCCATTATGGGTGTAGGCACGGCACAGCGCGTAAAAGGAGTAAAATGGGGCGTTGCAAAAAACATTGTTTTGACATGGATTATTACATTGCCGGTTTCAGCAACAATCGCGGCGATTACCTATCAACTCCTTAACTTGTTTTTTTAATTCAAACATTTCCCTTGCAATGTCGTTTCGCCCATGCTATGATAAAGAAGAATTATTTTTGTTCGGCGTGAAGGTCTAGAAATACATCTTGACCGCTTCAAGACTTGAGCAAGGATAGTAACACAATGTATGCACAAAGCATACGAGGAGGAAACAAACATGGAACAAGGTAAAGTAAAATGGTTTAACGCAGAAAAAGGATTTGGCTTCATCGAACGCGAAGATGGCGACGATGTATTCGTACATTTCTCAGCTATTCAAGGCGAAGGATTCAAATCACTTGAAGAAGGCCAAGACGTATCATTCGAAATCGAACAAGGTCAACGCGGACTTCAAGCTACAAACGTTACTAAAAACTAATTTGAATTTAACCATTCAAAAGCCAATCCTTTAGGGGATTGGCTTTTTTCTTTGTTTTAACTTGGAATTCTTATCACGATATTTATCGTTTTTATTACCGTCTTAAAGTGAAAAGTCGAAACGATAGGAGAAATGCACCCAGATATATGCCTGAGTGCATTTTTATTTTGAATCGGAGTAGGTTTCATTGGAGGGATTGATCGCTTCGGCAGGATGTTTGAGCGCGCGGGCCGGTGGATTGATCGCTTCGGCGGCATGTTTGAGCGCGCGGGCCGGTGGATTGATCGCTTCGGCGGCATGTTTGAGCGCGCGGGCCGTGGATTGATCGCTTCGGCGGCATGTTTGAGCG
>NZ_UXAV01000025.1 GCF_900609045.1 Filibacter tadaridae
CATCATTCCCATCCTCCGTTGTAAAGTTAGGATTCATTTTTCAGAATCCCCTGTATTTCATGTGTTAGCACTTATAACAGAACTTGTCGAACGGCGCCCATTAGTTGAAGAGGGCAATAACTATAAGGATTTTACTCAATATTCCATTCGAACCATCTTCCATGACCATCAGTATTCCCTATTGTTTCACTGTACTCTACACCATCAATAAAATAATCAAGATGAAGCTTTCTATCCCACATATTATTATAAATATGGAAAATATCTTTTTCTTTGCCGAACTTCTTAATACTTTCTACTAGCTTATACTTTAAATCCTCTGGTATTTGGTTTGCAACATGGGTATGAAAAACACAAATGGCAGTACCTTCATGTGTTTTTTCTAGGATGTTTTCTAATAAAGCGACTCCGTCACCTTCAATCAGCTCAACCGGATTATCTTTATAACATCTGGCTGCTTTTTCAAATAACTCTAATCGCTCTAGATGTTCTGGCCAAATAAGTGACTTCAGCCATAAATAATCTTCAGAGTTTCTAAGGTCACTTATGTGTAAGTCTAAACCAACTTTCGAACTAACAGGTGGGCTCTCAGAAAGAATCAATGGCATATTATCACCTTTGATTTCAGATGTTATATGAACATTCGAATCTTTATCTCCATAAATTTCATCCGTTCCATAGGAGTAGCTATACTTGTCCCATAAAAGCTGAAGTCCGGCACTAGTTCCAATTTCGATTAAAGACAAAGGCTTATTTACCTTGCTATATATCAAAGAAAAAATGGGATATAAATAAGCACAACGCCTAACTTCATTTGTTTGTACTAATTTACTTTTAAGAATAGAAACTATTTCGTCTTTATGAACCAAACAAAAATCTTTAAAATATAAAAAAGTTTCTTCTTCTACTTTTCTTTGTTTATCTGTGAGATTAGGATAATACTGTTTTAATTGATGCTCTTTTCCTTTTAGCAAGAGGTAGTGAACAGATCCGAACAATAAATTAGGAACTGGTTGTCCGCTTCTTGCCTCGGTACATAATTCAATTATCTCATCATCTTCTGAAATCTTAAGTGATAAGAATTCATATAGATCACTCGAATCTTTACATTCAATATCAGAGAAATTTTTAAAGCGTAAAGACAACTGTGTTTTATCCAATTTTTTCCCCCTTAGTATACTTACTTCAACTATGTTCAACTAAATGGCCCGTTTCAGGAACAGTTCATCTTCCAGAACTGTACCCGTTAGCTAATCTTAGTATGAATAGGTTTCCTATTTATTTAACTTTCTAACTTTCTTTAAAAAATTGATATTGCTTAGAATTAATATTAAGCCAATAAATAATACCCCCGAATAAAACTGATCATCCCAATCGAAAAAGATTTTATACATAACAACTAAAAGAAGGACAACACCAATATATCCAATCAAATTAAAGATTTTATCCATATGGTTCTTCATAAAACTTCCCCCACTCCAAATGTCGAAGTAATTAGTCTAAGAATTTTTGTATTCAATCTGGCCCGATTGCGGTAATAACCTACCAAGCTTTTCTCTCTTGTATCGCTAAAAGTACAATGCCTACTATTCCTAATAAAACAGCTATTATTAATGGTAAAGTTCCCACCTCCCTTAAAGCAGTTCCAAAAATTCCATACTCTGAATCCCAACCTTGACCATCAACACCTCCAAGAGTTAGAGAATAAATTGATGTTGATATTAAGGCTGAACCGTAGATAATGGCGCTCGACAGTAACAAAATCAGTCCTATGTTTGTATTTTTGATTTCAATCACCCTCCCAACTCGCTTTATGCTCCAAAATGGCCCTGTAATTGAAGTAAGATGAGTATTCCAATAACCCACTTTAACGAAATATTTCATTAAACCAATTTTTCCATGGAAGGTAGTATCTGAAACGCTAACTATCAAAAACTGTGATGTTTAAAACTTTTTGTGATAAAAGCCACGTCTTAATTTTTTGCTGAAATGAGCGTAAACTTTTGTGATTTTACTTTTTTATGGCCAAGCAGGATTTGGTTGACTTCAAGTGAATCGCTGTTGTCTACCAGATGTGTTGCAAAGCTGTAGTGAACTACGCCCGTCATCCGAAAATCATGCGATGGCTTTCAGGTAAAGGTCTAAGGAAGCTTCCACTTCGACGGCTACTAAGTCGATAAAGTCTTGATAGTCATGCGCCGTATGTACTTTATCTAATGCATTGTAGTATGCAAGTCGATTCTCTACTTTGATTACCATCGGCGGATAGCCTGCTTTCATCAATTCTAAATTTAATAACAGTCTGGAGGTTCTACCGTTCCCGTCTATAAATGGATGGATGCCAACAAAGATTGCATGCAACTTTGCACCTCTGACAATTGGATGGAGTGTTTGGGCTTCACCTTGATACCAAGTCATTAAATGCTCCATTTGCTCCTGAATCAAATACGGCGCTGGGGGCGTGTGCACTGCTCCTGAAATAAATACTTGTTGATCACGATAGACGCCTGCATATTCATCATCTATTCCTTTCAACACTAGTCGATGTAAGTTTTTAATTTGCCACGCTGAAAGATTTTCATTTCCTTGAACAATTTCTTCTACATAAGAAATGGCCTCACGATGGTTAATGACTTCCAAATGTTCGCGTAAGGTTTTTCCACCGACTGTAATGCCTTCAAGCACTACCTTTGTTTCGTTAATTGTGAGTGTATTGCCTTCAATCGCATTTGAATTGTATGTCCATTCCAAATTTAATTTCTCTCTTAAACTTCGTATCGTATATTTAGGCAATGGTCGTTTCGCATCCAGTTGTGCTTTTTTTTCATCAATAATGGTGAACATATGCTGATCCCCTTTGACTATGATTTGGCATCCCATTCGCTGTGGAAAGTACTGTGATGCAAGCTTCATTTTGGCGTTTTAAAATTCGATACACCGCTTTACTGCTTCACAAGAGAACTGTCCGTTAATTTTAACATACAAAGGAGAAATTGAAGTGCTCTATACATACAAGGTTGTATCAGTACCTGTTCCCCGACAAGAATTTATATTTATATTCACATAAAACTTAAAACCATAAGAACAAATGAAATAACAAATGCTAATAAAACCAAGATAACTATTATAGGAGCTATCATCTTAAGAAATCCTTCTTCTTTCTTTTTAAAACCCAAAAAACTAAAAATTAGACTAAGCAACCCTGTGATAATAGAGGTGAAAAATAACACTTGTAGAAGAACAACCATCATTCCTTCAGGCTGTCTTGGTGCAATTGCGTAAGATGTAAATATTGTTATTGTACAAATAACGCTTAATATTACAGACCATTTACTATACTTTTTGTTCATTAGTTTCAATCCCTTCCAAACTAACCATAACTAAAAATCTAACTTCTCACTATGAACTTCAACGAAAAATAATACCAGTGAAAAACAAATGAAACATGTTTCTCACTGGTATTTTCAATTGGGCTTCAGTTCGTTGTAAACATTGATACGCCCCGCTACTCTTCAATTGGATAGTTATGCATCCCGGCTAGTAGACAAAGGGATCCTAAAGCGCTATATGTTTCGGCTTCTTCCAAAACAGAGCGATAATGGTGCCGATCAATAAGACAATTGCCGCAAAGTAGTAAGGATAATTCAAATTAATGTCGAACAGCACCCCTCCGATGATCGGACCGAAAATATTGCCCAGGCTTGAAAAAGTGGAGTTCATGCCCCCTACAAAACCTTGTTCATTGCCCGCAATTTTCGATAAGTAAGAAGTAACGGCCGGGCGTATTAAATCAAACCCTACGAATAAGACGAATGTCGTCAGTAGGATGGAGAAATAGGAACTCACATACGTCATCAAAAGTACAAGAATCGTCGAAATGCCTAAACTGTAGCGAATCAGGTTGATTTCGCCCATGTATTTTACTACCCGATCAAACAACAAGACCTGTGCGGCCGCCCCGACAATCCCGCTACCCGTAATGACGATTGCGATATCTTTTGGCGTGAAGCCGAATTTATGGTCGACAAATAGACTGAATAACGATTCGAATGCGGCCAGACCAAATGACAACACAAAGATGATAACGAATGCTATGAAATACATCGGAACGAAAATCCGTATTAACCCCGTCTTTTGACCGGGCGTCGGTGCTTCTTCGGCTGCGCGTTCAGGCTCTTTCAATAGAACAATTGAAAGTATGGCTGCAAGTGCTCCGAGAACGCCTGCTGAGTAAAAGGGTACGCGCGTGCCGATTTCAGCCAAAAATCCGCCTAGCCCAGGTCCAATGATAAAACCTGTGCTTATTGCTGCTGACATATATCCAAGTGCCTTCGATCTGTTTGTCGTCGTCGTGATGTCCGCAATATACGCTGTCACGGCAGGCATGATGAACGCAGCGCTAACTCCGCCAAGCATGCGTGAGACAAAGAGGATTTCAATGGATTTTCCGAATCCAAATAAGAACTCTGAAAAACCGAATATGAACAAGCCCACCACAATAATGATCTTCCGTCCATATTTGTCCACCCATCGACCCGAAATCGGCGAGAAGATGAGCTGCGTAAACGCAAACGCCGCTACCATATACCCGACAACCGAACCGCTGATCTCCAACTCGTTCATAATTGTCGGCAGCACCGGGATTACAAGCCCTATGCCTAAAAATGCGATAAATAAATTCGTTAAAAGAATAACTAATACGCCTTTTTGATTTTCCATAATGCAAATTCCTCTAACTTTCTACAAGGTGATAGGCGCCAAAGTTCACGGGATATTGGCTCTATTATGAGTATAGCATCTTTAGTCAAAATGACTTTATATACTGTTTTTCAGTTAGACTAAACCTCTTCTATTCGGTATATGATTATTCCTAGGAGGCGGAAAGCTTTTCAATGAGGCAAAAGGTGTTTCCATGGGACACAGACAAACCGTTTGCTATACTACAATAAGTTGATAATTGATATGAAAAGGAGACTACACCATGCAATCTATCGTAAATAAGAACGCTATCATTACAGGCGCAGGCAGAGGGATTGGACGTGCAACAGCAATCGCTTTTGCAAAGGAAGGCGTAAATGTAGGACTTATCGGAAAAACAGCTGCAAACCTTGAGAAGGTTGCCGAAGAACTTCGTGCATACGATGTTGAAGTTACGATGGCTACTGCAGATGTATCGAACAATGAATCGGTTATTGCTGCGGTCGAGCATATCAAATCCGAACTAGGCCCCATTGATATCCTTATTAACAATGCAGGAATCGGTAAGTTCGGTAAGTTCCTTGACCTTTCACCCGAAGAATTCAAGAATATTATCGATGTTAACCTAATGGGCGTCTATTATGTAACAAGGGCAGTACTGCCTGAAATGATCGCAAGGGAATCAGGCGACATCATTAATATCTCTTCCACAGCCGGTCAAAAAGGCGCTCCCGTTACAAGTGCATACAGCGCATCAAAATTCGGTGTTCTCGGACTTACAGAGTCACTGATGCTCGAGGTTAGAAAGCACAATATCCGTGTCAGTGCATTAACACCAAGCACAGTTGCCACTGATTTGGCATTTGAGGAAAACCTGACTGATGGTAATCCCAATAAAGTGATGCAACCCGAAGACCTTGCCGAAGTGATGGTCGCGCAACTGAAACTGCACCCGCGTATCCTCGTTAAATCAGCTGGCTTATGGTCAACGAACCCTTAATCAAACTGCAGCTGAAGTCACCTCAGGCCTAATAATTGTCGCTTCTCATGGACATTATCTTGAAAGCTTTATAATTCCCGAACGATAAAAAAACGTCATCCTTCTTAAAAAGGATGACGTTTTTTTGCTCAACTAAAATCACTTGCATTTCATTCTTCTGTTTGCTTCTGATCATCCATTTCTTCCGGTACCGCCCGGTAAACGATGAACGCTAAGATAACCGCCACGATAGACATGGCAAAAGCGATGAAATAGACAAGTTCAACGCCAGCTACCATTGCTTCACTAACTGTCACCGGATTTGTAGGCGTATCCGACTGTTGTAAAAATTTGAGCTGTCTTGCGTTCATGATGCTGATAAACACCGACACACCAATTGCACCCGCAACAGGTTGTAATGTTGACATAACTGCAGTTCCATGTGGATACAACCGTTTAGGCAACTGATTCAATCCATTTGTCTCGGCAGGCATCATGATCGCTGAAACGGCCAACATCAATAAGATATAGCCGATGATTACAACCCATAAAGGGGTTTCAGTCGTCAATCGGCTCATCATGAACATCGTTCCGCACAAAACAAGCGATGCTGGAACCATTAATACCCTAGGTCCGAACTTGTCAAAAAGATGACCCATAAATGGCGACATTATACCGTTTAAAATACTTCCCGGCAATAGCACAAGACCAGCCGTAGCCGCACTTAAAGCTAAAGGGCCCTGCATATAAATCGGCAAAATAATTTCTGAAGCGAACATGGCCATGATAATGATTAAAAACATCAACACCGCATGCGTAAACATCGGGTATTTAAAAACTCTTAAATCCATGACAGGTTCCTCAAGTTTAAGCTGTCTAATTGCAAACAACGCAATACCAAGAACCCCGGCAATAATAGCAATTAAAACATTCGGACTGAAAAATCCATCTGCACTTTCTCCCACAGAACTAAAGCCATAAACGATTGACCCAAAACCAATCGTGGAGAAAACAATTGACAGTACATCAATCTTCGGCTTCGTAACTTCAGACACATTGATTAAATACTTGTAAGCGAATCCGATGGAAAATAAGGCGAATGGAATGACGATAATAAATAAATAGCGCCATCCTAAATACTCAATAATAATTCCGGAAAGTGTTGGCCCAATCGCAGGGGCGAACATAATGACAAGACCCACTAAACCCATTATTTTCCCACGTTTATGCGGCGGGTAAATCAATAAAAACACATTAAAGATGATAGGCATTAACAAGCCCGTTCCAACCGCTTGGATTAAACGACCGACTAACAAAATTGAAAACGTTGGTGCACTCGCACTTATAATTGTCCCAATGGTAAATATGATCATCGTACTCAAAAATAATTGTCGGGTCGTATACCATTGAAGTAACAGTGCAGATACAGGGATAACAATTGCCATCACAAGCATGAAGCCTGTCGCCATCCACTGCACAGTCGTTAAGGAAATCGAAAATTCGTCCATTAATGTAATCAGTGCAATATTTAATAGCGTTTCATTTAGTATCGCAAAAAAGGCACCAATAATTAAGGAAAGCATAATCGGCATAACTTTGACGTTCGGGTTATCCGCCAAGTATTCATATTTCTTTGGTTCCTGGTTAACTTCCATTTAAAAAACTCCTTCCGTCTATATCATTTTAATCACAATTCTAGCTTGTGGTAAAAATAGACGAAATGGAGTTTACGTATACCTACATATTCAAACCAAGACAGAGCCAATTCTGCCTTCTACTAAAAATACGCAGACTTATATTTTAAGAAACAAAAAGAGAAAGCAGCTTCTTCCCCTAGTTATCATTTTAGATTTCTCTTAAAAGGGTTGGTCCATTCCGAATACTCCACACACAAGTAGAGCTTTCACAGCTATTCAATTAGCCGAGCAAAGTTACAGTAAATCGAAATTTGCGGAATACCATTGTAATGAAATCCTCCGTTCAAAAATTGTAGATTAACACTAACACATTCTTATCGCAATAACAATAATAGTTGAACAGCTATTCTATTGCCGTTTGAAACAACTTCATTTCCTGTCCCTATTAATGCACATATCACCACGAAAATGGTTTATAACAACCGATTTCGCCCATATTAACTATAGACAGCACTCGATTGGAGAGGAAAAGTTATGGACTTAAACTTGATTTGGCAAACAGCACTCATTTTCCTAGTAGGAACTTTCTACTTAAGGATTAGCGGCAGAAAATCAATTGCCCAAATGACCATGCCACAAACCATCATTATGATTGCCCTTGGTACATTACTTATCCAGCCGGTGACGGGGCACGGGCTTTGGACGACGTTCGGCTTAGCGGCAATATTGGTCATAGCGCTGGTCGTCACTGAGTATTTTCAGATTAAATCCGACAAGCTTGAATCAATCATTTCTGGAAAATCTATACCCATTATTCAGGAGGGGAAAATCATTGAGGCAAACCTAAAAAAGCTACGGCTTACTGTCGATAAATTGGAAACAAGGTTAAGACAGGTAGGTATAACATCCATCAATGATGTACAAACAGCAACTATGGAAGTCAGCGGACTATTAGGCTATACATTAAAACCTGAAAAACAGCCAGCCACCAAAGAAGATATAGAAAAACTCATACAAATGATTCAACAAAAAAAACCGGTTCCTTCCCTTACCAGTTCACAAACGAAGGGTGACATCTTTAAAGAGGTGATTAATGAAGGTTCTTCTTCACCGCCGCCAGAACATTTACAATGAGTCTTATAAGGACGGTATTCTAAAAACCAAATGGTTTCTAGAATACCGTCCTTCTTTACACCTTCAGTATACTTTTACATACTATGCCACCTCAAAGTATGTACTTACACCAAAAATCCTTATGACTTATACTACTAGTATACAAATGATTGAGGCGTTTCTTCTATAGTAGTATGCAAGTATAAAAGCATTAACACCCACTTTTGACGGGAAAGGTTGATATAAATGGAAAAGTATCGTATTGATCGAAGTAAAGGGCTGGAATTTGGACTTTACACACTGGGGGATCACCTCCCAGATCCGAACACAGGAAAGCGTATTTCCGCTGAGCAGCGTATTCATGAAATCATTGATTTGGCAAAGCTGGCGGATCAAGCAGGCATTGATTTTTTTAGTGTCGGGGAAAGTCATCAGGATTATTTTGCAACACAAGCACATTCTGTTGTATTGGCTGCAATTGCACAAGCGACCAGCAAAATTAAAATCGCAAGCTCCTCTACGATTATTAGTACATCGGATCCGGTTCGTGTGTACGAGGATTTTGCAACGATTGATTTAATATCGAAAGGGCGCGCCGAGATTATTGCCGGTCGTGCTTCAAGAATTGGGCTTTTCGATTTATTGGGCTATAACATTCGTGATTACGAAGAGTTGTTTGAAGAAAAGTTTGAGTTGTTATTGAAAATCAACGAGGAGGAAGTTGTTGATTGGAGTGGACAATTCCGCGCTCCATTAAACAATGCAAGAGTTCTTCCTCGACCGCAAAAGGGTTCGATGCCGATTTGGCGCGCAGTTGGCGGGCATGCAGCTAGTGCGATTAAAGCTGGATTTGCCGGGGTTCCGATGTTCCTTGCTACGTTGGGTGGACCAGCTTCTAGTTTTAAGCAGACGATTACGGCTTATCGTGAGGCTGCCCAGCGAAATGGCTTTGTCCCGGCTGAACTCCCGATTTCAACCGCTGGCTTCTTCTATGTTGCAGAAACGACACAGCAAGCGCAGCGTGAAACCTATCCTTATATTAACGAAGGTATGCAAGTCACTAACGGCCGGGGCTATCCGAAGCAACATTTTGCACAAGGTGCAGACAAACGTGACGTGATGAATATCGGTAGCCCGCAGGAAGTAATTGAAAAGATTCTTTACCAGCATGAGCTATTTGGCCACCAACGTTATATCGGCCAAATGGATTTCGGTGGCGTTCCTTATGAAAAGTTGATGAACAATATTGAGTTGATCGGCACAGAAGTATTACCAGCAATTAAAAAATACACAGCTAAGAAGTAGGAGGGTCCCAACATGAAAATCGTTGGCTTATCAGGTTCTAGATTGGGTTCAAAAACACGTACTGCAATGAACTTCACATTACAATCGGTTACTGAAAAATATCCAGATGCAGAAGTTTCATTAATAGACTTAGCTGACTATGACATTCAATTTAGTGACGGTCGCAGTTACTTGGAATATGAAGGCGATACAGGATTTGTTACAAAAACGATAATGGAAGCAGACGCTATTATTATTGGTACACCTATTTTTCAGGCATCCATTCCAGCGACATTAAAGAATATTTTTGATTTACTCCCGGTCAATGCTTTTCGCGATAAAGTCGTTAGTATGCTTATAACAGCCGGCTCACCGAAGCATTATTTAATTGCCGAACAACAGCTAAAACCAATCTTAGCCTACATGAAGGCGCAGATTGTTCAAACGTATGTATTCATCGAAGAGAAAGACTTCCACCGTAAAGAAATTATAAATGATGATGTCCGTTTCCGAATCGAACGTTTAGTTGAAGACACTGTTGTGTTAACAGAAACCTACACGAAGATCCGGGAAGCAAAAGAAGCAGAATACGATTTTTGAAGATAAGAAACTAATAGTCAATCAAAAAGCTAACCAGAAAGTTACGGTTAGCTTTTTGTCTTAACTTTTGAAGTACGTAGAAAAGAAACAAACACAATTATAATATTGGTATATACGGTTGATAGACGGGATTTGTGTAGAAAGGGGGTCTGGGCCCGATTTCTGGCGCTTTTATTTGAATGAAATTGGCGTATTCCATCTCCACTTTCTTCGTCGAATTGTTGATAAGCAAGTATTTCACTTCAGGATTGTAATAATAGTGCACAGCATTCTCTCCTATCGTTATATTCGTTATCGTATTCGCCATGCTTGTAAAGCGTGTCATAACAATAGTTTTTCGTTTGCACCGTTTTTGGCTAGGACGCATATTGTACGATACTGAAATGCATATGGAAGGATTGGTGCGAGCCTTGGTTAACAATAAACATAATCAAAAGTCATATCCAATGTATTCGAACTACGGAAAAATAATGCGCTATGAAGAGATTGCCCTAACCGTACCCGAGCAAAGGCAATTCCGGCAACCTGGAGTAGAGGAATTGATGGTGCCACGACCGATTATTGAAGACCCTAATTATACTGGCAGTCGAAAACTGGAAGGGAAAGTAGCATTGATTACCGGAGGGGATAGTGGAATCGGTGCAGCGGCTGCCATTGCCTTTGCGAAGGAGGGCGCTGATGTAGCCATTTCTTATTTGGATGAACATAATGATGCCGAGCGAACGAGACAGAGAGTTGAAGAAATCGGACGCCGCTGTCTTCTCCTGCCCGGCGATTTGCGTGAAAAACAACAGTGTACAGATATTGTGGAAAAGACCGTTGAAACGTTTGGCGCCCTTCATATCCTTTGCAACCACGTCGGCATACAGTTCCAGCAGTTATCGTTGCTTGATATAACGGATGAACAGTTTGATGAAACCTTTAAAGTCAATATTTATTCCCACTTTTACACAACCCGTGCCGCACTTAACTACTTGGAAGCGGGCAGCTCCATCATCAACACTACTTCAGTCGTCGCATTTGATGGCAATGATCAATTAATTGACTACTCAGCAACAAAAGGTGCGATTGTCGGCTTCACCCGTGCTTTGGCTAGAAACCTCGTCGGTAAGGGAATCCGTGTGAATGCCATCGCACCCGGTCGGATTTGGACACCGTTGATCCCTGCCAGTTTTTCTGCGGATCAAGTCGTCCTGGCGGGCAACCCAATGGACCGTCAAGGCCAGCCGTTCGAAGTGGCCCCCACATTTGTCTATTTAGCCTCCGACGACTCCCGTTTCGCCACCGGGCAAGTGCTGCACGTCAATGGCGGTCAAGTCTTTGCTTGAAAAGCGTGCCTGTAAACAAACAACTCAGACGCTACTCTGACAACTAAAAGGATATCTTTTGGATGAAGGGTGTTCTTATAAAAAAGAGCACCTACATAGTTTACTTTTTCCTTTGTGCGTGCCTATAAGCTATTCATCTATATAAGTCGAACTAAAGATTCCATTCAAAACCGCTACGGTGCTTCGAGGATGCCTCCCGCCACAAGCCTGACTGTTTCGCTGCCAGTCTTGCGGCTCCGGCTAACCCTTGTAAGGCGCCTTCGCTAATTTTTGTACAGGCTCATTCATTCAACATATAGAGATAATTTTTATGCTGTAGTACTTACCCCATTATTAACTCTTATGGTCGTTCCCCACTAGCCCCCCACACTTGAATACGCTATCATTATAGGACAACCATTTCATTGCATAACTGAAAGAGGTGTCTTCATGAAACCAGTAATTTTGGCTGAAAAACCTAGCCAAGCGAAGGCCTACGCGGACGCTTTTTCCGTCAAGAGAAATGAAGGTTTTTTAGAAATCCTACCCTCGCCCATCTTCCCTGAAGGTGCGTATATCACGTGGGGCATCGGCCATCTCGTCGAACTGAAGGAACCGAAAGCATATGACGCGAAGTGGGCAAAATGGTCGCTTACCAATCTACCGATTTTACCGTCACACTACGAGTTCCAGGTCGCAAAGGGTAAAAGTAAGCAATTTACAATCGTAAAGCGACTTCTTAAAGGGACGGACACGGTCATTAACGCATGTGACGTTGACCGCGAAGGATCGAATATCTTCTATAGTATTTATTATCAAACGGGTGCTAAAAACCAAACGATTAAACGCCTTTGGATTAATTCGCTTGAAGTGGATGAAGTGCGAAAAGGATTCTCAAATCTACAGGACAATCGTAAAGACCTTCTGCTCTATGAAGAAGCAAAAGCCCGTCAAATCAGTGACTGGCTTGTCGGCATGAACGGCTCTCGCCTGTATTCACTGCTGTTACAGGCGAGAGGAATTCGGGACGTATTTGCAATTGGACGTGTTCAATCGCCAACCGTTTACCTAATCTATCAACGGCAAATGGAGATTGAAACATTCATTTCTGAACCCTTTTATGAAATCGAAGCAACTTTTACAGCTAGTCAAGGGAGCTATAAAGGAAAAGCAAAATCGAAGGAACCTAAAAGAGAAATCGTTCAAGAGCTTCTGAAAAAACATGGTATCCATCCGAAATCGCCTGGCGTTATCACGACCGTCACCCATACAGATAAGCGAACGCCGCCCCCTCAGCTCCACTCACTATCGACACTCCAGGCAACGGCGAATCGGTTATGGAAAACAAGTCCAGCAAATGTATTGAAAACCATGCAAGGGCTGTATGAAAAGAAACTCGTTACCTATCCACGGACGGATTCGCGGCACATCACGCCAAGCGAATTCACATATATTGCGGGACAAGTAAGCGATTACCAACGACTCATTAACCACCCGTTCCCCGTTGCATCGCTCGCTCCGAAAAAGCGCTATGTAGACAGCTCAAAAGTACAGGAACATTATGCCATCATTCCAACGAAAAAGATCCCATCACAAGCGGTACTAGCGGGATTGTCGGCTTTGGAACGCAATATGTACGAGGAAGTTATCCGTACAACACTTTCCATGTTCCATACAGACTATTTGTATACCGAAACAAAAGTGAAAACCGACGTAAATGGGCTCCCGTTCTTTACAACCGGAAAGACGGAACGTGATAAAGGATGGAAGGCGTTGTTCACTCGCCCGTCAAAAGAAAACGACAAAGAAGAGCCTACACTGCCGCCGCTAATACCAAACGAGGCAGTCGAAAGTGCAATTGGCATTAAAGAAGGGAAAACCGTGCCGCCAAAACCCTATACTGAAGGTCAACTAATTGCGATGATGAAAACCTGCGGGAAACTCGTCGAGGACAAAGGCGAGACCGATATCTTGAAAGAAATTGAGGGACTTGGTACGGAAGCGACACGAAGCGGAATCATCGAAACAATTAAACGGCATGGCTACATTGATGTAAAGAAGAATATCGTCTCAATTACCGATAAAGGCCGCATTCTTTGTCAAGCACTTGAGGGCAATCTTCTCGCTAGCCCATCAATGACTGCGAAGTGGGAAACGTATTTGCGTAAAATTGGAAACGGTGAGGGAACGCAAGAACGTTTTCTCGGAAGTATTGCGAAATTCATCAACAGCCTATTAGCAGAGGTGCCTGAACAGCTAAAATCCAAGAAGATTGATGTGCAACTTGTTGCTACCACTGCACCAGCGGCTGTTCGAAACGGAATCGCTCCATGCCCAAAATGTAAAAATGGCTTTATCATCGCACATAAGAATTTTTACGGTTGCAGCGCCTATAGAAGTGGTTGCAAACAAACATTTCCCGGCACATTTCTAAAGAAGAAACTCACGCCTACACAAGTCAAATTGCTTTGTACAAAAGGGAAAACGAACATCATAAAAGGCTTCACCGCGAATAACGGAAAACAATTCGATGCACAGCTTTCATTGGTAAACGGGAGATTAAATCTGGAGTTTCAAAAAACCAGCGATACACCCTCTTAACGGGTGTATCGCTGGTTCACCTTGCCGTTCTATATTATCGTTTGCTTGTCTTTTCCGTCATGAACGTAACAACGGCGAATAAAGCGAAACTGGCAAGAAGAATGGTTCCTCCCACGATGTAGAAAATGAGTGCTAGTGTTTCATTCACGCCGAATGGGCGTATAAATTGTAGCCACATACCCGACGTAAGACCGATAGCGCCGATGATTCCAGTCCAACCTTGTACAGCTACCAGTTTTTTTGCACGTACTTTATAAATCCGATAGAAAACACCCCACGAGAACAATGACAACCAACCAACGAGTAATATATGAGCATGAATCGGTTTGAATGCGTAAGAACCTGACCCAGCCATGTGAGATCCTAAAACTGTTCCGACCAAACCAAATAATGCGGCGATACGAATAAGTCGTAAACTCCATTTTTCTTGCACAATGATCTCCCCCTACTTTTTCCTGTTGCGTTTATCTTATATGCCTATCTTATAGTGCCTATATGAACGCAATATGAACGGCAGGTTACAACTTCGGCAGTTCCACGATGAATGTTGTACCTTTTTCCTTATTACGCATGACCTCAATCGTTCCACCGTGAAGTTTGACCACTTGTTGCACAATGGATAGTCCCAGGCCTGTCCCGCCAATTTCCTGTGTCCTTGAATCATCTACGCGGTAAAAACGATCGAAAATTCGTCCCATCGCTTCTTGATCAATACCAATCCCGTTATCACTGAATTTCACAGTCACTTTGTTTGCCTGCTCGGTCAGCTCGATATCAATCGACCCGCCATCCTCAGTATACTTCAACGCATTGGATAAGAGGTTTTCCCACACCTTCTCTAAAAAAGAGGGATCCCCCTTATAGCGTCCCTCATCGATCTCCATTGACAGTGACATGCCCTTCTCCTCCAACAACCATCTGTGCTTCCGAATAATCTCTTTCAATTGTTCATCCAAACTAAACATTTTCAGATGAAGTGGTGACGCGATTTGGTCAAGAGAGGTCAAAAGCAATAGCTGCTTCGTCAACGAAGACAAACGTTCCGTCTCAGATTGAATGACTAACGCATAACTTTTCCGTTCTTCTGCAGGTAACTCATTATCTAGCAAGAGACTTGCATAGCCCTTTATATTAAGTAAAGGGGATTGGAAATCATGTGATACATCACTAATGAACTCTTTCCGAATACGATCATTTTCTCCAAGCTTTTCTGTCATCAGCTGAAAACTGTTCGCCAACTGCCCAATTTCATCTTTCCGATTAATAGCAAGCGTTCCGGTGAATTGCTCTTCCCCGACCATCTTCGTGGCCATAGTTAATTTCGTAATCGGTTCGATAAGCTTTCTCGCGACAATTAACATGGACAGTAAACTCAAAAGTGCCATGATAAGTACCATCCCGCCAAGAATATAATGGACTTCCGTAAAAAGCAGCTTAATATCGGGACGAAGAAAAAGCGCATAGGCTTGTCCATCATATTCAAAAGGAACGCCAACCGTATTTGCAGACTCGTCCGAGAAAAAACCGGTAACAAACGTTTCGCTCGGTAACTCCCGCATACCGTGATAAAGCTCACCACTCAATACCCGGTCTATAGAATCCTGTGTAAGATCTTCAACCCTAAACGGAACACCGTACATTGTGGACACCTGCCGTTCGCTGACAACATATAACTTATAACCGGTCATCGATTGCGTTTCAAGATACTTTTCCAAATCCAAGTCCTTTGCGGATTCAATATAAGAAGCAATGCTCTCTGCAATGCGCATATTTTTTTCATCATTCTGCCCTTTAAGCTGACGGTGATAATATGTATTGACGGCAAGGAACGCAAGAAGTCCGCTAACCAACATAATACCAATTGTAAAGGCAATGAATTTGCCATACAGCGACCTCATGATGAGGAAACCTCAAGCTTATATCCCACTCCCCGAACGGTCGATATTATCACTTCAGCCGTTAACTTCTCCAGTTTATCCCGCAATCTTTTTATATGAACATTCAACGTCTGTTCATCGCCTTCATAATCATATCCCCATACCCGTTCAATCAAGATCTCTCTTGTGAAAACATAGTTCGGCTTTGATGCAAGCACGGATAGCAATTCAAATTCTTTTAACGGAAGGAGAAGCACCTTCTTTCCGACAGACACTTCGTAACTTTGGCGGTTTATATTCATCGGCCCCGCCTGAATGAATAGATCGACGGCCTTATCATATCTACGCAAAATAGCATGAATACGAAACAACAGCTCTTTCGGCTCAAATGGTTTTACAACATAGTCATCTGATCCCGCAAGAAATCCTTTTTCCTTGTCCTCAAGCTCGCCCTTGGCTGTTAACAATAACACCGGAATATCCGCTTCCGTTCTTAACTTCTTCGTTAACGTGAAGCCATCCATTCCCGGCATCATAACATCTACAACGGCAAGATCCGGAAAGTCCTCCTCCACTAACTTAAGCGCTTCAAAACCATTCAACGCCTTCATCACTGTATATCCAGCTTGTGATAAATGGATATTCACTAATTCCAATATATTCGGATCATCATCTACTACAAGGATTTTCATCATGTCCTAATTCCCCTTTTTCTCGCAAAATACCTTCGCCATTCCGCGTTCAATAAACCGGAAAGTAAAATAATCACTGCAGTCAAATAAAACCAAAGAACTAACAGGATAATACCCGATAACTGTCCATATATCTTCGTATAATCGACATTCGAAACATAATTTCCAAATATGAGTGAGAACAACTGCCAACCAAACGCAGTAAATAATGCACCCGGAAGAGCCTCTTTCAACCTGACTCTGCCTATTGGTACAACCTTGTAAAATAACAGAAAGAAAAGCAACAAAAAGATTGTGCCTAATCCCCATTTTACACCTGGCCACAAATAAAACCATCCTTGCCAGTCCTCTATTGTGTCGTAATATGTCACGACTTTATATAACACTTTCTCAATAAGTGGTAAAAACAATGACAACGGAATAACAAGCATAAATAATAGCGTAACCCCCAGATCCTTTATGAGCACCTTCCAAAACGCATAACGCCGTATATTCCCATTTGCTAGGTCCAGTGAGCGGGCAAGCGACTGAACTGCTACTGATGTTATCCAGAAGGCAACCCCAAGACTGGCATACAGCAGATTCCCTTGCACTTTCATTGTGATGACTCTTACATTTTCTTCAATTAGCATAAATGCCTCGACAGGCGCAAACGGTCTTATGAAAGTAAGTAGCATTTTCTCATTTACAGGAAATAGACTAAGTAATGATAATATAAAAATGAAGAATGGAAATATAGATAGTAACAAATAATATGCCGTTTGTGCTGCCTGATCAAAAAAACGCTCTTTGAAAAAACGTTTAATTACATTCTTAATTATCAGCATCCACTTACCTCCCATTCCAATATACCCTATTCCGAACAAAGTAGGATAATAACCGGTAGGATATTGTATTAATGACATTGAAGAAATCCAAGTCTTTAATGCAGTATGCACTTTAAATTTAGTTTTGTTACCAGGAAATAGGCTTACTCTTCGAATCTTATGCTTTTCTACATAAAAAAACCCATCGCTTTTCAGGAGGAAACTGAAAAAGTCCAATTTCCTTCAATCCCGTTGATTCTCGTTCCAGCGCTCGCTTTCCGCGGGCGTTATCTAAGCATCCTCATCCACTTCGCTCCCTACAGGGACTCAAGGCCCATGCTATTCCCGTAGGAGCAATCAAAGATGGGGGAGTTCCGCTCAAACTTTCCCCGGGGCGATCAAATACGACTTAGTTTCGATCAAACTTTCCCCGGGAGCGATCAAATACGACTTAGTTTCGATCAACCTTTTCCCGGGAGCGATCAAATACGACTTAGTTTCGATCAACCTTTCCCCGGGGGCGATCAAATACGACTTAGTTCCGCCCAACCTTCGTGCAGGAGCGATCATAGTCAATGGAGTTCCGCTCAAACTTTCCCCGGGAACGATCAAATACGACTTAGTTTCGCTCAAACTTTCCCCGGGGGCGGTCAAATACGACTTAGTTTCACTCAATTAAGAGAGATGCCAAGCTACTGACATCATTTGCACCCTCAAAATTGCAGCGGGGAATAAGGATACCCCAAGTCAGTTGCATTTCGTTCCAACACTCGCTTTCCGCGGGAATGGCTTAAGCCTTCTAATCCGCCTCGCTCCCTGCGAAGTCTCAGGGCCCGTGCTATTCCCGCAGGAGTAGAACGCTTCTACTACAAGCAACAAGCAAAAGAAATCAAGAAAGGATAGGAGTACGGAACGAAAATCAACTAAGCTTTACTTTAAAAAATGTGCCCATCATGTCTTTTACTTTTTTGGATATAAAAAAAGCCATCGCTTTTCAGCAATGACTTTCTCGATGCCCGGCGACGTCCTACTCTCACAGGGGGGAACCCCCAACTACCATCGGCGCTGAAGAGCTTAACTTCCGTGTTCGGTATGGGAACGGGTGTGACCTCTTCGCAATCGTCACCAGACTATTTTGAGCTT
>NZ_UXAV01000026.1 GCF_900609045.1 Filibacter tadaridae
GTGATACGATTGTGGAACAGAATCAAAGACGTGGGAATCAGCCATATTTCCCCTACAAACTTTGCTGTGATACGATATGTCGACAATGTTAGGGTCAAGCGGAAGGGCCATATTTCCCCTACAAACTTTGCTGTGATACGATTTGGAAAATCGGGAGTATAGCCGGGTTACGGCCATATT
Organism: Filibacter tadaridae; assembly: GCF_900609045.1. Taxonomy (GTDB): domain Bacteria; phylum Bacillota; class Bacilli; order Bacillales_A; family Planococcaceae; genus Sporosarcina; species Sporosarcina tadaridae. The sequence goes on from NZ_UXAV01000026.1 coordinate 181, forward strand.
TCCCCTACAAACTTTGCTGTGATACGATTGAAAGCGGCAGGATTCGGGCGAATGTTTGCCATATTTCCCCTACAAACTTTGCTGTGATACGATTGCTCGCATGTTGATTGGTTGCGTGCCCTCGCCATATTTCCCCTACAAACTTTGCTGTGATACGATCCATGTCCCTGGAGCCCTTGAAACCACTGGTTTTATAGGGCTTCTTTTTTTTAAAAAGCACTATTTTAGAGAGCATCTTTTTCCTTTAACAGACGCTTTTTTTCGCATTTTGCAATATAAAAAAAGTACCTGCATCTTTTGCAAGCACTTTCCTTAGAAAAAATCCGTTTTATTTGAACCAAAATCCTCTTCCACCGCTTTTACCCCTAATAATATTTCCATATTCTCAAATTGTCTTTCAGTAATTTTTAAACATCGAATCGCGCCATTTACTCGCGGAATACGGGAATGTAATCGATTCATATGTTTTTGCACAGCGTCCTCCCCATTACATATCCGCATATAAACTGAGTACTGTAGCATTATATATCCGTCTTTTAATAGGAATTTTCGAAACTTCGTATATTGTCTACGATCACTAGCCTCAACGACAGGTAAATCAAAGAATACAATTAGCCTCATAAATCTACTCATACCGATGTTCTTCTAGAGATACGAGATCAGGCAAAACAAGATGAGTCGCATCCGTTTCTCGACATGCAGCGATGTAAGACTGTATCATTTTATCGACCCCATTCGTTATACTTTGCTTTTCATTCCTCCAGATCGCTTCTTGATTTAAAACCCCAAATAGTTTTTCGCGAATTTCTTTTGACCATTCCATTTCCTCAGACACGTGAAGGGCAACTATTATATCTACGAAGGGACGTAGCGGTTCCATGAAATCATCCACTAAGTTAAACGCATTCGTTTGACTATCATGGAAGATTCCAATCGAAGGAATAAATCCGTATCGGACTAATGCTCGTGCAACTAATGAACGAATTATGCTATATCCATAATTCAGTGAAATATTGCGAACGTTTTCTTCCCGTCTATTAAAGTCTTGTCCAAAAAGCATCATGAAGTATAATCTAGCTCCATACGCCTCACGATTTGTACGATCCCCAGACTCTACACTGCGCGAAATTGTATAGACTTTCTGCGCTTCTTCCGCTTTATGAAGAAGCTCCAAGCACCTAGCTTGATTCTCAAGTTTTCTGATAACAACTTGTTGCCAAATCCTCTTCTTAAATGGCTTCGATAAAGCTAACTGCATTTCCATTACAACCTTTTGCCGAGAGTGACGATGAAACGGCTGCAATAATCCACTAGGCATCCGCTTCTGATCACAAACAATAAACTCAATATGATATTCCGTGCACTTACTTAACAGCGCACTCGTTATGGTTACAGCCGGTTCTTCAATTGTAATCGTGCAGATATCTTCCAGCGGGATTTGAATAGTTTCCTCTTGATGAATCAGTAATTGTTCATTCCGCGTTGAAATTTTTCCAGGGTTGCGTATTACAATATGTCTATACGCCATGACGTGTTTCCTTAGTAACTATTTGGATATTTCCGATAGGATCTACTTGATATTTTTCAAACGTTAATAGCCTTTGTACGCCTATCCGATCCAACAAACTACCTTCTTGGGAAAGAATGGTAATAGATGCGTTTTGGGTATCGGTACCTTTATAATAAAAGAAACCATCTTGCCAAGTGATTATTTCATTACTTGAATCTCTACTTTCTTTAGGTGCCGGTAGCTTAACTCGGATTAAATCATTGGGGTACATACTAAAACAAAACATAAATTCATCCGTTTTTTCCACCCATTGCGTATACGGTCTTTTCGCAGTGATAAATTTATTTAAATTCTTAACATTTTTAACCTCGGATACATAAACCGGTAACAAATAATACTTCTCATCCTTTTCATGCTGAAAAACATCCGTCCTCACAATACTCGCGTTATCCGCAATCGTTTTATCATTCAAATTCACATATAAATTCCGCTTATCCTCAATCTTAATTGACCTAATAACCGGTGCAGACTCCGGACTTTTTGAAGGCTTATAAAGCGGTTCAGTAAATGCTTTCTTGGAGTCTTTTCCATATGACAAATATCGCTCTTTTATTGCATTGTATGTTTTTAAATCTGATTCTTTTCCAAACATTGCAAAGTCCCCAGTTTTTTTATCGAAAGGAATATTTTCTAACTTCGTCTTCGATACGACAACTGTATAACCTTTTTCATTCTCATCCCTTTTTCTACGTAACGTAGCTTCGTGGATTTGGCCTTTCACACCTCGTTTAGGCATCCTCGAAACAAAAATTGGTTTTGTCTCATTAATAAACTGATCGTCATAGGAATCCGAATCTAAAGACTCCAGCGCCAGTTTAAAATGAATTGGATTTTGAAGCATCCGTGCCTCTAATTCTCTTGAAAAGCCCTCCCAAGGTTCTGGAAAGCGTCTATTTTTCTTTCTAAGCAGTTCATATACGCTCATTTCACGTTGTTTGAAATAAGCACTTACCTGATATCGAAACGGACGACTTACCGCAATGATTGCCGCATCTAATGCATGATGCAAATCATTTTCTTGTCGATTTTTATTGAATCCCCATCGTTTTCTCATCAGAGACGTATAGGCACCATTCACTGTGAATACCCGTTGCTTATCGTCCTCCTCTTCCCTAAACTTCAAATTTTCCTCAATATAATTTTTCAAGAACCTTGTAATATAGCGCGTATCATTCAGATGACGTTCTCTGAATGCTTCTTCCTCTCCGCTATCAAAATTCGTTTTAAGTAGTAGGCTCTTCTTTTTCCGCCCCAATTTTAAAGAACTCGTAAACGAAATGAACTTTTGCCATTCTATTTCATTGTGACCAAACCATTCATATGGCGTTCGATTCTGTTTATCTTGGTTCTCCTTTGTAAGTACAAGAACTTTATTCTGATTTCCATCATCAAAACTTCTACTATACGGAATGATATGATCCACCTCCGCATAACCAATCTCAAATAATTGTTCGAGCGGGATAGTTTTTAATGAATAAGCACATCGACCATCCTGCGATTCCCACAACTTATATTTTAAAATATCATGGCCCCTTGGATCTTTTATGCCGCTAAATTCTATAACAGATGATTTTGCACGTTCATTCACCGAACGATTTGTATTGTATTCTTTCGATATTTCTCTTCGTTCTTTATACGGTCTTCCCATCTCTCTAGCTAGTTCGATATACAAGTTACTAGGACTTCCATACCTTTTAATAATTGCATTTATGACTTTTCTTGATTGGGATAAAGCACGTAGAACAACGGGATTACGAATTTCTTCTTCCGGTAGAACAGGCAATAACCTTGTTTTCTTCTGATTTTTGGTTTGTCCAATTGAGTATCCACAGAAATCACAGGCCTCTTTAAATGTTTTTCCTTCTTCCATATGGACAAGAAGTTGTGTTAATGCCTTCAAAGAGAGATGAGAGAACTTAGAGAACGATAAATTGAGTAGGCTATCAATCAGCCCATCGCTGTATATCCGATTTGAAATGTTGAACTGTTTTCTTCCTTTGGTATCGACATATTGGTTTAGTAGATAGTCTTTAATATCTTGATCATCTTTAAAAACCGTCAAGGCATAGGCGATTGCGTCGTAGTCGATGGGTCTGTATTCATATACTGCATCTTTTCCTTCTGTTTCTTTTATAATTGTTCTAATTTTATATTGTCCCTCTAGAGATAGAAATGTAACTTTCTCATTAATCGCCAGTGATTTTCCTTCATCATAAAACAATTCGTTGAATCGTTCTTCCTCCTGCAAATGCAATTCTTTACGTAATGCGGTATATTTCACTTCTTTTTTCTCTAGCAACATATTCAGCACCGTTTCTCGCTCTTCTGCAGTCAATGGCCTCCCCTTTTGTTCCGGAGCTAAGATTCGTAAACGATTCAATTTATCCAATGCCCGAAACCGTTCAAAACGATATGTAAACTTAGGGGCCCTTTTTTCTCCTTTCTCTATAGAACATTCCCCAATTTTATTCATAATCTCATCTTTAGAAGCAAATGGGCGTTGGGAACCCCACATTTCTAAAAATATTTCTTTGTTTTCCTGGGTGGCGAACGAATGTCCAAACTCTTGTTGTTTATCGAATATGATGTTAATTTCATTTTCAAGATCTGCACGTGCGAAAACATGCGTATATTGCCCACCTTTGTTTCGTTTACGCCCTTCATAATCAGCCGCTTCATGAACTAAAAGCTGAGCCGTTGTCAGATAACCTTTCTCCAACATTTTCTCATGATTTTCTTTTATAGCGGATAATACAACGCCATTATCCTCTTCTTTTGATTCACTTTTTCTGTTTGATTTATATCCCCTATGCTTGGCAGCATGAATTAAGATCCGAGCAAATTCACGGTCTTGTAATTTACGCTCAAGGGCATTAACCCGCAGAAGCCAAATGTCAAAGTCGCCATCTCGCCAATCGTAAAGTGCATCTGCATGTACACTTGTTAATAACCCTTTCTCCACAATAAGCTTCCTCACCCTAGATACTCGGTATTTTCTCCTTCTTAATCGACGTCTGGAGGATCTTGCTTCCCGTCTTGGAGTGGCAAGTGAGGAGCCATCTTTGGGATTTTCAGCTACTTCAAAAATTCTTACTCCTAAATCTTCAATTCTGTTTTTATCCAAGTTAATAACTGCCCAGCCAACTGATGTTACACCGATGTCTAGTCCGATGTCATACCTCATGTTGTACACTCCCTTTAAATTGGATTTTAATATGTATACAAAAAAGTGACTAAATTACTTGAGGCCGCTGAAAAACTTACGGTTTAGATTCCGAGAGTAGGCCTAAATTGAAAAAGACGCTATTTCGTTCAAAATTGAACAAAATGGCGTCTTTTTCCTTCTTATTTCTTACTCTGATTCCCTCATTAGCGTCCTAATCCGTTTGAGATTGACCGCAAATATAGCCATCGCCCCTTGTATCTGCATGCCAAATAGACCCGCGGATGTGGCCACATCGTACCCGTGTCTATGTTTCAATTCACTATTTTTTGCTTCAATTTTATAGCGTGATTTCGCTTTTTCTTTAAACTCATCACTATTTTGAAACGCTTCTTGATCCTTGTGCTCAGTCGATTTAATTGTCACAGAATAGGTTTTACTTTTCGCATCTTCCTTGTAACAACCTTCACGAAGCGGACAAGTTTTACATTTATTGATATCAAAATAATAGGTTTGGCTTTGGTTTTGTCCTACATTTTTCTTTCCTGTACGCGCTTTTCGAATCGCCATATGACCTGCTTTACAAACGTACATTCCTGCGTCTTTATTAAACTCAAATTCATCTTCTTTTATCCGATTACCATGCGTAATGCTAGGATTTAATTTGGAGATGAGTTCAAGCTTATGGTCCTTCGCATAACGAATATTATCTTTTTCGGAGTACGCGGCATCTCCAAGCACCGTTTCAATTTCCATTCCCGTTTCTTGGCTTTTCTCAATCAATTCTTGTAGATACTTACCGTCACTTTTTTCACCCGTTGTCACAATCGCAGCCGTTATCAATCGTTCATCATTCATCGCAATATGCGTTTTATAGCCAAAGAAAGAGGAGTCTTCTGTTTTATGACCTACCCGCGCATCTGGATCCGCTGAGTAATCGAGCTGTTCTGTATAGTCTTCTACAATTTCCTTCAATACATTTAACTTCTCTCTGACCGCTGGAATATTGACAAGATGGGCTTCTTTTTCAATCACTAAAATGACTTCTTCACAATAGGCTAATTCATCTATCACTTCGTTAGAAGTTGTTTTAGCTGGGAACTTTCCTTTCATGGATTCATCGATTTGATACACAGCTTTACGTACGTTTTTCGACTTCTCCATTAAAAACTCTTTCGGTGATAGTTGGTTATAACGTGCTTTGGTATGTGTAGCGTCTAAGATGATTGTTTTACTGTTGATTAGCTTTTTGTCCAATGCAATTTCAACCGTCTTTTGAATCAGCAAGTCTAATAAACCCGCATCCTGAAGACGGAGTTTGCGGAATTTCGTTAAGGAACTAGGATCAATCGCCAGGTCTTCTGGTGCCATATCAAGAAAATATTTAAACGACATATCATATTTAGAACGTTCCACGACATCGATGTCCGATAGATCAAAGATTGATTTAAGCAATAAATATTTGAACATACGAATTGGCGACACTGCATTGCGACCGTTATCGAGACAATATTTATTCTTTAATTCTTCGTATACAAAAGAGAAATCGACAAGGTCATTGATTTGACGTAGCTGATTATCTTTTGGCACAACGAGATCGTAAATCGCCGTAAATGGGCTGAGGTTTAACGTTTCTTGATTTGAAATCATCGGGACACCGCCTAGAATTAGTCTCTTCATTATACTACAAAAAACATGAGCCATTCCTCGATTTTATCGTGGAACGGCTCATGTTTTTTGTACTTATTACTTTTAAATAACCTAAGTGAAGTGCTTAGACAGAACCAGCGAAAGCGCCTTCACAGTGGTAGCCGGAGCGATAAGACTGGCAGCGGTCTTCTGCCTGGCTTATCGCGGGAGGCATCCACGAAGCGCCGAAGCGTTTTCCATGGAGACTTTTGGTTTTAGTTTTAATAAGGGACTTTTTCAGCGGCCTCAATTACTTTAGTCACTTTTTTGAGGGAGATCCGTATAAACGGATAGGCGATCCCCAACGCCGCGGCTTTATGCCTTACCATAAGAACCCTATAAACTTTGCTGTAATACGATTCGTGACTTCCCCAAGTCACACTTATAATATATCAAATATTCTTATACTTGTAAAGTTGTATAGAAAAGTTATTTTCACTTGTTAGGAAGTACCATTTAAAGTAAGTTTAAATGCACCGTTAGAACTTTTATATGCTATTCAGTCTTCTTTTTTCACAGTTCAAGTCCCACGTGAAGCCAAACTTGTCTTTCACTTTTCCGTATTTCGCACCCCAGAACGTGTCTTGCAGTTCCATTAGTACTTTACCCTTTTGTCGTAAACTATCGTAGAGACGTCGTGCCTCTTCTTCGTCTTCGCATTGAATGGTGAGGGAAAGACCATGACTTTCGTTTTCGGGTCGCTTGTCCGCGGAGTCTGCCAGCATTAGTTGAAAATCATTCTTCTTCAGATGACAATGCATCAGGTAGTCCGCCGCTTCCGGTGGGTGTGGAAAGTTTGTATCCGAATACTTTTGCACGCCTAGGTTTTCTAAACCAAATACAGTTTCATAGAAATCAGTGGCTTCTTTTGCTTCGCCGTAAAATGTTAGATAGGGGATTGCTGAACCTTTCATTTCGATTCCTCCCTTGAGTTATTCATTTCTATATCTTTTAATTCAACATTGGGAAGATTATTCCCTTTTTCGATTGATTTCATCTTGGATTAATAGAAGTCTATTGAATCCCGCTTCCGCGCTTGGGGATGGCTTCGGCTACCCCCGATAAGGCGCCTTCGCTTGATTTATGTAGATAGTCATTTATTCAACCTTACTATTTCACTTTTCCCCATTACTACTATCTCCCATTATTTCACGGATTGCTCGTTCGTCGTCATGTAAATGTTCTTCAGTGTATTCCATCCATGAAATTTTCTTTAAACGTAATAGGTCTATAAATTTTCCTATTGTTTTTCCTGACAGCTCTCCCGCCTTGGCGAGAGTCACTTGCTTTTCAACAAAAAGTCCGATGGCTAATGATACTTTTACCTTGCCATCAATATTTATTCCGTCTAAAGAATTGATTAAGGGTAGAAATTCGGTCGGTAAATTCACTTAAAAAAAATCCATTGCCATAATAATCACTCCTTGTTATTGGTATTGTATCATCAGTGACGCGAATTCTCTTACAATTACTCCATCTAATTCACCCGGTACCGGTTTCTGATACCATTTGCGCTCTTCAAATTGTGGCAGAAGCTGGCATCCGGATTGAAAGAGGTCCACTGAATACGCGTCGGCGCTCGGGGATGCCTCCCGCAATAAGCCGGACAGAAGTTCACTGTCGTCTTATTGCTTCGGCTACCCCTTTGAGGCGCCTTCGCTGGTATGTAACACATATCCCACACACCCGGTGCCGGTTTCTGACACCATTTACGCACTTCAAATTGTGGCAGAAGCTGGCATCCGGATTAAAAGAGGTGCACTATCCCTTACATCAAATAAAGACGCTGCCGAAGCAACGTCTTATCCACCTATATAGCTCATGCCAATTTTTTTGCGGTTTTTTGCTGTTTGTTCTGTGCGCTCGTCTGAATAACGATCTCCACGGTTTGCCCATACACCGCTAATTGCATCTTGTAATTCTTCATCCGACATTCCGCTGCGGATTAAGTCGCGCAAATCGAAGCCACCCGATGCGAATAGACATGTGTATAATTTTCCTTCCGATGATAATCTTGCGCGCGTGCATGTTGAGCAAAATGATTCTGAAACGGATGTGATGAAGCCAACTTGTGCACCGTTGTCTTTATAGCGATAACGTTTTGCAACTTCACCATAATAATCTTGTTCCACAGGCTCTATATCATATTCAGCGTTTAGCATGTCGAAGATTTCCTTTTTCGTGACCACTTTTTTAAAGCTCCATCCATTATCATTGCCGACATCCATAAATTCAATGTAGCGCAGAACAATGCCTCGTTCTTTGAAATAGGCAGCCATTGGCAGTATTTCGCTTTCATTGACACCTTTTTGAACGACCATATTCACTTTTATTTCAAAGCCGATATTCTGGGCATGATTAATATTCGCTAAAATTAGGTCGGGTTTAATCCCTCGGCCATTCAGTTTGCCGAAGATTTCCGGATCAAGTGCGTCAAGGCTCATATTCAAACGACGCAATCCCGCGTCATACAAGGGTTGTGCATATTGACGAAGTAAAACACCATTTGTTGTCAGCCCAATGTCTTCAATGCCATCTATTTTCATCAGTTTCGAAACCAATGCGGGCAAATCCCTACGCATAAGTGGTTCTCCACCTGTTAAACGTAATTTCTTTACACCGAGTGACGCGAATAATTTCGCAAGCCGCTCGATTTCTTCAAATGATAATAATTCATTTTTCGGCAAAAAAGCATAATCATCACCGAATATTTCTTTGGGCATGCAATACGAGCATCTAAAGTTGCAACGGTCCGTTACCGAGATACGGAGATCCCGAATCGGGCGACCGAGTTTGTCTGTGATTGCTTTCATTTCTTCAGCCCCTTTCCAATTCGTCAGGCGTATTCATATTTGTGAACACGAGCCTTTCACCGTCAGTCAATGAACTTCCCTCAATCCATGTTGCTTCACTTTCAGCTAAAAGTTTCATAACGCTTAGCTGGTTATTGTTCAATGCCTTCTGCAATTCGGATTTCAGATGGCTATCCCATATAGAAACAAGCGGGTGAGCTCGTCCTTCCAAGATGACAGCCGTGATATCTTTTTCGTGAAACGTTTCCAGCTTTCCAATAACAGCTTCACTTACATACGGCATATCACAGGGCAATACGATATAGCGGTCCGCTTGCACGAATTCTATAGCAGACAGAATCCCTGCAAGCGGACCGCGTCCTGCATATTCCGTCTTATCAATTATAACATGCGCATCTGTCTGAAAGTCTTTCACAAGTTCTGGCCGCGTCACGATAATAATTTCATCACATTGAGCTGTGAGCGCCTTGATAGCGATTTCGTAGAACTTCAAATCGCCTAGCTGTGCAAATGCTTTCGGAGAGCCGAAACGTCTGGACAATCCACCAGCCAGTATAACGCCAACCGTTTCCGTCATCCTCCACTCACTGGTGGGATGAATGCACAAACATCCCCTGATTGGATGATATCTTCTTTCAATGCATATTCTTCATTCACCGCTACATGTACTGTGCTTTTACCGAAGCCCGGATACGTGTCTTCGGCCCAATCCAACAGTTTTTGGACGGTCATTGAATCCGATTCAATCGTTTCTTCCGATTTACCGGTCAACTCACGGAGCCTTGCAAAGTAATTGACTGTAATCATTCTGAACCATTCCCTTCTGGATACTTTTTCTGTGCACCAATCCATTCTTCTCCGTTTTCCCAAATCTCTTTTTTCCAAATGGGAACAATCTCTTTAATGCGCTCAATCGCGTATTCATTGGCTTCATATGCCGCCTTTCTATGCGATGAAGACACGGCAATGAGTACGGCAATATCCGAGATATGCAACTCACCAATTCGGTGGACAATTGCTACTTTCACGCCCGGCCACTTGTCTTCCATTTCAGCACCGATTTGAGCCAATTTCTTCTCCGCCATTGGAATATAGGCCTCATATGCTAAATATAATGTGCGGATTCCGTGCGTCCATTCCCTTACATTGCCTGTGAAAACGGTAACTGCCCCCGCGCCGGCATGTAAGACATAATCCGCATACTTCTGTATTTCTATTGGTGTTTCAACAATTTCATACGGTTTCATCATGCTCTTCCCTTCCTATCCAATCAAGCAGCCAAAAGTCCAACTGCCGGTCTTCCGCCCTTGACGAAATATGTGGATAGTCAATCGCTGTGTCAGGTGCTCCCACTACAAGCTGTACGCCTTGTACGTTGTGCAGCGATTGCCAATCTTCTTCGCTTCTAAGAAGAACGACTTTATCCCCCATCTGTTCTTTATAGCCTTCAATCAGTAAAACATCCGAAATACGGGTGATAGCGAGTTGCTTTAACTGCGTGAAGTCGGGTTCCTCATTCATCAGCAATTGAACCGCACCTCCACCTGCAACAATAGAGACGTCGGCGCCTGTCGTGAAAAACTGCATCGCATCCGTTTCTGAGTCAGGCATGCTAAGTGCACCACCGTGACCGTGATGCTTTAAAACTGCAACGGAATAACCCATCTTTTTCAATAAACGGACCCATCTTGCAATCAGTGTTGTTTTTCCGCTATTTTTATAACCGATTACATGTAACGTTTTCACAGCACCCACGTCGCATCGCCTTCTTCCATACACAGGAGCAAGACATCCACTTCCGTTCCCGTTTCGTACCCACGGGTTCCACCCGGTAAAACGATAATTGCATTACCGCGTGCAATCGAAGATACTGCGCCTGATTTGTTGAAACCTGCTGGTCGAACCGTTGCACCGGCAGGCGTCGATTCGTAAATTGCCCGTATAAAGCGAGTAAAGGGATTCGCTTTTTTGAAGTCCTCACCAAGAACCGCCTTCGCATAAGGCAAATAAACTTTTTCTGATTCCATCATTTTCAGCAACACAGGTCTCGCAAACAATTCAAATCCGGTAAAACATGCGGATGGGTTGCCCGACAAGCCAAATAAGAATTGCTTATCCGCTAGCGCAACAGTTGTTACACTACCAGGACGCATTGCAACTTTATTGAACAACACATCTGCGCCAAGTCTTTCATAAATAGCGGGTAAATAGTCGAAGTCTCCTACTGAAACACCCCCCGTTGTAATGAGGACATCCGTTTCACGAAGAGCTTGTTTTACAGTTGCCGTGCAAGCGTCAAGGTCATCGGCAAGCATACCGTATGATTTTGAATCCAGCCCCATACGAGCCAACTGTGCGGCAATCATCGGACCATTGGAGTTACGAATTTTGCCAGGTACCAATTCTTCCTGCACGTCAAGAAGTTCTGTCCCTGTTGATAAAATACCTACAATGGGTTTTTTGGCGACGATTACTTCTGCGTAGCCGAATGTTGCGAGCAATGCGATGGTGCCTGGATGAATGAACGTTCCCGATTGAATGAGTTCTTCACCTTTTTTTGCATCTTCACCTTGTGCTGAAATATTTTCATTCGCAATAAACGGTTTGCGAAGTGTAAATCCTGTTTCTGTTTCCACTGTTTGTTCCAACATAACGACCGCGTCCGCATTGTCAGGAATAGGTGCACCTGTCATGATGCGTATCGCTTCCGACTTGGCAAGACTTCTTTTTGCTAGTTGCCCTGCACCAATATGATCGATGACGGTAAACGCAATCCGATTCTCACCAGATGCACCAAGTGAGTCTTCAGATCGAATAGCAAACCCGTCATAAGGAGACTTGTCAAAAGGGGGGACATCGTGTTTTGCAATGATTGGTTCAGCAAGTATCCGCCCATATGCTTCTGCAAGTGCAATTTTTTCGCTACCGAGCGGTTGAACACGGTCGATTACCCGCTGGATCGCTTCTGAAACGGCTATCGGTTTTCTCATTTCCATCACAACATATCTCTCCTTACTATCAATGGTATACTAAACATAAAACAAATCGAAAGGATGTCCTTTATGACTGAACTGACCCATTTTAATGAACAGGGGCGCGCTAAGATGGTTGACGTCTCCGGTAAATCAGAAACATTCCGAACTGCAATTGCGAAATCCTCCATACGTGTGAATGAACAGATTCATTCTCAAATTTCCGAGGGAACAACTAAAAAAGGGGATGTCTTTGCGGTTGCTCAGGTAGCTGCTGTCATGGCTGCCAAACAGACATCGACAATCATCCCGATGTGTCACCCGCTTCCACTGACGGGAATTAATGTCCATTTTGAATGGCTCATCGCACCTGAAGATGATCATTTTGAAATAGCCATCACAACGGAAGTGAAAACAAAAGGACTGACCGGCGTCGAAATGGAAGCACTTACAGCTGCATCCGTTGCAGCATTGACTGTATACGACATGTGTAAAGCTGCGGGGAAAGACATGGTCATCGGCCCGACTTACTTACAGTCTAAAACAGGTGGAAAAAATGGAGATTATGAGCGTACAGACAACTGATTGTCTGTACGTTTTTTTCTGCTGTTAATCGCCCAGGTGTTTTGTAAGTTCATGATGAATGTGATGCAATTCCGGTAATACTAGTTTCTCCATCGCCAACTCAATCGCTTTAAGAGATCCGGGTAACGCGAAAATAACCTTGTCTTTTACAATACCTGCTGTAGCACGGCTTAACAACGCTTTTGAACCGACGTCTTCTGTGTAGCTTAGCATTGTAAACAGTTGGCCGAAGCCATCCATCTTTTTCGTGAAATACGGTTCAAGCGTTTCTGGCGTTACATCTCGGAAGCCGATGCCTGTCCCACCTGTCGTTATAATGCCATGTACATTCGGATTGCGCAGCCATTCCTCGATAATTGACTCGATTTCCATCTTATCGTCTTGGCAAATCCATGTTTCGAAAATTTTATGTCCAGCCGTCTCAAGCTTGGTACGAATGGTCCATCCACCTTTATCATTCGAAATTGTTCGTGTATCACTAATTGTAAGGACACAGTATATCAATTGTTTTTGTTCATCGAATTCATGTTCAGTTGACATCGTTTCCACTCCTTATCTTCCCTGCGCTTAGCCGAAAAATTGATGGTACATTTTCCTGCCTACTTGAATATCTTTCAATCCATGAATGAGTAACCGGCCATTTGCAAATACAATACAGCGGTGATCGTTCGATTTCATCTCAACAAAATAGGGTGTTTTCCGATAGGGATTGCCAAGTCGTTTCGCAACTTCTTCTACCTCGGTAAGGGAAAGTACCCGGCCTTTTTCGGGTATGACTTGTACTGTATCACGTCCACAAAGAACAGCGTACTGCGTACCATTCCCCGTTTGAAGGGATGGATAGGACGGATTGGTTCCACACGTTTCACATGACGGGTTTTTCATCCGAGAGATTCCCGCCTCGATGTTTGTGTTCGCCCAACTATCATAATGAAGTACCTTTTTACGCATCGCATCCGTATTTCCAGTTAACCATTTGAGCACTTCTGCACTTTGATGGGCAGCCGTGATCTGAACTGCGGGGGAGATGATACCCGCCGTATCACATGTTTCGTTCACAGCTGGAAGGACAGGCAAGAGACACCGGAAACAAGCGGACGCACCAGGAACAAACGGAAACATTGTGCTTGTACTTCCCACACATGCACCGTAAACCCATGGGATATTCTTTTTCCAAGCTATGTCATTTATAAGTAATCTCGTCTCAAAGTTATCCGTCGCATCCACAATGATTTCAATATCATTCGCTAGACTTTCCAATAGAGGACCATCAATATGGTCAAGAACTGGTACGATTTGTGCGTCACTACGAATCGCTTTCAATCTGCGCTCAGCCGCAATGACTTTCGGCGTTCCGTCAATAGCATCTTGCTCCGTAAATAGTTGTTGCCGTTGTAAATTCGACGGCTCGACATAGTCACGATCAGCAATAATCAACTTACCCACACCAGCCCGGATAAGCGTTTCTGAAATTGCCGTTCCCAGTGCACCGCAACCAATGATAAGAGCCGCAGCATTGCCAATACGGTCTTGCCCTTCTATTCCAATTGGCTTAAAAAGCGTTTGTCTTGAATACCGGCCCTCCATTTGACGTCCTCCTTATCCTTACACAATAGAGCAAGGGCCCCCAGCCTTAACGACCGGATGCCCTCTTCTTATTCCGGTGTTATATCAAGGAAAGTCCCAACGTATCGGACAATGTCCCCGGAATCATCTTTAACTGTTGCTATTGTTAACATTTCAAGATAGTCTTCACCATTTTTGTGTTTGTTCCATAGTTCACCTTGCCACTGACCATCATTTCCGATTACTTCCCACATCTCTTTATAGAATTCGGGCGACTGTCTACCAGCGCTCAGCATATTCGGATTTTTACCAAGAGCTTCACTTTCAGTAAATCCAGAAAGTGTCGTAAACGCAGGGTTGACGGCCTTTATATGTCCTTTTGTATCAGTTACGATAATCCCTTGTGCAGTTGAATTGAATACCTCTTTTTGAAGGCTTAAACGATCCATATAATAGAGCCAAACGACGAATATGAGACTAGCAAGCGCAACTTGTGAAAACGCCATGAATCCAATTGAGTACGAGCCCGTAATCGAGTAAATAACCGATAAAAGAAGAGGTGGGAAGAAACCACCTAATCCGCCCATCATTGAAACGATACCATTAGCGATACCCGCTTGCTTGTTGAAATAAAAGGGAACGAGTTTGAAAATGACACCATTTCCAATACCGGCACTGAATGCAATAATCATGACACCCACGGTATACAAACCGATAGCTGGCGAAAACGCTAGGATAAAGGCTGCAAATGTGATTCCTGAAAAAACACCCATTAAAAGGAACAATGGTTGAAACTTATCTGCTAGCCAACCACCTACCGGGCGGATAAACGTCGCAACTGCAATGAAGCCAGCTGTCCGCATTCCCGCATCAACTTTGTCCAAAGCAAAATAGTCGACAAGGAAATTCGGCAAGAAAATCGTGAATGCAACGAATGAGCCAAATGTAAGAAAGTAGAAAAGGGAGAAAAACCAAAGCTTCTCATTTTTATATACACCTTTAATCTGTTCAACGATTGACGATTTCACTCTAGGTTCCTGCTTGTCACCTAAAAAGAAGTTCAATGCAGCAAAGATAAGTAATAGAATGAGATAGAGTTTAACAGTCATCGACCAACCGATTTGCGTTGCTATCACAGGGGCGGCAAATGTCGAAATCGCTGTACCCATATTACCCATTCCGTAAATCCCGTTAATGAGACCGTGTTTTTCTTTTGGGTAATATTTCGGCAAAGAAGTTACACCAACAGAAAATACGGCCCCACCGACCCCAAGGAATATCCCCCCGATAATTAGGTCAGTGAAGGATGATGCTGCACTTATGTAGAAAACGGGAAATAACAGGATGATAAAGCTTACTAAAAATATAACTCTAGCGCCGAACACGTTTGCATAGTAACCGAGTGGAATTCTAAGAATCGAACCCAACACAACCGGCACAGCTGTTACAATTGCGAGTTTACCAGCCGGAATTGCAATATCCTCCCGAATAAATGGCATAAGGGAAGAAATAAGAACCCACACCATAAAGCCGACAATCAAGTTAGCTGTTTGTAAAGGCAATTGCATTTTTCTCACCATCAGGATCAGTCCTATCATGAATAATTTAGTTACATAATGAACAGTGCTGTATGACAAGGCAGACAACAGTAATGGCTATTCCACTGACAGGCAAGAAAACTTCCTATACCCGGTTTTTTTATAATATTGATGTGTACAGTTGCTCATATAATTTATCCTGTTCTTCAATCCGCAGTATATTAGTAACCATCGGGAATAGGATTGCTTCTTCTTTAACGAAGTGAACTGTAATGACTTCAAATGCTTCGCCTGCATCCCGAACAACATCTTTCATCTCTTGCATCGTTAACCCACTCAGATCACCGCGAGTATGGTGAAGGAAATGTCCGATATACGCATCGATTTCCTCATGCTCTTCTTCTACAGCATTAACAGGACCTTGTTCACTCCCCACGTATTTTGCCAAGAGCGGAAAAAGGAATTCCTCTTCTTTGTCTGTATGATTTTTAAACGGTTCGATGAATTCGACAATCAGCTTCCGTAGCGATTGCAATGCTTCACTGCCTTCTTCCACCGTGTATACATCTCGTTCGAAACTTAGAACGATTACATGCCAAATCTCCATTAAATGCGACAAATAATGATGTTCATTTTCTAACACGCACAACGCCGGGAGATCGAATTTGAATTTAGATTCTTCAGCCAAAGCTAACACCACCTGGTTAAAAGTTTAAAAGTTTTTTCTTTAATGCGTATTGGACTAGTTCAGGTCTTCCTTTCAGTTGAAGCTTTTCCATAATTTTTGACTTATGGGCTTCCACTGTCTTCACGGATATATATAGCTTTTCGGCAATCTCTTTATTTCCATACCCTTTCGCAATGAGTGGCAACACTTCAATTTCACGTTTCGAGAGAATTTTGAAGGGGTCCGTTTCCACACTATCTGCGCCTTTTTTGACAAACTCCCGTACGAGTGAAGTTGCCATTTCAGGGTGAATATATGTACCATCGTCATGCGCAACACGGATGGCCTTGAGTAGTTCTTCATCCGGAGCATTTTTTAGCACATACCCTGACGCACCATTTTTCAGCACATGAAATAAATATTCATCATCATCATGCATCGTCAAAATAACAATTTTCGTTTCCGGAAAATCCTCTTTAATTTTACCAGTTGCAATGAGTCCACTTTCGCCAGGAGGCATGCTAAGATCCATCAGCAATACGTCTGGCCGGTGCTTGGCAACCAATTCGTATGCTTCCAATCCATCAGCAGCTGTCGCAATGACTTCCATATCCTCTTGGTAGTTTAATATATGCATGAATCCGCTCCGAACAACTGCGTGGTCATCCGCGATTATGATTCTCAACTCCTGGACCTCCTTCACTTGATGAATGTAGCAATGGAATTTTCAACGTGATGCTGGTCCCTTCGCCAATCAATGACCTTGTTTCCAATTGTCCATCCACTAATTCCGCCCGTTCTTTCATACCGTACAAACCAAGTCCCGTGCCAATCGGTTGATTATGATTTACATCGAAGCCGACACCTTCATCTTTTACAAGTAACTCCAGAAACCCTTGTTCTTCAAAAAGCCGCACATTGATATCATCTGTACCTGCATATTTAAGTGCGTTGAACACAGCTTCCTGGCAAACCCGGTAAACGACCGTCTCAATTTCACCTTCATAACGCTTCGACTGCAATTCAGCAGAAAAATGAACGATTAGTCCATAATTTTTTTCAATCCACTTAAAATGTGTTCTAAAAGCCGCTTCCAGCCCAAGATCATCAAGTGTAGCAGGCCGTAGTTCAACAGACAGATGTCGAATATCGTCCAAGAGGTGCATTAAGGAACCTTCTGTTTGTTGCACTTTCTTCAGCACTTCGTCATCGATATTCATGTATTTCAATACACGAATATCGACTAAAGAACTTAAAATTTCTTGTGCGACACCATCATGCAATTCTCTTGAAATTCTTTTCCGTTCATCTTCCTGTGCCTTGATGATACTTTTCATCATTGTTCGTTGATTGAGCATTTCTTGCGTTCTATATTGCTTGGTTAAATCCCGCAACATAAATGCACGAATCCCGTTTTCTTTATCAATTGTCTGATAGCTGGCAGTATAAGGAATAATCCCTTTACCCACTGTATCCAGATAGACTTGGAACGAACTTAAGTCTTCTGTTGGATTTGATAAATAGCACGACATACATGTTTGCAGCTCATGTTCATTTGTATAGCCCTTACATGTCATACAAATTGCTTTCGGATCACCTTCTGCCATCCGTTTAAGTACTTCTGTATCCAAAATCTGCTGCGCAGCATTATTCATCGCGATTACTTTACCAACTCGGTCAAAAAAGAAGATGGCTTCAGCTGAATTGTCGTACATTTTTATTAACAAATCCGTCAGCTGAAATTCATTTATACGCATCAAAGCCTAAACATCTCCTTATTGTAAAATGGGCCAAATTCCGGGCCAATCGCTTGCTTAAGTTGTGTGAATTGCGTAGCTGTAAGTTTTCTTCCTTCACGGCATGCGACAAGTAGTATACCGTGAACCCGATTCGATTTATAAAGTGGAATAGCACCGACACTTTTCAACCCTTCCCCAACAATGAGCAAATAATTATGTAGATCATTTTTCATTAAACTAGGAGCCATATCCTCAACAAGCATCGGCTTCCCCGTTTTTAACACATTGCCCGCTACACCTTTACCAGTCCGCAAAACAATTCGTCGAAATCGGTTACTATGATTGCCTGTTGCGTAGGTCCATTTCAGTTCAAAAAGTTGGTTTGTAGATTGAACAAGTGCCAGTGCAACAAAGTCAAAGTTAAATTGTGTTTTTATCTGTTCAATTTCCTTTTGATAATTGAACGTCTTCTGTATAGTCATATACTTTACTCTCCATGTAGAAAAAGTCGATGATGACTTCTCCTCGCGTTTATTTCCTAGGACTTCTTCTATACAGAATATAGCTTCTTCCCACATAGTTCAATGGAACACTCCATACATGAACGAGTCTTGTAAAAGGCCACATTGCAAAGATTAGGAATCCCGTCAGAATATGAATTTTAAATGCGAGTGGTGCAGCTGTCATATAAGCTGCTTCGGGTTGAAAGATAAGTAATGAACGGAACCAGATTGAAATTGAACTCCGGTAATCGAATCCCGGATTAAGATTATTTGTCACAAGTGAACTGTATACACCCATAAAGACGATGAAAAGAAGAAGTGAATTAACGATTAGGTCAGATTGAGACGACAACTGACGTACATTTTTCTTTGTAAAACGTCTTGACGTAAGGATGAACATTCCGACAAGTGTTACAACTCCAAAAAAACCGCCACCATAGACAGCACCAACATGATACAAATGATCACTAATGCCTAATGCTTGTGTCCATTCTTTCGGGATTCCAAGTCCCGCGATATGTCCCGCAATAACCGGAATAATACCGACATGGAACAGGATACTCCCAATCATCAATTGTTTTTTCTCGATGAATTCACTCGATTTTGCAGTCCAACCAAACTTGTCGTTTCGGTATCTAAAAATATGACCTACTACAAATACAGCCATACACACGTAAGGGAAAATAACCCACAAAAATTGATTACTCATGAGTTGGAGCCTCCTGTCGAATACAAGATTTAAATGTCTCCCTCATCCCCTTAATGAGATGGAAGTAAGGGCTGTTATACTTCTCTAATGCTTTCATTAAGTAATAAGTACCGTCCTCTAATACTGCTAATAGCATGGAAAAACTTTGTTGCGCCCGTGGATCACCTATCCACTCAGCAGCGTAAATGAATTCACACATAAGCGGTAGTAAATCGGATAACTCGGAATCCGGCATATTCATACCGAACATTTCATAAAGCACTTTCAGCTTCGCCAACATTTGACCGCGTTCTTTTGCATCTTCATACTTTACATACGTCATAAACAGCGTTGAATCTTTTTGGAAATCCAGTGTGTAGGTGTACATTTCCTGAATCTCATCCAAGCTTTTTTCATGCATTAAATCCCAATATTTTTTAACATCTGCATAAGCCGGGTGGGAAGAGTCAATTGACTCTTCCAAAACCGACGGATGGAAGCTTATTTTTTCGGGATATGTGAGCTGATTGGCAAAGAATCCGAAAGCCTGTTTTTCATCGTATAACTTTTGAAGGTCAATCACGCCAAATCCCTCCGTAGAAGTTCTCTTCATAAATTTCCTTACCTGATTTCTTAGGCGTTGCTGATCCGCAACCGTCACAACCATCATTGGCTGCTACGCCTGAATAACTGAATTTGCTTTCAGCAGTTCCCATACTGTAATCGCCCATTCCGTCATGACCCGCAGAACCTTCATACCCCGTAGATCCTTGTGCACGATACGCGTTCATATGCCCTTCTCGGTGTGAAGTCGGAATAACGAAGCGGTCTTCATACTTCGCAATTGCAAGCAATCTGTAAAGCTGTTCGATTTGGTGTGCCGTTAGTTCAACACGCTCAAGCCTAGAATTGTCAAAGTCTTTACCTGACGATTTTGCACGCATATACGAACGCATCATTGCCATACGTTGCAATGCTCCTTTCACTGTTTCCGTATCCCCTGCAGTCAACATATTCGCAAGGTATTGAATCGGAATACGCATTTCTTCAATTGCTGGGAAAATCATATCCGGGTTTTTGATGGAATCTTTACCTTCAAAGTAGTTCATGATTGGACTCAATGGCGGAACATACCAAACCATTGGAAGAGTACGGTATTCCGGGTGAAGTGGGAAAGCAAGTTTATACTCAATCGCTAATTTATAAACAGGTGAGTTTTGAGCTGCTTCTATCCACTCTTCAGATATTCCATCTTTTCTTGCTTGTTCAATCACTTCTGGATCACTTGGGTCAAGGAACAAGCTACATTGTGCTTTGTATAAATCTTTTTCGTCCGGTGTAGAAGCAGCTTCAAGGACGCGATCTGCATCATATAGCAATACGCCCAAGTAACGGATTCTTCCTGTACATGTTTCTGAACAAACTGTTGGAAGTCCTGATTCAATACGCGGATAACAGAATGTACATTTTTCCGCTTTATTTGTTTTCCAGTTGAAGTACACTTTTTTGTACGGGCATCCCGTCATGCAGTAACGCCAGCCGCGACACGCTTCCTGGTCTACAAGCACGATGCCGTCTTCCTCGCGTTTATAGATTGCACCTGAAGGACAAGATGCAACACAACTCGGGTTTAGGCAATGTTCGCAAAGTCGTGGCAAATACATCATAAATGCCTGCTCAAAATTGAATTTGATTTCTTCTTCAATTTTGACGATATTCGGGTCTTGCGGGCCAGTTATGTGTGCACCTGCAAGCTGGTCTTCCCAGTTCGGACCCCATTCAAGATCCATATATTCGCCCGTAACGACTGATTTAGCACGTGCTACAGGTGAATGTTCACTTTCCGCTGCATTTGTTAGTTTTTCGTAATCGTATGTCCATGGTTCATAGTAATCCTTCATTTCAGGCATATCGGGGTTGTAAAAAATTTTACCCAATGCGATTTTAGAAAGCTTTGAACCAGATTTCAGTTCAAGCTTTCCTTTTTTATTGATATGCCAGCCGCCTTTATAGAGCTCCTGGTCTTCCCAACGTTTTGGATAACCGATGCCCGGCTTTGTTTCTACGTTGTTGAACCACATATACTCGGCACCTTCCCGGTTTGTCCATGTAGTTTTACAGGTAACACTACAAGTATGGCATCCGATACACTTGTCGAGATTCATCACCATTGCTACTTGTGCTTTAATCTTCAAGCCAATTGACCTCCTTCATTTTACGGACTGCTACGTACTCATCCCGTTGGTTTCCAATCGGTCCATAATAATTGAATCCGTAACTAAGTTGTGCATAACCGCCAACCATTTGCGTCGGTTTCATATGGATACGTGTCGGTGCATTATGACTTCCGCCCCGCTCTTCCGTAATTTCCGATCCTGGTACTTGGATATGCTTATCTTGCGCATGGTACATGAACATTGTTCCTTTTGGAATCCGGTGACTGACAACCGCACGGGCTGTAACGACGCCGTTTCGGTTATATACTTCCAGCCACTGGTTATCATCGATGCCATGTGCTGTCGCATCCACTTCCGAAATCCAAACCGTTGGACCCCCGCGGAATAAGGTAAGCATATGCTGATTGTCTTGGTAAGTCGTATGGATATTCCATTTACCGTGTGGCGTCAGATATCTGAGTACAAGTGAATCTTGGCCACCGATAATCTGTTTGTCACTTGAGCCGAATACCATCGGCGGCAACGTCGGTTTATAAACAGGTAATCCTTCACCGAATTCAAGGAAAAGCTCATGATCCAAGTAGAAATGTTGTCTACCCGTAAGCGTTCTAAAAGGCACTAACCGTTCGATATTCGTTGTGAAAGGTGAATATCTACGTCCAGATTTGTTGGAACCGCTAAATACAGGCGTCGGAATAACTTCTCGCGGTTGTGCTGTAATACTGGCAAAAGTGAAACGCTCTGCAGCACGATCAGCTGATATGTCTTTCAACTCCACACCCGTTGTTTCTTCTGCTGATTCAAAGGCTTTTTGTGAAACACGGCCATTGGTTGCAGAGGAAAGTGTAAGCATAGCTTCAGCTGCTTGTTTTGCAGTATTCAGTTTCGGCAATCCGTTTTTGATCGTATCGTCGAAGTACGTTCCATTGATGCCTTTCATCATTTCATACTCATCTGCAACAGAGAAACTGACGCCATGCGCGCCGACTTTACCTGTAGCCAATAACGGCCCAAGCGTTACGTATTTATCGTAGACTTGTGTGTAATTTCGTTCCACAATCGTCATCCCTGGCATCGTTTTGCCTGGAATCGCTTCAACCTCGCCTTTTTTCCAATCTTTCACTTCGCCAAATGGCTGTGCAATTTCTTGAACGGAATCGTGGCTGAGTGGCATTGTGATTAAGTCTTTATAGACGCCCGGTAAATGTGTTTTCGCCATTTCAGAGAATGTCTTGGCAATTTCCCGATAGATATCCCAGTCGGAACGAGATTCCCATAATGGATCGACTGCCGGGTTAAATGGATGCACAAATGGATGCATATCAGTCGATGAAAGATCGTGTTTTTCATACCATGTTGCTGCCGGCAAGACAATATCCGCATATAACGGTGTAGTTGTCATACGGAAATCGAGTGCGACAAGCAAATCAAGTTTCCCTTCCACCTCGTCACGCCAAACGATTTCTTCAGGTTTCACGTCTTCGTTTGGTGATGCTAGAAGACCACTGGAAGCGCCAAATAAGTGTTTCATGAAATACTCTTGCCCTTTAGCAGAACTTGAAACGAGATTCGAACGCCAAACGAACATTGTACGCGGGAAGTTCTCCGGTGCATCCGGGTCTTCAATCGCGAATCGAATTTCATCAGACTTTAATTGTTCCAATGCATAATTGACGATTTCTTCCGTCGATGTCTTACCTTCTTTCGCCGCTTCTTCGGCAAATAAAAGACTATTCTTGTTGAATTGCGGGTATGAAGGAAGCCAACCGAGTCGTGCAGCTAACACATTATAATCAGCAGGGTGTTTGTAGCGCGCTTCCCCACCAGTAGGTGACATTAGCAATTCCGCACCCATTTCTTCGTATTTCCATTGATCTGTCGCAAAATAGAAGAATGATGTACCGTTTTGAAGTCTTGGAGGTGCCTGCCAATCTCTTGCAAAAGCAATAGAACTCCAACCTTCAATCGGTCGTACTTTTTCCTGACCAACATAATGCGCCCAACCGCCGCCGTTTACGCCTTGTGAAGCAGTTAATGTTACTAGATTTAAAATCGAACGATAAATTGTATCACTGTTGAACCAATGGTTGATGCCGGCTCCCATGATAATCATTGAGCGTCCATCCGTGTCGAGGGAGTTCTGCGCAAATTCGCGTGCAATCTGCGTCACAAGCTCCGGCTTGACGCCTGTTATTTTCTCTTGCCAAGCAGGTGTATAGAAAGACTCTGCATCTTCATACCCTTTCGCTTCCAAGTCGCTTCCCTTACGGCGAATACCGTACTGACTCATCATAAGGTCATAGACGGTTGTCACAAGTTTTTCCGTTCCATCTTTGAATTTCACTTTTTTGACCGGTATAGGACGATTGAACGTGCCATTTGCCACATTATCAAAGTACGGGAATACGATTTCTTCCCATTGTGCTTCGTGTTCCAAAATGGATAAGGCAGGTTCCACACGCGTACCGTCTTCATTTTCAAGAATTAGATTCCAATTGACGTCATTTTCCCAACGTTGCCCCATTGTTCCGTTCGGTACAATAATCTCGTTAGTTGCTTCATCGAAAATGACAGGTTTCCAGTCGGCATGCTCGGATTCACTTCCGAGGTCACTTGAACGTAAGAAACGACCCGCTTTGTAAAGTCCTTCATGATCTTCAAGTGTGATAAGGAACGGCATATCTGTATATTGTTTTGCGTAGTTGATAAATGCCGGTTCTTTTCGTTGTTCATAAAACTCATCCAAAATAACATGCGTCATCGCTTGTGCGACTGCGGCATCTGAACCCGGATCGGCGGCAATCCAATCGTCTGCATGGACAACACTTTCTGCATAATCCGGTGCGACGGAAACGACTTTCGTGCCTTTGTAACGGACTTCAGTCATAAAGTGGGCATCCGGTGTTCGCGTAAGTGGAACGTTGGATCCCCACATAATGATATAGCCAGCGTTAAACCAATCACTAGATTCCGGAACATCTGTCTGTTCACCCCAGATTTGTGGTGAAGATGGCGGTAAATCGGCATACCAGTCATAGAAGCTAAGCATTTCGCCACCGATTAGCGAGATGAATCGTGCTCCTGATGCATAACTGACCATGGACATCGCTGGAATCGGCGTGAAGCCGGCAATCCGGTCAGGTCCATATTTGCGAATCGTGTAAATGAGCTGTGCAGAAATCATCATTGTTGCATCGCGCCAATTGACGCGTACATGCCCACCTTTTCCACGGGCTTTTTTATAGTCATCCGCTTTAACGGGATCTTCAACTATGCTTGCCCATGCTTTAACAGGATCTTTATGCTCTGCAAGTGATGCATTCCACATGCGCCACAATTTCCCGCGTACGTAAGGATACTTCACTCTTAGCGGGCTATATTCATACCAAGAAAACGACGCACCACGCGGGCATCCCCTTGGTTCAAATTCGGGCATATCCGGTCCACATGAAGGATAATCGATTTGCTGATTTTCCCATGTGATGATTCCGTTTTTTACAAACACTTTCCAACTGCATGAACCTGTGCAGTTTACGCCATGTGTTGTGCGGACAACTTTATCGTGAGACCATCTTTGACGGTACATGTTTTCCCAGTCACGGCTTTTTTCTTCTAAAATCGACCAGCTTCCTGAGTAACGCTCAACAGGTTTAAAATAGTTTAAGTCAAACTTCTTTTTCTTCATCGGATGAAACACGCTCCTTTTCAGAATGATGAACGATGAAAATGAGGGAATTGAATAGTTTGTTCATTCATATACCCTACATGTTAAAGAGTAATCAATGTTATTCATATTAGGGAAAGTCCTATACCGTTGTTTTTCACGTTTTCTTTTTTGGCTCTGACAAAATATCGTCATATCTCGCAGAGCTAGAGCTGGGGGTGGATTAAAAGGAGTCCATTGAATGCCGCTTCGGCGCTTCGTGGATGCCTCCCGCGATAAGCCAGGCAGAAGAGCACGAGGCCGCTGAAAAAGTCCGACTCTCTTCAAATCCCGTTGATTTTCGTTCCGAGCGGACGCTTTCCGCGGGCACGGCTTCAGCCGCTTCCCTCGCTGC
>NZ_UXAV01000029.1 GCF_900609045.1 Filibacter tadaridae
CGACTCCGCGCCCTCAAAGCCGCCACCCAAGCGATCCATCTCCGCCGCCGCGCGCTCAAAGCTGCCATCGAAGCGATCAATCATCGCCGCCGCGCGCTCAAAGCCACCGCCGAAGCGATCAATCCCCGCCGCCGCGCGCTCAAAGCCACCGCCGAAGCGATCAATCCCCGCCGCCGCGCGCTCAAAGCTGCCATCGAAGCGATCAATCATAGCCACCGCGCTCTCAATCCATCACACAACCGCCCATATCCACCCACCCCCTCACACCCATTTTTAAGGTATAATGAAAAGAGGAGTGAAAGGGGAATGACGGATGGAAACTAAACGAATTTTTATAGTTGAAGACGATCTGAAAATCGCGCAATTATTAGCAGATACCCTTCGGAAATACCAATATGAAGTCGCAATCGTCAAAGACTTTGAACGTGTCACGGAGGAAAGTAATGCATACGACCCGCATCTGATTTTACTCGACATCAATCTGCCTTCGTATGATGGGTATTATTGGTGCCGACAACTTCGCCAGCATACGATGTGTCCAATTCTTTTTATTTCTGCACGTTCAGGCGACATGGACCAAGTATTTGCACTGGAAAACGGCGGAGATGATTTCATCACGAAACCTTTCCATTATGAAATCGTTCTTGCTAAAATCAGGAGTCATTTGCGCAGATCTTTCGGTGAATATGCTCCAAGTCAATCAGAGCGTACGATAAAAAGCGGCGCGCTGAATTTATTCATCGAACGGATGGAGCTGCATATCGGGGATACGATTGTTCCTTTGCAGAAAAAAGAGTGCGTCATTCTGGAATTGCTCATTAACGCAATTCCGAAAGTGGTGACACGGGAAAAACTGCTCGAGGAATTATGGGACGACCAATCCTTTGTCGATGAAAACACGTTGAATGTCAATATGACACGAGTCCGAAAAAAACTCACAGATTATGGGGTCAAATCAACCATTGAAACCGTGCGTGGCGCGGGCTATCGGTTCATTCCCGCTCCGGAGGAATCATGAAGAGATTCACACTTTTCTTCAAAGAACATATACCGTTTCTTCTATTTCAAGGATTTCTTGTGTTATTCATCCTGCTGCTGTACTGGTTGGATGGCTTCCGCAACTATAACACGGCAATTTACGCCATCATCATCAGCATGTTGTTGACGGCGGGCTACCTTGGCTCGAAATTCGTCATGCGACGATCATTTTACACGGCAATCACAAGAAAACCGCACCAAATGGAGGATGCACTTATTCGGCATGCACAAGCGCCGGAGCACAAACAGGTAACCGATTTCATGCGCGATTTATATAAACTGTACCAAAATGAAGTCCAAACACTTTACGCATCGCAACACCGTCAACTGCATTTCATGAACCAATGGGTGCATCAGATGAAAACACCAATATCGGTCATCGGCCTTCTCTTGCAAGACGATGACGAACTGGATCGCAACAGCCTAGCAGAAGAAATGGAAAAGATAAGGAGTGGCCTGGACTCCGTTCTTGTCAATGCGCGGCTTGAAACATTCGAACGAGATATGCGAATTGAACAAGTCGCATTAAAAGGACTAGTACAGGAAATCGTAACGGAGCACAAACGGCTTTTCATCGCCAACGGAGTGTTTCCTATTATTTCAATCGATGAAACCTTTGAAATTACGACCGATATAAAATGGCTGAAAATTGTTATTGGCCAGTTTATCACCAATTCGGTGAAGTATACATTTGATGAAGGAAAAAAGGTCCATTTGACTGCGAAATGCACGGACGGGGGCATTCACTTAAGCATCCGTGACGAAGGAGTCGGAATTCCTTCAACCGACTTAAACCGTGTAACAAAGGCATTCTTCACAGGCAGCAATGGCAGATTAACAGGAGAGTCGACCGGAATGGGCCTTTATATTGCGTCGGAAGTATGCGAAAGACTCGGGCATTCGCTGACCATCGAATCAGAAGTCGGGGTTGGAACGACGGTAACCGTCCTATTTGAAAACGGAAAGGCAGGGGAGAAGGATGACGAAAAAGTCGATTGTGAAACTGACGGAAGTGACGAAAATTTATGAGGGAAAAGTAATGCACCGGGCACTGAATCGGCTTGACTTCGAAGTTGAAAAAGGCGAATTCGTTGCGGTCATGGGGCCTTCCGGAAGTGGAAAAACTACGCTGCTCAACCTTATATCGACAATCGATTTACCAACCTATGGACGTCTGTTGATAAATAACGTTGAACCGGAAACCCTTTCCCAAAACAAGCTGGCCCTTTTTAGACGACGTACTCTCGGATTCGTCTTTCAAGACATTAATCTCCTTCAAATGCTGACGGTCGAAGAAAACTTGGTCTTGCCACTGACCATCGATGGTCTACCCGTTCGGGAAATGGAAAAACGTGTCGCAAGTCTTGCCAAACAACTAGATTTAGCTACCATTCTGCATAGGCGTCCCGACGAGTTATCAGGCGGACAAGCACAGCGCACTGCTATCGGGCGAGCATTGATCCATCAACCGAAAATCATTCTTGCGGATGAACCGACCGGAAATCTTGATTCGAAATCGGCAAGGGACGTACTCGAATTGCTCAAAGCGATCAATCAACGTGAGGGGACGACTGTCATAATGGTGACGCATGACCCGATTGCAGCAAGTTTCTGTGACCGTGTGCTGTTTATAAAAGACGGTGAATTTTTCAATGAAATCTATAAAGATGAGCAGCGCCAGACGTTTTTCCAACGTATATTGAATGTGTTATCGCTTCTCGGAGGGAATGTCCATGACCTTTCGTCAGTTCGCTTACCGTAATGTCGTCCGCAACAGGCGTATATATGCCGCATTTTTCATGGCGAGTGTATTCTCGGTAACGGTATTCTTCCTGTATTCCATGCTACTGTTTCATCCGTCCATTGAAAACCGCTTTGTACAGGAAATCGCTGTCATGGGAATGGGAGCCGCAGAAATTATCTTATTCATATTTACACTCTTTTTCTTGTTTTATTCGATGCGCGCTTTTTTACATGCGCGGTCCAAGGAATTTGGTATTCTACTGCATTTAGGGATGGAAAAACGCCAATTGCAACGACTTATTTTTATCGAAACGATGTTCATTGGATTTGCGTCCATTGCTGCAGGTACGTTTATCGGTTATGTATTCTCTAAATTCTTTTTTATGATTGTACGGGAAATTGTTTTATTGCCTGCATTGCCGCTTTATTTATCCTGGGAACCGTTTGCACTAACGATTGGTGCATTTTTAAGTTTGTTCATGATTATTTCAATTGTTGCGCCTGTCTTCATACGAACGGGTGAAGCGGCAGATCTTATTCGGGGTGAAGCGAAAAGGCGCGGTTTGTACGGTTTCTCCAAAACACGGGGATATATGGGGCTACTCTTTCTCGGTTTATCATATGGGATGGCTGCCTCAACATCGAATTCAGTTGTTATCGGACTGTTATTTTTCCTACCTCCACTCGTTACGATTGGAACATTTTACTTTTTCACGGATTCCTTACCTTTGCTCCTTCAATTCATCCGTAACCGGAAACGTTTGTACTGGCGTTATTTCAGGATGTTGTCCATATCAGAAGGCAGTGTTCGATTAAGAGAGAACGCCCGCATGTTTTTCATCGTCACAATCGTCTCTACTGTGGCATTCATGTCGGTCGGTATTCTGGCGTCTCTTACTTCATTCGCTTCCCAATACAGGGAAATGCATCCACTCGGGCTCGCTTATAAAAGCATGCCGGAAAATGAACTTGAACGGCAACATATCGCTCAACTTGTTGGTGAATTGAATACAGCCCCTATCGATTATTCACTTGTTCGGTTTCAACCCCTTCAACAGACATCATCGTTTTCAGGGCAGCCGATAACGATGTTAAAAATCACGAATATCAACATGCTTGCCCGTTCGTTCGGGTACGAACCGATTGAATTGGCGGAAGGTGAAGCACTCTTTTTACCGCCATCCCCATCCTCTTACGAAGCACTGGATACTCGTAAAGTAATGACGCTTCTGGAGGAGAGTCGAGTCACTGTCGATATTCAGGGGGCCTATCCGTATCAGTTGTTTCCATCATACGTCATGGGGCAAAATACGATTGTCTTGAACAAACTGGATTATGATAAAGTAAAGGATTGGTCACTCAAAAATAATGGAGAACTCTTTACGTACTATGCATTCAATGTACCCGACTGGCAGCGTACGAAAGACATTGGAAAGTCAATCGATAAGTCGTTGGCGGAATCATTTCTAGCGGGGAAAGAGGATGCATTGCCCTACGCCTTTGATAATCCAGGCATGAGTTATTCCGTTATTCGGACGACATTTTCACTGCTGCTCTTTATCGGTTTACTTCTGGCGATGGTATTTTTCCTGGCAGCTGGCAGTTTCATCTATTTTAGGTTATATACATCACTCGATCAGGACCGCAAACAATTCGACGTACTTCGCCGCATGGGGATTACCGATAAGGAATTCAAAAAAATTGTCAATCGACAACTTATTCCGCAATTTTTCTTCCCATGGGGTGTTGCATTCATGCATAGTTCATTTGCATTTTTATCCCTGCAAGTCATTTGGGACGCTCTTGCGGAAATCTCGATTGTAAAAGAATTAGTGCTCGTCTTAGTTGGATTCACGCTTATGCAGATTGTCTATTTCTATTTGATTCGCTGGCGTTATCTTGCGCATATCAAAGGGGCGAGATAGTTTCTGCCAATTAAAAGCATCGGGACAGTTTAAGGCCACTGAAAAAGTCCGGTTCTTCAAATCCCGTTGATTTCCGTTCCGAGCGGACGCTTTCCACGGGCACGGCTTGGGCCTACAGGATGTAGGTCATGCAACCGTTGCGGCAGGACGCCGCGAACTTAGGTTGACTTCCTTAATGTTCCTGCGAGGTCTTCAGCACGTGCTGTTCCCGCAGGAGTCGCCGCTCTCCACTACAATCAACTAGTTATCACTATAAAAAAGAATTTTTTAGTAACCTCAAAAATTTCTGGTGTTTTTTTCATGGTTCATTGTATTATCAGAACTTTTCTTATATAATGATAAGGTGGAGTTATGAATGGTTATTCATTTTATAAAAGGGGATGAAATAATGAATCTAGTAACATGCGTGCAAGAGACGGCAAAATCGAAGCCGACTAAAACGGCTTATCATTTCCAAGGCAAAGACACTACTTACGCAGAATTCGACCAATCAGTGTCAATGTTCGCGACGGCTCTACAAGATTTAGGCATCGGTAAAGGGGACCATGTCGCTTTCCTTTTGGGCAATACACCTCATTTTCTTATCTCGCTTTATGCGACAATGCGGATTGGCGCTACAGCGATTCCAGTTAACCCAATTTACACGCCAGATGAAATTTCATACATTATACAAAACAGCGATGCCAAAGCAGTGATTGCACTCGACATGCTGCTTCCACTTGTTGAAAAAGCGGCAGGGGCTTTCCCGACTGTCGAACATTATATAATCTGCGAAACAACACCGGAAACACCGGCCAAAATTGCAGCATTGCCTGAAGCTGTTCACGCAAAAATTCGTCCGTTTTCACAACTGATTGCATCAGGGAAACCAGGCCTTGAACCCGTTGCTGTTGATGATAATGAAACCGCTATCATTTTGTACACGTCAGGCACAACTGGTCGTCCAAAAGGCGCAATGTTAACGCACGGCAATATCTATTCGAATGCACGTGACGTTGCGGATTACCTCAGCTTCTCAGAAGATGACCGCGTCGTGGCCACACTTCCAGTATTCCATGTATTTGCATTGACAGTCGTCGTCAACGCACCGCTAGTTAAAGGGGCGACGATTTTACTTGTGCCGCGTTTCTCTCCAACTGACGTGTTCAACGTCGTAAAAGAGAACAAAGCAACAATATTCGCAGGCGTCCCAACAATGTACAATTTCTTGTATCAATTCCCGGACGGCAAAGCGGAAGACTTCGACTCAGTACGAATTGCCATTTCTGGCGGATCTTCACTGCCGGTCTCACTGCTTCACGACTTCGAAGAGAAATTCGATGTGCGAATCTCAGAAGGATACGGCTTGTCCGAAGCTTCACCGGTAACATGCTTTAACCCGCTTGATCGCGACCGAATCCCTGGTTCAATCGGTACGAATATCATCAACGTTGAAAACAAAGTCGTCGACGAGTTGGGCAATGAAGTAGGACCTGGAGAAGTCGGCGAGCTTATCGTACGCGGACCGAATGTCATGAAAGGCTACTACAAAATGCCTGAAGAAACGGAAGCTACGATCCGTGATGGCTGGTTATACACAGGTGACATGGCGAGACGGGACGAAAATGGTTATTTCTACATAGTCGACCGGAAAAAAGACCTCGTCATCGTCGGCGGCTATAACGTCTACCCACGTGAAGTCGAAGAAGTTCTCTTCGCACACAGAGACATCGTCGAAGCAGCAGTCATCGGCTTACCGGACCCCGACTTTGGCGAATCCATCCTTGCATTCGTCGTCCTAAAAGACGGACTTTCTCAGGATGAAGCACAGCTACTAGACTATTGCAACAAGCGCCTAGCAAAATACAAAGTGCCAAAACGAATCGAATTCTTAGATGAACTACCGAAGAATACAACCGGTAAAATTTTGAGAAGATCGTTGAAGGATGTTGTGACTCAATAAGTGAGTGAAATGAATGGATGGATCTTCCCGGGAGTGTGGGGAGATCCTTTTTTTGTGTTGGTGCTATGATAGTTTTGCGGATTGCCCTTACAGTTTCCATCGTAGTCATGACAGTTCGGGGAATTGCGCTTACAGTTTCGCCGGGCCATGACAGTTTGTGGGATTGCCCTTACAGTTTGCGTTGGAGCCATGACAGTTCGTGGGATTGCCCTTACAGTTTCGTCGGGCCATGACAGTTTGTGGGATTGCCCTTACAGTTCCTTCGAGCCATGACAGTTTCCGAGATTGCCCTTACAGTTTGCGCTGGAGCCATGACAGTTTCTCAAATTGCCCTTACAGTTCCGCCGAGCCATGACAGTCTGTGAGATTGTCCTCACAGTTCACGTTGTAGCCATGACAGTTCGGGGAATTGCCCTTACAGTTCCTTCGAGCCATGACAGTTTCCGAGATTGCCCTTACAGTTTGCGCTGGAGCCATGACAGTTTCAGAAATTGCCCTTACAGTTTGCGTTTGGCAAACTTCATATGGTGGTATGTAGATATTCAGCCTTCTACTTTTTGCTTTCATTCGGAAATATGGAAGGAAATGGGATACTCGTTTGAAAAAATGGATGAAATCACTCAACTTTAGGTCGATAAACTTCATCTTTTAACGCATACTAATACTAGAGGTGAAGGATATGTATAAATTATTAACACATAATGACTTGGATGGCGTAGGTTGTGGTATTTTAGCGAAACTTGCATTCGGTAAACAAGTGAAAGTACGCTACAACTCTGTTGCCAGTCTCGATCGCGAAGTGGAATGGTCGTTAACAAATGACCCGAAGGACACGGTTTTATTCATCACGGATTTGTCCGTAAACGACAAGAATAAGGAACGACTCGAAGCGCGTTTTCAAGAAGGCGGAAAAGTCCAGCTGATCGATCATCATAAAACGGCTTTACCTTTTAATGCACATGAATGGGGACATGTCGTCGTTGAGGATGAAGAAGGGAAATTAACTTCCGCGACTTCATTATTATATGAATACCTTATTAACCAAAAACTATTGAGTGCATCAGACGCAATCACTGAATTTGTGGAGCTTGTGCGGCAATACGATACGTGGGAATGGGAGAAAAATGATAACCAATCGGCTAGGCGGTTGAATGCACTTTTCTATTTAATTTCAATCGAAGAATTCGAAGAGAAAATGATCAGTCGATTGAAATCAAGTGACCATTTCCATTTTGACGAGTTTGAAAACAAGATTTTAGATATGGAAGAAACAAAAACCGAACGCTACATCAAGCGGAAAAGACGGCAACTTGTTCAAGCCGAAGTAAACGGACTTTTTGCAGGCGTCGTTTACGCGGAATCGTATCATTCGGAGCTTGGCAATGAACTCGGCAAGGAATATCCACACCTCGATTATATTGCCATTTTAAATATGGGCGGCAAGCGGCTCGGATTCCGGACAATCCATAACAACGTCGATGTATCCGCAGTTGCCGGTCACTTCGGCGGGGGCGGGCATGTAAAAGCATCAGGATGTGTGCTGACAGAAGAAGCCTACAAACTGTTCGTAACAGACACATTCCACCTGGAATCCCTGCAAGAAGACGCAAAACGCAACCGCTATAATATGAAGGAGTCACCATTCGGTTCATTGTATAAAAACCGGTCAGACGAAGTCATTGTCCTCTCACCGGCAAACAATTCAACTTGGATGCTTGAAGTGGATGACACAAAAATCGAACAAACCTTCAACAGTTTTGAAGAAGGCGAAAAATACCTCAAAAGAAACTACCAAGGCTGGCTCATAAAAGACGACGATTTTGTGCGCTATTTAATGGATCAAGTTAAAAAGTAACAGGATGAAACCCCTTTCCAGTAAGCGGAGAGGGGTTTTGACTTGGATTGCTATGACAGTTTGAACCTGTATATGTTGAACAAATGATCCTTGATAATCCCCAGAGGAGACATCCCCTAGTGACAAAGCGGTGTTGAAAGAATCCTCTATTTGTTAAGTAGCGACAGCGACAATATATTCATCAGAAAAAAATCATTTAAATGGCAATGAAAATGATTATCAATTACAATAGAGAATAGTAAGTAAAGTGGATGGGGGATGTGCAATTTGTTCGTTCAAATGAGAAAAATGGTAGTTACAGAAGGCAATGCTGACCAAGTCGTGAAACGTTTCAGTAAAGAAGGCATCATTGAGAAGCAAGAAGGATTCATCGATGTAAATGTGATGGTGAAAAAAGTCCGACGCGGGGACGAAGAGGTAATTATTATGGTTCGCTGGGAATCGGAAAAACATTGGAAGCAGTGGGAAAAGAGCCCCGAACATATCGCAGGCCATAAAGCAAAACTTGGCCAGCCAAAACCGGACTATATCGTTAGTTCGGAAGGCGCCCTATATGAAGTGAAGGCTGTCAAAAAGGCGGCACCAAACTCAACAGTTGATTTAGTATAAGCAATGACCTTGTTTTTACGAATAATTGCTCCACACAAAAGCGCCGACCTATAAATGGGTCAGCGCTTTTCTATCGTCAATCAGTGGGACGTTGACGGAAATCCCGGTGGTTTTTGGGGGTTAACTGTCGACCGAAGGAATGACTGGGGTTTCGATCTGCCCAATCGGGTTTTCCACGCGGATCTTGAGCGTGTAAGTTACTTAAATCAGTAGGGGTGACTTTTTGCATAACTTTTCGAATTTCATCTTCGAAAAATAGGGACATGTCCATTCTCCTCTCCTTCTTATTGAGAGGAAGAAATTTGTCAGTAAACACATTTTCATCCTCTCTACCTAGCATACGTTGTCGCAGGATGAAGGCTAGGGACGAGTGCTTACTATTTGAAAATAAAGATTAGTAGTAAGTATCTAATAGTGTTATTTCAGCGAAATTTTTGAAACCTTTATCGCCTTCTACCGTCTAGTTAATTACGATAGGAGGTTTTTGGCATTCGAAAGATTTTTGGTTTACTGCTAATAATTGGCCTATGCCTACTAAGTGTTATTCTCTATAAAACATTTACAAGTTCAGAACCTCCAAACCTGACTGTGACGGTTGGGGACACGAAAATACCGACTACGCAAGGATCCTATTGCTGGAAAGGTACGATTTCATGGGGGAGTTGTGTGGATAAAGTTTATTCAACCCCCTTGGAAATGGCAGCAGAACATAAACCAACCAAAGTCATGCCTAACACCGAGATAACCATTCAGTTCGCGAAGAAACCGATTAAAGAAAGTCTGTCTATCGAACAATGGACAAGTGTGAAAGATAGCAAGAAAATCGAACTGAAAAATAACAAACTCACCGTGCCGGCCGAAAGTGGCGTATACGTCTACCATATTAGCGCCAACTGGAAACAAGGCGATGGAAACTATGATTTTTCGATAGAAGTGGAATGAAAACGCTTGGAGAATCCGGGCGTTTTTTGTATGGTGAAATTAATTGCTATACTATCATTCACCATATAGCCATGACAGTTTCCAAGCTTGCCTTCACAGTTCAACGCCTAGCCATGACAGTTTCCGAAATTGTCCTTAGAGTTCCTAGACACAGTCCCTTTTAAAAATGAATCTATCTTTCCCCCTCCTCAAATAAAGGAAAACTGTTGCGAATGTCGAAATAAGTATACAGAGAAAACTTAAGGGGGAATGCAACATGGAAAAACGCAAAGTACAAGCAGAGGATCTATATAAATTGCAATCAGTGACGAATCCTGTCCTTTCGCCGGATGGCAAGGAAGCAGTGTTCGTGAAAACGCATATCGATGAGGAAGACAACAAATACGTGGCGAATTTATTTCACGTGTATCTAGATTCAAACGAAGTGACGCAGTGGACATATGGCAAGAACAACGTCTCCTCGCCGGCTTGGTCTGCAGACGGGAAACAGCTCGCATTTTTGTCGAATCGTGAAGACAAGAATCAGGTCTTCATCATGTCAGCAAAAGGCGGAGAAGCGAAAAAACTGACGGCATTTGAAAAAGGTGTCTCAAGCTTTCTATGGTCGCCCTGCGGCACGAAAATATGGGTGAATGCCCCAGTCAAAGAAGGCAAGAAATTTATCGACAAAGAAGAAAAAGACGACAAGAAAAAGCCTGAACCATACCGCACATCGAAAATGAAATACCAAATGGACGGAACGGGTCTACTTCCGCAAGACGCATTCCGCCAAATTGGTGTTTTCGACATCGATTCGGGTGATGTGACACCGTTCACGGAAGGCAATCATCAGCATGGCCTGCAAGGGATTTCGCACGACGGCAAAAAACTAATCATCGGCGTTAACCGAGAAGAGAATCAGGATTTCCAATTCCGCCAACCGCTCTTTATCGTCGACATTGAATCGAAAGAAGAAACGGTTCTAATCGATGAAGAAGGCTATTTCGGCGGCGCACGGTTTTCATTTGACGACCGTTATATTGCCTTCATAGGTGCGGACCAAACATTCAAAAACGCGACACATAGCAATCTGTACATCTACGATTCACAAGACGGCACGACCATCAACTTGACGGAAGGGTTGGACGCACCAGTGGGAGACAGCGTTGTTGCGGATCACCAGCAAGGCGCGGATGCACCAAGCGTTGAGTGGACGACGGACAATCATCTGTACTTCCAGTTATCCACAATGGGCGATGTCCGTCTCTATTTCGCATCACTTGAAGGCGAACTCTATCCGGCAACCCCGGAAAATGAACATGTCTATGGCTATGCCGTTTCAACGGATGGTGAATTCGCATTGATGACGGTCAGCAATTCGGTCAATCCAGGTGAATTAATGAAACAGACAATCGCGACTGGCGAACGACAAACACTTACTTCATTCAATGAAAAATACCTAGAAGAAGTGGCACTAGTTGAACCGGAAGCAATCATCTATAAAGGACCAAAAGACTGGGATGTACACGGTTGGCTCATGAAACCGGCGGGCTACGAAGAAGGGCAGAAATATCCGCTAATCATCGATATCCACGGTGGACCACATGCGATGTTCGCCAATACGTTTTTCCATGAAATGCAGTTACTGGCGGCAAAAGGATACGGCGTGTTGTATGTCAATCCACGCGGTAGCCACGGCTATAGCCAGGAATTTGTCGATGCGGTACGCGGTGATTACGGCGGGGGAGACTATGAAGATATCATGGCTGGACTGGATTACATCCTTCAGGAAAATGCCTGGATTGATGCAGACAGACTTGGCGTAACGGGCGGCAGCTATGGCGGCTTCATGACGAACTGGATCGTCGGCCATACGAATCGTTTCAAGGCGGCGGTGACGCAACGGTCGATTTCGAACTGGATCAGCTTCTTCGGCGTATCCGACATCGGCTATTATTTCAGCGATTGGCAAATCGGCACGGACATGATGGACGTCGAAAAACTGTGGCAACACTCACCGTTGAAATACGCGAAAAACGTGGAAACACCGCTGTTAATCGTCCACTCAGAGAATGACTTCCGCTGCCCAATTGAACAAGCGGAACAGCTCTATATCACATTGAAAAGCATGGGGAAAGAAACGGAATTCGTTCGCTTTCCTGACTCAGATCACAACCTATCGCGCACCGGTACGCCGAACTTGCGCATAGCAAGACTCGACGAAATCACCGGTTGGTTTGCGAAACACCTTTAAAAACCGGAGGAATATACGTGACTTACACAAACAAAGGCGTAACCATCCGCCCCATCAAAGAACAAGACCTACCACGAATGTGGGAATTAAGTTTCAAAAATGAAAATCCTGAATGGAAAAAATGGGACGCACCGTATTTCGAACACAAAACGATGACCTATGAAGAATTCTTAACAGGCAAAGATAAAATCATCGCACAAGATGATTATTGGAGCATACTTGTAGACGGCGAACTAATCGGCACAATCAGCTACTACTGGGAACACCAACCATCCCTATGGCTCGAAATGGGCATTGTCATCTACGAACCGAACTATTGGAGCGGGGGCTATGGAACAACTGCACTCACAATGTGGATCAACCATTTATTCAACGAAATGCCGTTGGTTCGTGTCGGTTACACAACATGGTCCGGCAACGCGCGAATGATTAAAGTCGGTGAAAAACTCGGCATGACCATGGAAGCGCGGTTGCGAAAAGTCCGCTACTGGAACGGCACGTATTATGACTCCATTCGAATGGGCATTCTTCGTGAAGAATGGGATGCAATCAAGTCTTTATGAAACAATGAATCTATAAACGAATAAGCGAGCCATTCCGTCTAATCGGAGTGGCTTGCTTGTTTTATACCATCCTGAACACCAATGGGGTTAAGAACATATTTTGCAAAACAACCATGAACAGGTATACTAAATGGGAATAGTGGAGAACAAGTAGGAAGTTGCGATATTGGTTTACATACGGAGGGAAATGAATGGCGATACATAACGTAATGGAAGATGTTGTACACGACGTGCTTCATACATATAAAGACCAATTGCTTCCAACATGCAACTGTGAACGATGCATGGAAGATATTATGGCAATCGCGCTCAACCAATTACCCGCACGCTATATCGTAGATGAAAAATACAGTCCGTATATTCGCGCGACACATGAAACAGATCGGCAAGGAGCCACGAATATTTTAGCAACCGTTACACATGCAGCAACCCTAGTTTCGAAAAATCCACGCTGTCCAACGATGAATCCTGATCTATCTGAAAAGACCTAGTAACATTCCATTTATATAATCAAAAAAACGGATAGGAAGCAGGCACACAGTCCGCAAACCCTATCCGTTTTTTATTGCAATCCAACACTTACTTCCCTTTGAACACCGGTTTCCGCTTCTCCGCAAACGCATTCAACGCTTCAATACGGTCTTCAGTCGGAATCGTTAGTTCATACGCCTTCCGCTCAATAGCAAGCCCCGTCTGCAAATCAACATTCATACCGTGCTTAATCGCAAATTTCGCCTGTTGCAACGCAATCGGGCCATTCGCTAAAATAGCGTTTGCGAAATCAGACGTTTCTTGCAGTAAGTTGTCAGCCGCAGTCACTTTCGTCACAACTCCATAAGCGAGTGCTTCAGCAGCCGTCAATTTTCGCGCCGTCAAAATTAGTTCAAGCGCCTTCGCTTCGCCAATCAGCCTAGGCAAACGCTGCGTACCACCCGCACCCGGAATAATCGCAAGCCCCGTTTCTGTCAATCCCATTAGTGCCGAATCTGCCGCAATCCTGAAATCACATGCAAGAGCCAGCTCCATCC
The DNA here is from genome assembly GCF_900609045.1 of Filibacter tadaridae. Lineage (GTDB taxonomy): Bacteria > Bacillota > Bacilli > Bacillales_A > Planococcaceae > Sporosarcina > Sporosarcina tadaridae. The sequence continues at coordinate 13,879 of NZ_UXAV01000029.1, forward strand.
CGCCGCCAAACGCAAAGCCGTTCATCATCGCAATTGTCGGTTGCGGTAAGTTCTCAATTGCCGAAAAAACTTCCCCGATTTTATACACATTGCGCTTCACTTGTACATCCGTCAGCGTCTTGCGCTCCTTCAAATCCGCCCCTACACTGAAAGAACGATCTCCAGAACCTGTAAAAATAACAACCCGAATATCCGGATTAATACGCATCGATTCAGTAATATAACTTAGATCGGCTAACATTTCATAATTAAAAGCATTCATCGCCCCCGCACGATTAAGCGTCACGAAAGCAATATTCCCCTTTTGTTCATAACGAATAGTTTCCATTAAATTTCCCCCTAGTAAACAAATAGTTCTATAGAAAATATACCATTATTCCGAATTGGATACTACTTTAATAGAATGATATTTTAGAAGACTAATTGGATAATTTGTCGAAGTTTGTTATACTAATGTCAAACGAGGTGAAGACGATGAATGTATTTGTTGGTAGGCAACCTATCCTAGACGTGAACGAAAAAATATTTGGGTATGAATTACTATATCGGAACAGTGAAAAGAATTTTTTCCCTACAATTGACCCGAACCAGGCGACGATTGGATTACTCGTAAATACATTTCTTTCAATCGGTATCGACAATGTTGTGGGTAATTGTGTATCGTTCATCAATTTTACGGGTGAATTGCTTGCGCAAGATCTTTTCAGTAGCTTGAATCCTGATCAAGTCATCGTCGAAATTCTCGAAGACGTCGAAATTACCCCATCACTTATTTCAAAATTATACAAACTGAAAAATGATGGATTTAAATTAGCATTGGATGACTTTATTTTACAAGAACAATATCAAATACATACCAACCTGTTCAATCTCATCGATTACATAAAAGTCGATTTCCTTCATACAACACTAATTGAACGACACAAAATCGAAAACTTCGCGAAAAAGCATCCACATATTGCAATGCTCGCTGAAAAGATTGAAACGAAAGAAGAATTTTTAGCTGCGAAAAAGTCAGGCTATACCCTATTTCAAGGTTATTTCTTTTCGAAACCGGAAATTATAAAACGTTCAGGGATACCATCAAACGCAAATCTCCATTTACATATCATCAATCAGATTACCAAGGACACGCCAAATATCGGGAATATTGCGGATCTAATCATGCATGACGTTTCATTGTCCTACAAAATGCTTCGGTTTATCAATACACTGGCATTTGGTGTTCCAAAACAAATAAATTCCATCAAACAGGCCATCGTCATAATCGGCCTGCGTGAAACAAAGAAATGGATGTACGTCCTTGCGCTTCAGGAAATAGGAACGGGAACAACCAAAAACAACGTCAAGGCGCTTATCGAATACTCCCTTACACGCGCAAAAATGTGCGAACTTCTTGCCAAAAAAGCAGGCAAGAAAAACGCAGACGAATACTTCCTTGCCGGCATGTTTTCACTAATCGACGTCATTATGAACCAAAACTGGGAAGACATTTTAACGCACCTACCTCTGTCGAATGGCGTCGCGCACACCCTCACAGGACAGAAAACGGAAATCACTCCATACCTCGAGCTCACCAAAGCTGTCGAACGCTTCGATTGGGTTTCAGTCGCCCGTTATGCAAATGAAATCAATATCGACTCCGCCGAACTAAGCAAGTTTACCCAACAAGCCAACTGCTGGGCACAATGTTTGGAATGAAATCGACCGTCTTCTTCTATTAAAGGGGAAGGCGGTTTTTAATGGATTTTGCTGAAGCGGGGCATGACAGTTCTTGGTGGAGCCATTATAGTTTGTACCCGAGCCATGACAGTTTGCCAAATTGCCCTCACAGTTCCACCGCGCCCTTACAGTTTCCGAGATTGCCCTTACAGTTCGCGCCCGAGCCATGACAGTTTGCCAAATTGCCCTCACAGTTCCACCGCGCCCTTACAGTTTTCGGGATTGCCCTTACAGTTCGCGCCCGAGCCATGACAGTTTGCCAAATTACTCTCACAATCCGCCAAATCCCCTTCATAATTTCCACGTATCCCCACAATTCCGGATTCCCATTTCACACGTAATTAGGTAGAATAGAAAGTAGGAGTTGATATGTATTGAAAACGGCAATTGTCACAGATAGTACGGCATATTTGCCGGCACACAAAATGCAGGAATTGGATATTCGGATGATCCCGCTCACAGTAACAATCGACGGGAACACCTACGACGAAGAAATCGACATCAGTGCAACTGACTTTTACGATAAAGTGCGTGGCGACGGACCACTGCCAAAGACATCCCAACCACCAATCGGCAAATTTGTCGAACTGTTCGAATCACTAAAAGGCACATACGACGCAGTCATTTCCATCCATCTATCAAGCGGCATCAGCGGTACTTACGCCGGGGCAGGACAAGCAGGCGACATGGTGGACGGCATTGACGTCTATCCATTCGACTCGGAAATCTCTTGCTACATGCAAGGCTTCTACGTACTTCGCGCAGCGGAAATGGCCCAACAAGGCGAAACGCCGGACGCCATCATGCAAGAACTGGCAGAAATGAAAACAACAATGCGCGCCTACTTCATGGCGGATGACCTGACCCATTTACAACGCGGCGGCAGACTAAACGGCGCACAGGCATTCATCGGTGGACTTCTCCAAGTAAAACCGTTGCTTCATTTCAAAGATAAAATCATCGTCCCATTCGAAAAAATCCGCACCCGTAAAAAAGCGATGAAACGAATCGCGGACATGCTCGCAGAAGACGCAGCACATATGCCGCTCGAAGCAGCCATCATCCACGCCAACCGACCAGAAGACGCCGCAATCTGGCAAGAAACACTTTCCGCCGAACTCCCAGAAGTCCAATTTACCATCAGCCACTTCGGCCCAGTAATTGGGACGCACCTTGGAGAAGGTGCTATGGGATTAGGTTGGGTTAAAAGAAAAGCTCAGGGCGCTAGCTGATAGCACCCTAAACAGCTCAACAAGAAAATCCCAAACAATCAAAACAAAAGGAGTGCTGCAAATGCAAAACCCATTCGACCCAGCAATCAGAGACTTCCTCACTGGCCGTATATGGCTGCGTTTGCACACGCCTTTTTCAATCGAAACAATCGACGAACACATCGAAGCCGGGCATATACAAACAATTCCAGGTATCATATCCACAAAATCACTAACACGCCAAACCAATCATTTCTGCAACCGTTGCGAGAACACTACACCATCACGATTCACCACATTCAACTGCGCAAAATGCAAAGGCCCTTGCACCTACTGCAGGCACTGCCTCAAAATGGGGCGCGTTTCAACCTGCACCGAACTCATCGTCTGGAACGGCGAACCGCCCACATACCCGACAACGCACTCACTCGCATGGCTCGGAACACTCACACCCAGACAGCAACAAGCATCCAATGAGCTGACAACCAGCAACCAAACCAACATACCGCATCTAATCCATGCCGTCTGCGGATCAGGTAAAACCGAAATCCTATTCGAACCGATCCACAAACTGCTAACTGCAGGTAAACGGGTCTGCATCGCTGCACCACGCGTCGACGTCATCCTTGAACTCGAGCCACGCCTGCGCGCAGCATTCCCACAAACCGCAGTCGAAGCGCTCTACGGCGGATCCGAATCGACAACCGCATCACCGCAATTAATCCTGGCGACCACACACCAGCTTTACCGTTTCCGTCACGCATTCGACGCCATTTTCGTTGACGAAGCAGACGCCTTTCCATACACAGCAGAAGAAACACTGCAACGAGCCGTCCGAAAAGCTGCGAAACCGCAAGCGCCCGTCCATTTCGTTACGGCCACACCGTCGGACAAACTGCTAGCCCATATGAAAAAGATAGGCCATATTTCAACTATCAACCGTCGTTACCACGGCCATCCATTGCCCGTTCCACGCTACGACGCGCTTTGGAACTACACAAAACGAATACAAAAAGGCAAATTACCCAAAAAACTGACGGAATGGACCCAAGCACGTCTTGACAAGAACGAACCGTTTCTTATTTTCTTCCACACCATCAAACTCATGGAACAAGCAGAACCTTTATTTCGCCAATTAAATCCGAAAATAGCCGCCGTCCACGCAGCGCATCCCGACCGTAAACAACATGTCCAAGCGCTGCGAGATAAAAAAATCCCGGGCTTACTCACAACAACCATCTTAGAACGGGGCATCACCATCCCGAACGTTCAAGTAGCCGTCGTTGGAGCCGAACAACTTATTTTCAATAAAGGGGCGCTCGTCCAAATCGGCGGCCGTGTCGGTCGATCTGCACACTATCCAACAGGCGATTTCGTCCTCTTTCACCACGGCATCACCTACGCCATGGACGAAGCGAAAAACGAAATTATCCAGCTGAACAAAGGAGGCGTCCCGACATGAACGAATGTTTGCTTTGCGACAGCACAATCGCATCTACACCAACATGGAAAGCACTGTTAGGACTCGACGATACAACAATCATTTGCCAAGACTGTTCAAAAAAGTTCGTTCATGCCGAAATAAGAAATGACACAGATGAACTACTTGACCAAGTCACCTCGCTCTATAGTTACAATGAAGCAATGCGCGACTACCTGCACCAGTTCAAATTTCTACAAGACATCGCGCTGGCAGGCATCTTTGCGCATGAACTGCACGCACAGCTAAAAGGGAACGCAATCATCTGCCCAATTCCGATGCATCCGCATAAGAAAATCATGCGGACATTCGCACCGGTGGACGAACTGCTGACAAGTGCACGCATCCCGTTCACCCATCTATTAGAAAAAACGGGAACTGAGTCAATGGGGGAGAAAACGAAAGACCAACGCCTGGTGATGAACCCCTTATTCGCACTAAAACCGGGAACAATGATACAACCAACTACGTATAGACTAGTAGACGACATCTACACAACAGGCACAACGCTCCGCCACGCAGCAACCGTTTTAAAACAAGCAGGCGCCAAGCGGGTGGAAGCAGTCACATTAATCCGTGCCTAACAACGAATCGATAGGGGAGAATAAGAATGGCTGAACTACGGGATTGCCCGACATGTGGCGGATTTTTCAATTACATAGGCATACGCGACGTCTGTGGGAAATGTGCAACAAACGAAGAGAAAATGTACGAGGAAGTCTACCGTTTCCTGAGACGCCGTGAAAACCGCGCGGCCAACATCGAACGCATCGTTGAAGTGACCGGCGTGACGGAATCCCTACTACACAAATGGGTGCGAAAAGGCCGACTCCAACCCGCATTATTTCCAAACCTTGGATACCCGTGCGATAATTGTGGCAAGCTAACAAAGAAAGGCAAACTCTGTGATAGCTGCCTTGGAAATCTCAATAATGACCTAAAAACATTTGAGGCGGCAAAGGAATTCAGAGAAGCCATAGAAAAATCAGACAGAGCGACATACCTTGCAAATCAAACTAAAAAATGAGCAGAAGCCGGCAGTTTTTCACCTGTCCGGCATTTTTCATAAAATAAACCCTAAACGTTCACAATATAAAGCCGAAATAAGAAGTATGAAGATCATCTATCTATTCCGACCAGCACAAAGTGTACGATGCAAACCAGCGAAGGCGCGTCAAAGGGGTAGCCGAAGCAATAAGACTGACAGTGAACTTCTGTCCGGCTTATTGCGGGAGGCATCCCCAAGCGCCGAAGCGGGTTCAATGGATTTACTATATTCCAGGCCCAGGTTATACGATGCAAACCAGCGAAGGCGCGTCAAAGAGGTAGCCGAAGCAATAAGACTGACAGCGAACTTCTGTCCGGCTTATTGCGGGAGGCATCCCCAAGCGCCGAAGCGGGTTCAATGGAGTACTTTGAATCTGATGCCAAGTACTGCCATCGGACGTGTGTAAAAACCGAAAGGAGAGATGTCAAATGAAAATAAACAAAATCAACCTACCAGCCATCAACCCATACAAAGCCAACCAACTAAAAACAGAACATGCACAACAAAAAGCAAAATTGCAAACAGACAAACTCGAAATTTCACCTGCAGCCAAAAAACTATCCGAAACATCAACATTCACAACACAACGCAACGAACGCGTCCAACAACTAAAAGCGGACGTCAAAGCCGGCACATATGAAATGGATGCCGACAAACTCGCTTCCGACCTCATCGACTATTTCAAACTGTAAAACCAGCACTGAAAGAAAGCAGGAATCCAAATGCCTATCAAAACAATCTTGGCGTCCCTCGATAGCCTCGAAAAACTGCATAGAAGCCTCTTACGGCTTGCATACGACAAAACTACCCTTATCAAAAATGGTGAAATGGAAAAACTCGACCAACTGCTAAAAGACGAGCAAGCCCATCTAGCAGCCATCGTTCAAATGGACACTGGCAGGCAGACCGCCGTCACTAAGTACTTAACTGATCAAGGACGATTAGTACCGACAAATCCCACAATTGCCGACTTACTAGACAATGCGCCAGAAGCGGACAAAAAAAACCTTGAGGAGGCGAGAGACCGTCTCCTGCATGCGATTCATGACTTGAAAGTCCAAAACGACCTGAACCAGAAACTGACCTACCAATCCCTTCAGTTCGTGAATCTGTCGCTGGACATGGTCCGACCGCGTCCCGAATCAGCCAACTACTCCAAAACAGAAGTCAATGGCAATAAAAGCACGAAAAAACAAGTCACATTCGATTCACAAGCATAAGCTTGAGGGGGTAAAACAATGTCCACATTCATGGGACTCGAAACAAGTAAACGCGGCCTATTCACACAACAATCCGCACTCTATACAACAGGACATAACATCAGTAACGCCAACACACTTGGCTACTCGCGCCAACGCGTCAACATGCAGGCAACAGCCGGATTTCCCGGAACAGGACAAAGCGTTGGTACAATGCCCGGATTCATCGGAACAGGCGTCGAAGCCGGCTCCATCCAACGCATCCGCGACGGTTTCGTCGACCAACAATACAGGCAGGAGAACAACAAACTCGGCTACTGGGAATCCCAAACAAAAGCGATTTCCCAAATGGAAGACGTCTTGAACGAACCTTCCGAATACGGGCTTCAGAAGTCACTCAGCGAATTCTGGCAATCATTACAGGATCTCGCCGTCAACCCGGAAAACGGCGGTGCCCGCTCAGTCGTCGTTCAGCGTGGTCAAGCAGTCGCAGATTCCTTCAACTACATGCACAAATCATTGACGGAAATCCAGACGAACCTTGGAAAAGAAATTGATGTATCGACAGTCCAAGTCAACTCCATCCTTAAACAGATTTCAGAACTGAACAACCAAATACAAAAAGTGGAACCGAACGGCTATTTGCCGAATGATTTGTACGATGCAAGAGATGCACTTTTAGATGAACTATCAGGCTACTTCCCGATTGAAACGGAAAGCAAACCATCAGGCGGACGTGCCTTGGCGGTTGCCGAAGGTTCCGTTACGGTGTCGATGAAGATTAATGGTGAATCAGTGGTTCTTGTCGAAGGTAGACAAGCTGCAACGCTAGAAACAAATCCAAAACCGCTTGTGGGCGAGGATAAGAGTAATCTACCGATAACTGGAATAACGATAAGCCCAGTTAGCGGGGAGGATTCCATTCCACTTGGGCACACGGATCTCCTGAATTCCGGGAAATTGAAATCGATGATGAATGCATATGGAACTGCTGACGGTGGGGCAGGCGGTGCAAAAGGGCTTTACCCAGACATGATTACAAAGATAAATGACATGGCAAAAGCATTTGCAGAAAAATTTAATGAAATTCATAGAGGTGGTTCCGGCTTACCACCGGAAAACGAATCAGGCATTAACTTCTTTTCACCATGGGATGAAACTAATGTTGCTACTTCTTCAACACTGACGGCTGGAAATATCAAAGTAAATGATTATATCTTGGCAGATTCTTCTCGTTTAGCAGCTTCAACTGTACCAAATGAAGAAGGAAACGGAAAAAATGCAAAGCGACTTGGAGAGGTCCAATTCGATGCATTGGATTCACTCGATGGTGCAACCATCCAAACCTACTTCCAAGGCGTCATCGGTCAACTTGGCGTAGACGGCCAACAAGCTGAACGAATGACATTCAATACAGAAACGTTAAAAGGAGCAGTCGAACAGCGACGTGCATCTATCAGCTCCGTCTCACTGGATGAAGAAATGACAAACATGATCAAATTCCAACAAGCCTATAACGCATCCGCACGAATGATCACCGTCGTCGACGAAATCCTCGACAAAATCATCAACGGCATGGGCCGAGTGGGTATGTAAGAAGGAGGAAGTTAAATGCGCGTAACACAATCAATGCTATCCAATAATATGCTCAGGAATCTTACCTCGAGCTACAACAAAATGGGTAAACTACAAGACCAACTAAATACAGGCAAAAAAATTAATCGCCCATCAGACGATCCTGTTGTAGCCATGAAAGGCATGGGCTACCGCATGCAAGTCGACAAAGTTGAGCAATTCAAACGCAATCTTGGTGAAGTTCACAACTACCTGGATAGCTCGGATGACGCACTTGATGGAGTAGGGCAGGCACTTAAACGCGTACAGGAACTAACTATAGACGCTGCGAATGGCACAAAAACAGATGACGACCGTCAAAAAATCTTGAAGGAAATCGAACAACTCCGAGAACAAATCCGTGATCTAGGAAATACGAAAGTCGGGGACAAATACTTATTTTCCGGAACCAAAACGGGTAGCCCCCTTTTTGAAGGTGATCCAACGACTATTGGAGGGGTGTTACCGTCCAATCCACCTGGAAAACCAGTTGAAGGATTTGAAAGCGATGTATCTATCGAAGTATTCGATGGGGTAGAACTCAAAGTAAATACAAACGGCTATAAATTATTTTCTGAAGTAGACGACATGATGGACAAACTTATAACGAGTATTAAAACAAACGAAGGAAGTACGGCAATCAGTGATCACTTGTCTTCAATTAGTAAGGCACAAGACAGTGTCCTAGAAACCCGTGCCGACATCGGCGCACGTCAAAACCGAGCCGAAATGATGTCAAATCGACTAGACTCACAAGAACTATCCGCCATCAAACAAATGAGCGAAAACGAAGACATCGACTACGAAAAAACCATCACTGAAATGCTTACACAAGAATCCATCCACCGTGCAGCACTATCAGTAGGCTCACGCATTATCCAACCGTCTCTAGTAGACTTCTTGCGTTAAGAATCTACATCGAACACCCATATAAAAAATCCTGGAAAGCGTTTGGAAACCCTCCAAACGCTTTCTTTAGAAGGTGACAACATTGAATATCCCACAACTACAAGTAACAACAACAAAAGCGCAACTAGGTTTCACCACCCAACAACCAACACAACAAATCGAACAACCAAAAGCAACCCTGGACCTACAACAACCAAAAGCGGAAATGTCCATAAACACAACAAAGTCCAAACTCTCAATAGACACAACAGAAGCCCGCGCCGACATGGACCTGAAAAGCGCCGCCCGCCGCACCTCCGATGTCGCGCAGTACGCCCAATCACAAGTCTCAAATGGAATCGCCCGCCGTGCACAAGACGGCAACGACATGATGCGGATAGAAAACGGCGGCAATCCAATAGTGGCATTCGCCGAAAGAGCGTTCAGGCAACCCTATAGCAGCCTGAACGTCAAATTCGTCCCATCCATCGGCAGCGTCAAAGTTTCATTCCAATCCGGCAGTGTAGATATTCGAGTAGAACCCCAAAAAGTGATCAACAACAGCCATGCAAACAAACCGATACATAACTACACACCCGGCAAAGTAACAACAGAACTAATCCAAAAACCATCTATCCAAATCGACTGGAAAGTCTAAGTTAAAAAGGAGCAAAACCCATGAAAATCCAATCCACCATCCTCGGACAGGTAGAAGCATCCGAATCCGAAATCCTAACATTCGAAAAAGGCCTACCCGGCTTCGAAAACGAGAATAACTTTATACTACTCTCTATAGAAGGCAACGAAGTCTACCAGATTCTCCAATCCATCCATTCAAAAGAAATCGGCTTCGTAACAGCAAATCCATACCTTTTCACCAGCGACTACACATTCCATTTGGATGAATCAACCGTAGAAACCCTCAACATAGAATCCGAAGAAGACATCATCGCGTTGGCAATCGTCACAGTAAAAGAACCATTCAACACCTCGACCGTAAATTTAAAAGCACCCGTCATCATCAACACAACATCCAAAAAAGCAAAACAATGCATCCTGGAAAACACAGACTATCCAATCAGATATGCCATCGACGCACAATTGCAGAAAGACAAGGGGTGACAGCATGCTCGTACTCTCTCGGAAAAAAGGCGAATCCATCTGGCTCGGCGATCAAATCGAAATCACCATCAGTGAAATAAAAGGTGACCAAGTACGGATAGCTATTAACGCACCTAAAAATGTTACCATTTTACGGGGTGAACTACTAAAAGAAGTATCGGAATCTAACACCGAAGCCATTAACATAGACGGATTCATGGACTTCCTCAAAAACGGGGAGAAATAGAACACCGGGTGTCTAAAAACCGGGTACGAGTTATCGACTCCACGCCGGATGTCCAGTTACTGACTCAATTCGTGATTTTTGAATTGTGGCAGCAACTGGCATCCATTTTAAAAAATACCCTTTTCTATTAAACATTCCAAAAGAGTATCCGATATTACTAGTGTAGCGAGGAAAACGGGGTCCGGCCGGCCCGGTCTTCTCGGTATAAACGATGTGCTCACAAGGATGTGAGCAACAACCATTCAAGGAGGAAAATATAATGAGAATTAATCACAACATCGCGGCACTTAACACGCACCGTCAGTTGGGTAGTGCAACTACTAATCAATCTAAATCAATGGAGAAATTGGCTTCAGGTCTTCGTATTAACAAAGCAGGGGACGATGCAGCTGGTCTTGCAATCTCTGAGAAAATGCGCGGACAGATTCGTGGATTGGATCAAGCAAGTAAAAATGCACAAGATGGAATCTCTTTGATTGCAACTGCTGAGGGTGCTTTGAATGAAACGCACGATATTTTACAACGTATGCGTGAACTAGCAGTACAGGCTTCAAATGATACAAATGATAATGGAAATGATCGTGCTGCTCTTCAAGCAGAAGTTACACAATTAAAGGCTGAAATTGATCGTATTGCAGATACAACACAGTTTAATGGTAAAAACCTGTTAGATGGAACATTAGGTGCAACTGCAAGTGCTGATGCAGCAAAATCTACAGTTCTTGGAGTAGTAGGCGCAACAAGTGTAACTAATTTAGGCTTAAAGTCTGGCACTAGCGGTGCTGATAAAACATATGCTATAGCTGTTAATGGAGCTAATTATGAACTGAAAGATGGAGCAACTGTTGTTGCAACGGTTGCTACAACCGATGTAACGGATTTAAATGGTAAAGGCGGAGCAGTTACATTTAAAGATGCTGATGGTAAAGCTCTTTTAAATGTACAAACTTCTTCAGCGTTTAAGTCAACTGCTGCAGATTTAGCTGGTAATGTTGTAGTTGGTGGGGATGAGGTTAAATTTTTAATTGGTGCTAATGCAGGGCAAGACATCAGTCTTTCTGTTGCTGATTCAAGCACTACAGGATTAGGAATTGATGCTCTTACTGTAGGCACAGCTGATGATGCGCAAGCAGCTATTACAGCTTTAGATGCTGCAATTAACACTGTTTCTACTACTCGTTCAAGTTTAGGAGCTACTCAAAATCGTCTAGAACACACAATTAATAACTTGGGTACATCTTCTGAAAACCTAACTGCTGCGGAATCTCGTATCCGTGACGTTGATTATGCTTTAGCTGCGTAAGCAGTGACAAGCACAGTCGTCCTAGCTGGTAACGGCTAGAGAGTATGATCGGGTGAATTGCTGGAAACCCCTTAGAGCTTTTCTTGCCACAACGTAGTTGGAAACAACAAGCGTAACGGTTCGAAAAAAGAAAAGATTGGGCAATCAGCAGCGAAGCTCCTGTCTCGAAAGAGTGGAGAACGTTCAACGACTAGGATAGACCATCTACGGCTTCGGCCATGATGATGAAATCCATAGGTGAAACAATGTTCATCAGCATTGCGAATCCGAAGCGCCCGACCCCTACTAGGAAACTAGAGGGTGAAGATATAGTCTAGTCATTTATGAAAGTAAATGTTTCGCACGATGGCGAAAGAAATGATGGAACAAACAAAGAACTCAATCCTTTCACAAGCAGCACAAGCAATGTTGGCTCAAGCCAACCAACAACCACAAGGGGTTTTACAACTTCTTCGTTAATATTATTCAACAAATTAGGGACTCTAGCTTTGCTAGGGTCTTTAATTTTATTTAGGAGGACATAGGTTGCGGGAATATCGTATTTTAAGGCATGTTACAAAAAAGGAATTTTTGGGTTCTATAATTTCTGATGGTGCTTTAATGGGGGATTATGTCCAAAGAACAATGGATAAAGGTTACATCTCGTTTGAGTCGAATCCTACAAATGATACCTTACTAGAAGTATTCCATATACTTAAGGATTGGGAAGGTACTGAACTATTCGAACTAATATTTGACGGTGAGCGACTAATACAGGCTGGTTATGAGATAAGACCTACGATAAATGGAGTATCCTACATCAAAGAAGAGATAGACCATGCAATGAAAACCAAAGGTTTAAGAGAAGTCTCACATGAAATCGGAGATTACGTATTTATAAACGGTAATGTTCCATTAAAGTTCCTAACAAGTAGCTCGAAAAAGGAAATTGAAAAATGGGCTAGTGAAAATAATATGATTGAATTGGAAGTAAAATCAACTTTATATAATTGGGCGTGATAAAAAGGTAACATAACGGAACTTGAATATACACGCGTATGATGTTCACAAATATTGGGCTTCTCTCTTCGGAGGGAAGTCCTTTTTCAATTGAAGGAGGGAAAAGTTGAAGATACTGGACGAACATAGCGACTTAGTGACGGATACCTGTGTAAGGTTGTATTCAGTTGATTCACTACAATTACATATTTATAAGTGTATGACTAGATAAACGTTATTTTGGCTGCATTATTATACAATTGTGTGAGTTTTTCATTGTTGTTTCTTGCACAGGTACTCAAACTACTACGCCTATGCAACGCTAGTGGGTACTCAAACTAAGAGATTGAATAGTTATAACTAATACTCGATATATTTTCAAGATATTGTTATAATGTAATTGTAGATAATAAGTCTATAGGTATGTGTTTCGGCACATGCGTTCCGAACAGCTGTATAGGGCATTCGTTTCGCTATGCTATGATACAATCATACACAGTGAAATTGAATGGAGGACGCTGCTAATGCAACTACTAATTGACTTATCAGTTTACCCCACGGTCTTATACCAATAAGACTGTTAAACTTTAACCTAACTTAATTGTTCGGGAGGCGGTTGAAAAATTATTCCTCCTTGCACACCGTCGCAAAGACAGGGGGAATAAACTTATGTATTCAGATCAAGATTTTAAAAATATGGTTACAAGAGAAAAAGTTAAGGATACTTTTGAATTATATTTGGCTCAAAAAACAGATATACTTACGGAAGAGCCGACAATAGAGGTACGTGAAGGTCTAGATGGTATTGGCTATCAATTGTTTCAAAAAACATTATCTCATCAAATTGATACAATATATAAACGAATTCAAAGAAGTAATTATTTCTTTTACCCATTAAAAGAAGTTGAAATTTCTAAAGATCCATTATTGACTATTGTAGAGGCAAAGAAACAGGGTAAGACACGTACTTTGTCCATCGCTATAATTAGGGATATAATTACTCAAAAATTATTATATGATTTCATAAATCCAATAGCAGAAAAACAGTTTAGTGAATTGTCATATATCAGTTTTGCCTATAGGAAAAATGTGAATGCTCAAAAAGCCGCTCAGAAAGTATTTCATGATATAAAAGACGGTTATATTTATGCACTAGATGCAGATTTGAAAGGTTTTTTTGATAATATTCCACATGAACAATTATTTGAACAAGTAAAAGCATTTTTTCCAAACATGCCGGGTATCCAAAAACTATTGTATAGATTTATCCATGTTGATATTGGAGTAATAAAGAAACGAGAACCAAAACGAAAACTAATCAGAGTTAAGAGAAAAAAAGGTATACCACAAGGTGGTATCATATCTGGTTTATTAGCAAATATTTATCTTCACCAATTTGATCTATGGGTTATCAAGAATTTGGGAAGTCATTTTGACTTGCGTTATACAAGGTATGCGGATGATTTTGTAATAGTCGCTAAAAATAAAGAGGATATAATTACTATTAAAGAAGAGTGTAATAACTTTCTGGAAGATATTTCACTTATACTACATCCAGATCCACAAAAAACAAAAATAAGTACCATCACTAAGGATAAAGGGCTTGATTTTGTAGGTTTTAAAATTTCCCAAAATCACATAGGAATAAAAGAGGACAATATAAAAAAGTTTAAATATCGGATTGAAAAAATCTTGAAGAGTACAGATTTTTCAAAACAGAAATCGCTTGAGCTTTTAAAGCTAAGGTGCAGCTATAAATTCTTTGGAAATGATTTGAAAAAATTTAAGTGTCAAACATGTGGCGAATTCGAGCAAGCTAGAAATTGGATGAAATTCTTTTTGGTTGTTACAGATACTAAGCAGCTTAAGCAATTGGATTCTTGGATATATAAATCTATAAATTATTATTACTTTAAAAATATAGGAATTAGATTGAATAAAAATGCCCTTAAGGAAATAGAATTCCCGTCTTTAGAGTTACTTTACTATACTTATAGAAAACAGCTGAATAAAAATACGTCATATTGTGTATGTAACGCCATTGATAAGAGTATTGTGCCTACTAGAAACCCATATGAAGAACTATTTAGTAGTTATTCTTGAAATTGCAACTGAAACAAAAAAATAGGGACCTGTGCACGAGATAATTTCGGGTACCTATTATGTTAAATAGATAGTCGGCAAATGAAAAAACCATTGTTTTCAGGGTATAAGAGAAGTACCAATCACAGAACTTCCAATATACAATTCCCACCAAAAAGGAGGAGCTGAAAACAATGGTTACACTATCATTTAATCATATTCAGGGGAAGAATGGAAGTCATTGGAACCGCTTAATGCGGGAAGAGAAGGCAAAGGAATATTGTATTGTAGCGATTGATGCGGCAAAGTTTGTAAATACAGCGATGGTGTGCACAATCTACAGCGATATTTTACAGGGTCCATTTGAGTTTGACGGATAAATGACAGGCTATCAACTGATGAAGAAACACATTGACGCAACTTGCGAAGCTTATTCCCTAGTTACGGGTACCTGTGTAGAGCGACCGAGCCTAGGTTGCAACATATAGCGGGTGGGAACCCCGCCGAGTAAGAATTAAAATTCGGGTACCTGTGCATGAAACTATTCCGACAATACACTACAATTACATATTTATGAGAAAAAAACGTTAAAGTCTAATGTTTATTGAATATTTATACAATTGGTTGAATTGTTGGTTGTTGTTTGTTGCACAGGCACCCACACAATTACGAGAAAAGATACTTCAAAGGTTAAACCGCCGTATACGGAACCGTATGCACGGTGGTGTGAGAGGGAGGCTAACCAATTAATGGTTAGCCTCCTACTTGATTGAATGAAAAATGTTGGGAAATGCAGAGGGCTTGAGTATAAGAAGTTACATTTATACGCACAAGCCCTTCATTGATGTGTGGTTAGCCATTGATTTGATTTTCGGATTGGGGATAATAGCATTGTCTTTTTAAATATCAGTTAAGTCATATAAATTATCTAATAAGTATAACTTACTCGCTTTGACTTCCGCGATGTTTAATCCATTTTTATGAAGCTTGCTTAGTGTATGTATCACCATTTTTGGATGAATAAATTGTTCCATTTTTTTATCAACTATTTCAGTAATATAAGTTGTAAAATCATAATTATCATGTAATTCATGAGTCATATGTCTAATTGGAGCAAGTAAGAAATGCGAAAGTTGAAATTGACAATTTGCATCGAGCTTTTCAATAACCAATTTTCTGTTCTTATCTAGTGTTCGAACGTCCTGCGATTGGTTAGAGGCGGAGTCTTGAACGGCTTCCAAAACTATTGCATAAATCAATAACTTTTCTTTAGAATTAGTAGTGACTTTCAAAATTGATTTTTTTTCTACTTCTAATGAATAACGATGTAAAAAGCCATAGTCTTTATTCTCAATATCTACCCCTTTACTAGAATCAGTAGTATATGTACTTTTAATAGTTAAAGATTTAAGAAATATAAATGATTTTTCACCTAGAATATAAAGTTTAAATTCGGGTACCTGTGCATGAAACTATTCCGACAATACACTACAATTACATATTTATGAGAAAAAAACGTTGAAGTCTAATGCTTATCGAATATTTATACAATTGGTTGAATTGTTGGTTGTTGTTTGTTGCACAGGCACCCACACAATTCAATTAGAGCACAACTGGGTGAAGGGAACTTCTTGAAGCTCCCTTCACGACAACGCAGCTGGAAACAGCAAACGTGACCGTTCAAAAAGAAGCGAGATTGGACAATCAGCAGCCAAGCTCCTGTGGGGAAACCCTGGAGAAGGTTCAACGACTAGGACATACCGTCTAAAGCAAACCGCCACGACGATGAAATCCGTAGGTCATTACCACCTCCCGAAGCGCCCGGCCCCAAACAGATCAAGCTGTGGGTGAAGATATAGTCTATTCTATGATCGAAAGACATAGCAGCAAAGCAAGCCAACCAACAACCACAAGGGGTTCTACAACTTCTTCGTAGTAGTGACGGGTACCTGGTGTATGAAATAATCAAATTACCTTGATTAACCATAAAAAATCCCCAGCGACTTCAAGTAAGATATAAGTACCTGACAGGGAACTCAAT
>NZ_UXAV01000030.1 GCF_900609045.1 Filibacter tadaridae
AATCCTTTATCCCTTATATGTTTTATTACTCAACGCATTCATCACTTTTACAAGTGATGAAAAAACAGTATAACTCTGGTCTATTCCAGAATCGGGCGCGTTTGTTGAAGATCAAAAGCTTAATTCTTTGCTGAAAAGTAGCAGGAATTAAGCTTTTTTCATAGTTTTGCTTTTGGATTTTTGTCGCTTTCTTGTTCAACCGCATATGTGAAAGTAGCCTTTATAAAATAGATATATTCTTGGGGAATAACTAACTTGCTTCAAATACAGAAGCCCCTTTTCAAGTTTGAGTTTCAACTTGGGAAGGGGCTTTTTAGTTACTGATCGTAAACTCTTAATGCAGAGAAGCAACTTTCTTATGAGTACGCAAGATCATAAACGTACTAACCAAAACAATGACCATGATTGAAACCGAAAGTATCCCGTATTGGAAGCGGATGTTTGCCTGGTTGGCAACTGTTCCAATTCCGTCTAGCACGACTGGCGATAAAAATTGGCCTAAAAATGTAAAGCTGGAAGTTATGGCGATTGCCTGGTCAGCTTGATGGAATGGGACACGATCAAGTGCTTTTAAAACAAGTATTGGAAACAAGGCACCTTGTCCAAAGCCGACTAAGCAAACGCCTACGATGACAAGTGGGACGCTATGTGTGAATGTCAATAAGAGAAATGCAACCCCCATGCCAAACAGCATGACGGGTATGGCGAATTTTTTAAACGTTAATTCGATCTGAACGAGCAACAGGCTTGTAATCATCCCGCCGACGGTCGTAAAGGATACGACTGTTCCTGCAAGTGCTGCACCGCCTAATGCACTCTGTTCCAAATACAATGCGATGTTTGTTGCAATCGAATAATAAGCCAACATAATCCCGCCCATTGCGATTGCATAACCGTATACAGCGAATGGGAGTTTAGCCTTTTGTTCGTGTGTTTTCGGTTTTTGGATTTCTCCTTTCGGTAAAAAGAAGAAAATCATGACAAAGATGACGAGGCCTAAAAAATACACATTAAAAGGGACACGCCAGCCAAATGTCGCAAGCCACCCTGCCAATAACATCGTCAAAATACCACCGAGATTGCTAAAAGCAGAGTTGTACCCCATCATTTTCGTCCGCTCTTTTCCCGCGAAATAATCATTGATGAGTGTCATCGATAAAGGCATCACAAGTCCAACCCCAGCCCCTAAAATTAGGCGCAGAACGAGTAGTGATTCAATCGTAGGAACAAACTGAGGACCAATCCCTCCGATTAAATAAATAAACAAACCAATCATGATAATTGTTCTTTTCGTCAGTTTAGACGTTAAATAACTCGATAGAAAAGAAAAGGGAATAATCATGATGGAAGGTGCGGTTAAGATTAGTTTAATCATTGTGGGGCTTGCATCAGGAAAGGCTTTAGCAATTAACCCGAGCGCAGGTGAAATCGCAGCGCCAGCCATTACTGTCGCCATCGAAATCGATAAAATTGTCGGTTTTAACATTTTATGAATAGTGAACACGTCCTTTTATGAATATAACAAGTTCTGTCATGCGATTGCTCGTTTTTACCTATTGTCGATGTTGCTGGATGCTTGTTTAAACAGGGTATGCATCCTCTCCAAATCCGCATCGGAGATATCGTGGAATATTAATTTCATAATTTCTCGTCCTTCGTTTTGTAGCTCGTTGAGTGTTGTTTTTCCTTTGTCTGTCAAATCCAAGTGAACGACCCGACGATCTTGTTCATTCCGTAAGCGAGTAATATAGCCATTTTCGATGAGCAGATTCGAAGCCGTTGTGATTGCTCCAGCGGTAATATGTATTGAATTTGCCAACTCGGACATTTTCCTTGGTCCATTTTGCTCGAGCAAATACATAATACGTGATTGTGATCCGGGAAAGGTTTTCGCATAAATATCTTTCCACAGATGTTCCATTTTTCTTGATAATTGCCAAAATAAATCTTCCAAATCATGAAGGCTTCGTTGCCGATCCATTCATATCCCCCTTGCCAATTAATTTAATTAGTAAATACTTTAGCTGTTAAACTATTAAAAGTGTACGGGTACTTAATTGTGATGTCAATTAAAAAAGATGACTGCGTATTAATTCCGCGGACATGGCTTCAGAAACTTCTCACCTCAAAATTGCTGCTTTAAAAATAAATTTCGTCACGTTGTATCTCTTTTCAAAGGGACCGCCTATATAGAGGATGAAGGTGTCGTTCGTCTAAGCAAAAGACGTTCATCAGTAAGGCGAATTTATTTTCGCTTATTTCACCGGAGGAGGATTCATGATGAATTTATTAATTGAAGAGTCGCCGCTTCAAGTGCTTCCATCTTTAGCGATGGAAGTTGGTTTGAACGAGGCGATAGTACTCCAACAGCTTCATTTTCTATCGCTCATCTCGACGAACGTCCGGGATGGGCATAAGTGGGTTTACAAAACAGTTGACCAGTGGAAAAATGAGGAATTTCCATTTTGGTCTATCGATACGATTAAAAGAGCGATTCGTAGACTGGAAGATAGCGGTTATATCATTTCGACCACTTCCTATAATCGGATGAAAATGGACAAGACAAAATGGTACCGCATCAATTATAAAAAGCCGCACTATTCGACGGGGCAAGATACGTCATCGACGACGGCAAAATCAGTCCAAGAGGAAGTGCAAGATGCGCCATCGACAGCAGCACAATCGGCCCAAGAGGAAGTGCAAATTGCCCCCTCTACAGAAGGCAAAATGCCCCTAGCAATAACCAAAGAGGTTAAGAGTATTAAAAAAGATATTGTCGAGAACGATCTCGACGTTGTGTCTGTCATTGATTTTTCAAGTAAAAATGCGAGTACGCAATTCAAAGCGTTTTTGAAAGCGACAGCGCGATTGGTGAAAGGGCGTTTACGACATTTGGACAAACTTACTCACAATCCAAGATTGTATAATTTCCTCGGTGAACAAAAAGCAGGGCGTAAAACGGTAACCGTACAAGAAGTGCTTCATTTGGCAATCGAAATGGGCACGGCTCACTTGGCGCACCGAACCTTTTTGGCAATTGCAAACGGGAGGGTGAAAGTGGATGAACGCTCCGAACGACTTGAAAAAGCCGACAATGAAGACCAGGCAATTACGAAAATGATCGCACAAATCAAGTTGAATTTTGGCAAAGTCAAACTGTACGTAGTCGAACAACAAAACCAGATTTATTCGCATTCTACTACAGTTAAAATGTCTTAGAAGCGCGAGTCCCGTTAAAACGTTATAGTGGTCAGAAGATGTTCATTAAAATATCAGAGAGTAGGTGGCAATCCAAATGAATCGGAAATCAGTAAAGTAACAAATCAAAGATTGTACAATCGATGAATTAGAAACGTGGCGTAAGCATGCTGTTAAGTGCTTGGCTTATTATATAAAATATCCTGATGAATTCGAGGTTGAAGAGTGCAACTTTGTTATTTCACACATTGATCAACGATTCCGTGAAATGAAAGATGAAGAAAGCAAATGAGTTCTCCCCATAAATAAACCGCAAGAAGGACATCGTGGAAATATTGTATGAGTTAAAAAAGGTACCTGGTTCTAACACAACTCAGAATAGCATTAGAATCAGGCACCTAAATTATGTCCTCGTTTTTGATGCCTAAAACTTATCTTGGATTATTTTCTGGCCATGAAAGCTTTTCGTTAGTTGGACAACTTTTGAGAGAACTTTTTTTCTTTTGCAATGTGTAAATAAACTTGTGTTTTGATTTCATCATCTCATATGTTCTGTTTCCCCTGCATTGGCAAAGAACAGGATTAGAATGTATAATACAACGTAAGGATTGTAGGTTGAACGTTTGGTGAAAAGGGGGATTCTGTACGTGAAGATTCAAAACCCGCACGATAAGTTTTTCAAAGAAACGATGGGGAATGTAGAGACGGCTAAAGACTTTCTCACAAATTATTTACCGGAATCGATTATGCGAGTTGTTAACTTAGACACCTTGGAGCCGCAAAAAGACAGTTTCATTAGCCCAGAACTCGAAGAAAGCTACTCTGATTTGTTATTTCAAGTAGATATTTCAGGAAAAGAGAGCTACCTCTATTTTTTGTTTGAACATAAAAGTTACACAGATAAAGGAATCGCTTTTCAGCTATTGAAATATATGGTGGAGATATGGGAAGCGAAAATGAACAAAGAGCGAAAAAAGCCGCTTCCAATTATCATTCCGCTCGTTATCTACCATGGTGTAGATAAATGGAACACTCCTTCAAATTTGGGTGACCTATTGTCCGGTTACGATGAACTTCCCGAAAACTTGAAAGTCTACGTGCCGAACTTTGACTACTTGCTTTACAACGTATCTGTTTATACCGATGAAGAAATCAAAGGAAAAGCAAAGACAAAGATCTTATTGACGCTACTCCGTGATATATTCACGAAAGATGGCGACAAACTAGAAGAGTCTATTCTTCGCTCAATTCATTATTTGAATGAATTAGAAGACAGGCAAACGGGGACCGAGTATTTGGAAACAATCATACGCTATATATTTAGCGCCGGTAAATCTTTAACTAAACGCAACGTCAATAAAATGATTCATCAAATTGAAACATCCTATCCTGAAGGGAGTGAAGTGACCATGACATTAGCTGAAATGTGGATGGAAGAAGGCAGAGAAGAAGGCAGAGAAGAAGGCAGAGAAGAAGGCGTAGCAGCAGCTTTATCCGAAACTGCGATTCAACTGTTGATTGAAAAATTTGGGAAAGTCCCTCAAGACATGAAAGACGGCATCATGAATTCCGACACGACTACTTTGAAACTTGTGTTATTCAATATCTTTAGATACGAAAGTGTAGAGGATGTTCGAAGATATATTCAATAATTCAATTTACGAACTTGCTGCTGACTGTCTGAAAACACTTATGTGATCATCATTTGTTCAACATATATATTAGAACCAATTTTTCCTATTCAGGAAAGGTTGGTTTTTTGTTTTTCTGAAATACGGTCGAATGTGTCGCAAGTCAGATTGCTGAATAGAGATCAGCAATTCAGAAAGACAAAAAGGTTTGACTAGAAATCGATACTGAAAGAGTAAAATGGCTGTGTCTGAATCATACTGTTATGTAATGGAATTAGGAACACTAATTGCAGGATCCATTACAAAATAAGGGGTTATGCAAAATGATAAATAATAAATTCAAGAAGTTAACCGAAATCAGACAAGCCCTCAATTCAAAATTTTACGAGCGGGAAAATGAGGTGGAGGGAATTCTCGTAGCTTTGCTCTCTAGGCAGCATATGCTCATGATTGGACCTGCGGGGACCGCTAAATCCGCATTGTCGGCGGAGTTAGCGAAAATCGTGCGAGGAACAACGTATTTCCAATGGTTGCTGACAAAGTTCAGTACGCCTGAAGAAGTATTTGGCCCGTTATCGTTAAAGGGTCTTGAACAGGGTGTATACAAGCGGGTTACAGCAGCTAAAATGCCAGAGGCGCATCTCGTATTTTTGGATGAAATCTTTAAAGCAAATTCAGCGATTCTTAACAGTTTGTTGACGCTAATTAATGAAAGGCTCTTCTATAATGATGGGGCTCCCATTCAAGCTCCCTTGATGTCAGTAATAGGTGCTTCAAATGAGTTTCCTGAGGAAGGAGAAGGGCTTGATGCATTATTTGATCGTTTCCTGTTGCGCTTTGAGATTGACTTGATTGCAGATGAAACGAGTTTTGTCTCTATGATGAAAGGTGTTGGACAAAATCAGCAAATGCCATCCATGACAATGGAAGAATTGGTACAGCTCCAGCTTTTGACAGACAGGGTATTGATACCTGAAGAAGTATACGAGATCTTATCGAAGATTCGTGTAGAGTTGCGAGATGAAGGTATTCGCCCCTCCGATCGACGGTTCAAGCAGTCGTTAAGCGTTTTGCAAGCAAAAGCGTTGGTGAATGGAAGGCAAGTCGTCAATGTAGATGATATTGCAATTCTTGAAAATGCCCTTTGGGAAACGGTGGACCAAAAAGATGCCGTGTCATTCATTATTCGCAACCACGCACATGATATTGTCACGAATACCCTCCATTCCATACAAAATGAAGCAAATGAAGTGTTCTACGCCATACTGCAGGATCAGTCACCAGGGGCTGGAATGGAAGCAACTCAAAAAATGGCAGCTTTAGTGAGTGATTTGAATAAGCTTAAAAGTCACAATCAAAGTCGGAAAGCTGATATCGACGTAGTACTTGATAAAGTGACTTCAATACAACATGAAGTACTAAATAGCATTATAGAACCGTGGTATTTAGATGCTCCAAATGATAAGAGGGCGTCTACCAGCATATTTTTCAAAATGTGAGAGGGAGTGTTCTTTGTGAGGAGTCTTAAAAACCACACTGGTAATCGTTCAGTATTGAATACAGACGCATTCGATAAAAGACGTTTCAAAGAAATTTATACTATGTCGCGGGGACTTCAAAAGTTAAGCGTTGATGGAGAGTTGCCAATGTTTGAACCGTTACTTGGTGATATATGGGCTTCTTTATACAAGATGAAACCAAAATTGAGAGAAGAGGAAGTTATTGATGGTTTACAAGTAAACAAATCGTTTATGGAGAAAATCATGAGTGATGATTCATTTGAAAACTACCGAAATTTCACCCGGTTGGATGACTTATCTTCTGCCATAGGAACTGTGAAATTCGGGGAGATGACGAACCAATGGTTCCTTGAACAACTAGAACAGGATGAAGATTTGCGAAAACAAATGCAAGAAATTCAAGCTATGCAAAGGCAACTTCAAAAGCAGGAACAACAAAATGGGGCTGAAAATGGTAGTGAGAAGCTACAAGAAGAATTAAACGAAGCTATGTCAGATTTGGATGGTCAACTTCAACAGTCCTTGCAAGATAACGATCATAGTTTTTCGCAAGTGATGGCACAAGCTATGCAGGAAACGAAACAAACGAAAAATAGGTTAAAATCGCTACTTGGAGGAACGAGTGCTGGCAGTGGGGACGCGGAATTGAAAAAGGTTCCTTTACGGGACCAACTAAAATTAGCTGAAAAAATTACATCCACTACTCAGATGAAAGAGATTGCAGATTGGGCTGGTCGGTTTAAGCAGATAGCCCGTAGAAAGCAAAAGTCCAAGCATAGTAATTCAATAGAAAGAAGTGGGGTTACGTTAGGCAACGACATTGAAAGACTGTTACCGATGGAGTTAAGCCTATACACACATCCAACAACTAAGAACGACTTTCTTCGTCGCTTTGTAGAAGGCAAGACGATGCAGTATGAGCAAAATGGACATGAGGTATTGGGAAAAGGGCCAATCATACTTTGTCTAGATCAGTCAGGGAGTATGCATAAGCTAGATGCCCAGTCAAAAGGTTTTACCTTGGCACTCATGTCGATTGCAAAAAAGCAAAGAAGGGATTTTTGTTTGATATTATTCTCTACCCGTACCCAGGTTTTTAAATTCGAAAGAGGAAATATAAAAAGCTTAGTTATGATCAATTTAGCCCAAACTTTCTTAGGGGGAGGTACGAACTTTGCACTTCCCCTCGATGGAGCATTGAATGTAATAAATGAAAGTCGTTTTAAAAAGGCGGATATTGTATTTGTTACAGACGGCGAAGATAGTGTAAATACTTCATTTCTTGAAGCATTTAATAAAAAGAAAGAGGAGAAAGATTTCAATGTGCTATCTCTTGTTATAGGGGGTGGCATAAACACGGTAGAACAGTTTTCCAATAAAGTTATTACGGTTAAAGATTTTGATGAGGAGGGTAGCTTTACTGCGTTTGAACTGTAAATTAAAACTTCGAGAACATTAATTGACACTGTCTTCAGACGGTGTTTTTTATTTGGAGTGGAAATTACTCAACAACAGAAAAGATGTTATCTAGGAACAGATCTAATATATATAAGGCCTCAAAATAAGGAATTTGAAGAAATCCGCATTGACTTTTTCTGTTTTCTATCTTATGGTGTGTATATGAATATACACACCATAACTTGTCTGGGGGAGAACAAATTGGAAAGTTGGAATCAAGCAATATTGCTGGCGAAATTTGAACTTCGGAATTCAAAGAAAGCACTTGTACTATTGAGTCTTTTACTGATTCCCTACGCGTTTTTCATCATCTATTCAACGCCAATGTATTTAGAGACAGGATTTGTCTTATATGATCCATTCTTTTTGATTATCATTGGAGTGGCGGCGCTTTGGGCTAGACCAAAAGAATTTCAATTGAAAAGAGCAGGAAATAATTCATGGGTAAATCCCTATTTTATCATGTTACATCAATTACCAATTTCAAGAGAGATTCTTATTAAAAACAGATTTGTCATTTACTATGCATACGCAGTACCGCTGCATACGTTGTTTTTCATGTCCATCTACATATTTTCAGAAACAATGAGAACTACATTGACGTTCCCTCAGTATGTCGCTTTTGCGCTCATATGGATTTCGTTCGGCCTTTATTGGGGATCCATTTATCCGGTGACCGATTTAGGAGAAGCCCCTACATCTAGTAACTTTAAAACGTATCTATATTCAATTCTATTTATCATCGTAGTTTGTGGAGGACTTTTCTTATTACATGTATATACAGGGTACGGGGTTGTTTACTGGACGATGATTGCCGCAAAAAAATGGCCGCTTTTATCATCGATTGCATCCATGATTGCTGCTTATATCGGGACGATTTTAGCGCTTCGGCAGGCGAATAAAAAAATAAAAGAAATAGACTATTCAATCTGATTTGTAGGAAAGGAGTGGGTACGTGAAATGGAACTTCCGATTCAATTATCTAAAGACTCTCGGGAACCGATTTATTTTCAAATTGAAGAGCAGATCAAGGCATTGATTGCAAGTGGGCAATTGAGTACAGGTGCTTTACTTCCTTCAATTCGCACTCTTTCCAAAGATCTTGAAGTAAGTATCATAACTACAAGACGGGTGTATCAAAATTTAGAGCAACAAGGATTTATTCGCTCAACGCAAGGCAAGGGATCATTTGTCGCTGAAATCGAGGAAGGATTGAAAAAGGAAGTGAAAGTAGCAACCGTTCGACTCGTATTTGAAACTGCAATCGAAACGGCACTCCGTCATGATTACTCAACTGAACAAGTTAAAGAAATTTTTTCTGACCTAATGAAAGATTACGAAGACAAAGGGAAGGGGGAGTAAAGAAATGAATCATGCAGTGACAATGAGCAATGTACATAAGGTGATTGATAATTTTCAATTGGAATCGATTCATTTGGAAATCGAAAAGGGGACGATAGCAGCACTTATCGGAAAGAATGGGGCCGGAAAAAGTACTCTTTTGAACATGATCATGAATTTATTCAAAACAGATGGTGGTGACATACAAATACTTGGGCAATCTGTGCTAGGAGAGGATGAGTCGTGGAAAAAGAATGTTGCCTATTTACCGCAAAAATTACCGCTTATCGTACCATTCACGGGTCATGAAATGAAAGAGTTAACAGCCCGGTGGTATCCGATGTGGGATGAATCGTTATTTCAAAAAATCATCTTGTTGTTTGGAATTGATTTATCCGCAAATTTTAAGAAGTTATCCCCGGGCACCCAGCAACAACTGAATTTAGCACTTGTTATCGCTAGGAATGCCCCGGTCCTTATTCTTGATGAACCGACCGCACATCTTGATATACCTTCTAAGCAAGTCCTGAACGATTTACTCATAGAGTGGATGGATAACGGGGAAAGAACAATCATTCTTGCGACACATCAGGTCGAGGATATACAGAAACTCGCGGACTATCTTGTTGTTTTGAAAGACGGACATATTGCCGGTCAGTTTGAAAAAGAAGAGCTGATTGAAACATATAAACGCTACTGGTTTTCAGAGCCACTTGAAATCCCGACATTGCCTGGTGAAGTGGAAAGAAAAGAAAGTTCGTTAGTGACGAATCGTCCAACCGAAGCAGAAGACTTTCTCCGCAATGAAAATGTTAGATGCTCGAATACTCAAACGTTGGAGCTGGATGAAATTGTAACGATGCTATTAGTGAAGTGAATATAAGGGGGAGGAACGAAAATGACAAATGTGCTGACTGTGAAAAATCTAGGAAAGTCTTTCAAATTGAAACAAATCATTAAAAACATTTCGTTTGACGTACGTAAAGGTGAAATCATGGCGATTCTAGGCCCAAATGGTGCGGGGAAATCGACGACAATCCGTACTATCATGGGGATTATGTATCCGGATGAAGGAAGTATTGAGTTCAATGGACACGCTGAAAATGAGATTCCGCGGCAGAAAATCGGCTATTTGCCGGAAGAACGTGGTTTGTACAAAAACGTCAAGGTGATGGATATGATTTTATATTTGGCCGACCTGAAAGATTATCCGAAAAAGAAAGCAAAAGAGCGTGCACTATCCTATTTAGCTAAATTCGGTTTGGAAGGCAAGGACAAAGTTTCGGTTGAGGAATTATCGAAAGGGATGGGGCAAAAAGTACAATTCATCGCTTCGATTATCCATGAACCAGAATTGCTCATTTTAGATGAGCCTTTTTCAGGGCTAGATCCGGTCAGTCAGGAAACGTTCAAACAGGAAATCCGTGAACTCGCAAATAACGGGACAGCAATTCTTTTGTCTTCACATCAGATGAATGTTGTGGAGGAATTATGTGATCGATTGTACATGATTCACCGTGGTGAAAAAGTCATCTACGGTGCAATGGAAGACGTGAAAAATGAATATGCGAATTTTAAATGTACAATTAAAGGCCAAAACCCGATTACTTTATTGGAAACGATTCCGAATGTACTACGAATCGAGCAAAACGGAGATGTGACAGTGCTTTATTTAACCCAAGATGTCATTGTTCCACTTTGGTTAAGGAAATTGCCGGAACAATTAACAGTTCAGGAGCTGTCGATTGACAAAATTTCACTCCATGAAATCTTCATAGACATTGCGACAGACCAACATCAATTGCCGGAAGGAGTTGGAAGTCATGCGTAATAGTTTAAAAGTGGCAAAGTGGGAAATTAAACGGAATATGACGAACAAATCATTCATCATCTCATTGCTGAGTACACCTGTTATCTTTTTAGCTTTCCTTTTCATTCCGATGTTATTTGATAAATCCAATTCAGAAGAGAACGTTAGCGTCTATCTATACGATGAATTAGGGATTTGGAATGAAGTACAAGAGGTAGTTAACGAGTCGGAAATCAATAACTGGACGCTGATGCAGACTAAAATTCAAGAAGCTGAAATGCAGAATGACTTGCCTGATATGGAGCAGAGTGTCTATATTGCATTGACGGAAGCAGGGCTGGAACAAGGTCAGATAAAAATGTATATGAGTGATGATTTAGACAAGTTATCCCCGTATGAAGCTAGTATTCTTGAGCAACCGCTCCGCCAGTTACAGTTGGAAAGGCTCGGGTTGTCTGAGATACAAAAAGAGACAATAGCGAACCAAGTATCGGTTGTTCCAGTTTCTGTTGATGAGGCGGAAGCGAAAGGGGTTGCTTTAGGTGAGGCAGATCCGCTGAAACGGATTATACCAGGTGCATTCGCCGGAGTCATTCTGTTCTCAATTGTTATGACAGGGATGATGATTTTCCAATCTGCTTCACAGGAGAAGAAAGAGAAAGTTGCGGAAATCATTTTATCTTCATTGACACCAGTGGAATTGATGCAAGGGAAAATTATTGGTTACTTCATTCTTGGAATCACTCAAGTGATTGTATGGCTGGCTGTTGCACTTCCGGCTATCATGTGGCGATTCGAGCTTCCGCTTATGGAATACCTGCTCGTTCCCGAGTTGTTTCTTCTACTATTCATTGCGTTCGCAGGCTATCTGCTATTCGCTGCAATCTTCGTAGCGATCGGTTCCACAGTTGAAGACATGACCGCAACGAGTAATTTCCAAGGGATGGTCATCATGTTGCCGTTCTTGCCACTCATCTTCATCGGTCCAATACTTGCTGATCCAAGTGGAGTCATTGCGCAAGTAGGGTCATTCATCCCGGTTACAGCCCCAGCGATTTTACTGTTACGCCTATCTCTCCTCGAGGAATGGCCATGGGTGGAAATCGGTATCGCAGTCGTTATTTTAGTCATCAGTATTTGGCTCTTTATGAAATTGGCGGGAAAAATCTTCAAAACGGGCATACTGATGTACGGTAAAAATGCCACACCGAAAGAAATTTGGAAATGGATGTGGGCTTGAATTGAAAAAAACGTACAACTTCTATTATGTAGGAGTTGCACGTTTTTTCTTGTTATCATGCGCTAAAGCATAGACGTTGAAGAAATACGCTGGACTTTTAACCTTGGTATATATTTAATTTCCTAATCAATTCCTCGTCCTTGTTGTATAATGACGATAAAGTTCTTTATAAATGAAATATTAAGGGTGCGTTAATTTTTTATAGTGTTGTAAAGACGGAGGGGTAGTAGTGACGATTTCAAATAAATACAACCTTAATGAACGTGAATCTAAGTTCTTATTAAAGAAAAGTGTTATTGGACTAATCCATTCAGCTTCACGCTTAGAAAACGTAAATACAACCTTTTCCCAAACAAAAACAATTGTAGAAGGTATGAGCGTAAGTGGGATTAGCATGGATGATATACAGATTATCCTCAATCTCAAAAATGCGTATCAATATGTTTTAAATTCACCTCATGACACTACCTTTAATCTAGCTATTGCTTGTAGAATCAACAGTTTCATATCCTATAATGAATCACTTGAATGGGGCGCCTTACGGACTGGTAATGTAGGAATATACGGGGTTGATTATACGCCTACGATTCCAATCGAATCCGAAGTAGTGGCCGCTATTAATGAAATTATGGGTAGCAAAATGTCACTAACATACAAAGCATTGAAGTATATGTATTATGCTATGAGAACGCAGCTATTTTGGGACGGGAATAAGCGTACAGCAATTGTTTCGGCAAATGCAATTATGATGTTAAATGGTGTAGGTATAGTAAATGTCAGCGAACATCAATTAGAAGAGTGGAATCAATTATTGTCGGAGTACTATGAAACGAATAATGATGAAAAGATCATTCTATGGACATATGAAAACTGTATACATGGAATTGATTATTGAAGAGAAGGATTGAATTCTAGATCTGTATTAGATAGAACGACAAATTAAAAAAGGTGCCTGTTTCTAACGCAATTCATGATTGCATTAGAAACAGGCACCTAAATTTCATTAATTCAAATCAAACTGCATTGGTTCAATAGGGTAGGGTTCCTTTACGGACTCCAGAGTGCCGTCATCGTTTACCATTTTGTATATATTAACAATTGGAGTAATAGTTACAGATGTCGCTTCCTTATTGAAAACTGTGGTAGTTATTCTTGGATCACTAACATGATCTTGTTTGAAATCAGTACTATGACCTGTGTCCTTATAATGAATCGCATTGTATTCATTTCCCAAGTCATCTGTCACCAAATAATCAATCACTACACCACGCCATTCTACGTTCTCCATTGCCGCTTTCCGTACATCAACCTGTTCAGATAGATAAAGAGTAGTGGATACAGGTGTTTCTGTCATTTTTGTAAGTGCTACGTCGATGCCATTTTCTTTTGAATGAATGCCCGTCTCAGATAATTCTTTCGTCTTACCTTCAAGTGCTTGTAATGTTAACTGAAAAGACCAGTCCCCTGGCAGTGGATTATCAGCATCAACTAAGTTAACTACATTGTCACCATCCCAAGTCACATGAATCTCATCTGGTTTAGGTCCCTCAATTAACTGATAGATAAATAATCCTGCGTATTCATTATCACTTACTTTTTTTGTAATATAATTTGGGGAGTATCCACTATCTTTATATATATCCTGGAATTCATTAGCATCCAATTTTCCATCTAACACTGGCCTTTGCCCTAAATCTTTTTCACTTTCCATTGTATAAGCAATCGTAATATTTTCCCCATCATATACTGCATCAGTCACCGTGACACTGACTCCATTACTTTCTTTTGTTACCCCAATATCCGTAGCATACGTATCATGCTCCTCGAATACATACTTCTCATCATCATTGAATAACTCGAATACGTTACCGACAATCGGCAATTTTGCTGCAAAGGTTGGAAATGCAACACTTAACGTAATACTGGAAGCGACTAAAAAGACTACAGCTACCGATAAATTTCTAGGTAAATGATTTTTCCTTTTAGCTCTCATGACAGTCCTTTTCACCTTCTCTTTTTCGAACTCGCTTACTTCCATTGGCTGAAGATCCGTGTCAATATTTAAATTGTTAAATTCACTATATAACCTTTTCAATTGAATGCCCCTCCTAAACGAATTTGTTGCAATCTTTTTTTTCCACGGTATAAACGATTATCAACAGATGCCTTCGTAAGCCCAAGTTGTAGGGCGATTTCTTCGTTTTTCATAATTAAAAAGTATTTCATGGTGAAAATATCACGGTCTACTTGTTCTAGTTTTGTCATCATTTTTAGTAAGTCTTCTATCGATGATTTGATCAAAAATTCTTCTTCGGCGGATTTCACTTCAATTTGATAATCTTCAAACTCCGCCGTTGCGGGTGAATTTGCCATTTTTCTTTGTTTGTCAATCGCTTTAAACTTTGCAATTGTACAAATCCACTTCCTAAAATCCACTTGTTCCCCTTTAAATTGTTTCGCATTGTCAAAGGCGCCTAAGAACGTATCGCTAATACATTCTTCTATGCTCTGGGGATCATTATAGGATTTTAAGGAATTAGTAATGACTGCTTTTACAATTCCGATATATTCATCTATCACATATTCCAACGCATCTTCTTTTCTTTTTTTGAACTGTTTTATAAAGTTTTCACTTGTAATGTTCATTCGATTAACCCCTTTTTTTATCGTAAAGGCCCTTACACTTAATACATCGTACAGGTTGAGGATTATTCTCATGTTTTTCAAATTATTTCATACCATCATCGTCTTTTCCTATAATTATGTACTACCGATTAGTCAAGCTTTGAATTAATTGCTTCAACAGGGGATGCGGAAACAAGTATGTCACAAACGAAAAAAAAGCTCTGTAATAGAGCTTTTTTCGTTTATCTATATTATAAAGTCTTAGGTACCAGGTTATAACAACGTTTGTATATCCATTCATAATCTTTGACTGAAAGATCGCGCGGATTACCAACCGTTTGAGGATCGGTCATTGCAGCTTCAGCAAGACGTGGAATCATATCTTCTGGAACACCTTGTTCTTTTAGCGATGGAATATCCATTTCGTCCACAAGTTTATATATTTCATTAACTGCGGCTTTCGCAGCTTCTTCGATGGTCATATGGAACGTATTGATGCCTAAGGCTTGAGCAATGCGCGCATAGCGTTCCGGACTACCTTTCCAATTGAATTCCATTACAGGACCTAGCATCCAAGAGACACATTGACCATGTGGAACGTTTACGATACCACCAAGTGTTTGTGCCATTGCATGCGCTGCACCAGCAGATTCACTGCCGTATGAAAGCCCAGCAAGCATTGCGGCCTGTGCCATACCGTACCTAGCTTCAATGTCAGCTCCATCCGCATATGCGCGATGAACATAATTTGCCACGTATTCAATTGCCAGAAGTGCGACGGCATCGGTTACTGGTTGAGCATATTTCATCGTATAACACTCAATTGCGTGCGAAAGTGCATCGATACCTGTCATTGCCGTGACGTGTGGCGGCATGGAAGTATGAAGTTCAGGGTCTACCATCGTTAAGTGTGCAGCGATTAATGGACCGCCAGTATTGAATTTGAATTCGCGTTCTTCATCAGTAATAACAGCCCATTGTGTCACTTCAGAACCTGTGCCCGCAGTTGTTGGAATCGTAGTTAATGGAGGAACACGGTTTACTAATGGTTTTTTCCCATCAGCGGCTTCGTATTCTAGAACAGATCCGCCATGTGCTACTTCAACACCGATTGCTTTAGCTGTATCCATCGAACTGCCGCCACCAACTGCGACAAGACCATTACAATTGGTTTCTTTATAAAGTTTAGTTCCTTCATTAACAACTCTTACAGGTGGATTTGCTTCTACCTTATTGAAAAGAACGACTTCAACACCGGCCTCGGCGAGGGATACCTCTACGGATTTCGTCATCCCTGCATTGTAAATACCTGGGTCAGTAACGAGCAAAGCCTTTGTCACGCCAAGGTTTTTAATTTCATTACCTGCGTATTTAATGATGCCGATTCCGTGTTTTATAATTGTTGGAACCTCAAAAGATTGCATTGTCGTCATGTGTTCTACCTTCATATTCATGCCTGCCATAATAATATTTCCCCCTAATAGTTTTTATCGATCTAGTCAACTAGTACTTATATTTATTTAAACCAGTTCACTGGTTCTGGTTTTGTGTTTTGGTAAATGTGTTTTAGTTCTGTGAACTCTTCTAATCCAGTTTTGCCCAACTCGCGTCCGATGCCTGATTGCTTGTATCCGCCCCAGGGTGCTTGCGCAAAGTAGGGATGGAAATCGTTAATCCAAACGGTTCCCATACGTAATTGGCTTGCTACTCGTTCCGCTTTTAGTATGTCTTTTGACCAAACAGCGCCAGCAAGCCCGTATATAGTATCATTTGCTAATGAAATGACCTCTTCTTCGCTGGAAAATCGTTCAATTGTTAAGACGGGACCAAATATTTCTTCTTGAACAATACGCATATCGGCTGTACATTCTGTGAAAATGGTTGGTAGATAGAAGAAGCCGTCTGCGAGTGAAGCATCTTCTGGTCGTCCACCGCCAATGATTAATTTTGCTCCCTCTTCTTTTCCGATTTCCACATACTTTTCAACTTTATCCCGCTGTTCTGATGAAATCATAGGACCAGATTGTGTAAGTTCGTCAAAACCATCCCCAAGTTTAATTCTCTTAACACGTTCCACTAGTTTTTCAACAAACCAATCATGAATCTTATCTTCAATAAGTAATCTAGCACCAGCTGAGCAGACTTGACCTGCATGGAAGTAAACCGCATTTAAAGCCTGATCCACTGCCGTATCCAAATCACTATCGGCAAAAACAATGTTCGGATTTTTACCTCCAAGCTCTAATGCGATTTTTTTCAAATTACCACTTGCCGAAGACATAATACCTTTGCCTGTTTCAATGCCGCCTGTAAAGGAAATAAGATCGACAAGTGGGCTATCTGCCATCGCCTGACCTACACTGTGACCCGGCCCAAGTACTAAGTTAACAACTCCTTTTGGGACACCTGCTTCTTCTATTAATTCAGTGACTTTAACAGTTGTTAAAGGCGTGATTTCACTAGGCTTCACGATAATTGTATTACCGGCAGCGAGTGCTGGTGCGATCTTCCATGACGCCTGGAGAAGAGGATAGTTCCAAGGTAAGATCAGAGCAGCAACGCCAACGGGCTCGCGAACGACTCTGCTCATTGAATTGAGAATAGGTGATTCAATAATTTCGCCACCATCCTTATCCGCTAACCCAGCGAAATAGCGGAAGACTTCAGCTATGTCCACCATATCGCCTTCACTTTCTATCAGTGTTTTTCCAGTATCCAATGTTTCAAGCCGTGCCAATTCTTTTTGGTCTCGTTCTATTAATGCTGCAATTTTATAGAGAAGTTTTCCACGTTCGTTTGCAGGTGTTGCTGCCCAGTTCCCTTGATCGAAGGTTTTTCTAGCAACCTGTATTGCCGTGTGTGTATCATTTTCATTTCCTTCTGAGGCAGTAGCTATGACCTTCTGATTATATGGATTAATTATTTCACGGGTAGCACGTGATTCTGCTTCTATCCATTTACCATCTATGTACATTTTTTGTATGGACATCATCTGATAATCACTCCCTTATAGTTTATAACATTAAGTTTGTTAAAATTTAATTTAACGTACTTAACGCTGATAAATGTAACATATGATTTTTGGTTTGTAAACTCCTCTATATTATTTTATTGAATTTTATGCCTGCAAACTCTCTCAAATCAATACTTATGAAGGAACTAAAAAATTTAAAATGTGATTTTATTTTCATTTGACATCTGTTCTTATTATTGTAGTATTAAAAGTGTAAAATAAATACTTAACGATGTTTCGTAGAAAAGGAGATTTGCATAGATGTCTGTACAATTGAAAAAAGACGAAGTAGCACTAGAGTCAATTGAACACGCAAAACAAATAGTCATCGACGCGATTGCTGAGACGATGGATCTGTATGGTGTCACTCCTTCAGCAGGGCGCCTTTATGGAACGATGTATATTGAAGGGGAAATGACGCTTGACCAAATGAAAGATCGTCTGGGTATGACTAAACCGAGTATGAGTACCGCAGTGAAAAAATTGCGGAGTAATGGAATGGTACAAAAAACATGGGAGAAGGGATCTAGAAGGGAGCATTTTGTAGCGGAGTCAAATTTCTTTAAATCATTCATCTCTTTTTACTGTAAAAAGTGGGAACGTGAGGTAGAGATGAATGTAACCGCAGTTGAAGATGCAGGAAAAGAGCTTGAAAAAATCATCAAT
This sequence comes from Filibacter tadaridae, assembly GCF_900609045.1. GTDB lineage: Bacteria > Bacillota > Bacilli > Bacillales_A > Planococcaceae > Sporosarcina > Sporosarcina tadaridae. The sequence goes on from NZ_UXAV01000030.1 coordinate 18,503, forward strand.
AATGATCAGGTGAGTCGTGGTATAAGAGAATATGCCGGAAACTTACATGTTCAAATTTATGAATCCAAGAGTTATTATGACTGGTTAAGGCGGCTAATTGACCTGATAGAGTCGGGGGAGATATTTACATACTTACCGATTGAGGACACTGAAAAGAGAAAAAAATAAAATAAACAGCACCATTAACCTAGGGGGATACTAGTGAAAAGTCTAAGAATGAATAACCGTTTGTTAAGTATTACTATCCTATTCGTACTTGCAATCATGTTATCGGCATGCGGAAATGCTGAAAAGGGGTTGAGTGATTCCAGCAGCGAAGGGGATCACCTTGGTAAAAAAGAGATTACGATACCTTTTGTATCTTGGGCAACGGAACTTGCGAGTAGTCATGTGATAAAAGAGGCACTTGAGAAAGTCGGGTATGACGTCACTTTGAAAGAAGTTAATACAGGTGCGATGTATATTGCCGTAGCGGATGGGTCGGCTGATGCGATGGTTTCAGCATGGCTTCCATATACAGACGTAAGTTATTGGGAAAAGTTTGAGGGGGATCTTGTAGATTTGGGCCCTAGTATCAAAGAAGCACCGTTAGGCTTGGTCGTGCCAAGTTATGTAGAAATTGATTCGATTGAAGAGATGAAAGAAAATGCTCATTCAATTGGAGAGGGAACTGACTGGGCGATTACAGGGATTGACCCGGGTGCAGGCCAAATGCAAATGACCGAGTTAGCAATGAAAGAATATGGCTTAGATAACTGGACATTAAAGGCTACTAGTGACGCGATGATGATGGCTGCACTCGACAGGGCGATTAAGAAAAAGGAAGACATTATTGTAACGCTTTGGTCTCCACACTGGGCTATGAAAGAATATGACTTGAAATTTTTGGAGGACCCAAGAGAAGTATTTGGCAAGCCGGATGATATTCATACGCTTACTCGAAAAGGCCTGGAAGAGGATTCACCAGCCGCTTACAAAATTTTGGATCAATTTGAGTGGGATAAGGAGCATCTGGAGTCAGTGATGGTTGAAATTTTTAAAGGAACAGATCCTGAACAAGCAGCCAAAGAATTTATTGAAAGCAATGAAGAACTTTTTAAGAAATGGACAAAAGGTGTGAAATAATACGTAATGATGCGGATCTGTGCGAGAAACAAAAGTTCGCGGTGACAGGCACTCGTTCAATCGTGGAAGTTCAAACAATCCTGTTTAAACTTTCACGATTGTTTGAGTTACCAAGAACAAAATTTATAGTGGTTCTCCGCTCGGATTTTCAAAAACTTTGAGACGGCTGTCCAAAATAAAATTACCGAATGGGATGAAGGCGGAAAGTACAGCGCCAATCGTAAATCTGAAAGGCCATTTAACCGCAATCATCGCATACAAAATGGCAACAATATAAGCTAGGAATATATAGCCGTGAAGTGTTCCAACGATCGTTACGGCATTTGACATATCAAACCAATATTTGAGAGGCATCGCAATGAACAACAAGATAAGCAGCGAGCTACCTTCCAGGATTCCCATGAAACGAAAACGTCCTAATGCATTTTTAAACATGATATCACTCCTACTATCTTCATTTAATCAACCCTCATTGTATACGAAGATAATGACCATGTATAGAAATCAAAATCGGTACCTGATTTATTATTCATCCAAATCCTTCCCCTTTTTCCCTACTTCTTTTTCTTGCTCATGCATTTCTTTCATACTTTCCAGTTCTGTCATTACTTTTTCTTCTTTCAACTCATTTAGCTCTTTCATTTCCTCCTGATATTGTTCCTCAACTTCGGTTGTTGCTGGAATGAAAGGTTCGTTATTGTAATCGGTTCGTTTTCCATATCGGAGCATTTCATAAATAATCATTCCATTATTCGGCTTGCCATTTGCCGTTATCATGGGAACGATATCAAATAGAACGTAATACATTGAATAAAAAATAAAGCGATCCAAGAAAGTTTTATAGTCTTGCAGCATCCCATTTGCTAGAAGTGCATTAAGGATTACCGCAAGAAGAAGGTTGATAAGAATGGGTCCTGCGTAGATGGAGATATAGGCAAACTTGTTTTTTCTCTTAATATCATCATAAGAAAACCAGCTGTAAAGGTGGTAATACCTTCTGACATCGAACATTCCTATTTTGAAAACCCGCGGGCCTGATCCAATGGTCAGCCTAGGATTTTCAACACCGAAAATTCCACTGACGATAAAGTAACCGGTTTCCCTCAGGAATATGACAACAGGCAAGATGATAAATGCAGAAATGATTAACGACAGTAAATCTGAAAGGCCAAACATAACTATCCCCTCCCTGTATATTGTCACTAAAAATGCCTCAATTAATAAATTACCCCGTCAAGGAAAAATTGAACCTGATATAGAATTATTGACAGATAGAATGTGGGGAATATTAGGCCATCTAGAATTAAAGATAACTGGATGAAGTATCTATGGAGTTACTTATTTCAACGATAAATTAAAATGAAAAGGGTTTTTTGGGGGAAGAATAATAGCCGGTAGAAATTGAGAATGTTTTAGATTTAATAGAAAAGGGTATACTTTAACAATCATACATAGGTTAAACGCTGAAATAAGCGAAAAAAAGAGATTAAGAAACTATAGGGGGAATAACGTACATGGAGGATGGAGAAACAGAGAAAAAGAAATTGGATAAAAAGAAAAAGAGGCGACTGTTACGCAAGAAGGATATCGTCGTTGTGAATCCGGATACCGCTAAAAAAGCGGTATTCGCTTCGGCTGTCGGAAATGCAATGGAATGGTTTGACTTTGGGATTTACTCGTACTTAGCGGTTATCATCGGGAAAGTCTTTTTTCCGGAAGTATCGGGTTCAACACAATTAGTGTTTGCTTTTGCAACATTTTCAGTAGCCTTTTTAGTACGTCCGTTAGGCGGCATGTTCTTCGGGATGCTCGGTGACCGTTTAGGACGAAAAAACATTTTGGCGATCACCTTGATTATTATGGCAATCGCAACACTTAGTATCGGTCTGATACCAAGCTATGAATCCATTGGTATAACAGCTTCCATTCTTCTGTTGGTTGCAAGACTTGTACAAGGGTTTTCTACAGGCGGGGAATATTCGGGCGCGATGACATTTATCGCTGAATCCTCCCCGGATAAGAAGCGTGGGTTTATGGCAAGTGGCCTGGAAGTTGGAACACTGGTTGGTTACATTTGTGGTGCAGGTTTAGTAACCATTCTTACATTGACTTTAGGGGATGAAACGATGCTTGCATGGGGATGGCGTATTCCATTCATCATAGCGGCTCCGATTGGTTTTATAGGGTTTTATTTACGAAGTAATTTAGAAGAAACACCTGCATTTGAAGCGATGGAAGAGTCAAAAGAGCATGATGATCAGGCATCTATGAAAGACATTTTCGTTTACCATAAGAAACCGATGCTAATCGGCATTGGGCTTGTTCTATTCTATAATGTTGTCGATTATATGTTGTTGTCGTATATGCCATCCCATTTAAGTTCGGTACTTGGATATGGCGAAACGAAAGGGCTTATCCTAATTTTAGTCGTTATGTTCATCATGATACCGATTGTGTTGTTGATGGGTTATGTCAGTGATCGTATCGGGACGAAACGGATTATAATGGGTGGTCTTATCGGTTTGCTCATTTTAGCGATTCCCGCGTTCAAATTGATTGAAAGCGGAGATAATCTTCTTGTATTTTTAGGCTTGATGATTTTAGCAGTATTCCTAGCTTCCTTTCAAGGAACGATGCCGTCCGTGTTGCCTTCACTATTCTTTACGGACGTCAGATACGGCGGACTTTCCATTATGTATAACTTATCCGCATCTGTATTTGGTGGAACAACGCCTTTGGTTGTTGCATTCTTGATAAGCCAGACAATGAGTTTAATGGTACCTGCCTATTACATCATGATTGTTTCCGTCATTGGTATTATCGTGGTTGCTTTCTTTGTCCAAGAGACATCAGGTCGTCCTCTTCGTGGGTCAGCACCTGCTGTGGAAGAAGAACATGAAATTGCGGGTATTTTGAATGATCAAGAGGAAGCTCAATGGTGGAGAGAAGAAAAGCAGGAAATCACCAAAAGAATGGAGAATGAGTGATTCAACGCTCGATGAATACTTTAAAGTTACGGCTGTAAAATAAAAAGGACTGATTAGGGATTCCTAATCAGTCTTTTTTATATCCAGCACTACCGGACATTTAGTGTTTAATGTGATTGTAGTATAGGCTATAACTTGGGAAGGACTTTCCTTGCACCCAGTATTAGCCATGTGCAAAGGACAAAGGGCATCGTTAAAGCAGGAAGTCCATACGGCAATAGCCATATGCTTACACTTGCTGTTACGGGCACAGTTAGACACGCCGCGATAATGCCTGTTAACGGTGAAAAACGATTTTGTTCACTGTTGAATACTGCGGACACAGCCAAAATAGTTAAAATTGCATTATAGCCATACAAGCCCAACATAATTAACGTGTGTTCCCCGCCTAACAAGAATGCTGTGAGAAGAGCAACGGCATTACCAATTGCTGCGTATATGCCAAGTTTTCTCCCCGCCCAAAAAACAGCTATAAAGATCAATATTCCGGGTATTACCTCAGTCAGGAAAAAAACTTCCCCAAAACCATTAAAGACTACATCCAACAAACGAATTTTACCTGACGTGTGAAGCTCCCAACTGGTCAGATTTTGCGGTACTAATGTTGGGCTTATTCTAATGCCTTCCAATTTGTAAGAGGCGAGTAGAACGAACCATGTCAAAATAATATAGGGGAATGTAAGAACGGGAATTCCGGTACTCCCCATAAAGTGCATCATGCTAGCTGTAAGAACAGCAGCAACGACAGCCCCAACCAATGCCACTATCCACATATACGGTCCACTCAGGAATAAAGCCAATGCCATTCCAGTTAACACGGAATTGAATCCCATCAATCCCTGGTTAACAGTATTTTCATCCGCACCACCGATTTTCCCCACAACAGTGCCTAAAACTGCAGAAGCCAAGGCGATAATGCCTAAAGAATAGGAGGAAATCGTAATCGCCAATAAAATAACAAACCCTGTAATGGCGTTTTCGATAAGCATAACTTGTGAAATTCCTTTAAGAGAAGTCACTAACAAGGAAATCAAGGTACTTTCTCCGAATGAATTCCGTTTGTTTTTATCCATAAAAAGCTCCTTTTTTATAAAGTTTGATTTTATAATCACTTTAATTTGGCGAGGCTTAAGAAGCCTATTATCCCCGATATTTTATAAAACCCACCTTCTTTAAATTGCCAAAAATTAAGGCAGCTTTTTTCTGTGCAGGCTTTAAATCACTTTCTTTTGTGACGAATAACGTAAAGCATCTATAGAGAAAAGTAATAGAACTCTTGAACTGCATTACTGATGATATTCTATCATCGGGAAACAAGCAATCGGTTATTTGTTGGAGATGCTCCACTGTTTCCCCAAAAAAATGTGCCAGATCGTTAAAAATAATTATGAACTGCCATTTTTGCCCCATTCCAGTATTTTATCCATTAATAAAGGGCATATTGTTTGGGTATGAATAACAAGGAGGCTACTTAATGCATTTGTTACCACGTGAGATAGACAAGCTCATGATAGTTGTCACTGCGGATCTTGCTACAAGACGAAGGGAAAGAGGATTGGCGTTAAATCATCCTGAATCTGTTGCACTTATTACTTATGAAGTATTAGAGGGTGCAAGGGATGGGAAAACGGTAGCGCAATTAATGGAATATGGTGCAACAATCTTGTCGCGGGAAGATGTCATGAAAGGTGTGCCGGAGATGATTCACGATGTGCAAGTAGAAGCAACATTTCCGGATGGCACAAAACTGGTTACAGTTCATAATCCCATTAGGTAATTGACGATAGGAGGAATAGGTAAATGATACCTGGGCAATTATTTTTAAAAGAGGAAGATATCCTTATAAACCAAGGGAAAACGATAACTTCAATTTCGGTAATAAATACGGGCGATCGTCCGGTTCAAATAGGATCTCATTTTCATTTCTATGAAGTGAACGAAGCGCTTCAATTTAGTAGAGAAGAAGGGCTCGGGAAACGGTTAAACATTCCCGCCGGTGCTGCAGTGCGATTTGAGCCCGGGGATGAGAAAGAGGTCGAGTTGATAGATTATGCCGGGGAGCGCCGTGTGTATGGATTTAACAATAAAGTAGACGGGTCATTAGAAAGAGAGGCCAATGAATGAGTTTTAATATGTCAAGAAAACAATATGCGCAAATGTACGGACCAACAACTGGAGATTCCATTCGCCTGGCGGATACAGAGTTACTGATTCAAATTGAAAAAGATTATACAACATATGGCGAAGAGGTTTTATTTGGCGGGGGAAAAGTTATACGTGATGGAATGGGCCAAAATCCGCTCGCGACAAGAAAAGATGGTGTTCCGGATGTAGTAATCACGAATGCCGTTATTTTGGATTATACAGGGATTTATAAGGCGGATATAGCCATTCGTGATGGAAAAATTGCCGGGATTGGTAAAGCAGGTAATCCGCTTATTATGGATAACGTGGACATTGTAATTGGCGTAGCCACTGAAATTATTGCAGGAGAAGGAATGATTGTCACTGCCGGTGGAATTGACTCGCATGTGCATTTCATAAATCCTGACCAAATTGAAACAGCGCTGGCTTCTGGTCTTACGACTCTCATTGGTGGAGGAACTGGTCCTGCCGCTGGATCTAAAGCAACAACGGTTGCCCCAGGTGAATGGAATATTCATCGTATGCTATTAGCGGCAGAAGGTATGCCGATTAATGTTGGATTTACGGGTAAAGGACAGGCTGCCGCAGAAGAGCCGCTTATCGAACAAGTACTGGCAGGCGCAATCGGTTTAAAAGTTCATGAAGACTGGGGAGCTACTACCTCGGCACTTGATCATGCACTGAGTGTTGCTGACAAGTATGACGTTCAAGTAGCTGTTCATGCAGATACGTTGAACGAAGGCGGTTTTATGGAAAACACGATGGATGCGATTAAAGAACGCGTTATTCATATGTACCATACAGAGGGGGCAGGTGGAGGTCATGCTCCTGACCTGATTAAATCAGCCAGCTATATGAATGTTCTGCCGTCATCGACTAACCCGACGTTACCTTACACGGTGAATACGATTGATGAGCATTTGGATATGCTGATGGTATGTCATCATTTAAACCCATCCATACCTGAAGATCTTGCTTTTGCAGATTCAAGAATTCGAAAAGAAACAATTGCTGCTGAAGATATCCTTCAAGACATGGGTGTATTTAGTATGGTCAGCTCAGATGCACAAGCAATGGGGCGTATCGGCGAGGTCATTATGAGAACTTGGCAAACTGCCGATAAAATGAAAAAGCAAAGAGGCACAATGGAAGGCGATAGCGAACTTTCGGATAATAATCGTGTGAAGCGATTTATTGCAAAGTATACAATCAATCCAGCTATCACGCATGGTATATCTGACCACGTTGGTTCTTTAGAAGTCGGTAAATTCGCCGACCTTGTCATTTGGTCACCTGCATTTTTCGGTGTGAAGCCTGAAATGGTACTTAAAAATGGATTTATCGTAGAAAGCTTAATGGGAGATGCGAATGCATCGATTCCAACTCCGCAGCCTGTCATTTATCGCCCGATGTATGCGCAGATGGGAAAAGCACTTGCCAAAAGCGCGATTACATTCATTTCACAAGCTGCATTTGATGATAATGTACATGAAAAATTAGGACTAGAAAAAGTGGTTCTTCCTGTTCACGGCATTCGGAATTTAACGAAAAAAGATATGAAACTTAATTCTGAAACGCCGGATATTACAGTGGACCCACAAACATATGAGGTGAAAATAAACGGGGAATTAATAACATGTGATCCTGTTGACGAAGTGCCAATGGGGCAGAGATATTTCCTATTTTGAGGTGAAAGCATTGATAGTAGAGAAAATCACGATGAATATTGAGAACATGGAAAAGGAAGAAATTGAAAAGCGCCATATTGAAAAAGTATACCTTGAAAGCGCCCATTTAGTGAAACGGGTTCAACTCGTCAAGACAGATCACGGTAAAGAAATCGGTATACGTTTAAAAGAATCACGTGATCTGGTTGCTGGAGATATTTTATATATGGATGATAAAAATCTCATCATGATTGACGTCGTCTCGGATGATTTACTAATAATTAGTCCACGCGACTTACATGAAATGGGGACAATTGCCCACCAATTAGGAAATCGTCATCTACCAGCACAATTTGAGGAAAACGACATGCTTGTCCAATACGATTATCTGGTTGAAGATTTGCTGCAACAACTTCAAATACCTTTTAAACGTGAAGATCGGAAAGTGAAACAGGCGTTTCGTCATATCGGGCATAGTCATGGGTGATAACATTCTATCTTTATTCCAGCTTTGTGATTCAAGTTTTCCGACGGGCGCTTTTAGCCACTCATATGGCCTGGAAAGTTATATTCAAGAAGACCGAGTGCATGACCAAGCGTCATTTTTACAATGGCTTGATGTCTATTTAAATGAGCAGCTCATCTATTCCGATGGGCTCGCTTCCCGTCTTGTATATGAAGCATTGGAAGAAAATAATTTGCAAAAAGTATGGAAATTGGATTGTATGCTAACCGTGCAAAATCTGCCGCGTGAAACAAGGGAAGGAACTCAGCGAATTGGTGAGCGGATGTTGAAGCTTGTGGAATCGCTATATGATGTTCCCGTTTTTTTGGAATATCGCGAACGTATTAACAAGAAACTATCATTTGGCCATCCGGCGATTGTGTTTACGATGATAGGCCATCATTTAGGCGTTACAAAATCGACAACCACTCTCTATTATTTGTACTCTACAATCTCTACACTTGTTCAAAATGCTGTACGAGCCATCCCTTTAGGGCAGACAGCCGGTCAAAAAACGATTCAGCAATTCCAAGTACCGTTAGCGAAAGCAACAGAAAAAATCCAGAGTTTGGATGAAGATGATTTCGGAATAGTCTCCCCAGGCCTAGAACTATCCCAAATGAAACATGAACGCGTGAATATTCGTATTTTCATGTCGTAAGAAGGAAAAAATGTAGCCGGATAATAAAAAAAGGAAGTGTTAGTCATGGAACCGATTAAAATTGGTGTAGGTGGACCTGTTGGCGCAGGAAAAACGATGTTGGTTGAAAAGTTAACACGCTATTTCAAAGATGAAATTAGCATGGCGGTGGTAACAAATGATATTTATACAAAAGAGGATGCAAAATTCCTAATGCAAAATGGTGTCTTACCTGCGGATCGGATCATAGGCGTGGAAACGGGAGGTTGTCCTCACACGGCGATACGTGAAGATGCTTCCATGAACTTTGCAGCAATTGATGAACTAATAGAGAAGCACCCCGATGTTGAACTGATTTTCGTGGAAAGCGGCGGAGATAATCTCGCTGCCACTTTTAGTCCTGAACTTGTTGACTTCTCTATATATATTATAGATGTAGCGCAAGGTGAAAAGATTCCGCGAAAAGGTGGACAAGGTATGATCAAATCAGACATGTTCGTCATAAACAAAATAGATTTGGCGCCTTACGTCGGGGCTAGCTTGGAAGTGATGGAATCTGATACAAAAACGTTCCGTGGAAACAAACCGTTCGTTTTTACAAATTTAAAAGACAATACCGGTCTTGATGAAATAACGGATTGGATTAGAAAGAATGTACTCTTAAAGGGATTAGAGTAAGGTGGAGGACTGGACAGGGATTTTACGTTTAGACACTGAGGTAAGAAGTGGAAAGACAGTTGCACGGAATGTATATTTCCAAGGGGCATATAAAGTGATGCGTCCCATTTATCATGACGAATCGGGACAGGTCTGTTATTACATTTTAAATCCCGGAGGCGGCTATTTAGACGGCGACAGCTATAAAATGCAAATTACATTGGACAAACAGGCCCAATTAACCTTAACAACACAATCAGCAACTAAAATATACAAGACACCCCATACACTTGCCTACCAGGAAACGGTAATGGATCTTAAGGAAGGCAGCTATCTTGAATATATTCCCGATCCAATCATCGGCTATCGGGATGCTCGCTATAAGCAAAAAACGAATATTCATATGGAAAAAGGTGCTGCACTCTTTTATTCGGATATCATTACGCCTGGATGGTCGCCTAGCGGTGAACGCTTTAGCTATAATACGCTTCAATTAATAAATGAAATTTATATGGATAATGAGTTGGCGGTATATGATCACGTCAAATTAAATCCAGCAACTAAAAATATGGATGGCCTTGGCCAAATGGAAGGTTTTTCTCATTTAGGATCCTTGATTGTAATCGGTGAAAAAACGGATTCTAACCTGATTGACAAGGTATACCAGGCTATCCATAAGGATTCAACCGAGTTTAAAATTGGTCTGTCAGAACTGCCTATTCCTGGATTCACCCTAAGGGTGCTAGCAAATAGCACCCAAACCATTGAAAAAATAGTTGCTGATTGTCAACGTATTATAAATGAAGAATGGTTGAATAAAACTCCAAGCTTTTTAAGGAAGTACTAATAGTCAAAACCCGGCAGGTAGAATGATTGCCGGGTTTTAGAAGATGATTGGTCCATATACTTTAGTTAGATAGCATACATACAAGACGCATAAATAGATAGAAATAGAAATAGACTGTACTGGAGAAGAAAAGCTGCTTAAAAAATTGTACTAGACGGAGGCCAGTATGCTAAATAAGAAACTACTATTTTTACTCATTTTTTCTATGCTTGCACTAATTGTTTCGGGTTGTACTAAAAAAGAAGAAGCCGACGCAAAACCGAAGGAAAACCGTCTCGTATATGCTTCTGAATCAGAATTTGAAGGACTAAACCCTATTCTTGAGGAGACAAACCTAGACGCATTGCTGTTTCGTGGCCTAATGAGATTTGATGAGAACAATGAAGCTATCACTGATATTGCAGAATCGTATACTGTCTCTCCGGACAAGTTAACGTATACATTCACTCTAAAAGAGGGCATCAAGTTCCATGATGGCAAAGCACTAACCGCTGAAGATGTCATTTTCACGATTGAAAGCATATTGGATGATACGAATGCTTCCTTTTTAAAAGCTGATTTTACTGAAGTTGATTCGCTAACGAAGGTGGACGAGCACTCATTTGAATTAACGTTAAAACATCCATTTATACCGATACTTGATAAACTGACAATGCCCATTCTGCCGAAGCATGCATTTAAAGATGAAGATATGCGAACAGCTGAATTCAATAGTCATCCTATCGGCGCAGGTCCGTACATGTTTGATAAGTGGGATCGGGGAAATAGTTTGACGTTAAAGGCGTACAGTGATTTCCACGGGACAACGCCATCCATCGAAAAAGTGATTTTTAAATTCATACCCGACAGTAACGTTCGAGCGCTACAACTGAAATCAGGTGAAGTCGATATCGCGTTGTTAGATCCGGTACAAGCAATGAGCTTGAAAAGTGAAAAGAATATCGGAATCCATGCAATCGATACAGCGGATTACCGAGGTATCCTTTATAACATGGACAAAGACTTATGGAAAGATGTCAATGTCAGACGTGCATTCAACTATGCGACGGATCGCAAGCAAATCGTCAAGGGTATTTTGAAAGGGTACGGAACGGAAGCGTATTCGCCACTTCAAAAACATGTGTTCAACAACGCTGAGGTAGGGAAGTATGAATACGATGTTGAAAAAGCACAAACACTTCTTGATGCCGCGGGCTGGAAAGAAGAAAAGGATGGCTTCCGCTATAAAAATGATGAAAAGTTGGCGTTTACGATTACAGTACCTGCAACGGATTCAGTGCGTGTCAATATGGCCAACTATACAGCAGAAGGATTTAAAGCAATCGGTGCCGATGTGAAAGTGGCGGCACTGGACTGGAGTGCATTTACCATTGACGAGACCGATGCGTTCATAATCGCTTGGGGAAGCCCATATGATGCGGATCATCACACGCATATCCTGTTTCACTCAGATCAGTCGAGCAAAACGAGTTCAGGCTATAACTACGGTAATTACTCGAATGTAAAAGTGGATGCTTTACTTGATGAAGGACGTTTATTGACAGATAAAGATGAACGGAAAACAGCCTATATGGAGTTTCAAAAGGAGCTTGCCCAGGATCCACCGTATGATTTTATTGCCTACGTCGATGCAATTTATGGCATTAATAAGAATCTGAGCGGTGTAAAAGAGCGAACACTAGGCCATCATGGGTCAGGTTTTCTTTGGAACGTCGAGGAGTGGAAGTGGAATGAGCGTTAAGTGGTTCGGGAAGCGGATGGTGATGGGGACGATTGTTCTCCTCGTCATTAGCTTCCTCTCTTTTTTCATCATGCATCTGGCTCCTGGTGATCCGGCAACGGCTTTCTACGGGGGCAATGCACAAACGTTGAACACGGCCGAGAAAGAACGAATCAGTCGCGCTTTTTCGCTTGACCGACCGGTAATCGAGCAATACGGATTGTGGCTAAAAGAAATTTTGCAAGGGAATTTGGGCTACTCGTCTAAAGAAGGCCGTCCTGTAACCGTCATTCTTCTAGAACGGTTACCGAACACCCTGTTGCTTTTTGGTGTGACCTTGTTTTTCATTATTATCGGTTCTCTTTGGCTCGGAACCGTCGCGGGGATGCAAAAAGGCTCCTTATGGGATAAAGGATTATCGACGATTAGTATTGCGACAAGTTCAATACCGTCATTTTGGCTGGGGATTTTATTTATTTCCTTTTTTTCAGTGAAACTCGGAATTCTCCCGTCATCTGGTACCGGGGAGGTGGGAGGTGACGGGGGGATACTAGACAAACTGCGACATCTTATTATGCCGGCAGCCGTCATCATTCTGACTCATACAGGCATTTATGCGCGCTTCCTCCAAGAAAGTATTAAAGCGGAAACTAGCAAATACTATGTAATGGTTGCAAAAGCGAATGGAGTACTGGAACGCGAAATAAGAAAAGGCGTTTTGCGAAATGCATCTATTCCGTATTTGAACTACATCGGAATGACGATCCCCTCTTTCTTTGGTGGATCCATTATCGTAGAATCGCTTTTTTCGTGGGCAGGTTTAGGACAACTACTAGTAAAAGCTGTGATGATGAAAGATTTCCCGCTTATTATGGGTGGCATACTTTTCACCGGATTGCTCGTTGTCTTCAGTTTATTCATCATCGACCTTGTCATGTATGCAGTGGATCCCAAATTGCGGAAAGGGGCATACAGTAGATGAAATCTCGAAAAGTATTACTCTTCTGGTGTGTAGTCCTTGGCCTTATCGTTATTATGACGGCTTTCGCAGGACTGTTTTCAACGCATGCGCCAAATGACATGGATATGGATAAAATATATGTACCACCAGGTGAGAATCATCTGTTAGGGACGGATCATCTCGGGCGTGATGTGTTTTCACGTCTGTTGGAAGGAGGAAAAGTAACGCTCACCGTTGCGGGTGTTTCTGTATTCCTGTCTCTAGTTATCGGCGTACTTTACGGCGGAATAAGCGGCTATGTTGGAGGGTATGTCGATGTGGTGATGATGCGTTTTCTGGAAGCGCTTATTACAATCCCATCTTTGATACTTATTTTGGCGTTTCAAGCATTTATGCAAGGCGGTATGTGGAGTATGGCACTTATTATTGGAATTACCGGGTGGCTTGTTACTGCACGTATCGTCCGCTCGGAATTCATCAGGCTTAAAGAGGCTGAGTTTGTAAAAATGGCTATCATGTTCGGAACGCCTGTGTGGAAAATCATTTTTGGCCATATGCTTCGAAATAGTGTGCCTGCTATTTTCGTCGTTACGCTGTTCAATTTTGCGGGAGCGGTGTTCATTGAAGTGTCGCTCAGTTTTCTTGGTATAGGCGTACCGCCAGCAATCCCGTCATGGGGAAATATGTTGTACTACGCTCAGAATGATATATTGATTGGTGCGTGGTGGATTGGCTTGTTTCCGGGAATCATGATCTTCATAACGATTTTGTCCATTAACTTCATAGGAGAAGCGTTGAAAGATCCAGGGCGGAGGCGATTAAATGCTTAAAGTGGACCAACTATCGATTTCCATCAACGAAAAGAACATTGTAGAAGACAGTTCGTTCTTAGTTCCGCGTGGGAAAATCACATCGATTATCGGTGAAAGCGGGAGTGGAAAAAGTATGACTGTCGCAGCACTGCTCGGTAACCTGCCCTTGGGTACAGAAACAACTGGAAAAGCGCTGTTTGATGGAAAGGACTTGATGGACAGTTCGACGGAAGAAATTATGGGGATTCGAAAAACAGACATCTTCACAATTTTTCAAGATGCAGCGAATAGTTTTAATCCATCTGTCAAAATGGAACGTCAACTCTATGCGTTTTCTGGCGGACGAAATGGGGATACTGTGAAACAGTTCCGTGCGAAGATGTCCAGTATTTTGGTTGAACTTGGCCTTTCCGTTGCTATTTTTCATCAGTATCCATTCGAATTATCGGGGGGGATGTTGCAACGTTGTATGATTGCATGTGCCTTGTATGTAAAGCCAAACCTTTTGATAGCGGATGAACCTACATCATCTCTGGATAGGGTGGTGCAGAAGGAATTCATCGACATACTGAAGGTGTTAAATGAAAAGCAGGGTACGACGACTTTGTTGATCACGCATGATTTAGATATTGTAGCTGAGGCGGCAGATGAAATGATCGTCATGCATGCAGGAAAAGTAGTCGAGACAGGCAGTGTTGCAGAACTGTTTGCGCGACCGACACACCCTTATACCAAACGATTGTTGGAAAGTCGCTTCTAAATGGAAGAAAGGTTGGATAGCGGATGCTGTTAACTGTGGAAAATATGACAAAAAGCTATCACAAAGGAAAGAAAACTCTTCACGGAATCGATCTGTCTGTTGAGGAAGGTGAAATCGTAGGTCTTGTTGGAGAAAGTGGAAGTGGTAAAAGTACATTATCACGCCTCATTATGCAACTCGAAACGTCCGAATCCGGCACCGTCTCGTTCCATGGTATGCCTGTTAGTAGGAAAACGAAAAAAGGGTTTTACGAAGGATGCCAGCTTATTTTTCAAAACGCATCAGCTGCTCTTAATCCCACCTGGACTGTTAAAGAGATACTGATGGAGCCCCTGCGAAACAATAGGGATGATCGGAATATGCATATTCGTCAAATGCTTGGAAATGTAAAACTGACCGAAGCGCACCTGAAACAGCGTCCCTCTGAACTGAGCGGAGGGGAAAGACAGCGCATCAACTTACTTAGGTCCATTCTCGTTCGCCCGGAATTATTAATATGCGACGAAATTGTCTCAAGTCTCGACCGTTTAATACAAAAAGAAATTATCGATTTACTCGTCAAACTCAATCGCGACACGGGCATGGCTATTCTATTTATTTCCCATGACTTGCAAGTTGTCGAATATATGTGTAACCGTATTTATGTTATGAAAGATGGCGAAATCATCGATGAAAGTAGTAAAAACGAAGGGGAATTCAAGTTTTCCCATCAGTATTCAAGAAAGCTATTCAGTGCGGGCTTTTCGAGTAGACGTGAATTATGAATTCGGTGCTAGCTATTGCCACTAAGTGGTGTGTTACAAACTAGCGAAGGCGCCTTTTAAGGGGTAGCCGAAGCAATAAGACTGACGGCGCAGCTGTCTGGCTTATTGCGGGAGGCATCGAGGCCACTGAAAAACTTCTTTTTTATAGTGATAACTAGTTGATTGTAGTGGAGAGCGGCGACTCCTGCGGGAACAGCACGAGCTGAAGACCCCGCAGGAACGCAGCGACGAGGAGGCTGAAGCCGTACCCGCGGAAAGCGTCCGCTCGGAACGGAAATCAACGGAATTTAAGAAAATCGGATTTTTTCAGTGCCCTCGGAGGCATCCCCGGAGCGCCGTAGCGGATTCATTGGAATTTCCTATTTGAACATACATAGTTTAGTTTCCAGTTAAAACGATTAGACGATAACAACCATATTGCACGGTTAGTATGATAAATAATGACACATAATGAACAAGTAAGACAAAACGGTACACTATTATGGAGGCGTTAGTATGATTGAGCACTTCGAAGTGGAACAATTATTTGCAGATCAAGTTCATGAGCGTTATCAGTTTAAGCTAAAGATAAAAGGGAATGACCACCAAGGTCTATTTGAAGATGGAAGGATTAAATGGTTTAATCCGCAACCAGAAACTATCCATGAAGTGGAAAGCATTGCAGCTATTGAGTCACAAGTGCATGGTTTGATGAGAAACCACTTACAATAAGAAAAACACAAGGTGCCCGAAGTCTGGCGGGCGCCTTGTGTTTTTTTATGTTACAACGGTTACACCATTCAGCTTTACTCTCATCTAATAGTCCCTTCATCCAAATACAAAATGCGACTTCCTAATTTCTCTGCTTCCGCGTGACTATGTGTCACAAGAATAACAGGGATTTCCCAGAGCTTATGTAGACGCATCAATTCTTCATGGCTCCGTTCACGCGTTGCATCATCCAGTGCTGAGAAGGGTTCGTCCAATAACAAGAGATCGGGTTCCGTCGCTAGCGCACGTGCAATGGCAACGCGCTGTTTTTCGCCACCTGATATCGCATTCGGAAATTGATCTGCCAAGTGGTCAATCCGTAACTCCTTCATCAATTGTTTTGCAAAGGATTCGGTTTTCATGCCATAGGCAATGTTTTTCCAAACGGATAAGTGAGGAAATAGCGCATAGTCCTGAAAGAGATAACCGATTTTTCGTTGTTGAATGGGTAGATTCACCTTTTTCGCATCAAACAAAGTACGATTGTTTAATTGGATGAAACCGCTTGTTGCTTTTGTGAGTCCCACAATACAATTTAAAATCGTTGTTTTACCAGAGCCCGAAGGACCGAAGAGAACAATGATTTCGTCTTTTGAAACAGTGAAATCGACATTGAGCTCAAAATGGGTTAATGTTTTTTGTATGTCAACAGTAAGCATCGTCACCCTCCTTCACTTACTTTTCCGCCGTTCTGCATAACGCATCATGTTCCGCTTACTCCACCAGTTCAACCACAAAATGGCACTAAATCCGAGTGCAACAATGATTACAACCCAAAATGTAGCCATTTCCATATTCCCTGATTCGACTGCGAAATAGATAGCGAGTGGAATCGTATCAGTCACGTTTGGAATATAGCCTGCCAGCATAAGTGTTGCCCCGAATTCGCCAAGTGCGCGGGCAAATGACAGTACTAATCCAGCCAATAGTCCGGGCCATGCAAGAGGGAAAGAAATTGTCCAAAAGACTTTCCATTTTGAAGCACCCATCGTATAGGCGGCATTTTCGATGTTTGGGTCATAGTTTTTGAATGCGGCGGCGGCACTTTGATACATAAGTGGAAAGGATACAACAACCGCGGCAATAATCACAGCGTACCAAGAAAAAACAACTTGGAAATCGAAATAGTCAAGGAGAAAACGACCTAAAAATCCGTTTTTTCCGAATACGTATAGCAAACCGAATCCAACGACAGTAGGCGGTAGTACGAGTGGCAATAAAAGAATGGCTTCAATAATACTTTTTCCATAGAATTCGTTTCGTGCTAAAAATCGCGCCAGCAACACACCGACGATGAATACGATGACGGTCGCAATTGCCGCCGTTTGAAACGAAAGCCATAATGGGGATAAGTTCACATCACTCACAGAAAATCACCTATCTTCACTTTCTGAATCCGTGCCTCTCCAGAATCTTTTGTGCTTCGTCTGTTACTAGGAAAGCCACGAATTCACTTGCTTCTTTTTCGTATTTGGACTCTTTCAAAACAGCTGCAGGATAAATGATTGGGTCATGTAAACCGTTTTCGGCAGTTGCTAGTATCTTAACACTTTTCGAAGTGAGCGCATCACTTTCGTATACAAAACCAATGTCCACGTTGCCGGTTTCTACATATGTCAGGACTTGGCGTACGTCTTTCGCAAGAACCATTTTGTCTTTCAATGCATCCCATTTGTTTAGTGTTTGTAACGTTTGTTCCGCGTATTGTCCCGCTGGCACACTTTCGGGATTGCCGATTGCGATTTGTTCAACAGTTCCCGCTGAAATATCTTCGATGGATTGAAGTGCAACTGAGGAGCCTTTTTTTACAATGAGCACAATTTTGTTCCCTGTAACATCTTCTCGGGTTGCAGGAAGAATCAGTTCTTCATCTTCCAACTTGTCCATCCAATCTTGATTTGCGGAAACGAACGCATCTACCGGTGCACCTTGTTTAATTTGTTGTGCCAGCTTGCCTGAGCCGCCCAAGTTGAATCTCAGTGAAACGTTGTGATCTTCTTCATATATATTTTTTATTTCTTCAAGTGCATCAGTCAAACTAATTGCAGCCGATACAGTCAATTCCACCCTATCAGCTGGTTTTTTCGCTTCTTTCGATGAGTTTGTGCTAGTGCTACAGCCTGCGAGTACAACCGATAGAACGAAGAAAAGTAGGAAAGTTTTTAACATACGCATGAGATACCCTCCTCTTCTTATAATCATAACTATCCGATTATAACTAATTATATTTAGCTTTGTGTGAGAAGTAAATGAAAAGCAAAAATGAGTAATGGCGTATTAGTATAAAAAAACTCTGGCAACAGTTGGTGGAGTATTCAGACGACCGATGTGGATTGGAGAAGCCTAACAAGGCGATTGGAAAGCAAAACAAATCAAAAAGTTATGAAAGGTCCAGAACAGGGTAAATGGTGTATACTATTGTTAATTTAGAATTTGGAAGAAGGAGATTGACATGAGCTCAAATTATGCAAACGACAGCTTGGCATTACATATGGATCTTTATCAAATTAATATGGCGGAATCTTACTGGGCGGATGGTATTCATAATAAGAAATCCGTATTTGAATTATTTTTCAGAAGATTACCATTCGGAAATGGCTACGCAGTGTTTGCAGGGCTTGAAAGAGTGCTCGACTTTTTACGCAACTTTCACTTTAGCGAGAGTGATTTGGTCTATTTAAGGGATGATCTTGGATATAAGGAAGATTTCATTTCATATTTAAAGGAACTGCATTTTACAGGCGATGTCTATTCGATGGTTGAAGGGGAACTCGTTTTTGCGAATGAACCAATCATCCGTGTGGAGGCACCGCTTATTCAAGCGCAGCTTATTGAAACAGCTATTCTTAATATCGTTAATTATCAAACGCTTATTGCGACGAAGGCAAGCCGCATCAAGCAAGTCGTGAAGAACGAAGTGGTGATGGAGTTCGGAACCCGCCGTGCGCATGAAATGGATGCGGCGATATGGGGAGCGCGGGCCACGTTCATCGGTGGCGTTGAGGCGACGAGTAACGTACTTGCAGGGAAAAGATTTGATATACCGGTCGCGGGTACGCACGCCCATTCGTTGGTACAGGCTTATAAAAGTGAATATGAGGCATTCCATTCTTATGCAAAAAGGCATAAGGACTGTGTTTTCTTAGTTGATACATACAACACATTGAGAATCGGGATTCCGACGGCTATCCAAGTAGCTAAAGAGCTTGGCGATAAAATCAATTTCATCGGAATCCGTCTTGATAGCGGAGATATAGCATTTTTATCAAAAGAAGCGCGTCGTATGTTAGACGATGCAGGATTTCCGAAAGCCCAGGTTGTCGTTTCAAATGATTTGGACGAGTATACGATCCTTAACTTGAAATCGCAAGGTGCGAAGGTGGACGTATGGGGAATCGGAACGAAACTGATTACTGCTTATGACCAACCAGCGCTCGGCGCAGTATATAAAATCGTATCAATCGAAAATGATGAAGGCGAAATGGAAGACACCATTAAAATTTCATCGAATACTGAAAAGGTTACAACGCCGGGCTGGAAGAAGCTTTATCGTATCATTGACCTTGAAAATGGCAAAGCTGAGGGGGATTACATTACGATGCACGACGAAGACCCTGCTTCTGAAAAACGCATTAAAATGTTCCACCCTGTGCACACATTTGTCTCAAAGTTTGTCACGAACTTTGAAGCAAAGGACTTGCATGCAAAAGTGATTGAGGATGGGACAATCATCTATGAAATCCCTTCTATCCATCAAGTACGTGATTATGCAAAAGAAAATTTAAATTTACTATGGGACGAATACAAACGGTCCCTCAATCCAGAGGAGTATCCAGTCGATCTCAGTCAAAAATGTTGGGACAACAAAATGCGTAATATTCAAGAAGTACAAGATATGGTAGAAGACTTTTCAAATGAATGAGGAGGCGAAACGATGACTACTCTACAGGAGAAAATTATTGCAGAATTGGGTGCGAAGCCGTCCATTGATCCGTTGGTAGAGATACGGAAATCAGTCGACTTCATGAAAGCATATGCAAGGAAAAACACATTTCTCAATGGCTTTGTGCTTGGCATTTCAGGTGGACAAGACTCGACGCTCGTTGGAAAGCTTGCCCAACTCGCAGTCGATGAATTAAATAGCGAAGACGGAACAGAGCGCTATACATTCAACGCAATTAGGCTCCCTTATGGTACACAGTTCGATGAAATTGATTGTCAAGACGCACTTTCTTTTATTAAACCTAGTAAAATCTACACAGTGAATATCAAAGAAGCAGTCGATGCAAGTGAATGTGCATTAACTGCAGCAGGCGTGACGTTGACTGATTATGCAAAAGGCAATGAAAAAGCAAGGGAACGTATGAAAGTACAATACTCCGTCGCTGCGATGCATAATTGCGTCGTTCTTGGCAGTGATCACGCGGCGGAAGCAATCACCGGATTTTATACGAAATTCGGTGACGGCGGCGCAGATCTTATGCCGATTTTCAGATTGAACAAACGCCAAGGGAAACAATTGTTAAAGGAACTTGGCTGCCCGGAGCATCTTTATACGAAAGTACCGACCGCAGACCTCGAAGAAGACAAACCGGCAATACCCGACGAAGTCGCTCTTGGAGTGACCTACGATTTGATTGATGATTATTTGGAAGGCAAAGAGATCCCAAGTGAACCAAGGGAAACGATTGAAAATTATTTTCTACGCTCCATGCACAAACGTCATCTACCCATCACAGTTTTTGATGACTTTTGGAAGTAATTGATAGTAGGCGAAAGGATTCCTATTCAGGAATCCTTTTTGGCGTCCATTAAGTTGTAGAAGACGATTTGTTACTGTATTATAAAGATACGTTTTGTTAATTTTCGGTTAAATAGAACTTTGTATACAACTGGGGGAACTTAAATGACACATAAAGAAATGATTGAAAAGGTCCTGAATAATATCGACAAGGTGATCATTGGTAAACGAGATATATCGGAGCTTAGCGTCACTGCGCTACTTGCAGGTGGACATGTTTTACTTGAAGACGTGCCGGGTGTTGGAAAGACCATGATGGTCAAAGCGCTGGCAAGGTCAATCGGTGCAGACTTTAAACGGATTCAGTTCACGCCGGATTTACTGCCTTCTGATGTGCTGGGCGTTTCAATTTATAATCCTAAAGAAATGGAATTTGAATTTAGACCCGGGCCTATCATGGGGAATATCGTACTCGCGGATGAAATAAACAGAACATCTCCAAAGACACAATCCGCTCTTTTAGAAGGAATGGAAGAGTCTTCAGTAACCATCGACGGGGAGACTATGCGAATTCCACAACCGTTTTTTGTAATGGCGACGCAGAACCCGATTGAATATGAAGGAACATACCCATTGCCGGAAGCACAATTGGATCGATTTTTATTTAAGTTGAAAATGGGTTATCCGACAAAAGGTGAGGAAATTGAAGTTCTGAGTCGTGCAGAAAAAAGGGTTCCCATCGATAATTTGGAAACGGTCATTTCTCTACAAGACCTAATCGATTTGCAAGTAGTCGTAAAAGAGGTCAACGTAGACGATACAATCAAAGGGTACATCGTAGAATGTGCGTCACAGACACGGAATAATCCGTATGTCTATCTTGGCGTTAGTCCGCGTGGATCACTTGCGCTTATGAAGGCGTGCCAGGCGTATGCGCTTATTAAAGGAAGAACGTATGTCACACCGGACGATGTACAATATCTATCACCGTTCGTATTCGGCCATAGAATGATTTTGCAACCTGAGGCAAAGTATGAAGGGATTTCTACGATTGAAATTGTGGAACGGATATTAACGAAGGTGCGTGTGCCGGTGGATAAGGTACAAATTAGATGATGAAAGTAGCCAGAACATTTTTAAGTTCAGGTAGAATCTTTTTCGTTTTGTTCATAGCCGTTTCTGCAGTTGTTTTCGCTATGTTTCAAGGAGGGAAAGTCAGTTGGACGATTTTCTATGTCCTTTTTCCTTTTATCTGTTATTCCATCTTATTATTCTTTTATCCGTTAGTAGATATAAAGGCGGAGCGGACCATTCGAACGCCGAATGTACAAAATGGAGGGAAATTAGCTGTATCCATTACGGTATACAGAAGAATTCGTTTTCCGTTACTCTACACAGTCGTAACTGAACAATGGGAAGAGAAGGAGATTCCAAAACTTGCAGGAGAGAAACTCAAACGTTTTTTTCTTTGGGGATTTCGAAAAGAAGTAAAATGGGAGTATGAGATTGAACGTATGCCAAGAGGAGAACACGTTCTTCAAGGAGTTGAAGTTGAAGTGTCCGATTTCTTCGGTTGGATTAAGAAAAAGAAATTCATTCCCGCCAAACATACCATTCTTGTATACCCCAAAACGGTTTCCATTAATTATGTGCCGATTGACACGCAATACGATCGCGGTTCGATGGCGTCGCCGCTTAACATTGTTAAAGACACGACGATGGCGACCGGTGTTCGCAATTATCAGCCGGGAGACCGGGTGACATGGATTCATTGGAAGTCTTTTGCACGGACACAAAGCTTAATGACGAAAGAATTTGAGGACAAGCGCTCACAAGAGTTATTTCTTATCCTTGATAGTAGGCCAGCGGAAACGTTTGAAGGACAAGTTGAACTTGCTGCATCCATTTTAAAAGAATCTACAAGTCAACAAGCAGGTCTTACGTTTATGTCTACTGGTGCGGAGTCATCCATTTTTCCATTCATCCAATCGGAAGAGCAATTTCATCGGGCGCTCGTTCATCTGGCAAAGATTAAACCGTCAAAAGATCAAAGCGATGCCAGATTACCAGGCGGTGAAGAGACTTCTGGACATGGTGGGAGTATCGTTTTGATAACCGGAAACCCTGATTGGCCTTTCATACAGTCTGTTACGCAAAATGTGAAAAACGCACGCCGGATTGTATGCTTTGTTGTGACCCAAGATGGTCAGATACCGCCAACGCTGGCAAGTAATATTCAATTGGCGAAGTCAAGGGGTATTGCCGTCCATTCACTAGCTCAAGAAAGGTTTACGACGGCATTCGAAGAGGTGACACGATTATGAATGGACCACGAATGGATAGGTGGCTGCTCGCATTCTTATATGTACTGGCATTCGTTCTTTTGCGAGAATGGCTCGTGCCTGTCATGGAACTTACAGATACGAATTATTTAGGGCTGTTTTTACTCTTTATTGCGTTGTCCTTTTTACTTGCTCTATTGAATGCGAAGTGGTGGATTTCAATTCCCGTGAAGCTGTTGTATGTTTTATGGGTTATACATTATGTATTTTTTGGAAAAGCATTTTTTTCTGTGGAAACAATTAATTACCTACTGCAAGACCTTCTTTCCAATATATCAATTTTATTGAACAGGGACTGGATGGATATCACGAATCCATTGCGAACGATTCTGTTTTATGCATTGTTATGGATGACAACCTACCTTATAAAATACTGGATTGAATATAGGAAAAGTATATTTTTGTTCTATGTAATGACTGTTATATTCGTGGCGTTTATTGATACATTTAGCGCTTACTCTGCAGATGGATCGATTTTTAGAATAATGCTTGCTGGTTTGCTTCTGCTAGGACTGCTATCCATTTCGAGACTGGCAGCAAGGCATAATGTATCCGTTTCTCGAGGGATATTTGCCACTATATCGATTCCCTTATTATTCGTCATTATTGCAGGCGGAGCTTTTGCAAATGTACTTCCCGTACTAGAACCTATGTGGCCGGATCCAGTGCCGTATTTCAAGTCACTTAGCGAAGACGCAGGAGAAGGTGGAAGCGGTTCAGGAGTTTCTGCGAGTGGGTACGATACAGACGATTCAGTATTAGGTGGGTCATTTGTGCAGGATAATACGCTTGTTTTCGAAGCGAAAGTACGGGACAAGCAGTACTGGAAAATAGAAACGAAGAATACGTATACATCTAAAGGGTGGGAACAGGACTCACCAACCGGGGCGATTGCCGTTCAAAATGTAAATGAGGAACTAAAAGATTTGCAAACAACTACGGCAGATACCCCAAGGTTGGAAGCGCAAATTATGATGAAAGAAAAGTTCCCTTTCATTTTATATCCGTATGGTACTAGAAAAGTCAGCGCTGATAGCGACGTATTTCTTTCTTACTCAGGTTCAACTGGCCAATACAAAACAATGAATGATGATTCGGAAATCGAACTTGCAACATACGGAATTGAATTTCAAGAGCCGGTTTATAGCTTAAAGCAATTACGTGATACTTCAATGGATGAATTCGGGACTTCAAGTGAAGACCTTTCACCCTATTTACAGTTGCCTCAACAATTACCAGCCAGAGTGACTGAGCTTGCCCACACGATTACTGAAGAACAAGATAGTGTTTACGAAAAGACAAAGGCAATAGAAAGGTACTTTGGTAGAAATGGATTTACCTACGCGCAACAAAATATTGCAATCCCTGGTGAAAATGATGATTATGTCGATCAATTCCTTTTCGACACGAAAAGGGGATACTGCGATAACTTTTCAACATCGATGGTCGTTATGTTGCGTTCAATCGATATCCCTGCGCGTTGGGTAAAAGGATTTGCACCAGGTGAAATTAAGAGGAATGCAACTGGTGAACGTGTGTATCAAATCACAAATAACGAGGCGCACTCATGGGTTGAAGCATACATGCCGGGAATAGGTTGGATGCCATTCGAACCGACAATTGGTTTTAGCGGGCAGACCGACATTGACTATGACCTTGATTTGGATATAAACGATCCGGCAACGCCAGAAATGAAAGAGAAAGAACAAGAGCGCAAGAAGAATAGTCAAAAGAAAAAACCAGTCAAGAAGGAAACGAATTTTGAACTAGATAAACTTATCAAAGACGTTACTACTTGGATTGGTAATCATGTTTGGTATTTTGTTGGTGCGGGTGCAGTTGTATTATTTATCGGTTGGCGATTCTATGTTGCAAGGAAAAAGTGGCTACCGAAAGTTTTAATCCGTAACTATAAATCCAAGAAAATGGATTGGGGAACTTTTACCAAACAATATAGAAGTTTATTGAACCAGTTGGACCGAATAGGCTTCAAGCGAAACGATGGTCAAACGTTAGCGGACTTCGCAATCGAGGTCGATAATCATTTCGGTGGAAACAATATGCGACAGCTAACAAGTGCTTATGAAAAAGGTTTATATGGCGGAGATTTGGTCAATCATGAGTGGGTCGCATTGAAGGAAATATGGGAAGATTTAATCATTAGGGCTTCGGGTTGATTTCCGGTGGTACTAGCAGTAAGATATAGAAAAGAATAAGCCCAAGGTGCCCTCATATATGTCCGGTAATATGGATCGGATGTTTCTACCAAGTTGCCGTAAATGACTTGACTATGGAGGCGGATTCAGTCCATCTTTGGGCTGTTTTCGCTTTTTAGTAGAGATGAGACGCGCGGAAAGTAAAACTTTCTGTAGCGTCTTTCTCTATATAAATAGAACTTTGGAGTATGAGAAGAAGAGGTGGAATCATTGTCAACAGCTCCTTTATTGGTCGAACAAGAAAAAGTCGTGGTCCTCGATTACGGTAGTCCGTACAACCAGCACATTACACGTAAAATTCGTGATTTCGGTGTTTATAGCGAACTTCACGCACACACGACATCAGCTGAAGAGATTAAAAAGATGAATGCTGTGGGTATTATTTTGTCAGGCGGCCCTGCATCAGTGGAAGAAGCATACGGCATCGATCCAGAAATCTTCTCTGCTGGTATTCCTATTCTAGGAATTAGTTCTGGGATGCAACTTGTTGTAAAACATTTCGGAGGAGAACTAGATAACTCATCCGAAGCGGATTATAATGCTGAGACAGTAACTGTAAATACATCAGCTGGATTGTTCAACGGACAGGCTGAAAAGCAAACCGTCTGGATGTCTCGCGGCGGTCGTGTTAAAACGTTGCCAGAAGGTTTTACAAAGCTTGCTGGTGGAGAGTCTTGTGAATTTGCGGCAATTGGAGACGAAACACGCAAAGTTTATGCGGTACAATTCCATCCCGAGCATCAGGAATCTGAACAAGGTATCGATCTACTGCGTCGTTTTATTTTTGAAATTTGCGCAGCAAAAGGCGATTGGTCAATGAGCAACTTCATAGACATCGAGGTCGAAAAGATTCGTGCAACAGTTGGTGATAAAAAAGTTCTCTGTGCGCTTAGTGGTGGTGTCGATTCATCCGTAGTAGCGGCATTGATTCATCGTGCAATTGGCGATCAGCTGACTTGTATGTTTGTAGATCACGGTCTTCTTCGTAAAGGTGAAGCGGATAGCGTAGTTGAAACGTTTAGCAACCAGTTCCATATGAACTTCATTAAAATAGATGCACGCGAACGTTTCTTGAATAAGTTAAAAGGGATTACAGATCCTGAGCAAAAACGTAAAACAATCGGTAACGAATTCATTTATGTATTTGATGATGAAGCAGCGAAACTTAACGGCATCGAATTCCTTGCACAAGGGACAATCTATGCAGACATTATTGAAAGTGGAACAGCTACAGCGAAAACAATCAAATCACATCATAATGTAGGTGGACTACCAGAAGACATGGATTTCAAACTAATCGAGCCGTTAACTGCACTTTTCAAAGACGAAGTACGTGCAGTAGGTGCTGAACTTGGTCTTCCGGAAGAAATTGTTAGACGCCAACCATTCCCGGGTCCAGGCCTTGGAGTTCGTGTACTTGGTGAAATCACAGAAGAGAAATTGGAAATCGTTCGTGATTCTGATTGGATTCTTCGTGATGAAATCCAAAAAGCTGGCTTAGATCGTTCAATTTGGCAGTACTTCACTGTCTTGCCGAATATCCGCAGTGTAGGAGTCAGAAGTGACGAACGGACTTATGATTATGCAATCGGTATCCGCGCAGTTAACTCAACTGACGGAATGACTGCCACTTGGGCGAAGATTCCTTATGATATATTGGAAAAAATCAGTGTGCGAATCACAACAGAAGTTCCGCGTATCAACCGGGTCCTTCTTGATGTAACGAGTAAGCCACCATCCACAATCGAGTGGGAATAACTGTATCGATTAATTGAATAGAACCGTCGTATATGTCCAGGAATATGGCTTGGATGTCTCTACCGGAACACCTTAAATGTTCTGACTACGATTTAGATAGAAGGGAGAACTCCCTTCTATTTGGATTTGTATTGGGGAAGCATACGACATTGTGTCGTGTGCTTTTTTTTTGTTTATAGGTTTTGGACATATGAATATCTGTATAAACTAAGCGTTGGTTCCATAAAGGGGAAGTCGAGGCCATAAGACCGGCAGCGGACCTGTCTGTCTAGGTAGGGTGGTAACCCTCAGCGCCTAGGCGGTTTCAAATAGAACTCTTTATTTCGACGTATATAGAAAATATTAATTAAAGGGCGGTAATGATGAAGAAATACTTTGAATTCGACAAACTAGGTACTTCATATAAACAGGAAATTATAGGGGGGTTAACTACATTCCTTGCTATGGCTTATGTACTTGTTGTAAATCCGTTAATGCTATCACTCGATTCGGTTCCTGATTTGCCGGAAGCGATGCGCATGGATAAAGGCGCGGTGTTTGTTGCGACAGCACTTGCTGCCGCAGTAGGATCATTATTTATGGGACTCATCGCAAGATATCCGATTGGCTTAGCGCCTGGCATGGGATTGAATGCATTTTTTGCTTATACAGTTGTACTTACACTCGGAATTCCGTGGCAGACAGCACTAACAGGCGTTTTATGTTCCGGTTTAATTTTTATCATTCTTTCACTTACCGGCCTACGAGAGCTAATCATCAACGCAATTCCGACACAGCTTAAGTTTGCAGTGGGAGCCGGTATCGGTCTTTTTATAACATTTCTAGGTTTTCAAAACGCGGGCGTCATCGTTGCGGACCCGAACACGCTTGTCACACTTGGTGATTTGTCACAAGGGACAACGTTATTGGCGATATTCGGTCTCCTAATCACTGTAATAATGATGGTTCGCAAAATAAAGGGTGCCATCTTTTATGGAATGATACTTACGACGGTTGTTGGAATGGTAGCAGGACTTATTGATATACCAACCAAAATCGTTGACAAAGTACCAAGTGTTGCACCAACTTTCGGTGCGGCGTTCGATGCAATTATCCATGATCCCGGTTCATTGTTGACAACTCAATTTCTGGTTGTGGTCATAACTTTCCTTTTCGTCGACTTCTTTGATACAGCGGGAACATTAGTTGCAGTTGCGAACCAAGCGGGACTTATGAAGAATGATAAACTGCCAAGAGCGGGAAGGGCATTACTAGCAGATTCTATGGCGACTGTAACAGGGGCTGTGTTCGGAACATCGACAACAACATCTTACATAGAATCCACAGCAGGTGTTGCGGCAGGCGCTAGAACTGGTTTTGCATCTGTCATTACAGGTATACTATTCTTATTAGCTTTATTCTTATCACCACTTCTTATGGTCATCACTTCTCATGTGACTGCGCCGGCATTAATAATTGTGGGTGTATTAATGGTTTCGTCACTGGGTAATATTGAATGGAACAAATTCGAGATTGCAGTGCCTGCGTTCTTTACGATTATCGCAATGCCGCTTACGTATAGTATTGCAACCGGAATTGCGATTGGTTTCATTTTCTATCCGATTACAATGATTGTAAGTGGTAGAAGAAAAGAAGTGCATCCAATCATGTATGGTTTATGGGTTATCTTTTTATTGTACTTTATATTTATTAAATAGAACGCCATTCAAAAAACGATTCCCTTTGAAAAGAGGGGAGTCGTTTTTTGTTAGAACCTGTATTTATATAGAGGAGATGAGTTGTGAAACGTTTAAGTGTTGTAGTGGCGGCGTTTCAATTGAATTGGAGTCTGTGGGCGGGTAGGTAAAATCCTTGATTTTAATAGGAGGTTCAACAAGTTTTGAAGAAAGTTAATATAAACTGTTGACTTTTGTTTAGATGCTTGGTATATTAATTAAGCAGTCGGGAGCGAGCAACACTAACCGACAGCGAACGACATAAAATGAACCTTGAAAACTGAACAGCAAAACGTCAATGAAATATAGCGAGAGTGTCAAGTGCACTCGAGCAAAACATTTCTGAGTAACCGACTTACGTCGGCGCAAAGGAATACAAATTGTCATTAACGAAGAATTGAAATATATTCTTTTAATTAATGCCAGCAAGAAATGAGCTATTCATTTTCTTCTATTATGGAGAGTTTGATCCTGGCTCAGGACGAACGCTGGCGGCGTGCCTAATACATGCAAGTCGAGCGGACAATAAGGAGCTTGCTC
>NZ_UXAV01000032.1 GCF_900609045.1 Filibacter tadaridae
TTTAAGACAAGTATTGGTTTGTGAATGAACTATGAGGATCTCGCAGATGGTTGCGAGGTCTTTTTTTGATGGCGGCAGTATTCTCTTTGAGCGCGAAACATGCATATTTGAGCGCGGCGGGATTCTCTTTGAGCGCGGACCATACTTCCTTGAGCGCGGCGGGATTCTCTTTGAGCGCGAAACTCGCTTTCTTGAGCGCGGTAGGCTTCTCTTTGAGCGCGAAACACGTATTCTTGAGCGCAGTAGGCCTCCCTTTGAGCGCGAAACACGTATTCTTGAGCGCGACGGGATTCTCTTTGAGCGCGAAACAAGCATATTTGAGCGCGAACCTCGTATTTTTGAGCGCGGCGGGCCCCTCTTTGAGCGAATCCACACTCCCTATAATCACAATCAAAAAAAAAGTACCCAGTCACTAACTCACTGGGTACTCCATTCTTTATTTCGAAACGTAGGCTGTATAGTCAGCTAACAGTCTTGCTCCGTAGCCTGTTGCGGATTTCGCGTAATAGCCCGCTGCTTTGGATTTGTCCATTACGCCGGCCATGTCGACGTGTAGCCATTTGCTGTTTTTCGGAACAAAGCGACGGAGGAATAGAGCGGCTGTAATTGAACCTGCACCACTTAACGAGCTGATGTTGTTCATGTCCGCGTAATCGCTTGCTAGTGTTTTATCGTATGCTTCTACCAAAGGCATCGGCCAGATGAAATCACCGTTTTGATCACCGATTTTTTTCATGGCAGCGGAAAGTTCGTCATCACCGAATACACCGCCCACCTCTGTTCCTAGTGCATTTACAATTGCACCTGTGAGGGTTGCGATGTCGACAATATAATCCGCGTTCCACTCACCTGCACGAATGAGACCGTCTGCTAAAATAAGTCGACCTTCTGCATCTGTATTGCCAACTTGAACCGTCAAACCATTCTTGTACTGAATGACTTCACCAGGAAGAACGGCTGTATTATCAGGCATGTTTTCTACAATAGGGATCAACGCCACGACATTCACTGCTGCTTTTGTCTTTGCAAGTAATGTAAGTGCTCCAGAAACCGCGGCTGCTCCGCCCATATCCATGCGCATGTCGCTCAAATCCTTGCCGCTCTTTAAACTGATACCGCCTGTATCGAAAGTGACGCCTTTTCCAACCAGTGCAACTAGTGGTTTAGAATTATCTCCTTTGTAAACCAGTTCTACGAATGAAGGCTTATATTTACTGCCCCGGCAAACTGTAAGAACGCCGTTCATTTCCATTTGTTCGATTTTTTCTTTATTGAACACATTTACTTCCACGCCTGTACCTTCAAAGTTTTTCTGCAAAACTTGTGGGAATGTTTCCGGATTTAAAACGTTTGGCACTTCATTCATTAAGTCACGTGAAAATGCAGTTGCTTCGGCACGAATTCTTCCTTCTTCAACGGACGATTCACTGCTACCATTTACATGTAGTGCAGTTTTGAATGCAGAGACATCTGATTTGTATGTGACAAATTGATACGCCCCCAATTCCCATCCTTCAACAAATGCAGTAAAGAGGGATTCACTATCCAAAGTTGAATAATTGGCGGTAAGGCCACTTCCCTCTAAAACAGCCGCTTTCACTTTTTGAGCGCTTAAATCGCGCGCGATATTTCCTGCCGTTACACGAACTTTTTCCAATGTCGCATTCGCTACTTCACATTGTTTTACAACAACATACTGCTCATTTTCAATCCATACGGACGTATGAGTTGTGGATTGATTGTCCACATATTTTTTGACTGCTTCGTTAGTTGAGATACGTGCATCATTTGCAAATAGTATTTTCACTTCATTTGACATAGGAATTCCCCCTAGGTAAATTATTTCGACTCTAGAAGTAGTTTACCATAAGACGTCCCATTTGAAAGAATTATCTTTTATCAAAATGACATGAAAAAATGTTTAGAATGGACCAATCAATAAAGACAGCAAAATCAATTCCAGCCTAATTTCTTAATTACACTATATACGTTTTTTTATAGTACCTTGCAATAAACAATACCGTGTGCTATATTGTGGTTAGTTAGTACTTTATATGCGTTGGTACTGTTCATTAATTAATAGCGAAAGGAGTCTATTTTCGATGAATGTTCAATTTAAAAAAGGCGTATTGAACTTATGTGTGTTGGTTCTTTTGGATAAGCAAGATCGCTATGGTTACGAACTTGTTCAGAAAATTTCAGATCAGATTTCGATATCCGAAGGGTCGGTCTATCCCCTTTTACGGCGGTTGACAAAGGAAGGCTATTTTACGACGTATTTGCAGGAATCGACGGAAGGTCCTCCACGTAAATATTATAAGTTGACGGATACCGGTCGGCATTATTTACATGTTCAATTGAGTGAGTGGCATACCTTTTCAGAGGGTGTGAATACATTAATCGAGGAGGGTGTTCGAAATGACTGAAAATCAATTTATTTTAGAGCTTGAAAGCGCGCTGAAGAAACTGCCTGCCGAGGAGCTTGCTGATATACGTCAAGATATACGGGAATATTTTACCGATGGTCGCGAAGATGGAAAATCAGAAAGTGATATTGCAGATTCCCTTGGCTCCCCCGATAAGATTGCACAAGAATTGCTTGCAACGTATTCATTTGTGGAGACAAAAACAAAAGAGCCCATCAGCTCCTTAAATGATATAGTGACACTTCAAGATAACAGCTATACAAAAGTCGACATCAACGTTCGCCATGGTGCACTTGTTGTTGCACCATCGGATACTTCGACGACAACGGTAGAGTTGGTCGGTTCGAATGATAAATTGAAGTTGACCGCGGAAGTTGTCGGAGATACATTGTCCATCCAACTAAAAAGCACACGCCACTGGCTGTTCAATTTCAATATGAAAGCGGTGATTCTCAACGTGTTCATACCTACAAAGTTATATCAATCTTATGCGATGAAAACGGATAACGGACGCATTGAAGCTGAAAAACTGCTAGGTAAAAAAATTATCGCAAAAACCGATAATGGTAAAATTCGATTGACTGAAATTGCGGCAACCGTCTTGCATGCAGAGACGGATAACGGGCGCATAGAAATTAAAAAAGTGCAAGCAGATCAATTAAAGACAAAAACCGATAACGGACGCATTGAAATGCATACTGTTGAAGCAGATTCAATCACGGCGGAATCCGATAATGGACGGATTGTATTTGAGCAGGTTAATGGAAATCTTACGGCAGCGACCGATAATGGGCGGATTACATTGCAGACATTAAGTTTAGACCAGAACGTTGATTTTAAAACAGATAATGGCAGCATTGCAATCCGATCCGAAAATGCACCAACAAATGTATCCATTCATGCAAAGACAAGTCATGGTAAAATCGATATCTTCGGTGAACGGAATTCGCGGACTGTCTTCGGTGCAGGTGAACATACAATCCGATTGAAATCGGATAATGGACGGATTACCGTCAGTTAATTAATCTTTCACGACAAAAAGAGGATGCCCAGGCATCCTCTTTTTAACTGTTCACGGAGTTCATCACGCCGCTCTTCGTTATATTATTATAGTTATCTTCACCTACACGACGCTTAATCTCCTCTTCAGACAATGGCGGTGGAATCTCGTCTGTCGACATAGCAATCTCATCACTTTCAACTTCAACATTTTCGTATTGTGCACTTCTTGCATTGATTTCTCTCCCGTACCTTTCCGCTTCCTCATTCGTCATACGGGCATTTTCCGGTTTTTCAGGCATCTTATTTTCTCCTCCTCTAAAAAACACTTTTCATGTTCTTTACCCTTTTCGCTTATAATGAAACATCGGCGTCATGTTATAATTTCCATACTCGGAATGGAGGATTTTCGTGAACTATAAGAAGTCGTTACTTTTTTTCATTTTTTTATTGGCGATACCATTGGCTGCCTGCTCGCAAAAAGAAACAGTTGTTGAAATGCCTAAATTTAATCAGGTTGAAACGGGGTTACTAAACGGATTAGATGTTGAAAAAATTTATGGATCAATTGATGAGTTAACGCAAGAACCGCGTGTAGCAGGAACGAAATCAGAACAAAACGCCGCAACTTTTTTAACCAACCATCTCGAGGCTTACGGCTATGATGTGACTGAACAACCCTTCACTTTTGAACGCTATGTCGCGCCTGAAACCTTCAGTATTACAATTGAGGGACTAAAAAAACCGCTCACTTCTGCACCGTTTCAATATTCGGTTTCAGGAGATGTTACAGGCGAACTCGTGGATGTGGGGAAAGGCCGGCAATCCGATTACAAAGGAATTGACGTGGTAAATAAGATTGTCCTTGCCCGTGTAAGTGATCTTTATTTCTCAGAAATGGTCCTTTACGCAGCTGAAGCGGGTGCCGCCGCAATCCTCATCCATTTTCCCGAAGAAGAATCGATTGATACTTGGTCGCTTGGAGAGCATAACGATTCCTTCATACCAGCTCTCGCCTTATCTGCTGAAGAAGGCGCTAAACTTGTCCATTCACTGAAGAAAAGTGGTCCTGTCACAGCAACCGTAAAAATTGAAGGTGCTGTTGTCAAAACAGACAAATCACAAAATATAGTTGTTACGAAGTCGCCGGTCAAGAAATCGGATGATATTGTGATCATCGGTGCGCATTATGATTCTGTCGATAAAGCACCGGGCGCAAGCGATAATGCCAGCGGAACGGCCGTTGTACTGGAACTCGCACGAATGTATAAAGACATCCCAACGGATAAGGAAATCCGTTTTCTATTTTTTGGGGCTGAAGAAGAAGGGCTGAATGGCTCGGAAAAATATGTGGATACCATGAAGAAGGATGAAATCAAAAATACTGTCGCCATGTTCAATTTAGATATGGTCGGTAGCGCTGAAGCGGGTGGATTAGCCTTTCAGACGGTGGATGGAGTGGATAATACCGTTACAAAATACGCGGGTAAAGCACAGAAGAAACTGACTGGTAAATCCACCAAGACTGATTTTGGGGATCGTAGCGACCACACACCTTTCCATGAAGCTGGAATCGATGCGGCACTATTCATATATGACCCCGTGGAAAAGTGGTATCATTCGCCTGAAGATACGATTGAAAAGCTAAGCAAGGAACGCCTTCTTACCGTAGCTAAAATCGTTGGAACAGCCGTTTTGGACTTAACATACCAATCTAGCGAGAGGCAAAAAGATTGAAACAGTGCTAAGTATGTCATACTCAGCATAAGACAGTATAGAGGGGGTTGCTAGATGGCGACAATTCTTGTTGATGCAGATGGATGTCCAGTTGTGAATGAAAGTATTCGTATTGCAAAGCAATTTGGTTTTCCATGTATTCTCATTTGTGATACAACGCACGAAATGCATCGTGATGGCGCGGAAACGATTATCGTATCCAAAGGTGCGGATGCAGTTGACTTCGTGCTTGTAAACCGGGTGAAAAAAGATGATATTGTCGTTACGCAAGATTACGGATTGGCAGCGATGGTCCTTGCAAAAAAAGGACATCCAATCGATCAAAACGGGCGATACTACACAGAAGATAATATTGACCAACTTTTATATGCACGCCACACGGCAAAAAAAATACGAATGGCTGGCGGTCGTTTGCGTGGCCCTAAAAAACGATCCAAAGAGAGCGATTTGAAATTTGAAACAAGTATGACTGCACTATGTGAGCGGATTTCAAAATTATACGATTGACTATAGGAGTAAGCCTGCCAACTAATCGGCAGGCTTTCATATTTCCAACGCATTTCTCATACAGTCAACTAGTCAGGGTTTGATTTGCATAACAAGAATATCGGCATCTTCAACTGCCCGTAGGCTATGCTTTTCGTACGGTGCTAAATGCAATAGATTCTCTTGCGTTACGTGCACTTCATGTCCTTCCACTAAAAACTTGACAATTCCCTTTCTAACAGCAACTACTACTTCATTTTTAGAATCATGTTCAGGGATTTCCTCGCCAGCTTTTAGTTGGATATTTGTAATTGTGGTATTTTCCAGCGCTACTAACTTCGCAACATGCTTGTTCTTATCATCAAGTTTCGATGGACTCAATACTAGATTCATCTGTATCCCTCCAATTCAAGTCAGCATTTCTTTGGCAATCAATTCAAATGACTTCAGCTTATCCTGGAAGTCGTAGGCAATCATGACAAGCATCACTTCATCCGCACCATAGTCAGCTGCAAGTTTTTCGATTTGTGCACGGGCTGTTTTCGGTGTTCCGACAATCATCCGCTTGCGGTTATCAAGGACACGCATTTTCTCGTAATGGCTGTATGGATAATCCATTGCCTTTTCGGGAGATGGTGTGCCCGTGGATGGAATTCCCTGCTCCAGCATAATCATGGATAAATCGAGAGATGAAACGAGTCTTTCCGCTTCTTCTTCCGTTTCTGCACAAGCGAAGAAAATGGCCACCGCTTGCTCAGGCTGTTTTAGGTATTCGGAAGGTTGGAACCGTTCACGATAACGAGCAACGTACGAAGGACCACCTTCTCCATTTATGAAATGTGCGAACATATACGGCAAGCCTTTTTCAGCAGCAAGAAGTCCCGAATTCGGACTGGAACCCAACATCCAAACAGGTGCAACCGTTTCCGACATCGGTGTCGCTTTCAATCCCTTGTATGGATGATTTGCTGGCATCGAATCGTTCAAATACATGAGTAAGTCATCCACTTGTTGTGGAAACTTACTCGCATCACGGTATTCGCCGTCGTGTAAAGCATAAGTTGCACGCGGCATCCCACCTGGTGCACGCCCGACGCCTGCGTCAATTCTGCCAGGAAACAGCGCTTCCAGCAATTTAAAGTTCTCGGCAACTTTATAAGCCGAATAATGCGGTAGCATAACGCCGCCCGAACCAACTCGAATGGTAGATGTAACAGATGCAAGATGAGCCATTAGAATTTCCGGTGATGAACCAGCGAGCGTCGTCGCATCATGATGTTCAGAAACCCAGAACCGTGTATAGCCCCACTCTTCAGCTTTTTTTGCAAGTAGTGCTGTATGTTTCAATGATTCCTCTGCGCTATTCCCCTCTGAAATAGGGGATTGATCTAAAATACTTAACTTGATTGACATACGATTCGATCCACTCCTATCACGTTGTCCCCTATTCTACACGATGGAATTCATTTACTCAGTGGACATGCTCACGGTCAAATGTTTATAACAGGCTGATTTAAGGGAATCCTTATACTAAATGAAATCGGAGGGTACTTATGCCAAAAATCCTTTCTGTAAATACGGTTCAACCACCTCATGAAGTAAAGCAAGAACAAGCAGTTGCATTAACACGGTCCCTTTTCAGCGAAAGATACAAAGATATTGAACGTCTTTTGAATGTCTTTCAAAACGGTGACATGGAGACCCGCCATATTTGTATGCCGCTCGAATGGTATGGAAAAGATCATGATTTTGAAGAACGAAATCAACTTTATATCCAACATGCTGTAGACCTAGGTGCACAAGCTATTCTGTCTTGTCTGCAAGGCTATGGCAAACTTGATGCGCCCATCGAGGCTTCGGAGATTGATGCGATTTTTTTCATTTCCAGTACGGGTATTTCCACACCTAGTATTGAGGCTCGAATCATGAACATCATTCCTTTTCGTGATGATACGAAACGGATTCCGATATGGGGACTTGGTTGCGCTGGCGGTGCGGCGGGAGTTAGTAGAGCATTTGAATATTGCTTAGCCTATCCCAAGGCGAATGTATTGATTCTGTCTTTAGAGTTATGCAGTTTAACATTTCAAAAAGACGATTATTCGAAAAGCAATCTGGTCGGCGTATCACTCTTCTCCGATGGAGTGGCGTGCGCATTGGTTAGTGGGGATGATTCCGAGTTAAACGTGAAAAAAGCAGTCCCTTCGATCATCGCTACAACGTCTAAACTGATGCCTGATTCCGAAGACGTTATGGGATGGGATGTAAAAAATACTGGTTTGTACGTCGTTTTTTCAAAAAGTATCCCCTCGATTATAACGGGTTGGCTCGGTCCATTCGTTCATGAATTCCTTGCCAAACACGGGCTGGCTAAAGATGATATCACCCACTTCGTTGCACATCCAGGCGGAAAAAAGGTACTGCAAGCCTATGAGACGGCACTTGGATTTGATGAAGAAAAAACCGCCATTTCACGAAACGTATTACGGGAGAATGGTAATATGTCTTCGCCAACCATTCTCTACGTTTTGGAGCAGTTCATGGAAAACGAGCCAGTTGCGGGCGACTATGGATTAATGGCGGCACTCGGCCCAGGATTTTGCGGTGAACTACTCTTGTTGAAATGGGAATGAGGTGTGTTGGAAATGCTGTTTATCCTAGTCATATCAATCGTCATTGTACAACGGTTAGTCGAGTTAATCGTCGCAAAGCGCAATGAGAAATGGATGCGGAGCCAAGGTGCATATGAGGCGGGTGCCGCCCACTATCCTCTCATGGTTCTCATGCACGTCGCATTTTTCGTGTCCCTTATTCTAGAAGTCATAGTATTTAATCGCCCTTTCTCACCATTATGGGGTGTGCTTCTCGGTATTTTTCTTGTCGCACAAGTGATGCGTATTTGGTGCCTCACTTCGCTCGGTAAGTTCTGGAATACGAAAATCATCATTTTACCGGGGGCGGACGTTGTACGAAAAGGACCCTATCTATGGGTCCGTCACCCCAATTATGTAATCGTCACAACTGAACTGCTCGTCCTTCCTCTGCTGTTCGGCGCCTATTTCACGGCGATCATTTTCACTTTGCTCAATGTATGGATGCTATCGGTGCGAATCCCAACCGAAGAAAAAGCATTGAAAGAAGTGACAAATTACCGGGAGAAATTTTCATTGGAATGAAGGATGGATGGAAAAACTCTAATGGCCTTTCGTGAAACTGTAAGGGCTAGCGACCGAACTGTCATGGCAATATCCGAAACTGTAAGGGCAATGTCAAACTGTCATGGCTTTTCGCAAAACTGTAAGGGCTAGCGACCGAACTGTCATGGCAATATCCGAAACTGTAAGGGCAATGTCAAACTGTCATGGCAATCCACCAAACTGTAAGGCCAATCATCCATACTCCCAAACAAAAAAAGCTTCCCCGCCAAATGCAAACTGGCAGGAAAGCTTTTTTTCATCTTACATATAACCCCATTATCGCCTCATTGACAAACGCTGCCCCCAATTTCACTGTGCGGCCATCCGGATCCAGCGACGGATTCACTTCACTAATATCAAATGACATCGTCTTCTGATCAGCCACTACTTTTCGGATGATTGCACGAACTAGTTTCGGTGTGAGTCCAAATGGTGACGGCGCACTGACGCCAGGCGCAGCTGCTGCATCGACTACATCCATACATAGCGTGAGAATCACCGCGTCGTGACGTTCCATGAATGCCGTAATTTTCTCTGCTGCAACATTTTCATCCAGCTCATCTTCACATATGTACTCGCACCCAAGTTCATCCGCTTTTCGGAATAGGTTTTCCGTATTTCCATAACGCTGGATACCGAGAACGAGATAATCCGTATCCGGGTCATTGTCTAAAATTTTACGGAACATCGTACCCGAAGACGGTTCTTCATCATAGGGGCGAAGGTCGAAATGAGCATCGATATTAATGATACCAAGCTTTTTACCCTTGCCAATAAAAGCCCTTGTCCCGAGATAATGACCATAAAACGTTTCATGTCCTCCGCCAAGAATGACTGGCGTCAATCCACTCGCCAAGCTTCCTTTGACAACTTCACCAAGCTCCCGCTGTGCTTCTTCCATCATTCCATCTACGCAAACGATGTTGCCTGCTTCAAGCAAATAATTCCCTTCAGGCAATCGCCATGCCATATTCGAAAGTGCAGCGCGCAAGGCATCCGGTGCTTCTGCAGCTCCGATTCTACCTTTGTTCCGCCTTACCCCTTCATCACTAGAAAAACCGATTAGAACGCATGCATTCTTTTGTTCCCCCCGTGCTCCAATGACCTGGTGGTAACGAAAACTGGTCCAATCCGTTTCATGGTCCGTTCTTCCATTCCAACTAAATACTGATGTTTTCCCGTCCATTCCCGACACCCTCTCCCTTTGCAACTGATTACTGTTTAGCAGGATTCCCCTTCAAGTAGGTCAATGTTTTGCCTGTAAATCCATATAGTATTGTTAAAATTGGAGACAACAGACAAAAGATTGCAAATGGTAAATAGTCCAATGTCGCTACCCCTAGCACTTTCGTTATGAAAAGTCCACAAACGCTCCAAGGAACTAAAGGATTTACCACTGTACCCGCATCTTCCATCACCCTGCTTAAATTTTTACCCGCTAAACCAACCTTATCATATTGTGATTTAAAAGCCTGCCCCGTCAATAAAATCGATAAATACTGTTCGCCTATCAACACGTTGATACCAATCGCTGTTAATGCAGACGCCGCAATGACAGAGGACACTTTCTTTAAATAACTTTCAATTTTGCCAAGCAAACATTGAACGATACCAAGTGTGAATAACAACCCACCCATACTGAGTGCCAACAGTACAAGACCGACTGTAGGTAACATACTTTCCATTCCGCCTCTAGAAAGCAATGCATCAACATCTGCTACCCTTGTAGTAGATACATACCCTTCGTATAAAATGGCAAGCACCTCTTTGCCGCCGAAACTTTGATGAAAAAAAGAAATAACGACAGCAGCAATGGAGCTAGCGGCCAATGTCAGCAGCGCAGGAACTTTATTAATCGTAAGGATAAATAAAAGAACCAGCGGAATTACTGTATACCAGTGGATCATTCCTGTACCCAAAAGCCCTTCCTGGAAAACAGCAATCCCATCCAAATCCGATAGCGTAACACTAGGAGACAATAAGCCGAAAAATACAACCGAAAGAATAAATGCCGGAACGGTCGTCCATCCCATATTGCGGATATGCTCAAACAAATCGACACCCACAATGGAGGACGCAAGGTTTGTCGTATCCGAAAGGGGTGACATCTTATCTCCAAAAAATGCACCAGAAACAATCGCTCCTGCAGTAATCGCCATCGACAAATCAAGTACACTTGCCATCCCGATAAAGGCAACCCCTACAGTTGCAACAGTTGTCAATGAACTTCCAATCGAGATGCCCACAATACCTGTAATAACAAATACAATCGCAAAGAAAAAAGTAGGCGTGATCAGATTAAAACCTGCATAAATAAGTGAAGGGATTGTCCCGCTCATCATCCAACTACTTATTAAAATACCGATGAAGAAAAATAAGAAAACTGCGCTCATGCCTGCTTGCGAACCCTTGACCAGCCCGCCTTCTAGCTTACGATACGACACTTTTTTAATAAGACCATAGCCGATCAATAACAAGATGGACAATACGATTGGAATATGGGGAACAGAATCGAATTTGATAATACTTACACTAATCAGCAGTACAATGGCCACAATCAGCGCGATTGACTCTTTAAACGATGGCGTAATGACAGCTTTTATTTTGAACATGACGGGTTCCTCCTAGATGCTAGCTGTTATTTTTGAAAATAGAAAAAGCCCCATTCATCCCTTGGAAAGGGACGAAGGAGCTCTCCGCGTTACCACCCTAGTTGATGGACCAAATCGTATCCGTCCATCCACTTTATTTATATTCGAGAATTTCAAATGGCGTACTTCATTTCGATTGCTGCCTGAACTTTCATCACCCATTCAGTTTCTAGTTGCTGCACACAGTCGGATTACTGGACCATTTCTCATATCTATTAAGTTTGTAGGTTTCATAATACGTTTTGCGCAAAACGATTAAGTAGAATCTTATCATGTCCACACGACTTGTCAAGGGCTTTTCCCAATCTGAATCTTACTTTAAGCAAATAATAGAAATGCTCCCATCAGGCAAAAACTAATGAATGCAACGAAAAGACTATAACGGTTAGATGAATACTTAATGGACTCAACCAATATTTCCTTAACTGCAATCATGTAAATCATTCCCACTGTAAAACTGATTAAAAAAGCCCATAAAGAAGTATTTTGCATCCCTATACTTTCGCCTAAAATACCGCCCACTGCGACTGGTATAGCAACGAGAAAAGAAAGCGAGAACAACCTACGTACAGTAAAACCAGTGATTATAAATGGTGTAAAAAGAATCATGCCTTCAGGAATATTATGTAGAATCAATGCTTGTAAAAGTGCATTGTTAACATCCATTTGTTCACCGGTTCCTAAAACGGCACCCATCGGAAGATTATGGACTGAAATGATGAATACTAGGAATAAACCAACTCTTTTTGTAGAATTCCCATGCAATCCAGTTGAATGGTTTGCCTTCTTATGCACGCCTTTATGAATAGACTTAAATAATAATACGCCCGCCAAAAAACCTAATGAAAAAATCACCCAATCCCCTAATCCAATTGCTTCGGGTGCAATTTCAAAACTGATTAACCCGAGTATCAACCCTGCACAGATTGCATAGATTGTACCGATACTTTTCTTAAAACCATTGACAAGCCATGCAAGAATTCCACCTATACCCACTCCAACCAATGTTGCCAAAAAACCGACAAGCCATATAGGCGTCATTCCATCATCCTTCATTAATCCGTCACTAAAGCTTATGGGCGTTGCTTTGAAGTTATGCACAGATTTCCTCTATCAAGCCGGTCTTTCACAAGCAAATCCATCTTTATCCCCCTTAACAAAATGGCCGGCATACGTTATAATAGTGGATAAAGTAAATTCAAAAAAGCTGCTGTTAACTTCATCATTCTGTATAATAAAAGGAATAGGAGTGATTCCGATGGATAAACAAGTACTTGATATGATGGGCAAAATGATGGAACAAATGGACAAGCTTGATACTAAAATGAATGGTATGCAAGATCAAATGAATGGTATGCAAGGACAGATTAACCGTTTGGATGAAAATATGTCAAAAGGTTTCGCTGAAGTTGATGCTAAATTCAAGGATGTCGATGCTCGTTTCGATGCTGTTGATGTTCGATTCAATGCCGTCGATGCTCGGTTCGATGCTGTTGATGCTCGATTCAATGCCGTCGATGTTCGTTTCGATGCTGTTGATGCTAAATTACATGGTGTAGGCGAACACTTTGAAGAAGTATCTAAAAACATCATCGCAGTACGAGATACTGTTTCTAAGGATTCAAAGTACTTGAAGTACAAGGTATCTCAAATAGAACAAGATGTATTCCATATAAACCCTAGCCAGTGACGGAATGATCAACAAAATTAGTCTCATCAAAAGAGGAAGCAGCCATGCTTCTTCTTTTGATGAGACTAATTTGTCTTGGATAAAAGTGCTAAATTTAAAGATTCTCTTTTGAATTCAAAAAAGCGTGTACCGATGTCAGATCCATCAATACACGCTTTTTGCATTGCCGAGCTCTAGCAACACCCTTACCACTCACCTTACATTCAAGAAAGATCTTCCCCAAAGATGGATACACTCTGCCGGTCCACTACGAATTTATGTCCGTCCCATTTCAACATACTTTCCACATATCCTAATCCATCCGCATGATACCTGCCCGCTATTTGTTGCACGATATTCAGTTCATAGACGCCGGTCCTGGCTAAATCGATTGGGTAAAGTCCACTTGGAGGATCCACCCATCCCTCGATTGGTTTTTTAAG
Source organism: Filibacter tadaridae (assembly GCF_900609045.1). GTDB lineage: Bacteria > Bacillota > Bacilli > Bacillales_A > Planococcaceae > Sporosarcina > Sporosarcina tadaridae. The sequence goes on from NZ_UXAV01000032.1 coordinate 13,609, forward strand.
TGTTCCGTCTTCATTATATATTTCCGATAGGTACTCTTTGCCTTTATACCCTAGGTCCAGTGTGTATTTCTTATGCGGAACGGCACTTTTCACGATGGCTTTATAGTGATCCTGATAGGCGACTTCATAATGGTGTTGCGCATCAAATTGGTCAGCGTCGAATACTTGTTGCATAGTTCCTTCCACAAACGAAAAGATATATCCATTCACTGTAGCGCCGCTTCCTCCTGTGTCTATGACGATAAGGATGTCATCTAGTTGATCACCTGTGAAATCACCGAGAAATATAGTTGGATGGTACCCCATGTTTTCTTTAAGCGGCAGACGTTCGTGGACGTTTGTTTTTCCGTAAAGAATAACCAAAGTTATATTTTTCCAGAAAGGGCTATCCTTATCTTTCTCAGCTGTAATGTAGACGGTGTCCATGAATCCATCGCCATTCACATCACCCCTCTTTTCATCTACAACAATCATTGTGCTTGGCGTCCTTCTTAAAGCATGCAAGATTTCATTCTTTAATGCTTCCAATGTTTCTTTGCTTGGATAAGGTGAATTGAATGACATTGCTTTCTCAATCGACAGTAATGCCTGTTCAAAATCACCAGCCTTGTTCTGCGCATCCGCTAAGTAATACCAATAAAATGGATAATCGTTTTTTTGCAATCGATGTTTGTAGTACGCCTCTACTTTTTTAAAATAATAAGGATACACATCTTTTGCGGGAACTAAGCCGTTTCCGTCAAATCGATATACATCCACTTTATATGCCTCTCCTGTATCATGCGTCCAAATGGCAATTTCAGCTAGCCCATCCTGGCCATTCGTACCCGGCATGTCTTCCACTTCTAATTTACTGTAGGCTATATCATTTGTTGGTAAGCGTTTGAATCCATCATTTGTCCATTGCAATAGGTTTAATTCCGACAACATGCTTCCTTGTTGCCATCCGACAATCAACGTGTTCACGCCCCGATTTGTAATGGGCGCAGCCAATAAATCCGTTATGCCATAGCCTCTTCCTATTATGTGCGCCATTGGTTGCCATTGGCCATTCACGTTTTTTAAAATAAGGATATAATTCTTTTCCTGAAATCTGTAGGCTACAATCAATTCTTCAACTTGATCGCCATTGATATCGGCTAGTAGGATGGCAGCTTGTTTTTGAGGTTGTTGCAAGTCCAGAACCTTTGCCGTTGGTGGTAAAAAATAGTTCAGTAAATCTGTATACTCATTCATCCTACAAAACACTCCTCAGCTAGTTAAATTCCTATCAGCCGGGACTATACAGAAAAACCCAGCGTTAACCCATGATATGATAGGCGGGGAATAAAAGGTTCCCCTCCGCTATTTCGATAATCCTTTTCATGTACTATATACAAATAAAACCCCGAAAATGGGGACACAGGTCCATCCACTTTCCGGGGTTTTATTTATTTCACATTGGTGCAGTTCAACAAACAGGATGTTATATACATCCATAATAGCCTAGCGAACAGGCACCTTACATTTTATTTTCTGTGTGCGTATTCGCTTCCGTTTCCAATTGGATGGTTGTGTGTTCAATCTGCTCTTCCATCATTTCTTTCTCAATGCGATTTAGCAGCTTTTGAGCATCTGCCATTGTCAAATGGCTACCGATGACGACATGGCAGGCAATCGCATTTAAGCCGCTTGTGATTGACCAGACATGTAGGTCATGGACAGAGATTACTTCTGGCACTTGTTCTATCCGCTTACGAACTCTGGTAAGATCCACCTCAGCGGGCGTCCCTTCCATAAGCACGTGGACCGCATCGCGCGTTACTCGCCATCCGCTCAACAGCACCAACACCGCAACGATGACACTTGCCAACGGATCTGCCCACCCCCAATCGAAAAACATAATAAGCAACGCCGCCACAATGGCACCGACCGAGCCGAGCAAATCGCTTAGTACATGAAGAAACGCCGCCCGCAGATTCAAGTTTCCCTGCGTGTCTCCCTTCCGCATGATAAAGGCGATGAGTACATTGACCAATAAACCGATGAGTGCAATCCAGAGCATTCCAGAAGTCGCCACTTCGGGTGGATCCGCGAAACGGTGGATTGCTTCATAAAAGATATAGATGGAAACGACAAGCAATGCTACACCGTTGAACACCGCCGCAAGGATTTCAAATCGTTTGTAGCCGAACGTCTTATGGGAATCCGAAGCTTTAGCTCCATATGTAAACGCAAGCAACCCGACACCGAGCGAGATCGAGTCGCTCATCATGTGACCCGCATCTGATAACAATGCTAAACTGTTCGTCAGAAAACCGCCGGTAGCTTCGACGAACATATATGCAGTCGTGATGATGAAACTGAACAGTAACACCTTTCTGTTACTACCATGTGCATGATTATGCCCCATCTATATCGCCTCCTTCCTTTATTCATTTCCCAAAATCAATAAGCTAAACAATGCATAATTCCTCCATGAAGGCCTGACAAATACAAGGCATTAATCATCAAAAAAATTCGCCGTCGTATGGGCGAGTTCAAGTTCAATATCCTAATGATTCCCTACAAAACCATAACCAATTGCTGCAAGTAGGATACCGCCTACATAAGTGATCACCAAATAACTGATAGCGGCTTTCTTTTCCCCACTCTTCCACAATCCCAGCAATTCTTTATTCATCGTAGAAAACGTGGTGAGTGCACCTGCAAGGCCTGAGGCAAAAAACAATGTCCACATTCGGGATAAATCTAACCCGAACACAATACCAATCAGCAATGACCCGGTTAGGTTAACAATTAACGTTCCCACAGGAATCTTCCTAGCATGATTCAGTTTTAAGGAGAGCAAATAGCGGGTAATGGCACCTAGAAAGCCGCCTATTCCAATTATCAAGATATCCACAAATGTCATCCACGCACCTTCTTTCCACCCAGATGAAAGCCTAGTACGCCCAAGGATAGTCCTCCGATAATGCTGATGGAAATATATATAACTGCTAACACAAACTGACCGTTTTCCATAAGCTCCACCAGTTCAATACTAAGTGTGGAAAACGTGGTGAACGAGCCGAGAAAACCTGTCGTGATTGCATTTGTCAACTCTTTATGGGCAAGTAGCATGCGAAGAGACCCCGAAACGATAAAACACAATAAGAATGTCCCGATAATGTTTACAAAGAGTGTCGCTACAGGAATTCCCCCTGCATGTTGGACCGACTCACCAATAAGCGTACGTAAGATTGCACCAACAGCGCCTCCAAGTCCAATCCATAAAAGACGCTTGGTTAGTTGACGATTACGAATGACTTCAGCGCCATTGATTTTTTTCATACTTCTACCGCTTCGAGTAGTCTCTTAGAAAGAACGAATTCAATATCTAGACGTTTTTCTACTTTGCCGAACTGAATATGGATTTCACGCCCTTGTTGTTTCGTAATTTCCCCTTGACCGAATACACGATGCATAACAATCGTTCCTACTGTGAGTTCTTTTTTATCTTGGATTCCATTCGGATTGAGCGGGATGGACGCTTTCGCTTCTCTAACCGGTTGCTGTTCTTTCTGCAGCTTATTCGGTTTCAATAAGAGGCTCCGTACTTCATTTACAAACTTTGAATCTTCTTTTGATTTGCCCTCGGATTGGCCATAAGAGAGGAGCTCCAGTTTCTCTTTTGCACGGGTCACTCCGACATAGAACAGACGTCGTGCTTCTTCCAACATTGCGATATCCCCTTCGTCTTCATCCGCTGGTATAATTCCTTTCAATAAGTCAATCATGAACACACGTCTGAACTCCAATCCTTTTGCACTGTGGAGTGTTGATAAGGTCACTGCGTTTTCAGGCGGATTGAACTTGGCGTTTTGAACGGCTTGTTCCAGTTCCTTTAGGCGATTTGCGAATTCCACCATTGTCCGAAGTTGTGCGGCGATGCCTTCTAATATATCCAGAATGCCGAACAGACTGTCAATGCGAAAGCCAAATTTTTCGGCTCTACTTTTAAGGGATGCTTCATACTCAAGTTCGTAACGTATGATCCGGATCACTTGAGCTGGACGCATGTCGGGAATCTTATCGTAGACATCTTTATATTCTTTCAGTTTCTTTATTTGACTGCTCTTCAAATCGACCGTCTTGATGAAAGCATCGAAAACATTTCCAGACGTTTCCGTGTTCTCGAATTGAGTCAACATCGATCGTGATATGAAAAGGTTCATTTTCAATACGATTTTCGCAAAGATATCCTTGCGTTCCGTATTAAAACTAAGACGCATGAAATTCAGGATGTCCTCAACAATCCAATGGGAGAAAAACTTATCATCCGCATCTTTCATGTAAAACGGGATGCCTCGTCTATGTAGTTCATTGACATACATTGTTGAAGAGGAATTATTACGGAATAAAATGGCGACCTCGTTCAACCTATCTTCGCCCAGCAGTTCGTACGTCACGTACTCCAATTGGCTCTTCGGATTATCCAGCTGCTTTATGGTTATCGGTTCTTTGGGGCTGTTTTCCGTATGCATCTCTTTTGGATAACGTTTTTTATTTTTCTTGATGAACTTCGATGCCAGCTCAACAATTTCTTTGGAAGAGCGATAGTTGCGCTCCATCATCAACACCTGTGCATTCGGGTAAACCTTCTTGAATTCAAGAAGATAATCGGGTTCTGCACCACGCCATGTATAGATTGACTGATCATCGTCTGCCACAACGCAGAGATTTCCGTGATGTACAACAAGATGCTCGACAATCTTATGTTGGACGAGTGACGTATCCTGGCTTTCATCGGTTAGTATATAGTCGTATTTGTTCCGGTAACGGTCGCCCAGTTCTTTGTCTTCCTTCAACGCTTGTTCCGCAAGCGTTAACATATCATCAAAATCAAGCAGCAAATGTCCACTAGTCTGCTTTTTAACTTGCTCATATTTTTGTGCAATACGTCCTGCACGTTCAAAAGGACCAACTAAGTCATCCCATCTATCCAAAGGAATCATCTTATTTTTAATCCCACTGATGAACGTCGATAATGCCGATAATTCATCATCCGTACAGTCGTCATGCATCACTTTTTTATAAAGCCCTTTCAGTAAAAAAGACTTTGTACGCGACTGCTTCTGCTTACCGCCACCTTCTATCAGCTCAAATGTAGTTCCTTGTTTTTCCAAGTAGCTTCGGGCAATTGTGAATGCTAAGCTATGAATCGTGGAAAAATCAACGGGTACACAATCGGGGAAAAATCGCTTAAAGCGTTCCATCATATCCCGTGCGGATGCCCGACTAAATGTGATGGCTTTAATGCGTCTAGGGTTGACCTTCTTTTCTTCAATCAAATAGCCGATTCGCATAATCATTGTTGTTGTTTTCCCTGATCCAGGACAAGCTAATAGAAGTAAAGGTCCTTCCGTTTGCTCAACGGCTCTCTTCTGTACATCATTCAAATTTATATTTAATTCTCTTTTTTTACGTTCAAAAAAATCATTCATTTTACCGTAACCCCTTCTACTTGCTCTATACCTAATTTATCATAGGTGAACGGAATTGTAGAGGATCCAACTTTCATTCATGCCAAAAAACCTCCACATTGTAGCTATGTGGAGGTCACTGATTACTTCTTTATTCACCTGTTTCAAGCCGGTCTATTTCAATACCGCCCCGTCTTTTTCCGCCCCCGGAGTATTCCGTTGAGGCGACTTCATTGGAACGACGTTCTTCAGTCGTATACTCCTTGCCTTGCATTTTGGTTTGGTTTACGCCGTCGGTCTTTTTAGCTGACATCGGATCTTTTTCGTATTTGGACAATGTATTTCACTCCCTCGTATTTTCGCGCATACGGTAAGGATGTCCAGAAAAGAGTAAATGATTCCGCATTTATTTGTCAGTTTGTATTCCATTCGGTATGCAGAAGTGAAAATATGAACGCATCATGGGATTGATTATTTTGAAATAGAAAGTTCCGTAATTCTCCTTCTTTCTGAAAACCATGCTTTTCTAAAAGGCCAATGGATGCGTTATTTGCGGGAAACGTGACAGCACCCATACGGTGAAGTTGTAACTCTTCAAACGAATAATTTAAAACAGCCCGCAATGCTTCTGACGTAATACCATTTCGCCAAAAGTCTGGATGGATTTCAAAACCGATTTCTGCTTTTTTCATACCAAGTGCCAAGTTATTCAATCCAATGGTACCAACTAATCGATTATCTTCTTCAATCACAATTGCCCAACGAATACCTCTCTTGCTTTCGTAAGTAGTTCTAAAATGGCCAACCATTTTCTCTGCTTGTTCAACTTCTTTAAATGGATCCATGCCATAATATTTAATGACTTCCGTATTTGAAAAAACATCAAAAATTGCAGGGGCATGTTCTGCCTGTACTTCAATTAGTTGAAGACGTGCTGTTTGCAATACAGGAAATGTCATAGCATTTCACCTTTTTGCCTAAGTTTTTCTTCTAACTGGACAGTACCTGTAGAATAAATGATAACAAATTTCATGGCAATCAATCCCCCTACTTTTGTATGAAATCAGCTAGTACTAGCGGATTACATTGTTCAATATACGACTCTTATTCCAGTATATACCTATTTTCGTATTTGTTAATAATCCGTGGGCATTTACTTTGGAATGCCAATTTCAGTTAATGGATAATAACGGAATTCCACTTCTCCCACAATTGATTTTTCATCGATGCAGCCTATTATTCTGCTGTCTGTACTATTTCTGCGATTATCACCCAGTACATATAGCTGACCTTCCGGCACTTCCACTTCGAAATCAGTTGTCAATTTCTGATCTTGGAATATCTTTTCTTTATTTGCTTGAAGATAGGTTTCTTCATATTCTTCGCCATTAATGACGAGTTTATCATTTTTCATACTGATGACATCTCCAGGAAGACCGATTACACGCTTGATGAAATCATCTTTCGACCCGGGTGCATGGAATACAACCAAGTCAAAACGGTCAATTTTATTAATTTTAGAAATCACGATTTTATTGGCATTTTCAAATGTAGGCTCCATGGATTGCCCGGAAACAACCACCGGTGTAAATAAAAATTGACGGATAATAATTGCGACAACAAATGCAACTGTAAGTGCCTTCACCCATGAAATAAGCTCTCTTTTGCTACTTTCTCTCATTCATATTAACCCCCGTCCGATTTGTATTACCGTTATTTTATCATACTTTTTCAAAACTCCTGTAAAACGGTTCATGGATTGTAATGTATTCCTAGGTATAGACAGTTAATACCTGAAAAAGTTCCTCTTGTAATCTTTCAATTAAAAAAATGCCCTTTTACAGGCACCCTTTTACTTCTATTTTTCAGCTTATCGTTTGCAAATGACTTATACAATTAAATAAGTGACATTGGTTTCGGTCTTCCTGAAGTTCAATAATCGTGACGGATGTGTTTTCCAAGTCCATGCTGAAATCAGCAATCGGAACGAGTTCTTTAATCAGCCGTCCGATAAATCCGCCATGACTTACGACGAGTACTCGTTTCCCCGGATAGGCTTCTTTCATTTCTTCAATGAATCCCATCCCACGTGAAATAATGTCTTCATTCGGTTCGAAGCCCATCTCTAGCTTCCTCCAGGCATATCCCCACTTTGCAACACGTTCGTTTTCCGTTGTTCCTTCTATTAATCCGCCTCCGCTTTCTCGCAGACGTTTGTCTTCCACCAACTTGATGTCCGTTTTTTTCTCAGCAATGATTTCAGCCGTCCTTTTTGCACGTAGAAGAGGGCTCGTATAAATGACATCCCATTGTTCATCCGCCAACCGTCTTGCAACACGCTCGGCCATTTCAATTCCTTCGTCATCAAGCGGAATATCCGAACTACCTTGCGCCCTGCCTTCCTTATTCCACGCAGTGACACCGTGCCTTACAAATCCAAATGTCGTCAACTAGTACACCCCTTCTGTTTTCACACTACATATCCAAGTGACCTTAACACATTATTCATAAATGACTCTGTATATAAATAAACTTCTTCCCGTTCGGGTTCCTGGAAAACATCATGATATAACCGTTTCCATTCTTTATACTGGAATTCAGTAAGTCCTTGCTGGATAAGCCATTTCCTCGCGTGAGTTCCTTCTGTTATCTTATCGTCTCCTGCCTGGTGCAGGAGTATCGGCACATCGTGTATCTTTCCCTCGTGATTGTTCACCGCTTTCATAACGGCTTGTAATTCCTTAGACCAGTTTGCAGTGGTCACAGTATTATAATTCCCGTCCTGCTGTGCTTCTGCGTATAGTTCATCATTTCTTGTCAATAGTTCTATATGGATTTCGTGATCTACTTTCATGGATGATGTCAATTTTGTCAGTACACTTGAATACTTGGGCGGCTGATGCTGTAAGGCAAGCCACGGAGAACTGAAGATGAAGCCTGCACATTCGATTTTTTCAGCTTGTAAAAGGTGCATGACGAGCGTTGCACCAAATCCGTGACCGATTACGAATAGCGGTAAATTATCACTAAGACCGACAGAGACTAATTTCTTTATGTATTTTTTGTAGGCCTCAAACGATTCATCGTGAATCTTACCTGCAGCATCTTCGCCATGTCCCGGTAAATCCCCCGTCACAACATGAAAACTATCACTTCGGAGTTTTTGAATAAGCCATGCATATCGGTTATGATGTTCGTACGCGCTATGAACAATCGCAACAACCGCTTTAGGCTGTCCTTCCGCTTCCCATTTCCACATAGACATCTCCCCCTCTTTTATCATTCATTGTTCATCTAGACATAGCGTTAATGTTCTTTAAAAACTATATCTTTGTTAAGATAATTATACACTAGACTAAGAAAAGAGGAGAACACCATGATTTACCCCTTCAAAGATAAAAGCCCTGCTATCGATTCATCCGTCTATATTGCAGATTATACTACGATTAGCGGAGACGTAACAATCGGTCCAGAGTCATCAATTTGGTTTAATACGGTAATCCGCGGCGACGTTTCACCCACCATCATCGGTCGAAAGGTGAACATTCAGGACCTTTGCTGCTTGCATCAAAGTCCCCAATTCCCGCTTATCCTTGAAGACGAGGTGACAATTGGCCATCAAGTAACCTTACATAGTTGTACAGTTAAAAAAGGCGCACTTGTCGGTATGGGATCGATTATTTTAGATGGTGCCGAAATCGGTGAAGGCGCATTCGTAGGAGCCGGTAGCCTTGTACCGCCAGGCAAAAAAATCCCCCCAAACACGCTGGCATTCGGCTCCCCCGCAAAAGTCATCCGGGAATTAACTGATGACGACCGCGAAGACATGGAAAGAATCGTTAGGGAATATGCAGAAAAAGGTCAGTTTTATAAGTCTATACAGAAATAAAAGAAGAGCTTCCAGCTACTAGCCCGTTCGGTTCAACGGTACAAAACATAAAGCGAAACTTCAATCAGTGAGGGTTTTCCTCATCCCCCACTGATTGTTTACGGAACTTAGGCTAAGAACGCCACGTCCTGTGGCAATGCCTAAGTAACCAACATCCTGTTGGCCCGAGCCATTCGGGCTTTTACGGGCAGTTGATCCCCCACTTATTCTTCTTGTTTCCTCGATGACTTGAAGTTGGGGGTCTTACTGCCCGTTAATGCGGGATACATTAAATCACGAAATAGACCGCTAATTCGCATACAGAATAGCGGTCTTTTAAATAACTTTATATCAACGTTTATAGGCAAGTGGAGCCCATATTACCAGATCAATTAATAGATGAATAAATTGACTGACAGAAATTATTGCAAGATGAATTTTTCTTGTTAAAAATAATGCTATTTATGCGGTTACTTTACTTGATGTTGTAGTGAAATATGTGTTGAAAACAAATAAAAAAGGACCAGTTAAGGTCCCTTGATACTATTAGGATTTCTCTTCCTTCCTCCATCAAAATGAAAGCGGAATACCCACCTCTCGCTTTCATTTAAATATCGGTTTAATCAATCGAAGTCAGCCCCATTTTCAATCAAAAAAGCGGTCGTTAATAGAACAACTAGGAGTCGTTAGTTTGTTGAACCCGTTATAGGTTCGAAATTTAAAATTACATGTACCAAAGTAAATCATTTTTCATTTTCTTCCCTTGTTTACTTTCCCTCTTTACGACCGCCCATTTTCCATTTGACTTAGACACTTGAATTACTATGTTTGTTCCATCTGCCTTTTTAAAGAGAATGTAACCTTGGTTTTCCTTAAGAAAGGTAACTGGATCTATAACATTTTTATACGGAGGTTTTATTTCGGGGTTTAATTCATTGACTATAATATCAGTTACAATATCCGATAGAGATTTGTATTCCTTTTGTTTTTCTGATTTATACAGGAGTTGATTATAGTTAATCTTTTCAAAGGAATTTAAATTCAACTTAAATGTCTGCGCTATATCCGAAATAGCCTCGTCGTAAAACTTAGCTATTTTCCTTTCTTCTTCATCTCCCTCGTGGATGAATTGAATGACCTTGACCTTGTCTATGTCCACTTCAAATAGTATCGTTTCTTTACCGTAAGGGGGGTTATGGGCTGCCTCAAAAGTATTAACTTGGACTTTTACTTTAAACTTGAACCCCCCTTCGTCCTTCCTCGTGATACCAATAATTTTTGTATCGTACAAACCATACGATTTATGGTAGCCATAATAATTCTCTACTGCTTCTGATATGTGCGGATCCAATAAAGTAATCACTGTGTCGATCAGTAATTTATTATTTAATTTATTTTGTTTGGCATTAGTGACATTTGACTGGATAAGAATAATGAACAAGCAAATTGAAAGTACAAACCACAATTTCTTTTTCATATGCACCCACCTAAAGCTATTTAGGTTTAGGGTTCCCTTTACTTTTAAAAAAATACACCACTTTTAGTTGAACAATCACACTTATTATTTTCGGCAATAATTCGACGACTAGTGTATTTTTGTACTTAAAATTAATAACAATTGTCCACTAGATCCGCAACTTATTAATTAACAAGGGCGCGATTGCGGTAAATGTTTGTACAGCAAACGTGCCTTATTGCCTTACAAGATATAAATCGCAACGAACAAAACAAATGCAGATACAAGAAAATAATTAAAAGCATCTGCTTTTCGTTTCCGAAATTCAGTAATTCCCATCACAATAAACATTAGCCCCATTGATAGCAACATATAAGGTATGATTGTTCCGATATTCCCTGTTACCAAGCCATAACCTGATAATGCAATTGCCGTAATCGTTAAAATGATTCTTAGTATTTTCATTTGCCATCACTCCAATTATCAATGACCCGTTTGCGATATAGACACAATCACAACCGGTACTTTAAGTGTAAGGTTTTACAACAAACGTTCTCCTTGATTGAATAGTGTCATTCACCCATTAAATAATTAAAGGGTATATACGTTCTTTTAACAATTACACCTCCAAAGTATTAAGCTCCACCTGTACCATTTCCAATGCATATAATAGATCCAAATCTTTTTGAATATGTTCCGGAGTCCAAGGTATATAATGATGAGGTTGAATACCTTTCCCGTGTAAAGGGTCGTTTAAGGTCTTTTGTACAATTCTTGATACTGGATAATAAAGTGAGAACATATTGTCCCAGCCTTTAATTACTAAGTCACTGTAATCATTCACACCCATTGTTGACCGTCCAATTACAGTTACCTTTGAAGACTCCATACATGTCTCTACAAAGTATTCAGCGGCACTGGCACAATGACTATCGGACATCACAATTACTTTTCTTGGCAAATCAGTTCCTTCAACCTCAAATACTTCTTCCTCCAATAAGTTCGAGAAATCAAAAGCCACAAAACCTTGACCACGATACGTTTCAAATTGCTCCTCAGCAAAATCAAGAACACTTAGCGTCCCTTCGTCACTTATATTCTTTCTTGCATTGCTGCAAAGTTGAATAAATAGATCTGAATTTCGATTAGTACAATTAAACTCTCTTAATTTGACTGCCGAACTCGGACGTTCACCGTATGGGAAGATATAGTGTAATAATGAAGAAACGGCTTGCCCATTTCCACCGCTATTTTTTCGTACATCAATGATTAGATTTGTACATGATTTAAGTTCCTCTTCATGTTTTTGAACGAAGTCTAAAATGGCTTCCACATCTGCAAAACTAGGCAAAGTCATCAATAAAGTTTTTTCATTTATTGCTTTTAATAAGGGTTCTTTCTTTTGAGGGGCTGGTTCATAATTCTTTAAATCAAATTCAATAGGTTGTTGTCCGTTTTCATTTTCTATTTTAATAAATGATGATTGATTAAAGATATTAGACCAATCCTCACGCTCTGCATTTGTTTCTCTCAGTAAATATTGTTTTGAAGCAAATAACTGTTCGATTGTTTGATTATCTATGGAGATGATTTTTGATCCCTTGGGAAATCGATTCTCTTCATAGGTTTCTGTAACGTAGAGGGTATCATTATATCTTCTAGTTCGAAAACCACGAGTGCTCTTTTTTACGTTTTCAGATCCCTCTAAAAGAAAATACATATGGCGATCTTGAAAACTAATCAGATAATCATTAACTATTTCTGTGAATTTCTGAGGTGTTAGTTCCTGCTCCCCTTCTAATCTTTCTATTTTCTTAAGGTGAAATTCAGGATCATCCCAGCCTTGCTTTTCATCCCATCCAGCGTAATCATGATGCGTAATATCAAGTATTTCCTTAAATACTTCAGAATAACTAGTCATAGACGCACACCAATCCTTTTCCCATTAGATTTTAAAACTCATTTCAGGTACATCAGCATCTTGAATTTCAATCCATCTGTCCCTACCCTTACTAAACAAAATGGCCTGATTAAGCAAAAATGGGCACAATGCTTATACCGCAAAAGCGCCCGATTGGTGAACAGTGTGAAACCGTTGATTTGCGTTTCAGCCGGACGCTTTCCTGGGGGCGTGCGGTGAGCCTTCTCGGTCCGCTTCGCTCCCCTGCGGGGTCTCCCTGTCACGCTGCTCCCCAAGGAGTCGCCGGCTTACACTCCAATCAACTAAGAATCTGCTTCTTAATTCTAAACCTCAAACAGTACTCTCTTATGCCGTTAAAGCGCCCGATTCTTGAATATCCGTCTAAAAAAAATACTTTTCTACGACAGATAACTAAGAGGTTGGACGACCTCACAAACTTCACTTTCTTCAATAAACTTTGTAACAATAGAAGAGTGCGATCCACCTACAATGAATAAAATACGTTCTTCTTCAGAATCAATAAGACGGGTCAAATTGGCAAACATTATAAGATTCCTTTTATACCACCAACTTAGCCAGTTCATACCAACGTAATTATTAATATCACCAATGCGTGCGATATTCACATACATTTTATGTAACTTGTTAACTAAGGTGGGAGTGTTTAATTCTTTGTAGTATTCTATTACACTTTTGTCCTCCGACAATACAGGGAATTCTAGCCCCTCGTATATTTCATTTAAAAGTTCTGGTTGATTTTCCTTTGCCCAACTCTCAACTTCCCCATAACCCATATCCGAATCGCCCATCCAATCAGTCGGATAAATCTGTTCATGCTCCAACTGTAAACCTAACCGAAAACCTACTTGAAATATTTCATTCATTTGTAGTTGGTATGTACCCAATTTATATTGATTATATTTCCCGTTATAATATTCACTATCCTTGGGTACCATTTCAACTGCAATCTTTGTCGGTTTGAACTTCTCTAATTTAGATACCAATTCCTCAATTTCAATCTGCCTTCCCTCAGAATCTAACCCCTCGTGTTCAGACATATGAAAGGTTCCAAGTACAAGAACTTTTGCCTTTTCTTGTTTCAATGTAAATCCCCCTTTTTAAATACTCCGTCTTTTCAGCTTAAATTTAAAACATGGTCACTACCAATCTTAATAATCATTCTGCGCGAATTCATCTTTTACAATCCGGCCCAATTGTTGAAGATTCTAACTTATTCCCTCTAATTTTATTATAGCAGAGTTATCTTATTAATCCCTTAATCCTTGATAATTTGATTTCAAGCCTTGGAACCTTGTAGAGTCAACGAAAATAGCACCGCGGTTACGGTGCCATTTAATGTTTAAATCGTAACAAAACCAGTGCCTGAAGTATCGTTAAATTCTCTTGTTAGTTGTAGCATTCTTTTGTTTTTTGAAACCGATCAACTCAAAGGGTTTTTCCACATACACGGAAGCTCTTTTTTCTAACGACCCACACAATACAACTAACTTATCACTGGCTCGGGCTTTTATTACCAACTCAAGCTAGGTTATCACCGCCTTGAGGCACTTTATCACCGATTCAAACTAGGTTATCACCGCCTTGAGAATTTATCACCGACTCAACCTGGGTTATCACCGCCTTGAGGCACTTTATCACCGACTCAAGCTAGGTTATCACCGCCATGAGAATTTATCACCGACCCAACCCGGGTTATCACCGCCATGAAGCACTTTATCACCGACTCAACCTGGGTTATCACCGTCTAGCCCTATTCGCCACCGCTTTCTTTCTCCCATCAAAAATTGTTTTCCCAGTCAACGTTACAATGAATGCGGCGAACACAAGCTTCACCCATATTGACCAATCCTCCCCTATCAACATGAAAAGAACCGCCAACATCAACGCTATGTACGAGTGTGTCATATAAGACTTTTTCGAACGGATATCAATAATGAAGAAGAATAGAAAGAGTGAAAAAAATAAATACTTAAGTATATCGAAAATATCCATTACTGAAAAGTCCCCCTTTGTCACGTGGCTCAACGCTGCCAGTAGCATACCATATAATTGATAACAAAAAGCGCAGAAAAAAGGATTAAATCCCTCTCTCTGCGCCATACTATCTTACTTATTCCTGTGCAGCCAGAGCTTTCAATGCCGCCGCTCTATCTGTCTGTTCCCATGGCAATTCAATATCGGTACGACCGAAATGTCCATAAGCTGCCGTTTGTTTATAAATCGGACGACGTAGATCCAGCATTTTGATGATGCCTGCAGGACGTAAGTCGAACAATCCACGAACAAGTTCAACCAGCTTACTTTCCGATATTGTGCCTGTTCCAGCAGTATCGACGGAAATCGAAACTGGTTGTGCGACGCCAATTGCATAGGCAAGCTGTACTTCACAGCGGTCCGCGAGCCCGGAAGCGACAATATTTTTCGCAACATAACGTGCAGCATATGAAGCGGAGCGATCCACTTTTGTTGCGTCTTTTCCGGAAAATGCGCCGCCGCCATGACGCGCATAACCACCGTATGTGTCGACAATGATTTTACGTCCTGTAAGGCCTGCATCCCCTTGAGGTCCACCAATGACGAAACGACCTGTAGGGTTAATGAAGTATTTCGTGTTTTCATCAATTAGTTCAACCGGTACTACGGGATTAATGACAAATTCTTTTACATCATGTTGGATTTGTTCCAATGCGATATCCGGATGATGTTGTGTAGAGATAACAATTGTGTCAATACGAACCGGTTTATTGTTTTCATCATATTCTACTGTCACTTGCGTTTTTCCATCCGGGCGTAAATAAGAAATGAGTTCTTCTTTGCGTACTTGGGCAAGTCTGCGTGAAAGCTTATGAGCCAAACTGATTGGAAGTGGCATCAGTTCCGGTGTTTCATTGCACGCATAGCCGAACATCAATCCTTGGTCACCCGCTCCGATTGCTTCGAGTTCGTCGTCTGTCATTGAACCTTCGCGTGCTTCCAAGGCTTGGTCAACACCCATGGCGATATCAGCGGATTGTTCATCGATAGCGGTAAGGACTGCAGACGTTTCCCAATCAAAGCCGTATTTTGCACGCGTATACCCAATGCCCTTAACTGTTTCACGGACCACTTTCGGGATATCGACGTACGTACTAGTCGTAATTTCACCCGCAACGAGAACAAGTCCCGTCGTAATAGTTGTTTCACATGCCACCCGTGCATTCGGATCTTCTTCCAAAATTGCATCTAGAATTGCATCCGAAATCTGATCGCACATCTTGTCTGGATGTCCCTCTGTTACTGATTCGGATGTAAATAATCGACGATTTGCCATTCTATTTCCTCCTTCTATCCTACGAGATCTATACGGTACTCATAAGTCCCATGTTAAGTCCATCCCAGATAGGGAGTGGACCTCAAGCCGTTTCGAGCTATACACACGAGGGATAAAGGGCTAAACAATCTAAAAAGCCCTTCGCTCACGTCATTAACATGAGGAAAGGCATGATTTTACAGGCACCTTTCACTCTTATCGTCCAAGGAATTCAACCTTGCTCCAGGTTGGCACCTTCGCGCAGACAAGGTCGTCTTTGCAGGTTGCCGGGTTTCATAGGGCCTGTCCCTCCACCAGCTCGGGATAAGAGTATCCGTACAACTATAAATGTACGAAAAATGTCGACACATGTCAATTTTTTTCTCCTTAATCCGCTTCAAAAGACTTGAGATTTTGCTCTGTATGGATTATTATTCTTAATGTGTTATACTAATTAAGCAATGTGATGTTACCCAATTATATGGGATTATACGCAAAGGACGGTACATAAACTATGATTTCTACGAAAATAGGCGACGAACTTAAAAATCTTCTTTCCGGCGAGAATGTAAACAATCAACTATCAGTGCCACAACTTGTTGAAAAAGCTACATCACGTGGAGAAGCTAAACTTAGCGCAGATGGGGCAGTTGTAGCCCAAACAGGTAAATATACAGGCCGCTCTCCTAAGGATAAGTACATCGTCGAGGAAGCGTCTTCCAAAGACAAAATCGATTGGGGCAGTGTGAATCGCCCGATTTCTTCCGAAATTTTCGACTCGCTCTATACTAAAATGCTTAAGCATTTAAAAATAAAAGATGAATTATTCGTTTTCAAAGGATTTGCGGGTGCAGATCCAGCTTCACGCCTTTCCATTCAAGTTGTAAATGAATATGCTTGGCATAACTTATTTGTTCACCAACTATTCATCCGCCCGACAATGGATGAATTGAAAGCATTCAATGCCAACTTCACGATTCTTTCAGCACCTTCATTCAAGGCTGATCCCGCTGTCGATGGCACGAGTTCAGAGACATTCATCATTGTTTCCATGGAAAAACGTATCATTTTGATTGGCGGAACAGAATATGCTGGAGAAATGAAAAAGTCCATCTTCTCCATTATGAACTATCTACTCCCAGAAAACGGTATCCTTCCTATGCATTGTTCCGCAAACGTAGGTGAAGAGGGAGATGTCGCTTTATTCTTCGGCCTATCAGGTACAGGAAAAACAACTCTTTCCGCTGATGCACATCGCAAACTTATTGGGGACGATGAACACGGTTGGTCAGATAACGGCGTCTTTAACATCGAAGGCGGTTGCTACGCGAAATGCGTCAATTTATCACAAGAAAAAGAACCGGAAATCTTCGGTGCAATCAGTTTCGGTTCAGTTCTCGAAAACGTTGTCATCGATCCGGATACTCGCATTCCTGACTATGATGATGTTTCACTAACTGAAAACACGCGTGCTGCTTATCCGATTCACAATATCGAAAATATCGTTACACCTTCCGTTGCAGGCCATCCAAAGACAGTTATTTTCTTGACTGCCGATGCATTCGGTGTACTGCCTCCAATCTCTAGATTGACGAAAGAACAAGCGATGTACCACTTCTTAAGCGGTTTCACATCGAAACTTGCTGGAACAGAGCGCGGTATCACATCACCTGAAGCTACATTCTCAACTTGTTTCGGTTCACCATTCCTTCCACTTCCAGCAACGGTTTATGCTGAAATGTTGGGTGCTAAAATTGAAGAGCACGATGCTCAAGTCTTCCTTGTGAATACAGGTTGGACTGGTGGCTCGTATGGTGTCGGCAAGCGAATGAACCTAAAATATACACGTGCTATGGTGCGCGAAGCACTTGCAGGTAATTTAAACGACGTTGAAACTGAAATGAATGACGTATTCGGTCTTGAAATGCCTACAGCAATCAACGGCGTTCCAACTGAAGTGTTAAACCCGCGTAATGCATGGGCTGACGGCGCTGCTTACGATTTAAAAGCAAAAGAACTTGCAGATCTATTTCGTGAGAATTTCAAAAAGTTCGGTACAGTTTCTGAAGATATCAAGCTTAAAGGCGGACCTATCGCTTAACGAACAACTATCTAAAAGGCTTGCACATTTACTTGTGCAAGCCTTTTTTCTTCGTTTATTGCCTTCTCATCCAATCACTTACATCGCGAACGAGTTGGCGATTTGCTGCTGGCGGAATATGATGTGTGTAATCCGGGAAAAACCACGTTTCGTACTGTTTGCCATGTTCTCGTAATGTGTCTTCAAGTAAAATCGCTTGTTCAAACGAAACATTGTCATCCTTCATACCATGTATAATGAGTACGGTTGCATTAATTTCATTCACACGAAAAAGGGCGGTTCGATCACGGTACTCGTCAGGCATATTATTCGGGGACCCGCCTATTACGCGTTTCATCATCCTTCTCAAATCTTTTCGTTCCTTATAGGTGAAAATCACATCTGAAATTCCTGACCACGTTACAACTGTAGTGATATCCTCTCGCAAAATGGCTGTCCAAAGTGCCATGATGCCTCCTCGCGAGAAGGCGAATAAATGAATTCGTTCCTTTTTCACCTGTCTATTCTGTTTTAATACATCAACTGCATTTACGGCATCCTGTCTGTCGGATCCCGCAAACTCGTCCAAGCCTTCGCCGCCCCTATTGCCTCTGTAGTATGGGGCGAAAACAACGAACCCATGAGACGCAAATTGTGCAATGCGCGCGGGACGTACCATGCCCACATGTTGAATACCACCTCTTAAATAGATGATCCCCTCATAATTCCCTTCAGCCATCGGTTCTGCCAGTAGTCCCTTCACTTTCAAGCCATCCGACCAATAGGTGATCTCCTCAAGTCGGATATGCGGATTTGGCGAAGGATATGCACGTCTACTCTCAATCGTACCATCACTTTTCATGCTCGGTCACCCACTTTCGGATAGCGGCCATCCCTGCATCTTTCATATGAAAGCTCAGCGTGTTGCAGTGATTCAACTCGTCATCCGTCATCCACACGATACCTTCCGTCTCACGCTTCTCAAACTGACTGTCCATCCCTAAAACTCTACCCGTGAACACCGCCTTACAAAACGGCACCGTATCGTGGACTACGTACTCAGCAATCTTCCGAACAGCTGTTAGTGTGACGCCTGTTTCTTCTATCGTTTCACGTATTGCAGCTTCTTCAAGCGTTTCTGCGTCTTCGACTTTTCCTCCAGGAAACTCGATTCCCCTTAAAGAATGGCGTGTTAAAAGCCACTTGTCATCCTTCTTCAACACAACAAGAACATGTCGTGCAGGTATTGTAAAATCTGAATGACCGAAAGAAAGGTCAACTTCTAAACCATTTAAATCCTTGAATGAAATCATCCCAAACCCTACCTTTCACCCAAGTGTATCGAACTCATCTGAAGTATGGAAGCTTCTCGATAAACCGTTTCGATTGATTATCCGTGAACTCATGAATAAGTGCGTACACTTTCATCGTGCGTATATCTATATCATGATTATCCTTATCATAATGATAAGGCACGTAAGGAAGATGTGACCGAAGAAAATTACGGAATTCCAGTCTGTCCATTTCTTTAAATAAATGATGAAAAATCGGTACATACTCGCGCGTGACAGAGACTTCATATTCCCACGGCGAGTCATCCGGATGATGGTACACTTGCTGATTCAATACGGAAACATACATTCTAAACTTTTCCATGCTTAACACGTCCTTTTTCTTGTTAGCATGCCGCAAATAATATAAAACATGCATCCCCTTATGGTAAGTAGGGAATGCATGTTTTAAAAAGACTAGGCCTTTACATCCACTGAAGCGCCTTTATGGGGATGAGGTGCCGACTGGTCAGGTAGGCTTTTCAGCATATCTACAGCGGTAACCGTATTCATGGTAATAGACTTGCTCAAAACACTTAACTGAACTGTCGATTGCAGACTTCTGAGGTTGCCCGCCATTATTGAGGTCATATCCATACTAATAGCCTCCCTTCACTGTCTTACTATCGGCAATTCATGTACATTCTAAATAGGAAAAGGGCATTACTTGTTATCTTCTCCGAGAAATGCATTAAGCATCCATTGGTGTTTTTCAATACTTTGATAGGTTGCATTCAAAATGTCTTCCGTCATATCATCGCCATCTTTCGCGGCCAAATCCATTCCTTTTTTCAGTGATTTCATAATCATATTAAAATCATTTACAACCGCCTTCACCATTTCATCTTCCTTCTCTTTTCCGGTCGCTTCTTTCACAACCGATTGTTCTAGATGTTCTTTTAACGTCGCAACTGGATTTCCGCCCAACGTCAAAATACGTTCAGCAATTTCGTCCATATGTAGCGTTGCTTCATTGTATAATTCTTCAAACTTGGCGTGTAATGTAAAGAAGTGATGCCCTTTGATATACCAATGATAATTGTGTAATTTCGTATACATGACCGACCAAGTAGAAACCTGTGTATTCATTTCTTTAATAAGATCTGCTGACATAGTGAAATCTCTCCTTTTATATAAATCGTCTCTCTGTTAAATTACCACCAAACGCAATACAATAAACATTAGCGATTGAAAAGGAGTTTTAGCATGAGGAAAGTTCTAATGACATTCATTAAATTATATCAAAAAATAATTTCACCTATATTGCCACCTTCCTGCCGGTTTTACCCGACTTGTTCTCATTACGGACTTGAGGCGATTGAAAAACACGGTGCATTAAAAGGTTCGTGGCTTGCGGTTCGCCGAATTTCGAAATGCCATCCATTTCACGAGGGTGGATTTGACCCGGTGCCAGAAAAGGAATTGAAAAAGTGAAGCGTGACAACGGCCTGGTAGAAATACCGGCCATTTTTATATGGAAAAATTTTGTGTGCTATATTGAATCCAGTTGCAAAAGTAATACCTCTGTTGTATAATATAAAAGCCAGTTTGTCAAATCGTAATCATTACTATTTAGGAGAAGGAGAATTTATATAAATGAATAAGAAGTTTTTAGTACTCACTTTATTTTTTATACTTATACTGTTAACAGCATGTTCCAATAAAGAAAAAGAACCCAACAAATCAGACGCTGATAAAAGCATGGCCATTTACACGACCGTTTACCCATTACAATATTTCACAGAACGTATCGGCGGAGATTTTGTCGATGTGAAATCAATCTATCCGCCGGGTTCAGATGAACATACATTTGATCCTACGCAAAAAGCAATGATGGATCTTGCCGATTCGGATTTGTTTTTCTATATCGGTCTTGGACTGGAAGGATTTGTTGAAAACGCAGAAAAAACAATGAAAAATGAACATGTAAAAATGATTCCTACTGCAGAAGCAATCCCTGAAGAACAACTTGTAGATGGACATAACCACGAACACGCTGAAGAAGGACATGACCATGGTGGACTAGATCCACATGTATGGATTTCTCCGACACTAAGTATAGAACTTGCCACATCCATTAAAGAAACACTTATCAAAGAAGCTCCCGAAATGAAAGACGAATTCGAGAAAAACTTTGAGCAGTTAAAGGTTGAACTAACCGAACTAGACAGCAAATTTCAAACTATGGCTACAAATGCACCAAGCAAAACGTTTTTCGTTTCCCATGCCGCATTCGGCTACCTAGCAAAATCCTATGGCTTGGAACAAGTGGCAATCGCAGGCATGAACTCACAAAGTGAACCTTCACAAAAACAATTAGCACAAATCGTTGAAGACGCGAAAGATGAACATATACAGTACATTTTGTTCGAGCAAAACGTATCATCGAAATTGACAGATGTTGTACGTAAAGAAATCGGTGCGGAATCATTGATGCTTCACAATCTTGGCATACTGACGAATGAGGACATAAAAAACAAAGAAACTTACTTTACACTTATGGAACAAAACATGAAAACTCTTGAAAAGGCGCTTAGCGTTAAATAAGGCAAAAAGGGTTGTCCTCTTAATTAGGGACAACCCTTTTTACTATGCGGTATGTGTTGCAATCAAATACTTCTTCAAGATTTCATGGTTCAAGTCCACTCCAATGCCAGGCCGCTCAGAAATACTTACTTCCCCACCACTGACTCTGATACACGGTTCAACAGGATCTTCATTCCAAAAGTGGGTCGAAGCACTGAAATCTCCTGGCAATGTCACGCCTGGTAACGTCGCGATAGCTAGGTTATGCGCCTTTGAAATACCGAATTCAATCATGCCGCCCATCCAGATCGGAATTCCATGCTGTAAACAGTATGCGTGAATATGAAGCGCTTCTGTTAATCCACCCACTCTTCCGGGTTTTAAAACAACGATATCGCCTGCCTTTTTCTGAATCATATTTTCCACATCAGAGAATGTTCGAATGCTTTCATCCAAGGCAATCGGTGTACTCATCTGTCTAACCGCTTCAGCATGGCGATCCCACTCATCTTCGCCAAATGGTTGCTCAATCAAAGCAAGACCCAGATTGTCATATGCGAGAAGTTCAGTCAACGTCTTGTTGCTGAATGCTCCATTTGCATCTGCAAAGAACAGCAGTTGCGGGAACTGTTTGATGACTGTCGCAATCACTTCCGCATCCGTTCCCGATCCAATCTTTATTTTCACACGACTATATCCAATACGGTAGGCATCTTCCGTTTTCCGTATAAGTTCTTCAGTATCAGTCCACGTTACGACGACACCCGCATCGACTTCTCGGCGAACACCGCCAATTAGACGATGAAGGGGCATTCCCTGCTTTTTGGCAAATAAATCCCAAGCAGCCTGATCGAGCGCCGCTTTCGCCATTCGATTGCCTTTTACATGTGAAAACAAATGACCCACATCTGTTGGATGATTGATCCCCTTTCCTGCTATCGATGGAACCAGCCAATTAATGAGCGCGTCCCAACATGTTTGTACGGTTTCCTCGGTATACCAAGGAGATGAAAATGCTACACATTCCCCAAGACCACTAACACCCTCTGTATCAACCATCTCAATGAAAATACTTTCCCTTTCGGTAACTGTCTGTAGATGAGTGGAGAAGGGACTCTTTAACGGCACTGTAAGGCGATGAAGGCGTATTTCCCTTATTCGGAATCCACCCATAGCTTCAACTCCCTGCGCAGTAACTTATTGGATGCGTTACGCGGTAATTCATCCACGAATCGGAACTTCTTCGGCATCTTGTAGCGGGCTAGCCTGCCCTCACAATGCGCTGCCAACTCCTCCTCCGTTACCCCGTCGGATGCGACAACGAATGCAATGGGAACACTGCCCCAATCAGGATGTTCCTGTCCACATACACCCGCATCCCGAATACCCGGATGCGCAAACAGGACGTTTTCAATTTCAGCAGGATAAATATTCTCCCCGCCTGAAATAATAAGATCCGACCGTCGATCCACTATATATAAATAACCTTCCTCATCGAGATAACCGATGTCACCTGTAGGAAGCCAGCCGTCAACAAGTGGCGTCTTATCAGAAAAACGACCGATATATCCGGGAGTAACATGAGGACCGCGTATATAGACCTCTCCTTTGTCACCTGAATTCTGTATACCATTGATTTTGATATGATTGAAAAATAATGGTTTACCTGCAGAACCCATTTTTCTTAATGCGTCTGCCGCAGAAAGTGTAGCTGTTTGTGAACTGGTTTCTGTCATACCGTACGTTTGCAGTATCGGAATTTGTAGCTCGGTCGCCCTTTTCAGATAATCAATCGGCACAGGCCCACCGCCTGCAAGCATTGTCTTAAAAGTTGTATGTGCGATTGCATCCCTTTTCTCCAACTCTTGCATGACTTTATCCAATGTATGTGAAACGACAGACATTCTCGTCACTGTGCCTTTTTGAATCTCGTCTGCTACGAGTGATGCGTCAAACTTTTCATATAGACGAACTTCCATTCCATACAAAACGGAACGCACAAGAATCGAAAATCCGCTAATATGAAATAAGGGCATCGTACAAAGCCAGACATCATTCTCGTCGAGTCCCAAGTTCAGGACAGATGAAAGAGCACTGGACACATGATTTCCAGCTGTCTGACGCACACCTTTCGGAAATCCGGTCGTTCCGGAAGTGTACATGATTGTGATGGTTCGGTCAGCCTGCCAACTATCTTGTATGTCGAACGGTACGACTTCACTCTTATTAATCGAAGAAAACGGTAGAATACGCACGTTCGTTCCTTTAATACGCTTATTCAACTCATCCGATACCAAAAGTGCAGATGCATCTGAGTCATCCAATTGATACTTAAGTTCTTCATTTGTTAAGCGGCTATTTAACATTACAATTTCAAGATCTGCAAGCATACAAGCATGGATGATAAACACCATTTCAGCCGTGGATGGGCCGAGTAATGCAATACGGTCCCCTTGCCTAAAACCGTTTGCCCGCAGTTTCTGTGCACGTGTCACTGCTTGTTCTTTAAATTGCGCAAATGTCCATGTCTCATTTTTAAATGACAGTGCGATTTTATTTGGCGTTAAATAGGCCCGCTGAATAAGCCAATTAGGAATCATTTTTTCACCTTCCTCTTTAGAAAAAGCTGCCCGGTTAGCGGCAGCTTTTTCTAAATAATTTATTAAGGGAACCGTGGGAATTGACCGAAGTCCGGTTTGCGTTTTTCTTTGAATGCATCGCGTCCTTCTTTAGCTTCATCCGTTGTATAGTAAAGAAGTGTTGCATCCCCAGCCATTTGTTGAAGACCAGCAAGGCCATCCGTATCTGCGTTCATGGCTGCTTTTATGAAACGAAGTGAAGTTGGGCTCATTGAAAGCATTTCCTCACACCATTGCACGGTTTCGTCTTCCAATTGCTCATATGGAACAACTGTATTGACTAGGCCCATGTCAAGCGCTTCTTGTGCATCGTATTGACGGCATAAGAACCAAATTTCACGCGCTTTTTTATGACCGATAATACGAGCTAAATAACCAGAGCCATATCCTGCATCGAATGAGCCGACTTTTGGTCCTGTTTGTCCAAATCTCGCATTATCCGCAGCGATTGTTAAATCACAAACAACGTGTAGAACATGTCCACCACCAATTGCGTAACCTGATACCATGGCAACAACCGGTTTAGGAATTACACGGATCAACCGTTGTAAATCCAAAACGTTTAAGCGAGGGATTTCATCATCTCCGACATAACCACCATGTCCGCGGACCGTTTGATCTCCACCTGAACAAAATGCTTTTTCGCCTTCTCCTGCTAATACAATTACTCCAACGCTTGAATCATCGCGAGCGCGAGAAAAAGCATCGATCATTTCTGTAACCGTTTTCGGACGGAATGCGTTGCGCACTTCTGGACGGTTGATTGTCACTTTTGCAATGCCGCCAAACTTTTCATACTTGATATCTTCATATGTACGTAATGTTTCCCATTGACGTGTCATACTGTCCCTCCTCATTTTTTCCAACTTAAAATATGTTCCTCTACCATTGTAGCAAATAAATGCGGTTTTTCCACGTGAATTGCATGCCCCGCATTTTCGACGGTTATATGTCGAACGATTGGGAAATGCTGCTTCATTTCCCGGGCAATATTTTTGAATTTCATGTCGAGTTCTCCCGTTATTAGAAGAACTGGATGTAAAACTGTCTCTACCCTATTCCAATAGGATGGTTGACTGCCCGTACCGATGCCGATCAAACTATTGGAAAGGCCCGTTACACTTTGCTGCAGACGCTCTTTCCGAATCGCTCTTCGAGTTGTTTCGGGTAAAGTCTTTTGGGATTGAAAAAGCGCTAATTCCTCCCAGAAGTCCACAAACGAATGTAAACCTTCTTCTCTTATTCTTGCCGCCAAGCGGGAATCAGATTCTCTTCGTACTGTTTGTTCCTCTTTTGTCTGTAAACCCGGCGAGGAACTTTCAAGCACTAACTGTAAAACCCGTTGTGGATAATTAACTGTGTAGCCAAGCGCTACACGACCGCCCATTGAATAACCGATGAGTGTAAAATGCGTCAGACCAAGCTCTTTGAATGTTTGCTCCAAGTCCTGTACCTGCTCTTCCATCGAATAGCGACTCGCATGTTCAGGTACCGCTGAGTCTCCATGCCCAAGTAAATCGATTGCGACTGTACGGAATTTATTTCCGAGTGAACTCGACACTGTGCTCCAGGTAGCCGTACTTCCTGTAAACCCATGCAAGAAAACAATGACAGGCAAATACTCATCACCGTTTATTTCCACGTGAATGTCAATGCCGCGAACATGGATCATTTTATTCAATCTGATCAAGGCTTTCCGTGATTTGAGCCCATAAGTTTCGATGCGCTTTCACATTCACTTGGCGATCCGTAAACACTTCAATGATTCGTATCGGCTTATTCTTCTCTCTTCCAAGCTCTTCCGAAAACTGATTCGGCGTATTCACTTTAGCGTATTGCGCATCATACATTGCTGCGATATGTTCGAATGTTAAACCAGTCGGTGTACCAAAAAGCTGTTCAAAGTGAAGATTCGTTTGTGCTTGAGACAAATGCGAAAAGATTCCACCACCATCATTATTCATGATGATTATAGTTAAATCCGTCTTATGGAAACGGGAAACGATGAATCCATTGATATCATGTAAAAACGACAAATCCCCGATAAGAAGCCAAGTCGGTCGTTTGCGAGCAAACTGAATACCGAATGCTGTCGATACAACACCATCTATTCCATTTGCTCCGCGATTTGCAAATATCGTGACATTTCTACCCGTCTTTCTGAAAAATGTATCCACATCCCGAATCGGCATGCTACTACCACTCACTAAGTCGCCACCATCCTGAAGATGTTCAAATAGCAGTTTCGCAAAGATACCTTCACCCCCTACATCCCCGGTATATGTATCCATAATGGTGGATGCACGATCATTTGCTGCGCACCATTGTTGCGTATACGAAGATAAAGGCTTCTGGACATTCAGAGAAAGAACAGCCTCCACTGGCGCTTGAACATGATGCGTAACGACACCGATTGAATCCCGGAATTCCGGCGATTCATCCACAGCAATCATTGTTTGCGGACATACTTTCATTAAAAATAATGTTAGCGGTTTTGAAACCGGCTGCGCTCCGAAACGAATTACCGTCTGTGGATGTATCTTATTTGCGAACTGTTCACTTTTCAGAATTGCATCATACTGATCGATGCAAAGAGACGAGCAACTGTCTGGTACCTCGGAACGAAGATTTGATAACGGGTCACATAATACCGGCCAATTAAGTGCCTTTGCGAATTTCCAAAATGCCTCCTTATTTAAACCAACGGGCATTTCTCCTGCAATAATAAATCCATTACCAGCATCACTCAGTAAATCTGTAATAAGTTGTGCGGTAGAATGATTGAGAGTGGATACTGCAGTGAACCGTTTGATAAACGTTGTTGTAGGAGTCGCTTTATCAAAGTCAATAAGGAGCGGCTCCCGGAATGGGACATTCAAGTGAACAGGCCCGTTTGGAGCAGTCGTTGCAACGGACAATGCACGACTTACTTGGCGATCAATAAAGTTAGCAAACGTGGCAGTTCCTTCAGCCAATGGTAAATCGACGCTGTATTTAACATGGTTTCCATACATCCGAATTTGATCAATCGCTTGCGGTGCACCGACTTCTCTTAATTCATGCGGTCGATCTGCCGTAATGACAACAAGCGGGATGCGCGCATATCGGGCCTCCGTAATAGCAGGGTGATAGTTCGACGCCGCCGTTCCCGACGTGCAGAGAAGAGCTACAGGCTCACCAGATGCCTTCGCTAGGCCCAATGCAAAGAATGCTGCAGAACGTTCATCCGTTTGCATATAAACGTCAAGCTTTTCGGTTGAGGCAAATGCATAGGCTAGTGGTGTTGAACGGGATCCGGGACTGACGACGGCGGCTTTTACTCCCGCATTCATCAAAGTAGCTGTAAATCGTCGGACATAGTCTGTTAAAACGGCTTGATCATCCATTCATTTTCCCTCCAAGAGCCCGCATAACCGGTCTGAATTTAACCCATGTCTCATCATATTCTTTTTCAGGCTCGGAATCTGCAACAATTCCCCCACCTGCATACAAATAGGCATGACTACCTTTTAGTAGTGCTGAACGGATTGCAACAGCAAATTCTCCGTTACCCGCAGTGTCTGTCCAGCCAATTGGAGCCGCATAATAGCCACGATCCATTTGCTCTTGCTCACGTATCATGTCCATGGATACATCTGTCGGAACACCACCAAGTGCCGGTGTTGGGTGCAATGCTTCAACCAAACTGAAAATGTCAGTTTTTTGTTCAACATTTCCTTCCAGCGGCGTGAACAGATGTTGAATATCACGAATCTTCATTAGCTTTGGTTTCTTAGGAATTGATATATCCGTACAGAATTTGCTGAATACCTGGGAAATCATATTGACGACGTATTGATGTTCTTCCCGATTCTTACGATCATCCATAAGTTCCTTGCCTAATTTACGATCATCCATTGCAGACTTACCCCGTTTGATAGATCCTGCAACACAGGAAGAGTATGCCCGTCCATTTGAGATTTCTATCAAGCGTTCCGGTGTCGCCCCAAAAAATAATTGGCCATTTTTCTCGAGGCCAAAGTGATAACTTTCTTGCTGTTCATTTGAAATATGATGAAGTGCAGTAACTGTCGGAACTTCTTCTTCAAAGTTCAGCTTAATGGAGCGTGCAATGACAACTTTTTTTGCGTCCCCGTCTTTAATCTTCTCGGTTACGTGTTGTACTGCATCCAAATACTGTTCTTTTTTTCGTTCTTCTATTGAAACGACTTCAGGTTTAGCCAACAATTCGAATTCATCTACTTGTGCAATGTGGATAAGTCTATCCCGTTCTTCTCGTAGCTTTTCAAATTCATCTACAGCTCCACCATTTTTTGTAATTAGATTAATGGCTATAGTTGTATTGCCATTTTTTATAGTTAATTGAAATGATGGAACAACGAAATGAGCGGATGGAAATGCATCCCACTCGGAGTCTTTTCGACTTTGTGGATCAAACGAAAACCCGCCGAAAAGTACCGGTTCCATATCCTTTTCTTCCTTGATGAGTGCAGCCCGTAATATATCCCATTCTTTGGAGATATGTTCAAAACGTTCCTTACCGCTTTCACTTTCCAATATAGTGGCATGTCCAAGCCCAACTAGTGTCAATGTTTTATCCGCATTTTGCCAATAAAAACGTTCGTCTATATAACAAGAATTCCCCGCTTCAAAAAAGGCAAGTGGAGAAATTCGACCTGCATCGATTGTTTCCGTAAAAAAACGCAAATCACTTTTATTGATTTCCACTTGGTTGTCGTGGCTAGCGGTCAACTTCCGGTTCATCTTTTTCCCTCCGTACATTCATTCAACAGTTTATATGCGCTTATATCCTTACTCCATCATACAGAAATTTTGTCGTTTCGGCACTAAATATGCTACTGCCATGTTCAGTTACGCCGTTTTGGAGTACAATGGATACGGTCAATCAAAATGATAGGGAGCGAACAATTTTGCAACAAACAATAAAAGCAGATACAGGCTGGCGCATTTGGTGGCAACTAACACGTCCACATACGCTTACCGCGGCTTTTGCACCTGTATTCCTTGGTACAATGATTGCGTTAATTTACGGAAACATTCATTTTCCATTATTCATCGCCATGCTTGTCGCGAGTATACTTATACAGATGGCAACGAACATGTTCAACGAATACTACGACTTCAGACTCGGTTTGGACACCGAAAACTCTGTAGGCATTGGCGGTACGATTGTACGCAATGGTATCAAACCGAAAACCGTATTGAATCTTGCATTTCTGTTGTATGGTGTTTCCGTTCTTATCGGTATATACATATGCATGGAAACCTCTTGGATATTGGCGCTCGTCGGTGTAATTGCTATGATGGTGGGCTTCTTCTATACAGGTGGACCGTATCCGATTGCTTACACACCATTTGGAGAATTGTTTTCAGGTGTAGTCATGGGGATGTTACTTGTGCTTATCGCTTTCTATATTCAAACTGGTACAGTGACGACGGAAGCCATTCTACTTTCTATTCCCAGTATGTTACTTGTGGCAGGAATAATGATGGCAAACAACATCCGCGACTTAGAAGGTGACAAGGAAGGAGGGAGAAAGACACTCGCAATATTGGTCGGTCGCCCTAATGCAATCACAATTCTTATGTCTTTTTTCATCATTTCTTATACATGGGTCATTGCCTTAATTCTCTTTGGACATTTGACGCCATGGGCACTTGTCGTTTTGCTTAGTGTGCCTAAACCAATTACAGCAATTTCGGAATTCCGGCAAAACCAAACGCCGATACACGTCATGCCCGCAATGAAAAATACGGCCCTCACAAATACACTATTCGTACTGCTACTCGGCGTCGGTATATTAGTTGGCCATTTAGTATGATTTGAAATTGACGGCTAAATGAACTTAATTTACGTCATTAAAACTTAAATGTAGATATGTTGAATTAATGATACTATTTAATCTCCAGCGAGAGGCATCCCCAAGCGCCTAGCGTTGTTAAGAGGATTGTTTATGTCAACATATGTAGTTATCACTTATAAAAAACGGGAAATACTGATTAAGTTCAGTGTTCCCCGTTTTTTCTTGATGTTTAACTAGCAAGTCCAAAAGGGAACTAAAGAACAAATGGGTAGTATTCAGTCCATTTGTTTATGAAGTAAGTGATGAATGAGCATACTGTTGTTATTACCTAAAAGGACGTGACGAATGTGTTAAACGATAAACAGAAAGCAACACTTAAAAAAGAATTACTGGAAATGGAAAAACAACTTACAAAAACAGAAGAAGAAACCGATGTTAAAAATAGTGCCCAAGATAGCGTAGGCGAATTATCAATGTATGACAACCACCCTGCTGACATGGGCACAGCGTTATTTGAAAGGGAGAAAGACGCAGCACTTAATGTGCATGCGGGCTCTGAGCTAGAAAAAGTCGAAGATGCCTTAAAAGCACTCCAAGATGGCTCATATGGCAAGTGCGAAGTATGCCAGAAAGAAATACCATTTGAACGGCTTGAAGCTGTTCCATACACGACCCTCTGTATGGAACATGCGACGGAACAGGAAATCCCTAGCGATCGTCCCGTGGAAGAGGATATCCTCATAATGGCAGAACCCAATTCATTTGCAGATAGACGGGACGGAGCTTTTCGTGATGGTGAAGACAGTTTCCAGGCAATTGCCCAATCAGGTACCTCCGAAACTCCCTCCGACTTCACAGGAGACCGCGATACCTATGATTCATTATATGATACTGAAATAGATAGCGGCGCAACCGAAGAGGTTGAGGAATTTGCAGGTGCAGACATCACTGGAAAACCTAGTGGAGTTATCGATTCTGATGCATCTGACCAATATGAATCAGAGCTGGACGCAGAAGAATTAGAATCCCCGATTGGTGATATACCATACCAAGAAAAGGATAGCTATGTGGATGATGAAAAGAAGTAAATAAAGAAGATGGAACACCATGAGACCCATCTGTCTTATGGTGTTTATTTTTGGTTTGTTGTTTTGTGGATTGGATGGTTGCTTGCATGTCAGTTCGGGTCAGCCATTACAGTTTTCCGATTTGCCATGACAGTTTTGGCTGGCGTCCTTACAGTTTCTTGATTTGCCATGACAGTTCGGGCGGGCCATTACAGTTTCGTGGATTGCCATGACAGTTCCGGCTAGCGTCCTTACAGTTTCCCGATTTGCCATGACAGTTCGGGCGGGCCATTACAGTTTCGTGGATTACCATGACAGTTCCGGCACGCCCTTAAAGTTTCGTGGATTGCCATGACAGTTCCGGCGGGCCATTACAGTTTCGTGGATTGCCATGACAGTTTTGGCTGGCGTCCTTACAGTTTTCCGATTTGCCATGACAGTTCGGGCACGCCCTTAAAGTTTAGTCTCTTAAACAATCTTCCCAAGACCATAGCAAGACTTTCACAAATGAAAAAAAACAT
Source organism: Filibacter tadaridae (assembly GCF_900609045.1). Classification (GTDB taxonomy): domain Bacteria; phylum Bacillota; class Bacilli; order Bacillales_A; family Planococcaceae; genus Sporosarcina; species Sporosarcina tadaridae. The sequence continues at coordinate 45,597 of NZ_UXAV01000032.1, forward strand.
CAACTTCCGTGAAAAAACGGAGTTGATGCTTTTTATGTATGACCCCTACGGGATTCGAACCCGTGATACCGCCGTGAAAGGGCGGTGTCTTAACCGCTTGACCAAGGGGCCATTAATTATGGCGGAGAAGGAGGGATTCGAACCCTCGCACCGCTTTCGCGATCTACACCCTTAGCAGGGGCGCCTCTTGAGCCGCTTGAGTACTTCCCCATAAAAATGGCTCCGCAGGTAGGAGTCGAACCTACGACCGATCGGTTAACAGCCGATTGCTCTACCTCTGAGCTACTGCGGAATAGTGGGCCTAAGTGGACTCGAACCACCGACCTCACGCTTATCAGGCGTGCGCTCTAACCAGCTGAGCTATAGGCCCTTGGAGCGGGTGAAGGGAATCGAACCCTCATCATCAGCTTGGAAGGCTGAGGTTTTACCACTAAACTACACCCGCAAGGAAATGGTGGCTCAGGACGGAATCGAACCGCCGACACAAGGATTTTCAGTCCTTTGCTCTACCGACTGAGCTACTGAGCCACAATATGTATTGATAAAAAATGGCGGTCCCGACCGGGATCGAACCGGCGATCTCCTGCGTGACAGGCAGGCATGTTAACCGCTACACCACGGGACCATTTGGTTGCGGGGGCAGGATTTGAACCTGCGACCTTCGGGTTATGAGCCCGACGAGATACCACTTCTCCACCCCGCGATAATATTATAAGTAATGCATTTCACAATTCATCATTGATTAAAAATGGAGGAGGAAGAGGGATTCGAACCCCCGCGGGATTTGACTCCCCTGTCGGTTTTCAAGACCGATCCCTTCAGCCAGGCTTGGGTATTCCTCCGTATATTTATAATAATGATGGTGGACCTTGCAGGACTCGAACCTGCGACCGGACGGTTATGAGCCGTCTGCTCTAACCAACTGAGCTAAAGGTCCTTAAAGATGGCGGCAGAGGGGATCGAACCCCCGACCTCACGGGTATGAACCGTACGCTCTAGCCAGCTGAGCTACGCCGCCAGGATCTTCATATTAAAAATGTTGGTGGAGCCTAGCGGGATCGAACCGCTGACCTCCTGCGTGCAAGGCAGGCGCTCTCCCAGCTGAGCTAAGGCCCCATAAGTTGGTCGGGAAGACAGGATTCGAACCTGCGACCCCTTGGTCCCAAACCAAGTGCTCTACCAAGCTGAGCTACTTCCCGGAAACATATTAAAAGTAATGGTGCGCCCGGCAGAAGTCGAATCCACAACCTCCTGATCCGTAGTCAGGTGCTCTATCCAATTGAGCTACGAGCGCATATAATAAGATGAATATTTTTTTGATATTGGTGCCGAGAACCGGAATCGAACCGGTACGGTAGTCACCTACCGCAGGATTTTAAGTCCTGTGCGTCTGCCAGTTCCGCCACCCCGGCAATACATGGAGCGGAAGACGGGATTCGAACCCGCGACCCCGACCTTGGCAAGGTCGTATTCTACCACTGAACTACTTCCGCATTATAAGTGCGGGTAAAGGGAGT
>NZ_UXAV01000069.1 GCF_900609045.1 Filibacter tadaridae
ACACTGATAACATTTAGTTTCCAAAAAGTATTCATTTGCGCCTCCCTATAAATCGCCGGTTGTTTAAATCATACAATAATTCATTTCATAATCTGGCCCTGATTGCAGAAATAATCTATCAAGCCTTTCTTTCTTGTATCACTAATAGAACAATGCCCACAATTGCTAATAACACAGCTATTATTATTGGTAAGGTACCTACTTCCCTTAGGGCAGTTCCAAAAATTCCATATTCAGTACTCCAACCTTGACCATCAACACCTCCAAGACTTAGAGAATAAATTGATGCTGATATTAAAGCTGAACCATAAATTATGGCACTCGATGATAACAAAATCAGTCCAATATTGGTATTTTTAATTTCAATCACCCCTTGCTTGTCTTATGTCGCTATATGGCCCTTTAACGGCACAATCTTTATTCCAGAAAAGCGCCCTTTTATTGAATAACGATATTCCCTACATATTCGGCATTTCCACTATCAGAAACAAGATTTATCACAATTATATATTCTCCGTTTTCATTCGGTAAATTAAACGTGTTTTTATTAATCTCTAGATCGATTTGTTTATCATTCTGTTTAACATAACCACTTAATTCTTCGATTTTAAAATCTTGACTGTCAAATAATATATCCACTTCATTGCCGGAATTAAAGTACAGTGGATTCTGTTCTTTTCCTAATGCTAGAACGTTTTCAGTCTCTTTTGTATATTTTTCATCAGTTTTCCAATTTACATTCGCAGCTTCTAATTTTCCTTCGTTTGATAAATCGGAATTACTTTGAATAGTGACAGTGGGAGGGGAATAATCATAATCCTCTCCGAAACAACCTGTTAGGGTTGAAACAAATAATAATCCAATAAGTAATTTAAAATATAACTTCATACTTGACCTTCCGATGATTTTTTAATAAAACAAACGAATTAAATGGCCCGATTACTGATGAACCTTTTTTACACTCAATGGCTAGTAACTGTTTAAAAAATTTCATCAGTAGATAATGGCGTTTTCTTGTCTTGTAATTTATCTTGCTGCCCAGCAAGAAATCTTTGTACTGGGATATTAATATAAATGAACATACCCGTAATCAGCATCCAGAAAAACCAACCCGCAATTTGCTTGTACAGCAACATTCCACCATAACCATCAATTCCATATTTGTTCAGGAGGAATACTGTTAACCCTGCCATAAAAAGACCCCTGACAATGAAAACAACCTGAATTAATTGAAACCAATTAAAGATTCCTTTTTGAAAAAATAATGTTGCGCTATCTTTTCGTGCATAGCCTTGTAAATATGCAAAATCAACAGCAAAGTATAAGGAAAAAGGACGCTTAACTATCAAGGCAATAAAGTAAATAACTATATAAAATAGACCTAAATATACACCATTCCATATCATCTGCTCTGCTGACCCTGATAGCAGATTAACCATAGTTCCTAGTGCCAATGAGCCTATGATAAATAATCCTGCTATATTAAATTGCTTTTCCAAGATAAATCGATAACAGGTATAAATAAATCCCGGAATTGTTGAAATCAGCATTGTTGCATAATCTCCAAAAGGTTCCTTGCCATAATTCCATACAATGTAAGGTAATATTGCATAAAAAACCAAATCCAATAAAATCAACTTTTTATTTAACCCCTGTTTTTTTGCCATATAAATACCCTCCACTTTTTCCTAGTCAGCTTCGCATCCCCTTATACTTGTAGTAGTTTTAATTTCACAATTTGGCCCGATTCAGGCACAATGTTTCCCCAACAACTGCGCCTGATTATTAAGATATTGATTATTTTTCCTTTACTTTTTCCTCATTGGTCTATAGGAATTTGTACAAATACGCAACGTCTGCTTCTTCTAACCACTTCGGAAATCCGCCATCTTCGGATCTAGCGCAACTCAGCGAATCTCCATCTGTTCCTTTCCACATAGCCAAACACGTAGGTTTTTCCTTCTCCAAGGTTGTTTTTTCTTCTATCATCCTGCACATGGCGCTCATCGTCATCTTATCGGGTTGCTGCCAACGAACCAATCCAGAAGGCACACCAATCATCATGTTCAATTGATTATCCCCACCTCTGATTTCACTCGTACCGAAAGAGATAATCACGTCTTTGTATGTTCCATTATGATCTCCCCAGGATTTCATCTCATCGCTGATCAATTTACCCTTTTTATAAGTCTCCACCGAGAATGTCAAAACTTCGCCTCTGTCAATTTTTCCGTCCAACTTGAAGTATTCGATAGATCCTGCACCCGTCTTACTGACCAACTGAATTTCTTGTTCGCTTAATTCATATGGTTCGACCGTTATTATTTCGGATTTCATCGACCCTCCTTCGCCTGCACATCCCTACAATAAAAAAATGAGCAACACAGATAAGGTTACAATACGCAATCCATATCCCTCCTGAAAAATCATAGAGTCATAAATCCCCCTTTTCTATACCCGTATTCCGCTAAAGGCTCCGTTTAACGCAAAGTCCGGCAACGCTCATAATTTTAAAATAACTATGTTCTTTTATTGCGACCAACTGAGTACGAATATACACCGAATGAATTAGCAAAAGGGACTAACTTATTAGTCCCTTTTGCCATTACCTTCTTTTTAATTTATAAGATATTTTCAATTTCTTTCAGGAGTTCATAAGCACCTTCTGACTCGTTGGAGCAGACTACAATTATAGTTTTAGTCACGGGATAGTACACCTCACGGAAATTTACGCCAGGGTCATATCCCATCTGGATATACTTAACTACCTCTTTATCGTCGTCTAATTCCATATAACCGCAATAGCCATAATAAATATCATCCTCTGCAACAACTGTCACACGCGGTTTTAATAATGTTTGAGTCATCTCTTTAGACAACAGCTGGTTGTTCGTTAAGGCCTGCCAAAATCTAACCCTGTCTTCAACCGTAACGTAAGCACCCCCATCCGGTCCCCCTTTTGCGGGCAAAGAGTAAATGTTTGTTTTCCATTTCCCTTCAGGTTCCTCGATGTAGCCAAGTGCGGTTCTTTCCGGTAAACGATCCATTTCGAAGTATCCGGAGTCTTTCATACCAGCTTTATGAAAAATACGTTCCTTAATGAATTCGGTAAAATTGCATTGGGATACTTGTTCTACAATAAGACCAAGTAGTATATAACCAGCATTGTTGTACTGAAATGCACTTTCGATCCTTTCTTGCATTTGTTCATACTGGAACATTGGTAGGAAATCTTTTGGAGAACGAATATGGTACATTGGACGTGATTTCCATAATAATTCAAAGTCATCCATTATATCTTCATTAAAATAGTCACACACACCTGATGTATGTGTTAGTAAGTGATGAATAGTAATATCTTGGTCAAAATGCGGAAATTCTATATCAATGTAGTCTTTTAATTTTGATTCAAAAGAGATTTTTCCATCCTCTACTAACATGCAAATAGCAACTGATGTAAATATTTTACAACCTGAAGCAATTGCAAACCTGGTGTTCGGCTTGTTCTCAATCTTTTCCGGGAAGTTTGCGTATCCGTTACTTCCTTTTAGGACTTCATTGGTTTTTCCCGCGTAAAAGGCACCGGAAAATAGTAGCTCATCTTGCTTTTCTTTTAGGTAGTTCAATTTCTTTTCTTTATTCATTCTAACTCCTCCTGGATTCTTTTTATGTTTTTGTTATCTCAAGAGAATCCAGTTAGTTCGTTCACACCAAATAACGTACTATCATACAATTTCCTCCTCGTACTTGTTCATTAACCAAATTGTATATGAACATTAGGTGACATGCAATCCCAATATTCAGTCAAGAGTGATAGTTAAAGGAACTTAGTATACGGTTATTCATAAATATCCAAAGTGCGCTATTCAGTAAAAGCACCCTTTTGTTTTAGTTCGTTATTCAAATAAAACCCCGTTACATTAATTATAACTATCCCAATACAATCACTTACTTCTCAAATCAAAACTTTCGCTCGTATCGTTCCATTCTACTTTTATAACTAACTCATCTTCCGCACTTGTAGAAGGACTATTAGAACTTAATGATTTGTAGTAATGTATGCCTTCCTGATTTAATGTAGCATCATTTACACTGTGATTGATTACTTCATTATTTTTTGATTCCACAAAATAACGAAATGTGTCAATCTCTCTTAAGTTATTTCCTTTGTTATTAAGCTGAAATTGATATGTTTCTTCTCCATTAGTTTGATGAACGGTTACTTCAGCTGACCAATTTTCACCCTCCCCAACAAACGTTAAATCATTATTATTCGTATTGCACGCAGATAACAGAGACACCAGAAATACGATTAGTACAAAAGATCTTTTCAAAGTATTAAATCTCCTATAATTAGTAATTTCCCGTAATACTTTTTTCACATTAACTGGCCTATTGTGGTACAACCCATACGACAACCGCGCCCATTTGTTGAACAATCATTGTTCATCCAAAACTTTCTGAGCAAATTCCCTTTGGATACGCCTTCTAAAAATAATTGTTAGAGTTAAGAAAAGAATTGGTGCTAAACCCAAGAATGACAAGGGCGGATTAACACCTGCGAAGTACATTGAAATAGGCAAACTTGCAATAAAAGAAATTAACATTGCTCTCCATGAACGCTTAAGAATAGCGAAGGAAAAAGAATAGAATGTTAAAAATACAGTAGTTGCCATTATTATTGGAAGCAGTATTCCCACTTTAAACACCTCCTAACTTCACAATCTAGTCCAGATTTCGATAAATGTTTTTACGGCTATCGCGCCCGATAATTGAATACCCTCAGTAATAAAAAACCAGCTGTAAAAGTTCTTGTGATAATTACAAATCTTTTTTTACTCCGGTATTTCTAATAGAGATTAATGGTTGCCCCAATTATTGAGGCCCGAATGATTTTTAAACCCTGAAATCTTTCTAGCTCCTTGGGCGTTCCAGAAACAACCACACCCGAAATTCGAAGGTCATCAATCTTCGGTAAAGCCTTCGGATTAATTACGTTAACCATTTCTTGAGCCGTAGACTTGTATTTCCCTTCCTCGCTTAATTGTTTAATGTTCCTTAGAAACATTTCAGCTGCTTGGCTTAAGTCATTCCCCCATACCTGAAAGCCGTCAGCCGATGGACCATCCATTATTCTAAGAAAGGAGTCAGATTTTATATCGTTAAGTCTATCTTTTGTAGCCGTTTTAACCCAAACCCAGTCGATATTTTCGGATCCCATCAGATTTTGAACTTCTTTAAGCGTGTATGGTTTATCAAATGATAATGCCACCTCTGCCAAAGTATTATCATCTAATTTTGTTGCAATTTCTAACTCATTAGGTAAATACTCATATTCAAGTTGAGGATAATAGAAGTCAACTTCTCTTTCACCAGTATAGTTATTATAGTGTACTTGCCGATTAAACCTTTCACTAAATCCAGTTTTCTCCGTAAACCGTTCATTATCAATAACATTTTTTCTTCCGATAAAGGGGATTTCTACTTCTTTTTTGTTCCAAACAATTTCACGATCACCTATAGTCTTTTTAACTGTAATATGTTCTACAACACTCAGATTTAAGAATCCGTATACGTTCATCCCACCATCCATATAAACGTTTGCCCCGTTAACTTGACTAAATAAAAACTTGTCGTCATTAACAAGTCGCTTTTGGAGAAGATATTGCCCACCACAAAAAAGCGCATACAGTACGATGATTGTGCTTAAAACGCTAATGACAAGATATTTAATGGTTTGTTTCCATTTCGCTTTTTTGATCACTTTTTGAAACGATGGGCCGGTAACAAAATCTAACTCTTTGTTATTTTTTTCTGTTTCATGTTTGTTGTTATGATCACTCATCTGTTTGCCTCCCTGTACAGTTTTGCAAATTGCTTCCTTGCCCGAAATAAGGAAGTTTTTACGGTGTTAACTTTCATATCCAGAATTTCAGATATCTCATCGTACTTTAAATCCCATATGTATTTAAGAAGCAATAATTCCCTATATGTTGGTTTGAGTTTAGATAAAATATATTCAATGTCAGACAAACGTTCGTTGCTTAAGAGAATTTCCTCTGGTAAATCTTTTAAAAGTGTTTTTACTTGATCCTCTTTTAGGTCAAGCATGACCCTATTATTTTTACGATACTGATCATGATGATAATTGATAGCCACACGGATTAACCAACTACGGATTTTGGGGGTTCTTATTGAATCATAATACTGAAGAAATTTATAAGCCGTTTCTTGCACAATATCTTCGGCATCTTCATGGGATATTTTCAATTTCCTTAGATAACGATAAACAATATTCAGTTCCGTATTTAAACTCTTTAGGTCGTCTAAATTATTCATTTCTCCCCCCCCTGTGGTTATAAGACGAATGACGAAGAGAAAAGTATACAATTTTATTTAATTAATCAAAAGCGATTCTGGAATAGACCAGAATCGCTTTATAAATCAATTTTATATATTTTCTTATTCAGTAATCAATGGCCCGGTTATGGCACATTGCTATGCAGCAAAAGCGCCCGATTGTGTGATCTTTCATCCTAATAATACAAGAAACAAAGTATTAATCATTTAACTTTTATATAACTCTCCTAACTGTTTACCATCACTAAAACCAATAATCGTATTTAAGGGAATTAGATTAATTACCACATTTAAATACGACACAAAAATAAAACTATCTATGTAACTTCTGAATACAAGAAATTCATAATCCGTTAATAAATGCAATATCAGTGCGGATAAAAAGTTGAAAACTACACCGCCTAATATAAATAAAGTCTTTTGATATTTACTTAGTACTTCAAGGTTTTCAGGGGTAACTTTGCCGCCCAAAAAATAAGCTTTTCTTATATTAAAGTTATTTTTACTCCAAAATATATCACCATTACCGATGGAGAAGTCACTAATTTTCCCACCATATATTTTCAAAAAAAACGCATGTCCGGATTCATGAATTAGAGCAATAATTGGAAAGATAAATAAAGCAATAACTATGAAGTTTATGAAGAAATCCATTTTACCATCCTTTCTTTTATTTTTTGTAAACCTTTCGCAATCTGGCTCGATTGAAGCACAAATCTTATACCGTTAAAGCGCCCGTTTGAGGAATATAGCTCATTTAAAATGCTATGTTATCTTAGTGAAAAATTAACTTTCTTTCCAAATAAGGAACCGCTGATGACATAAATTATTGTAATGATGATAGCACTAA
>NZ_UXAV01000015.1 GCF_900609045.1 Filibacter tadaridae
TGAAGCGCTCAATAACCGGGAGAAGCGATCAATCCAAGTGTTGAAGCGCTCAATAACCAGGAGAAGCGATCAATCCAAGTGTTGAAGCGCTCAATAACCTGGAGAAGCGATCAATCCAAGTGTTGAAGCGCTCAATAACCAATAGAAGCGATCAATCCATGTGCTGGAGCGCTCAATAACCAGGAGAAGCGATCAATCCAAGTGTTGAAGCGCTCAATAACCGGGAAAAGCGATCAATCCAAGTGTTGAAGCGCTCAATAACCAGTAGAAGCGATCAATCCAAGTGTTGAAGCGCTCAATAACCGGGAGAAGCGATCAATCCAAGTGTTGAAGCGCTCAATAACCGGGAGAAGCGATCAATCCATGTGCTGTTGCACTCAATAAAACCGTAGAACCACCCAACCTCCAAGGAAATCCGCCCAATAAAACCCGAAAATTACATGTGAAAAACGAAGCCTACCCTCAAAGCACGCACACCTATCACCACATCCGCCCCAACACAAAAAAACCACTCACAAACTCGTAATAAAATACAATCCCGCAACAAAAAGCGTGGATCCTGTCAATCCGAATAAGAAATCCTGCCATGTGAATACGTATCGTTCGTCTTCTTTCATACTAATCCGCCCCTTTGTCGATTTCCCGGGAAATAAGAGACTTACATTTCCCAAACTAGCGTTACTACTAGAGAGTTTGGACAAAAAAATTAGATTTCAAACAACTAAATATCCTTTTCTACTACGGCTAAACGATATGAAATATGTGGGAATCCACAAAAAAGCACTCTCAAACGTTGCAAATCTCACAAATTTTGCTAAAGTTAGAGGTAGCATGCGTTTGCATATCATAAATTCGGCGAAGCACAGCAGAAAGGGATTACTACTATGTTTTTTGATTTTAAGTTTTGGCACTTTTTAACGAATCCACGCGATTTGACGAACAAGCTTCAAACGTCTGAAATGCGTGGCTTTACAAAGAGAATCTGGATTGTTTTCCTAATCGGCGTCCTGCTATTTAGTTTGCGCGAAATCTGGGGAATGGGCACGCAATCACTTACACCATTGCTCTCAACAATGACGACGACGGATTACACGCTTGCACGCTACGCTTCATTAGTCGGTACAATTATCTGGGCAATTATCTATCTGGCGTTTCATTTCTTTGGCATCGCCTACATACTTAGTTTACTGACAGGTATCCCGTTCAAAAAACTATTACCGCTACAACTACTGGTAACAGGTCTTTTACTACTTGAAAAGGCAGTTATATTCCTAGTATTTACGATGATAGGCGGCACCGCGAATGTATCGTTTCTATCATTCGGCCCACTTGCTATTACGTTTCTCGATAACTTGTACATCGTCTTCGCGTTGAACCAAATCACCATTACGACAGTGCTTATCATCGTGCTGCAATCCCGGTTCATTCGCTCCTATACAGGAATTCCAGAAAAGAGGAACCTTCTGCTTATCCTAATAGGAATCCATCTTGTCATGGCGCTCATCACCGCTGCTATTGGATTCATACCAATGGAAGGCTTGTTCAATTCCATCGTAGGAGGAGGTGCGCTTCATGAATAAATGGGTGAATATCGCGGTAGCTATCGCAGTCAGCGCATTTCTGGCCATCAACATGTATTTGTTGTTCAGCAACAAAAGTGTCATCCCTAAGGCAGTGTATGTCGACCAATATGAGCGTATGACAAGCAGTGATGTCAATGAAAAACTCGCAAAAGAAGGCTTCATCGCACCGATGGAAACCTACACCGTCTACATTGGCAATGAAGAAATCGTCGATACATGGCTTGTGAAAGAAGGCGACGCAGTCACTGTCGGAGATGATATTGCCAGCTTGCAAACAGAACGCGCAGACGGGCAACGTTCCGTATGGGAAGCAGAACGAGAGGCGCTTCTCGATCAGCAATACACATTATCCAGTACGATTTCCGAACTGGAATCGGACCGTGCAGATGCGAAATCCGATAGTTCATCGAAAGTAAACAAACAAGACAATGTCAATGAAGGAAAAGACGATAAAACCATTAAAGTAGGCCTCAATGTCGACGTTCAAGTCGATGTTGCACAAGACGGTTCTTTCGCGCAGGCAATCGGTGCTGCTGAGCAAGAACTGGCAACTGTTGAACGTAGACTTATTGTCATTGACGCACAATTAAGTCAGGATTCAGCAAATCCTTCCATCGTCAGCCCAGTCAACGGCGTCATTGCCAATGTCACGCGGCATGGTGAAAACTTAGCCGTTGATATCTACAGTTCTCAGCAAGTAATTGTCACCTATGCGAAAAATGACGAATGGCAGAAAATCGGACAAGGCGATCGCGTCCTTGCCCAAGGTGACGGCATCGAAAAAGGAACAGAAGGAACAGTCCTTTCCGTTTCAGCGGTTCCTGCGAATGACGACAAATGGCTCCAGGCATACAAGGCAATGGATTCAACAGCAGTGAAAAACCCGCTCGCTTACAATGAAATACGGATTGCCCTGGATCCCAATATCCAACAAGCACCATTCGGTACGAACGTTAACGCAATCGTTATTGTCAATGAAGCACAAGACGCTATCTCGTTGAAAGAAGACTGGCTTCTCAATAACTTTGAAGGGGTTGCAACCGTTCCGGTTATCGATAAAACAGGCCGAGCCAAACCAACAAAAATTCAAACACCATTTTCATGGAAAACACGCGCAGTCGTGTCAAATGGACTTAAACTAGGCGATATCGTCGTCTATGAACCGAATCTTGCACACTATACGTATACACCGCAACTCCTTCTGCCACTGCCGACGGATGTTCCCGGAAAAGCGGATTGGAAAGCATTCGGTTGGAAAAACTATGTGAAATATATGACTGTGAAATAACGGAAAGAGCTTCGCACCCGCGAAGCTCTTTTTTCTAATCTAGCTCCACCGCCCAGTGGCTCGGGTCATAAGCCAGCCCGAACGATGCGGTAAAAGCGCCGCTTCGTCGTTCTGTCTTATGCCTGTCGCCACTAACCCGGGCGATGTCGCTTTTTCCTAATCTAGCTCCACCGCCCAGTGGCTCGGGTCATAAGCCGGCTCAATCGTTTCGGCAAAGGGCGCCGAACGAGTTGATCCGTCTTATGCCTGTCGCGACAACTCGGGCGTTGTCGATTTTTATTAATCCAGCTCCCGCGTTTAATTCCATCCAACAAGGGTATTTCCTAAAGTAGCTAGCAAACTAGCTTATCTTAAAAACTTTAGGAGGCGTTATGAAAATGGTACAACGACATGTAGTAGGCTATTATGATACAAATACAGAAGCAATCGCCGCAATCGAAGAGTTGAAAAGACAAGGCTATAGCTCGGATGATATTTCAGTTGTCAGCAAAGATGTGGGAAATACGGATAGAATTATAGAGGAAACGGAAACCCATGCGGTGGATGGTGCTGCAACGGGGGCGGCGACCGGCGGCATGCTTGGTGGATTGGGCGGTGTACTTGCGGGGCTGGGTGCTCTGGCTATTCCTGGTATCGGTCCAATTATCGCGGCTGGACCAATCGTTGCAGGAATCACGGGAGCGGCAGCCGGTGCAGGAGTCGGCGGGCTTGCCGGAGCGTTAATCGGCATGGGTATTCCTGAAGAGGAAGCGACTCGTTACAATGACTCTTTCGAAGCAGGTAAAATACTGGTTCTTGTCGACGGAAACTACCAACGACCAGATACCTTCAAAAATACCTTTATCTGAATGAATGCCAACAAAGCCACTCAATCACATATCGAGTGGCAAGCCACAAACAAAAAGCGACATACAAAAAAGGCCATTTAGAGTTTGAAACAAAAGGTGGCGGCACGTTCGTTGTCATCAATGACTAATTAAATTGAAAGATAAGAGTTTCTGGTGCAAATGCCAGGAGCTCTTTTTTTGCTTTTAAAGGTATAACTTATGGTAGAATGGGTATACAGTAGTAGATAGGTTAAAAGAACCTTTAGAATACCAATAAGGGAAGTGTGATAGATGGATAATATAAATACAAAAGCAAATGAACTATTACAATCCAAACCAAAATATCAAAACTGGGGAGCACGGCGAGCAAAGAAAGTAAGGAAATATAAGACGTCATCCACCCCCGTAAATGACTACATCGTACTTGACTTCGAAACAACAGGACTTCGTGCAGGTGCAGACCAAATCATCCAAATCGGAGCCATCAAATACATCAATCACGAACGAACAGCGACACTTAGCACATACATCAACCCACAACGCCATATTCCGCTAAGAGTCACGCAACTTACCGGAATTTCAAATGACACAGTTAATTCGGCTCCGATTATTAACGAAAAAGTCGATACATTACTTGATTTCATCGGCGATTTACCGATCATCGCTCACAACGCTTCGTTCGACATGGGCTTTCTCTACGCTCTTGAAAACATCGAAGGCATCGAAATCCCCGAGTACACCGTCATCGACACCGTCAAACTAGCACGCAAAGTCATCACCGAAACACCCAATCACAAACTCACAACACTCACAAACTACCTGCAACTCGAACACGATGCTCACGACGCAATCGGCGACTGCCTAGCAACCGCCGCCATCTACCAATACTGCATGCATAGATATATCTGAATCTCTTTTCTAATGAAAAACTGCTAAGCCACCCAACAGGTATAGCAGTTTTTTAATGTTCAAATCTCCTACCGCCGCGCGCTCAAAGAATCCACCGAAGCGATCAAAGCATATGCCCGCGCGCTCAAAGAATCCACCGAAGCGATCAAAGCATATGCCCGCGCGCTCAAAGAATCCACCGAAGCGATCAAAGCATATGCCCGCGCGCTCAAAGAATCCACCGAAGCGATCAAAGCATATGCCCGCGCGCTCAAACATGCCGCCAAAGCGATCAATCCACCAAAACCCAAAACAAAAAGAACAAAAAACTAATTGCCAAAAACCACTATCATTCCTAGTAATGCGAACAAAAAGACAGGCAATTCTCAAATCTGCGTTTTACCCCTAATTTAGGCAACAAAACGGGGAATTGGCCCTTTTTACAAAAAGTAAAATTCGGTTTTGGCAAAAACTATATGAAATATCTGACCACTTTGATACGCTCAATACGGAGGTGATTTTCATTGATATATAAACAGAGATCCATGCCCAAAAAACTAATTGGGCAATACGCATTGATTCAACGACTACCCCCAGAACATGGCGAACTTCAAAAAATCCGGGAGCACCACAAAAATAACGAAGCGGGATTTAGCGGGGAGCGGGACTTCGATAAGCAGATGCTGGAGTTTAAGCCGAAGTATCCGCATGCAATTCTCCACGACATCTGCCTAAAACAAGACGGGGTTTTCTTCCAAATGGATTCCATTCTCATCACTCCGGCATCCATTATCATTTTTGAAGTGAAAAATTTTGGTGGCAAAATCGTCGTCAAATCAAACCCGACCCAATTCATTCTCGAATACTCCACAGGCGAAAGAAAGGTCATGAGAAGCCCGATAACTGAGCTCGACCGGAAAATTTTTTTCCTATTGGAATGGCTAAAGCAGCGGAAAATCAGTATCCCAATCGATGGCATTGTCAGTTTAGCCTTCACGAATGAATTAAACATGGAAAAACCCCCTGAAACAAAAGTCATTTTCACGTATGAAACGCCTAATTTCCTAAGAACCTTGCAGATTAACAAAGAAATCCTCGGAAGAAATGAAATCAAGAAATTAGCACTCGAATTAAAAAGGAATCACCAAGAATACAACCCATTTCCCATGACGAAAACGATGAACATCCCATGCACACACATTCTTTCCGGAGTCATATGTCCATCCTGCAATCATCGAGGAATGCACTGGGCAAAGAAAAAATGGAACTGCCGAAAATGCGGCCACACCGGAACCCAAAATCATATAAACGCACTCGCAGACTGGACCTATCTCATCGAAGACAAAATAACAAACAAAGAGTTTAGGAATTTCACACAACTGCAAAGCCATCACGTAGCAAAAAGGCTCCTAGCGAAATCAAACCTAACACTCCGCGGCAAGGGAAGTGGAAGCTATTATGTAAAAAATCATGAAACCTAAGGGTGAGAAGAAACACTTCACGAAATTTGAAGTGTTTTTTTATTGGAATTAAATCCCGAGACCACCGCGCGCTCAAAGACTCCATCGAAGCGATCAATCCACCCGCCCGCGCGCTCAAAGACTCCATCGAAGCGATCAATCCACCCGCCCGCGCGCTCAAAGACTCCACCGAAGCAATCAATCCCCACATCACTCTCGAAAATCCATCCCCAAATTCCCCAACCAATCCTGTATAATCAACCAATACATACAACCCACCAAAAAATCACAAAAATCCAGAAAGGAGCAAAATCCAAATGCCTAAAACCCAAACGAACGCACCACCAACCAACCATCAACAACCACCAACCGATCCACGCTTCAAAATCGCACATCGCGAAGCGCTCATCGGCGTCGCATTAGCCATCTTCAACTTCATCTGGTGGTTCGGCTTCGCCTACGGACTCGGCTCACGCCCACCCGAAGAATATACATACACATTCGGCTTGCCCGACTGGTTTTTCTATAGCTGCGTCATCGGTTTCATCTTAATGTCCGTACTCGTCATCATCATCGTGAAGTTTTTCCTAACAGAAGTCTCATTTGAAGACGAACAACAAAAAGAGGAGGGGACCCCCTCATGAACATCGCCGTCATCATTCCATTAGTCGTTTTCCTGATCGCCATATTCGCAATCGGCTTCATCGCATCCAAAAAAATGAACTCTAGCGCCGGCTTCCTACAAGACTACTTCCTTGGCGGACGCGAACTCGGCGGCTTCGTGCTCGCCATGACCATGGTCGCAACATACGGCAGCGCATCCAGTTTCCTCGGAGGTCCTGGAACCGCCTACACAGTCGGCTTCGGCTGGATTTTGCTCGCCATGTCACAAGTCGTCACCGGCTATTTCGTCCTGCTGATCCTAGGTAAAAAATTCGCCATACTTGGCCGCAGATACAATGCCATCACCATGATTGATTTCCTAAAAGCCCGCTACAATAGTCCGGCAGTTGCGATACTGGCAGCCATCGCCATCATCATTTTCCTATTTTCCGCCATGACCGCACAATGGGTCGGCGGCGGGCGGCTCATCGAATCGCTCACCGGCATGCAATACACGACGGCGCTTTTCATTTTCGCGATTTCCGTCCTCGTCTACGTTACAATCGGCGGCTTCCGCGCAGTCGCCCTCACCGACGCGGTCCAAGGAGCCGTAATGGTCGTCGGTACACTCATCCTGCTCATCGGCGTCATCATCGCAGGTGGGGGAGTGCCAGCTATCATGCAAGACTTGTTGAATGAAAACCCGCGTCTCGTCACGCCATTCGGAGCGGACGGCAGTCTATCCGCCGCCTACGTATCATCTTTCTGGATACTCGTCGGCGTCGGCGTAGTCGGCCTCCCGCAAATGGCCGTCCGTGCAATGAGCTACAAAAACGCGCGCTCCATGCACCGCGCGCTCATAATCGGCACAATCGTCACCGGCTTCATCATGCTCAACATGCACTTGATCGGCATATTCGCGCGTCCCATTTTACCCGGCATTGAAGTAGGCGACAAAGTCATTCCGCTAATCGCACTTGACGTCCTGCCACCATGGCTAGCAGGCATCGTCCTCGCAGCACCCATGGCCGCCATCATGTCAACCGTCGATTCGCTGCTCCTACTCGTCAGTTCAGCCATCGTCAAAGACGTCTACTTGAACTTCATCAAACCGGAAGCACCCGAAAAAACCGTCAAACGCCTAAGTTTCGGCGTCACAGGAATACTTGGCATCATCGTCTTCCTGCTCGCCCTGCAACCGCCTGATCTACTAATCTTCCTGAACTTATTTGCATTCGGAGGACTCGAAGCCGCCTTCATCTGGCCAGTCGTCCTCGGACTCTACTGGAAATACGGCAACAAATACGGCGCCATCGCTTCCATGATCACCGGCATCGTCTCGTACATCGCCCTACACTTCTACAACGAAGCATTCGGCAACCTACTCGGCGTACATACCGTCACATTCCCGGTTGTCCTATCGCTGATCGCCTTTATCATCGGTAGTCTTACCGTCAAACGAAAAGCCTTCATCTTTTGAAATGAAACCCCGGGCCTCTACAACCGCCTGGGGTTATCCAATTCACCATAAAGGAGCGAACTCCCATGAAAATTTGGAAAATCTACATACTACTAACAACCGCAATGCTTTTCTGGGGATTCAACCTGCCACTCCTCAAATACATGGTCACGCTCATCGGCCCCGTCACCATGTCCGGCTTTCGACTCTTACTAGCGGGCATCACCGTCTTCATCATCCTAGCAGTCCTCAAACTCATCCGGCTGCCAACCAAAAAAGAGTGGACCTATATCATCGGCGGCGCATTTCTGAACGTCGTATGCCACCATTACTTCCTCAACATGGGACTCGTACGCACAACCGGCACAAATGCAGGACTCATTCTCGGAACGGGCCCCGTCCTGACAGCCATCCTTGTCTCACTGATCCTGCGAAACTACCCATCTAAAATACAATGGGGCGGCTTTGTACTAGGCCTATTCGGCGTCGGCTCCGTCGTACTCGCAGGCGGGGGAC
Organism: Filibacter tadaridae; assembly: GCF_900609045.1. Taxonomy (GTDB): domain Bacteria; phylum Bacillota; class Bacilli; order Bacillales_A; family Planococcaceae; genus Sporosarcina; species Sporosarcina tadaridae. The sequence continues at coordinate 8,625 of NZ_UXAV01000015.1, forward strand.
TCGGCGGCCTCGCGCTCGGCGACATCTTCGTCTTCCTAGCCATCCTGACGCAAGTACTATCATTCCTAGTCATCGCAAAAGCCGCAAAAACGCTCGATCCGCGCCTCATGACCGCCTACATGATGGTTATCGGCAGCATCGGCCTGCTACTCATCAGCTTCATCCAAGAACCCGGCGAAATCAAAGTCTTCGCCACCGTCCCACCAAACTTCTGGTACGCATTCCTAGCAAGCGCAATCATCGGAACTGCCGTCGGACACATGCTCTACAACTACTCCGTCGGAAAAGTAGGCCCAGCCAAAGCCGCCATCTTCATCAACTTCAACACCATGTTTTCCCTAATCGGCTCCGCCATTTTCCTACACGAAATCATAACTGGCAAACACATCTTTGGCCTGATCTTCATCATAGCAGGCGTCATCCTAGGCTCCGGCGCAGCAGAAGAACTATGGAAAAAACAACACCCACCAAAAGTCGAATAAACAACCACCAGATGCATCGTCCAACCAAGGACGGTGCATTGGCATTTTGTCTCCTCGAACCTAACAACACCCAGCCCACACCAACCAAAAAAATAAACCCCAAACCCCAAGCATATACTACCAATACTCATCAAAACCCAGTAAACTAAATCCACAAGGCGGTCACAAACCCACCCACACACCCAAAACCGCCAATCATAAAGGAGGACTCTACCACCATGTCACCGTCCATCAACCCGCACGCCCAGTCACTCGAACTATCCGGCATCCGTAAAATTTCCAACCAACTCGCCAACCACCCAAACGCCATCAATCTGACAATCGGCCAACCCGATTTCCCGACACCCATGCCCATCAAACAGGCAGCCATACAAGCCATCACCCGAAACAAAACAGCCTACTCAAGCAACCCAGGCCTACTCGAACTCCGCCAAGCAGTAAGCGATTTCTTCACGAACAAATACGGCTTCACCTACGACCCGCATACAGAAATCACCATCACAAACGGCGCAAGTGAAGCCATGGACACCGCATTTCGCACCATCCTGAATCCGGGCGATGAAGTCATTGTGCCCGCACCCGCCTACACTGGCTATGTCCCACTCATCACACTTGCCGGCGCAACGCCCATCTATCTTGACACAACCAAAACTGGTCTCATCCCAGATCCCGCACAAATCGAACAACTCATCACGCCAAAAACAAAAGCAATCGTCTTCAACTACCCGTCCAACCCGACAGGCGTCACCATTCCGCGCGCTGCCATGGATGAACTCGCAGCAACACTAGCTAAACACGACATCTTCATCATCTCGGACGAAATATACAGCGAAAACACATTCGCAGGCGGCCACCGCTCATTCGCCCAATACCCGCAACTCAAAAACAAACTGTTCCTCGTTCATGGTCTATCCAAATCACACGCCATGACCGGCTGGCGCATCGGCTTCCTGGTCGCACCCGCCAAACTGATGCAGCACGCAATCACAGTCCATGCCTACAACACTATCTGCGCAAGCGTCCCGTCTCAACACGCAGCCATCAGCGCACTAACCGAATGCCCGGACACACCTGCAATCATGAATCCAGACTACATTCGACGCCGCGACTACGTCTACACCCGGCTTACCAATATGGGACTGCCTACCGTCAAACCAAACGGCGCATTTTACATCTTTCCCAACATCGGCGAATTCAACCAATCATCCGAACAATTCGCCCAAACACTACTTACCGAAGCCCAAGTCGCCGTCGTCCCAGGCACCGCCTTCACCAAATACGGCGAATGGCATATCCGAATCTCATACGCATACGCCTTTGACCAACTAGAAATCGCCATGAACCGACTCGAAAACTGGATCACCAACTGGCGCAACAACGAACGCCACATCGTCCCAGAACCACCAATTATGTAATGAACAAAGGCTCTCCAAAATGAGAGCCTATTTTAACTAATCAAACCTCCCAACGCTCATCCAAAACCCACCCCATCCCACCCAACTAATCTATTAATAGCAACCTTCCCAATACTCTGCTAAAGTAGAAATTGAATAATATACTTTCAAGGGGGTCAACACATGTCGAAATGGTCCAATAAAAAAGTTTTTATCGCTTCAACTGTTGCAACAGCAGCTGTGGCAATCACGATGGTTCCAAATGTATCCGCTAGTACCAATGGGTTCTCGGATGTATCATCCACCTATTCAGACGCGGTCGATTTCCTAGTAAAGAACGGGATTACGTATGGTACAACCGCAACTAGTTTCGGCACGACTGATTACATGAAGCGAGCCGATGCGGCAGTTCTAATCGCGCGCTCGGTTGGGTTAAAAGACGATGTTACCTACAAGGATGCAGGTTTCAAAGATGTTCCGGAACGTGCGCAGTGGGCAGTCAATGCGTTAGTGGAAAAGAAAATTTTAAGTGGTTTCAATGCAACTGAATTTGGGGCGGATGAAAAACTGACACGTAATCAGATTGCGAAAATCATCGCAAATGCGGGCCAACTAGAAATAGATGAAAAGTCGAAAACCACGCAGTTTAAAGACGTTAATGCGAACTTCGCACCATTTGTTGAAGCGCTCGTCAACGCCAAGGTTACGAAAGGTAAAACCAAGGACACATTTGGATCGTACGACTATGTAACACGCGGAGAAATGGCCCTCTTCATCAATCGGGCGCAGACTCAATTCGGGTTTATGGAGCTCCTTGTCATGCATTTAAACGACACACATGCGTATTTGGATAAATTCCCTTATATCGCAACGGCAGTGAAACAGCTCCGCTCAGAAAATGAAAATAATCTATTGCTTCACGCGGGAGACGTGTTCTCTGGTGATTTATATTTCAACGAATTTAAAGGACAAGCAGGCCTAGCACTCATGAATGAGCTCAAGTTCGACGCGGTGACGTTCGGCAATCATGAATTTGACCTCGGTTCGACTGCTGATGGACATAAAGCGCTTGCAGACTTCGTAAAAGGCGCCAAATTCCCGCTTCTTACAGCAAATGTGGACTTTTCATCAGATCCGTTATTTGACGGTATACAAACTAAAGAGGTAACTGCTTCCTATAAAAACGGACATATTTACAATGGAACAGTACTGAATGTAAACGGCCAAAAAGTGGGTGTATTTGGTCTGACAACTGAAGAAACACCGACAATCTCAAGCACGGGTGCTATCAAATTCACAAACTACATCGAGCAAGCTAAAAAATCCGTTAAAGCATTTGAAGACATGGGTGTCGATAAAATTATCGCGCTTACCCATATCGGTTACGATGATTCATTGAAATTTGATAATGATCTTGAACTCGCAAAACAAGTCGAAGGAATTGACATTATCGTTGGAGGACATACCCATTCCAATCTGAAAGAGCCTATCATCAAACTAAACCATGAGGCACCGACAGTGATTGTTCAAGCCAATGAGTACGGTAAAGCGCTTGGAACACTTGACGTCACATTTAACCAATATGGTTATATAACTTCATATAAAGGTGAATTGATTAATACAGATCATACGGCATCGAAGCCGACAGAATTGAAAGCCGACAAAGAAATGGTTGATTTGCTAGCTCCATACGCTGCTAAAATATTGAAAGTTAAAACACAGTCAATCGGAAAAGAAGCGCTTAACGCACTGGATGGACGTCGTCAGTCCGACAATGATGGAATCTCAAGCGTTCGTTACAATGAAACGAATCTTGGAAACTTGATGACGGATGCAATGCTTGCAAAAGCAAAACAAGTACAGCCGAAAACGTCAATTGCACTTCAAAACGGCGGTGGAATTCGTGCTTCAATTCCAGCGGGGGATATCACAGTCGGTAATGTGCTAAAAGCAATGCCTTTCGGAAATGCCCTAGCAATCGTAGAAATTTCAGGTGCGGATTTAAAAGCTACACTTGAACATGGACTATCGGCTGATGTACGTGAAGGCGGCGGATTAAAAGAAAACGGAGCATTTTTACACGTTGCCGGGATGAAGTACACATATGATTCCACAAAAGAAAAAGGGAAGCGACTCCAATCTGTCAAAGTGAAAAAAGACGATAAATACGTTGACCTCGTGGATACTGACATGTACTTTGTCACAACAGCGAATTTCACGGCAAAAGGCGGAGATGGATTTGAAAAATTTGCAGAAGCATATGCAGATGGTCGAGTCTCAGAACCGGGCTTCGTTGACTATGAGAACTTCATCGAATACGTGAAAACATTGGAAACTGTTGAACCTCAAGTAGAAGGAAGAATCGTTGATGTAGCCTTATCAAAAGACGGAAAATAATGAAGTCGAAAGTGGGCCGCCCGAACAGGGTAGGCCTATTTTTTCAGAGAAATTCAAGGAGCACCTTCTAAACTAATCCTTATCGCCTACCCGATACAGACATAAGTAAACACATTATTAAAAACTAGTCCAATTTGAGCCTATTAAACTGCTGATAGGTATGGTAGACTTTGGGTACTATTTGTAAAAAGGAGTTTGGAAATTGAAAAAAATCGGGCTTTTTCTCACATCATGTCTACTACTCATCTCAGTGTCCCTTCTGCCAACGAATTCAGCTTCTGCAGCAACAAACTACTCTGATATACCTGTAAAGCATCGTGCTTACGAGGAAATTAACTATCTTGCCCAAAGTAATATAACAACTTCAGATAATCCATCACGCTTTTCACCTGACGGGCATATGACGCGTGCACATGCCGCAGCCATGATCGGTAACGCGATTCAGCTGCTAGGAGACCAAAAGGACACACAATTTTCGGACGTGCCTTCTAGTAATTTCGCGTCCGGATACATTGAGGAATCAGTCAAAAGAGGAATCATCAAAGGATATGGCGATGGAACATTCAAACCTGACCAAACACTTACACGTGGTGAAATGGCCCAAATGATAAGCCGTGCTTTTGGCTATCAATCGGCAAATGTGTCGGTAGCCGCAAGAGAACTCATGGACAAAGGAATTTCAAAGGGAACAGGTAACGGCTATTTTGGGACAGGCGATAAAATGAAGCGTGGCGATTTCACGATTTTCCTTGCAAGAGCCATTAATGCTGATTTCCGTGTAGGCGAACAAGCGATTAGCTCGACTGCGATGTACGTCGATGTCAATGAAACAGAATCACTTAATATGCGCCAAGGACCCTCAACGAATTATCAGGTATCCAAAAAACTATTTACTGCCTATCCAGTTGAAGTTTTATATAAGGTTGGCGATTGGGTATTCGTAAAAGTCGACAAAGACAGCGGTTTTCTTCATAGTAATTTCTTATCGACGAACCAACCATCCGTCAGTTCTATTAAAGACCCAATCGATTTAGAAGTTGAACCGCCGATTACAGACACAAATAACGCACTGAGCAACCTTGTTGTTATCGTCGATCCAGGTCACGGAGGATCCGATCCAGGTAGTGCGGGGAATGGATTAATTGAAAAAGATGTTGTTCTTGATATATCGAAAAGAGCAAAAAGGTATTTCCAAAAAACACCGATGCAAGTTAAAATGACACGCGAAACAGATGTCTTCATACCGCTTTCCGGCCGTGTGAGATTTGCCAATGCACATAAAGGAGATTTGTTCATCAGCATTCATGCGAACGCATTCAATGGAAGTGCGTCGGGCATTGAAACCTATTATTATGGGGCTGGAAACAATCCGTACGTTGCGCAATCCAAAGCACTTGCGACATACACGCAAAAGCGGATGCTGGAAGCTTGGAAATTAGCGGACCGCAAAGTGAAACATAAATCTTTGCATGTCATCCGTGAAAATTCGATGCCAGCAACGCTAGTTGAAATTGGATTCATTGACAACAAAAAAGACAGTGCCTATATTGGATCGGCAAGCCACCGGGATGCAATGGCAAAAGCAATTTTCCTAGGCACACTAGATTACTTATACTATTACGAAGGACATAAGGAAGTAGCTTCACTTTATTCGCAATTTAACGCAAAACCTTCAGGTAAACGTCACTAACAAGTAACCAACTGGAGCCTTGTCAGAATTAACTTCTGGTAAGGCTTCTTTTAAAACGTAGCTACAGATACAATGAAAGAAAGATTGCCAGAAAGGGATGAAGTCAATGTGGAAATCGGGATTACTAGTTGTAGCTTCGTTACTCCTCATCTTCAGTTTGCAAAATGTTGCACTAGCAAATGAGGACAATGAGGAAGCGTACTTAATTGTCGAGGAAAACCAGGACCTTCTAGTTAGTTTCATGAAAGAAAATAACATTCCGATTGACAAAGTATATAGCTCCTTTTCAATCATCAGCGCCAATTTAACAAAAACAGAAATGGATCTAGTGAAATCGAAATTTCCCACCAGTAAAATTCAGTCAAACCGTACATACGAACAAAGTAAGGACACTGAACTCCAGTCCGTAAAATCGGTTCGAGCAATGGGCGAAATAACGACACCCTATGCGGGAACCGGCGTCAAAGTAGCTGTTCTTGATTCTGGAGTCGATACGGAGCATCGCGATATAAAAGTCCGGGGTGGCTATTGTTCCTTTACAAACGAGTGCGCTCCAGGCATCCCTTATGATGATGATAATGGGCATGGCACCCATGTTGCAGGAATTATTGCGGCACTTAATAACAGTACAGGCATTGTAGGCATTGCGCCGAATGTAGATTTGTACAGCATCAAAGCCCTTAATATGTTTGGCGTTGGAACCACAAACAGTTTAATAGACGGAATCGAATGGGCTATAAAGAAAAAAATAGATATTTTGAACTTAAGCATTACAACAGATCAAAATGACAATGCCCTTAAAATGGCGTTAAACGCCGCTTATCAAAAAGGGATTTTGCTTGTAGGCTCAGCAGGAAATAATGGGGAACTCGCAAACAAATCCGTCATGTATCCGGCAAAATACGATACAGTGATCGCAGTTTCCGCTGTGAATCCCAATCTAACAAAGCTAAAAGAGAGTGCCATGGGACCTGAAGTGGAAATTGCAGCGCCAGGCGGTCAAATATTCAGCACATACCCAATCGAATGGGACTTTTTCGATGGTAAAGTTGACGGCTACACGCATCTCTCTGGCACATCCATGGCTACACCGCATGTGACAGGTGTTCTAGCACTCTACAAAGAGCGTTTTCCCAGTAAAACAAATGCGGAATTACGGAATCTTATCAATGAAAACACAAGAGATTTAGGACCGCCCGGAAGAGATCCTATCTTCGGTCACGGCCTCATTCAATACGTTAAAAACTTGCCGAATCTAGTTACATTTCAAATCAAAAATAGCACAGGAAAAGTGTTTCTTACACCGACCAAACCAGGGGATATCAAGATTCAAACAAATGGGAAACAGATTAACCCGACGAACGGTCAATGGGAAGTGTACGGAGTCGCCGGCGCTAAGGAAATTGTCGTAACAGCATTGGATGCAAACGGCAAAGCGTTTACAGAAAAACAATTCATCCAATTGAAACGGCCACAATTCAAGGATGTCAACAACAGACAAAGTTTCTCAGAAGCACTTGGTTTTATGAGTAACAAAAACCAAATCAAAGGATTCAATGACGATACATTCCGACCATATTCCGATATTACACGTGCTGAAGCTGCGGCGTTGATTGGGAGAGCCCTTAATTTTTCAGCTGCACCAACAAAAACGATCTTCAAAGACGTACCGACATCGTCCTTTGCATCTGGGTATATTCAAGCGGCGGTCGACGCTAAAATCATTTCCGGTTTTTCAGACGGCACATTCCGTCCTGGCGCTTACGTAACGCGTGCTGAAATGGCAATTCTCATTTCAAAGACATTTAAACTAGAAGCAACACAGACTAAGAGTTTCACAGACGTTAACGCAGGAATGGCTGCATTCGACGCGATTAGTAAGCTCACAGCTTCAGGCGTCACAATCGGTTATTCGGATGGAACATTTAGACCCTATGACCGAATGACAAGAGCGGATTTCACCGTTTTCTCAGCAAGAGCGCAAAACGACTTTTTCAAATAAAGATACTATCAAAATGGATATTTGATTAAAAAATGCTACTAACCAGTGAAATTAAGCGAGAATTGTAATCGCCTCAATGGTAGACTCCTAGCATTGAAGACGAAGGAGGAGAAATGAATGAAACGAAAACTAGTGGCAATACTCACAGTGATCTTATTAACCCTGCCAATCGTGCCCATGCTTACGAATGCGGACGAACTAACAGGCCTTACTTTAGAAAAAGAAATGCGCGCAATGATTGAAAGAGGAATCATACAAGGGTATGGCGAAAATGATATTCGTCCAAAAGGGGAAGTAACACGAGAACAATTTGCTGCCTTTCTAGCACGAACTCTTAAACTACCGCTCACGGAAAGTAGTTTTACAGATGTAAACCCATCGACGGAATTAGCCTCATCCATTGGGGCTATACAAGTAACGGGGGTTATGCAAGGAACGACGGATAACCGTTTCATGCCAACGAAAAATATCACACGTGAAGAAATGGCACTTACAATGGACCGTGTAATAAAATACAAAAAGATAACTGTTAATCAAAAAGAAATCACATTTGAAGACGATGGGAAATTCACGCTGGGCGGTGGCTTAGAAGCCGCAAAACGACTAGCATCCATTCAAGTAATGAGTGGCGGTTCTAGTGAACTAGGTCCAGATACATTTATCTTCAAGCCGAAAGCTATTTCAACCCGTGATCAAGTAGCTGCTGTTCTCAAACGATTCATAGACTTCGTCGAAGAATATAAAGGTGAAGTACCGGATGAAGAAGAAAAGCCTACGACACCACCAGTAACAGATCCAAACAAGTTTCAGCTAGCAATTATTGAGAATAATAGTCTCGTCGTACAAGAAAAAAACTACAATACGTATACAGACGCCGTTCAAGCATTCAACGCCAGCTCAACAGCTCAAGGTATTTATCAAGGCAAAGAGCTATTACGTGTGAAAAGTGGGATGGCGTTTGCCCAAGGTCCAGTCGGCAACAACACAATCATCTACTCATCACCTAGTTTCGGAAATCAGCTTACTTATTTGGAAGCAGGCCGTGAAATGCGTATCCTGGAACATGCCGAAAAGTATATAAAGGTACAAGTAGCCGACACAGTCGGATATGTTAAACAGAGCCAAATCGATTTTGTGCCAACTGCAATCTCTGACAACCGAGATTACTATAGTGTAGATACCAATCAAGCTCTTCTCCACAATACGTACAATTATTTATCAAAATCATACGGCACATATAGCATCGGTCCAGCTCCATCATTCATGAAAAGGGGAGTCAGATACTACGCTGCGGACGGCGTTCATTTCCTTGACGGGGCAGGTAAAGCGGTGGGTACACACCATCCTTACTTCCAATTCCAATCGATTCGGACAACTACTCATTACACAGCCGAACAATTGGATGCGTATATACTAACAAAATTGGTTGAAAAGGAATCTGAGAAAGGTATTTACAAAAACGCTTCGACGAAGTCAAAACTAATTGGTCTTGGAACATACATGAAACAAATGGAAACAGAAAATCATGTCAATGCACTATTCATCCTATCAACAGCCATTCACGAAAGTAACTACGGCATGAGTAGCAAAGCCCAGGGGATAAATAATCTATTTGGCATTGGCGTGTTTGATAGCACACCAGGCGGCGGTAAGCAATATGCGAAACCCGAAAACAGTGTACTAGCATTCGTAACCCAATATGCCAATAAAAACTATGGTCCGCCAGCAGGGGCATATGCAAGAGGTGCAGTCCCTGGCAATAAAACAGCAGGATTCAATGTCCACTACGCATCCGATCCAACATGGGGCGCTAAAATCGCAGGACATATGTGGCGTATCGACCAAGCCATGGGAAGCCATGACATAAACACCTACCGACTCGCAATGACCAATCAAAGTGGACAACTCAACGTCCGAACTGAACCGGCCGTTCGTCCCGACACACTACTATTTACGTACAAACCAAGAGACCTTGGAAGAAGCGGAGAAACAGGCTACCCAGTCGCCATCATCGAACAAAAAGTAGGAAGCGACGGCTACAACTGGTACAAAGTACTCTCCGACGACATCAAAAAAGACAACACTGGAAAATACATCGAATTCGGTTGGATCCGCGGCGATCTAGTCGAAGACATCAACTAATAAAGAAAAAGGACCGTTACGAAATCGTAACGGTCCTTTTCAACGCCCAAAAAACAAGGAAAGCCATCAAAAGAAAGCTCTAAACTACTGTCAAACCCGGCCGCGCGCTCAATCAAGCACCGCCCGCGCTCAAAGAACCCCCGCCCGCGCTCAATCAAGCATCGCCCGCGCTCAAAGAACCCGGCCGCGCGCTCAATCAAGCAGCGTTCGCGCTCAAAGAATCCCCGCGCGCGCTCAATCAAGCATCGCTCGCGCTCAAAGAACCCGGCCGCGCGCTCAATCAAGCAGCGTTCGCGCTCAAAGAACCCCCGCGCGCGCTCAATCAAGCATCGCCCGCGCTCAAAGAACCCGGCCGCGCGCTCAATCAAGCAGCGGGCGGGCGCAATGCAGCGCGCCCGCGCGCGGAG
>NZ_UXAV01000034.1 GCF_900609045.1 Filibacter tadaridae
CTATAATAACTAACCACTACTTTTCGAGTCTGAAGTGGAATAATGCCTCGTTTTTCATACTGCAGAAAGTGCAACCTGGTCAGTACATTCTTTAAGAGTAACGTACGATTCGCATTTGCAGGACGAGGTGGATCACGCTATAACCCGAGGTCTAAAGCCTCAAGGGACCACTCGATCTTCCCTCGACCCCAAAGGTAGTGGTTAGTTTGATATGTTATTTATTATGCTACCGATGTTACTTGTTGACGGGTGTAAAAGCAGTTGTACTTTAACTTTTTATTTACTTCATGATGGATTTGGAATCCAGGCGTATGCGATGAAAAAGGCTTTTTGTCCCGTAACATTGCAAACGCTATTTTGATAAACTTATTTCCCAATGCGACATAGATTTTCCGATAATGTTTTCCTTTTTCCTTCAGGCGTTGCTGAAAAGGCATCAGATCTTTATTGTGAATGGCTAGCGTATGGCCGATATGATAAAGAACGTACCGAAGGTGTGCATTTCCTTGTTTGGATATGCGCCCATAATAGCCACCACCCCCACCGGACTGTTTCACGATTGGGTTTGTCCCAGCCTTTTTTATAAGCTGTCCTGGATGATCATAGTTCGAGATATCA
>NZ_UXAV01000072.1 GCF_900609045.1 Filibacter tadaridae
TACTAACAAAAGGGATTACAGAGGGAATTAGCGGAAAAGAGTTTGGGACAAACCAGAATATCAAACGCGGGGATGCCGCAATTTTCATCTCAAGGGCCTGAATTTCAGGTACCTGTGCATGACACAATTCAAAATATTCACTACAATTGTATAAAGAAAAAAGAGTGCTCATCCATATTCACTTTTATTGGATAACTCACTGTATATTTATAAACCCTAGTGAATTATCATAATTAAACTTTGCACAGGTGCAAAAACAATTCTGATAATAGTAAATGACACCAAAAAATTTAGTCCCCTGATCGAGCAATCGGTCTTGGGGCTTTTTTTGTTCTATTATAGTATTGCCTGTTCAAGCTCGCTTATACGGGATACGTTAAACGGTTAGGATTGATTATTTGGTTCCTATTCACTGATACAATCGAAATAATGGTCCAAGAGCGTTACAAGGAAACTAGT
>NZ_UXAV01000035.1 GCF_900609045.1 Filibacter tadaridae
ACACTGATAACATTTAGTTTCCAAAAAGTATTCATTTGCGCCTCCCTATAAATCGCCGGTTGTTTAAATCATACAATAATTCATTTCATAATCTGGCCCGTTTGCGGCACAAGCATCATTTCTCATCCAATCTCAATCTATCAAATCACACTATTCATTTAATCTTAACATATTAAACAACACTTGAAATACTATGTTTTCAAAAGCAGGGCTATTAAAAGTATTTACGTTAAAAGTATTTATTATAAAAGTCATATCTTAACTTCCCGCTGAGATGAGCATAGATCCTTGTTGTTTCGCTCTTTTCATGACCTAGAAGACTTTGAATCACTTCAAGTGGGGCACCATTGTCTACCATATGCGTAGCATAGCTGTGACGCAATTGATGGGGATGAATTGTATTTTTGATCCCGGCACGTTTGGAAATGCGTTTAATAACATATCTCAAAGAATCTATACTCATACGTGTCAGTGGTTTACGCCCGGTGACAAACAAACAGGGTTCATCATCCTCACGTTCGTCTAAATACCTTTTCAACCAAATCGCACAACGTATATTAAAATAAACTTCTCTTTCCTTATCACCTTTCCCAAGGACAATTACCGATTTTCCTGTGAAATCAATATCGTCTCTATTTAACCTTGCGACTTCTCCGATTCGACAACCTGTTGAATAAAAGAACTCAAATAAAGCATTTTCCTGCGATGTATGACATCCTTCGCGAAGAAGTTCAATTTCATGCTTGGTAAGAAATTTTGGAATTCGTTTCCCTAATTTAGGCTCTTTTAACTTTGCAGCCGGGTTCTTTAACATAAAACCTTCCTCATGGATCCATTTAAACAACGACTTGATAAAGCGTACACGATGGCCCAAACTAGATGGTTTTAAATGTGCTCCAGCTTCTCCCAAGTATTATTTCAAATTTCCAATTGTAATATCTATCACTGTGACATCACCAAAATACCGCTTCAAAAGGTTGAATTGAAAACCATACATTTTTAACGTTAAAGGAGAGTATCCTTCAATTTTTTTATCAAAGCAATATTTTTCCCACGCTTCCGACAACAACATATTCCCCACACTCCCATTCTATGAATCAATTAACTTGATTCTAGTATGGTCGGTTTACACATCCTTTATTCGACAGTCGAAATGTATTTTCAGAGTATCAGTTTTGTAGCCCTTTAGAAGCTAACACGTAGAAAAACAGCCAAAAACTGCAAGGCCCCATTTGTTGTAGCTGGTCATAACAAAAGTTTGGTCCTGCCCATTTCCGATCCATTTAAAGTTGCAACGCCTCGTCTGTTTGCAATACTAGTAGGCACCTAAGCGATTAGGTTGAACGTATCATGATTGTGTTATGTCTGACTCCAACACTTCAATAACCGCACATTCCGCTGAGCGAAGTGCACCTTCAAGATGGCCCCCTTGTGCAGAGGAAGTTTCTGTACCAGCAAAAACGACTCTTTTCTCCCAGGCACCAGCAGTTGGCGGTCGACCATAGTTTGGAAAAGAGCCAAGCGGATTGGCATCATCCTCAAGTGCCGTTTCCGAATCGCTGGACCAATCCTTATACAGAAGGGAAATTGGTTTTTCAGCAGATGGTCCAAAAATTCGAGTTAACTGAGTCAGGACAAGCTTGCGTAGGCTTTCCTCGCCGAGTTGTTGGCGCATCTTTGCGGGTAGCCCAAAAAAACCAAAGAGTGCGCCATAACCCGTACCGGGTGATGCATCGTGGATCTCCTGCAAGGGACCACTCCAGCTCATGACTTGACCAGAAAGTCCATCTTCCCGCCAAAAGGGACGTTCATAAATCGCTACCGCTTTGGCCTGCCCCGCCATCCACGTCGGTTTGTCCATTAAGCTTGTCATAAGCTCAGCAGGAAGAGAAGGCGAAAATGCGATGTGATGCGCCGCGATTCGGGGTGGCAATGCCAAAATTACAGCGCTTGCGTGTATCCTTTTTTCCTTCCCATTACCAAGGGCTGCATCAAGTGTGATCATTCCTTCTTTATCCATATGGATTGCCGTTACACGCGTATCCAATTCTACTGTACCAGGAGGAAGTGTAGCTGCTACGGCGTCAACGAGTGATTGCATACCGCCAACGAGTCGAACCGATTGCTCAACAGCTCCTTCAGGCAGTAGGCGGCGTTGGACTGGATCATTTTTGGATTGCTCGAGAAGAACTGCTCCTTCGGTGTGCTGAACAAATGTCTTTAAACGAAGGCTTTCGACAAGACTTGAAATAACGGGCTCATGCTGTGGCCAGAACCATGTAGGACCTAGATCAAACTTTCCGAGCTCGGGCTTGTCCGTAGCCTCCCTGCTTAACACTCTACCCCCAATTCGGCCTCGCGCTTCCAGAACGTTGCACGCAATACCTTGTGAAACAAGTAAAGATGCTGCACGAAGACCACTCAAACCGGCCCCGACAATTATAATAGGATCACTCATGTTATTGCCTCCAATCAATTGGTTTATTTGATTTTAACAATGAAGAAGAATCGGATTAAACATTTTCCGAAAAGAAAAACACCTATGGAAATCAATAATGATTGCATAAGTGTTTTTTGGGCAGATAACTCCAACTTCGTAAACTTCATTATTGATTGTATTTTCGAGCCTCGTCTATTTCTTAGAATCTAAAACTATTCACTGTGAAAAGTTTCAAAGTAGTGGTATTCGTTGTTGAAATGTCGTCTTTCATATCTTTCGGTACTTTGCCGAACCTTTCAGTCAGCAGTCGGATTGCTGTTTCCGATAAAGCAGCTACTCCGCCTTTTTCTATACCTTTTGTAAGGCCACTTTCTAAGCCTTCTTTTATCCATTATCCGCAATCGTCATCTTTACATTGAAAAGTTTATCATACGGTTCCGAGTTTTCACAAAAAGAATCCCACCATTCGTCAGACATTCAGTCTACTGTTATTACATCCATTTCATTTAGCCAGGATTCGCACATTTCACTAGCATTCTAAGCCCTATAAATAGAGCCCAAGCTTTGTTTTCTTCATCAAAAAAGAAACGAATTGGCTTTTCAGTTGGCAGCATTACTAGCGTTTTTTCGTTGCTTGCACGAAGATTGTAGGTTTTATTTGCAACGGTAGCAGTAATGGTTTGATTTCCTTGTTTTATCTCAACTTTTTCACCTTCATCTGACTTATAGGTCCCTATCATACGTTGCAGCTGAGTTTTATTTATTTCATAGTGAGGTTCTACGCTTCTTTTTCTATCTATTGAGATATTTAATGTTGCATTAATTGCAGCAAGCCAAATTGCATCTGCACTTACGTCGCCCAAATTCGTTAATACCACGGCTACAATGCCCATCTCTGGAATGAAACCGAAATTAGATGATACGCCTTTCTGACCACCGCCGTGTTCAACCAATGTAACACCCGAATAATTTGGTGTCGTTTTCAATGCATATCCATAAAAGCTATTGCTGTTTATCGGATGAACTCTCTACCATTGTAAGTGAATAAATATAATTCTCAGGTGACCTCGACTCATACACCACAATTTCCCACTCATCAGGCTCTCCATTTGTATTTTGCAAGAAAAAGTACCATTCATTATATTTCCTCATCTCTGGGTACACTTTTTTGTTTAATTCAATAAGCTCATTTAAAGCAGAATTCGGTATGTCATCATAGACTCTTCTAAGTTCCCTAATATCTCTTGCCAATAACTGTCTAGGATTATCTATTCTTTTTGTACTTCTTGAAACTAGTTGCCCCATTGGCAGTTCTTCCACTGATTCGTGATCTCGGACACTGACCATTTTAGGTATATGGTGAACATCTCTCATTTCACAAACATAGCCCCTAATAGTGCTGCCCCCGACCTTAAAATCGGGAAAACGTTCTTTTAACCAATCCTGTACTTCCGCTGAAGAAAGATCTGGATGTTCCTAAAGCCACCCTAAAATAAGATTATGATACGCATCTAATTTCTTCGTTCTACTCTGTGATGCTATGACCCATTCTGATGCCTCTTCGAAGGTCATGCCCAGATACTTATAAACTGTGTTTCTAGAAATACTCAACTTTCTAACAATCGCCGCTACTTTAAATCCTTGATCTTTTAATTGATGCACCTTGACGAACAACTGTAATTTTTCCACCTTTCAAATCCTCCAGTTAAACAACGATGATATTAATATCATAGCCGAACTGTTGGATGACTTGACAAAAAAGTGTTCAATTCTATCTGGCGGAAACTGTTGATTTTAGTTTAGCAGTTACAATGAATTGTTTATTTATTTCTTTATATTTTTTATCCTCTTTCATTTATTAATAATTCCTATAAAAAAAACCTTGAATGAGTTGTTAGTCATTCAAGGTCAATCTTAGCATTAATTTTTTAGGTAAGTTATAGTACAATATCTTGATAACCTACTTCTTCTACAATTTCATCTTCAATTTTTATTCCTAACCCATTTTCAATATCCCAAGAGACATCACAAAGCAGACCTAGTCTTCTTTTCCCATTCTTTCTTACTCTTCTTACAATCAATTCAGTTGGCTTCACTAAACTTTTTAAATCTGAGGTAGATTCAATTTTCGGGGCAAAATTATCTGCTGCCGATTTATTCCCTATCATCTCTCTATATTCTTCATAATTCTCACTATAGTAGTCATATACTTGTTCTTCTGCCTCATTTATTATGCTTTTCATATTTTGAATAAAATTAAGAAATGCTTCTCTCTGTACGTTTGAGAAATCAGCACTTTCATGTGCATCAATACTTAAATGTATTTCTTTCTCCAAGTCAAACATTCTAATAGTTGTTTTTCCTCTCCAGAAATTATTTTTATATTCAAGTTTCCCAAATAAATCATCATTAATCATTGTCATTCTTAATCACTCTCCTAACTTAACTTTTATATTATATTCGCCAACTCCACCCAAATGTTTAAAAACACTATTAATCTTACTAGGTACCAATTGTATCGTTTCCAAGTCATTCAGTTCATGCCAAGTATATTTATTATCTTCTCGCCAATCAGCTACATCTTCTGCTGTCATTTTTTTATCTGGTGTACTCCACTTTTTAGCCAATTCTTCATCAGCAGTTGAAAAATTTGATTTTCTATCATTAGTCATGTTTTCTAATTTTATTTCACCTTTGGAAAATGATGAAAAGTCCGGCATTCCGTTTTTGTACTCAACTCCGTCAACACCGGCTTCATCAAGATATTTTTTAACTTCTCCGGTCTTATCAGAGATAAATAACGACTCTGCTCGTTCGCTATTCCATTCACCTTTATTAACAGGTGTGGTTTTTACCCTTTGCTCATAAGAGCTATATTTAGGCTCTACGTCAAAACCCCTAGTATAGTCTATCTGCCTATCTTTAACTATACCCTTAGCCCCAACATCCTCATTCTTTACTTCAGCCTTAACATCGACATCTCCACTTTTTATACTCGTAGGAATATCTGTTTTTCCAAATGGTATATTGAATGTAAAGGCATTTGGCGTACCCAATTGGTAATGAGTGTTAGTTAAGAGATCTAGTTGATTTTGAGTTTTTCCCAGTGGGCTGTTGACGACATCATGGTAAATTGGGGAATAGATGGACTCCATCTTCTTTGTACTTACCACTTTACTTACTTGATTTAAATCATTTCCTTTTAAGGCTAATTTTCCACCCGTACTTGCCCAGCCAGCAACTGGAATCATCGCTCCAAAAGAAAGGGCCGCATTTAATGTATCCCCTCTCGCCGTGTAGATGACACCATTTACGCCATCTGCTGCTTCACCAATAACAGGTACAAGTCCTGCAATATCTAATACAAACTGAAAAGAATCTAGTAATTTGTTTTCTTTCGGTTTGTCGACTTTAACGATTTCTTCTACTTTATATTCAACTTTGGAAACAACTTCATAGAAAACTGTTTGGCCTACAACATACTCTTTAATAAGCAAACCACTTTCATACATATGGTATTTTACATTTTCCTGTAGATTCTCTTCGACAGTGGATACTTTTTTCCCTTCTAGGGTTTGGAAAGTGGCCGCAGTAATCATCGTACCGATTAGCTGTTCTTGTTCCTTTATCCATAAGTCACTAGGATTCAAGTACACTTTCGGGAACAGTTCCGTTCTAATTTCACTTCTAAACGTCAGAACGTTCCATTGGCTTGGTATGAAGTTTACGTCTCCGACCCCCGCTTGGAAAAGTCCCTCCATATCCATAAGCCACGTGCTCATCGTCTGCAAATCTTGTTCAATTGGATTCAGCGCGAAAGTCTGTGTTGCATCAAATTCATAAAGTTGTAAGATGGTAGCATCACGTTTCCTCTTAGAACGAATGACTCCCTCTTGTACTCCGCTATCATCTAAGTGGGGCAGTCCGACAATATCACTCACCTGATCCATGATACTGTTTGCCTCATCCGTCAAACTAGCGGTGAGGTGACCAATAAGCGTAAGTCCCTGTTCTAGCTCACCCTCTAGGAATTGTTCTACTATGTAACCGGTTGAATCAGGTTCGAGTGAATGAAGTGCTGCCTCCATTTGGCGAAGCACTTGTTTGTACTGTTCTGTAAACAACTTGAAAATATGAAGAAATGGTAAATGACATTCTCGGTAAAAGGAACGGATGGCATTACCTCCTGCTCCTTTAAATTGCTCTTCCATCTGAACTAGACCCTCCACTGCATGGTTGATCGCTTCCATCTCACCGCTTAACCTGTCTAACATAGTAATGTTGCGCCGAAGCCCTTCTTGAAATAAATCTACGTCCAATATTTTCATAGGCATTGCCCCATCCAGCGTTTAGAAATAACCACCTCGCAATACTCTTTACTATAAAATAATAACCCGCAGGTAATCATTCTTCTCCTCCTCTAGTAAACTCAATAGTTATAATATCCCATTTTTTCGCAGGAAGGTAAAGGAGGAAGATAGAACTTTCACAAAAATAAACCTTACGAATTAATATGTAAAAAATAGTCTGCGACTCTTACACTACCCTATAAGAAAAATAGTGGTTAAATTGATAGATAACTTCTGTGAAGATCTTTTGAACACGAAACAATACTGCCCATTCCCATTTATGAATTTGCAGATGAAAGAAGCATTTGATTTTGATTCTCCAGTAAACATGCTTGCAGTTCCTGATTATGTACAAAAAATATTGAGCCTATTAAAACTCGACATCGAGCTTCCGTATATTCAAGAATCCGATTTCGACTATTTGTCTCAGGAATGGTCTTTGTCACAGGTATTCAAAATCAAAAAAGACCTTTCATAAGTTCAATGAACTTACAAAAAGTCTTCTCAGATTGTTGAAATTAAGCGACTTCAAAACCTTAAGGTTAACAAAAGGTTAGCATTACACTAATCTTCACCTTACAAACCCTTACACATCAAGGGTTCAAGGTTCTTCTTACATCATGCCGCCCATACCGCCCATATCAGGCATTCCGCCACCCATAGCGCCTGCTGGTTCAGGTAGGTCAGCCACTACAGCTTCAGTAGTCAAGAACATAGCCGCAACAGATGCTGCGTTTTGTAGAGCATAACGTGTCACTTTTGTTGGGTCCACGATGCCAGCCTCCATCATGTTTACCCATGTGCCGTCAGCTGCGTTGAAGCCAACACCAGCTTCTTCTCGCTTAAGGCGATCTACGACGATAGATCCTTCAAGACCTGCGTTGTTTGCGATTTGACGAACTGGCTCTTCAAGCGCACGAAGTACGATTTTCACGCCTGTTGCTGCGTCACCTTCTTCATTTTCAAGCAGTGCTTCTACTTTCTTATAAACGTTTACAAGTGCAGTACCGCCACCTGATACGATGCCTTCTTCGACAGCTGCACGTGTAGAATTCAATGCGTCTTCGATACGAAGTTTACGTTCTTTAAGTTCAGTTTCAGTTGCTGCTCCGACTTTGATCACTGCTACGCCACCTGCAAGTTTCGCAAGACGTTCTTGCAATTTCTCTTTATCGAATTCAGAAGTTGTTTCTTCAAGTTGTGAACGAAGCTGATGTACACGGCTTTCAATTCTTGCAGAATCCCCATTACCTTCAACGATTGTCGTGTTGTCTTTTGTTACGACAACTTTCGAAGCTCGACCAAGTTGAGTGATTTCAGCAGATTTCAAGTCAAGACCAAGGTCTTCCGTGATCACTTCTCCACCAGTCAAGATTGCGATATCTTCAAGCATCGCTTTACGACGGTCACCGAATCCTGGTGCTTTAACAGCAACAGCATTGAATGTACCACGTAGTTTATTGACCACAAGTGTAGCAAGCGCTTCGCCTTCAACATCTTCTGCAATCATTAGAAGTGGCTTACCTTGTTGAACAACTTGCTCAAGTACAGGAAGGATTTCTTGGATGTTCGTAATCTTTTTGTCGGTGATCAAAATATATGGATTATCTAGAACCGCTTCCATTTTGTCTGTATCTGTCGCCATGTAAGCAGATGCATATCCACGGTCGAATTGCATACCTTCTACTACATCGAGTTCTGTCGTGAATCCTTTTGACTCTTCAAGTGTGATAACACCGTCGTTTCCAACGCGCTCCATCGCTTCAGCGATCAACGTACCCACTTCTTCGTCTCCGGAAGAGATTGCTGCTACTTGAGCAATCGATTCTTTTCCTTCGATTTCTTGGGAAATGTCTTTCAAACCTTCAACAGCTGTCGCTACTGCTTTTTCGATTCCTTTACGGATTCCAACAGGATTTGCACCTGCTGTAACGTTTTTCAATCCTTCACGGATCATCGCTTGTGCTAGAACAGTAGCTGTTGTTGTACCGTCACCTGCGATTTCGTTTGTTTTAGAAGCAACTTCTGCAACAAGTTTTGCACCCATGTTTTCGAACGCATCTTCAAGTTCGATTTCACGTGCGATTGTCACACCATCATTTGTAATAAGAGGTGAACCGAATTTTTTCTCAAGAACAACGTTCCGTCCTTTTGGTCCGAGTGTTACTTTAACAGCATCCGCTAATGTATCTACACCACGAAGCATTGCACTACGTGCATCTTCATTGAATTTAATTTCTTTAGCCATTTATAATTTCCCTCCTGGTTTTTCGTGTATTCGTCTAGTCATCAATCATGTGAAAATTAACCGATGATCGCTAAAATATCGCTTTCACGCAGGATCAGATATTCATTTCCTTCATATTTAACTTCAGTACCTGAGTATTTTGAGAAAATGATCCGATCGCCCTCTTTTACTTCTAGGTCGATACGTTGGCCGTTTTCAAGAACACGTCCTGTACCTGCCGCAATGACTTGTCCTTCTTGCGGTTTCTCTTTAGCAGAATCCGGTAATACAATCCCGCTTGACGTTTTTTCTTCAGCTTCAATCAGTTCGATTACGATACGGTCACCTAATGGTTTCAACAAGTGAAACAACCTCCTCAAAGTAAATAGTGCTTATTTAGCACTCAGTTAACAAGAGTGCTAATACATTTTTAATCATAATGAAGATTTGCATGAATTGCAAGTAAAATACTTCGGACATTTTCTCTTTGCTAAAGTTGCGCAAAACAGCTAAAATGGACGTCAGCCACAGTTGAAAGGGTGGGATTATGAAAAACTGGAAAATCTATATCTACCTTCTATTGACATACATCGTGATGCAAGTCAGCAGTGTTTACCTTGTGAAAGTATTGATCAGCTATTTTAAAGGTAAAGAAGGGATGACTGCCGAGTTGGCCACGTATAACGGCTTCGCTTGGACATTGTTCATCGTCAATACGCTTGCGGCCATTGTATTTCTTGCCTTCATCATACCGAATAAGAAGTTTTTCACTGTCTTTAAAGGTAAAAAAGCTTCAATCGGTAAAACAGTCCTTTGGGGCTTCCTCGGTTTTTTCCTTGCAATGGGCGGACAAATGCTCGCTGCCGGAATTGAGACATTGCTCGGAATCGAACTAGGGTCCGAGAATACAGCCGTCTTATCCGAAGTCGCCAAGTTCTCTCCAATCGTTATTATTTCGATGGTGATTTTTGCACCATTCCTTGAAGAAATCATTTTCAGACGTGTAATTTTTGGTGGTATTTATATGAAGACAAACGTTTGGATTGCGGCTATCGTCAGTGCACTCATTTTCGCCGCAGTGCATAATGAGTTTCAGCATATTCTCATGTACATGGCGCCTGCTTTCGTCTTCGCCTATGTGTACTACCACACCAAAAGACTATGGGCACCGATGATTTCCCATATGCTGATGAATGGATTTGTCGTTATTGTTCAATTGAATGCCGATAAGATTTTAAAACTACAAGAAATGAAACAAGCGATCATCGTATTTTTCCAATGAAAAAAAGTCTTCCATTCCGTACGATACGGTTTGGAAGACTTTTTTTAGTACTGCTCGTCTTTCTGTTGTTCCAATCGGGCTTGAACTTCTTCAATCTGACGTTGCTGATGCGCTTTCACTTCTTCGAAAATACGTTGCTGTTCCGCCTGTTCCTCTTCTGCCTGCCGCTGTTGTTCTGCTTTTAAATATTTTCTATATCCGAAACGGGAAATGAAAATACTTAATTCGTAAAGCGCAAAGAGCGGTACCGTAACGAATAGGTGGGAAAACAGATCCGGCGGTGTGATGAATGCCGCAATGACGAAAAGCACAAAGTATGCATACTTCCGTACCTTCACAAGCGTCTTCGGATTCAAAATGCCCAATCTTGTTAAGAACAGCAAGACGATAGGCAATTGAAAGATGAAGCCAAAAGGTATGAGTATTTGAAATAGAAACGAAAAGTATTCATCAATACCTATCGTTTGCGTGATATCCAACTCTGACGATAAGTTCATCATGAATTTCAGCACATAGGGGAGTAGAACAAAATAGGAAAACGCAATTCCTCCGACAAAGAGAAGAAATGTAAAAGGAATATAATTGCGTGTCGCTTTTCGTTCGGTCTCATGTAACCCTGGCGATATAAATGCCCACAACTGATACATCAGTACCGGTGATATAATGATAAACGCGATAAAAACAATGACTTTCACGTAAATCATAATTGGATCAAGTACATTAAATGCATTCAATGTTATATTTCTTGCTTCACCATCATATTGCAAAAACTGAATGAGCGGCTTCGCTAAGAAAAAACTTCCAACTACTGCAACAACAAAGAAAACGACGATAATCATCAGCCGTTTCCTAATTTCATCTATATGTTCAATAACTGTTAAGTTTTTTTCTATCATCGGACAAACATCCTAACTCACTTAACTTCTTCTTTCTTTACTTCCGCTTTCTCAATTTCCACTTTCTTCACATCGTTCTCGTCATCGACAAGACCTTTCGTCGCGTTTTTGAATTCGCGCAATGAAGAACCGAACGCCTTTCCAATATCAGGCAACTTCTTCGGACCGAATACGAGCAATGCAATGATTGCTATAATAACTAAACTCATTGGACCTGGCATCTCGGACACCTCCTTCAGAATACTTCTATTTTACACGAAAACAGCTTGTATTACTATTGACGTGCTGTTACATTTGTGAATCTTTTACGTCATTTTTGATAAAGTAGATCAATGTCTGTAGTTCTACTGATAAGTCGATTGTATGCACCCGCACGGAATCCGGTACTGAAAGGCGTACAGGCGTGAAGTTAAGAATCCCTTTCACACCTATTTTCACAAGGTCGTCTGTCACTTCTTGCGCAATACGTGAAGGTACCGTAAGAATAACAAGTTCAATACCGAATTTCTTGATTTTCTCCTCCAACAATTCTGGATGAAAAACTGGAATACCGCTCATTTCTTTTCCATCGTCAGAAGCTTTCGGATCAAATGCGAGGACAATACGTGTGTTGTGGTTTTTATGAAAGTTATATTTCAAAAAAGCATTCCCAAGGCTTCCTACTCCGATAAGGGCGACATCTGTTTCTTCATCCTGGTCGAGTGTTTGCCGGAAGAAATCGACAAGATATTGCACATCGTACCCATACCCTTTACGACCAAGTGCTCCAAAATGTGAAAAATCACGTCGTATTGTAGCTGCATCAATTTTCATAGCATCGCTCAACTCACTCGATGATACGCGTTTTTTCCCTGCATTTGCGAAGTTCTGCAGGAATCTATAGTAGAGAGGCAATCGCTTTGACGTTGCCTGTGGAATCTTTAATGTCACGTCATTCATTTTTTACCTCCTGCACGTACTATGAACCGATTCTATCGTACGTCAGAAGTGAATACTTGTAAAGCCTATCATTGCGCGGACTCAACGGTTCCTTTAAACTATAAAGGAATAGAGGTGTTCAATTATGATTATATTACAAGTAAATGGACTAACAAAATCCTTTTCAGGAACCGATATATTAACAAATGTAAAACTTGAAGTGCAGCACCGTGACCGTGTCGCACTCGTTGGACGCAATGGAGCGGGAAAATCGACATTACTTAAAATTATTGCGGGAGAAATGACTGCGGATACAGGTGATTTAATCGTCCCGAAAGGCGTACGAATTGGTTACCTCGAACAACATTCCGGCATTAACTCGACATTGACGGTTTGGGAAGAGATGATGACTGTCTTCAAATCCCTTCATTTAATGGAAAGGCGGTTGCGTTCTCTTGAAGGGCAAATGGCGGATCCGACAGTATACGAAGACCCCGTTGACTATGAACGTGTCATGAAAGAATACGATCTACTACAAATTGAATTCAAAGACTCGGGCGGTTACCAATATGAATCCGATACACGTTCCGTCCTACACGGCATGCGTTTTTACCCAGAGGATTACGATAAAAATGTAAACCTTTTATCGGGTGGGCAAAAGACAAGACTGGCACTTGCAAAAATGCTCTTAAGCAAGCCTGACTTACTTATTTTGGATGAACCGACGAACCACCTGGACATCGAAACATTGGGCTGGCTTGAAAAGTACCTCGTTTCTTATGAAGGCGCTATATTAATCGTTTCCCATGATAGGTATTTCTTAGACGAGATTGTAACGATTGTTTATGAAGTATCCAGACGTAAGGTTATGAAATACACAGGAAACTACAGTGCTTATCTTGATGAAAAAGCGAAAAACTACGAACGTGATCAAAAACTGTTCGAACGGGATGTCAGCGAGAAAGCAAAACTTGAAGACTTCATCCAAAAAAATATAGCGCGCGCATCGACTTCTAAAATGGCGAAAAGTCGCCGAAAACTTCTTGAACGTACGGACTGGATGGAATCACCGGATGGAGACGAAAAGTCAGCTAAATTCACCTTCACCATTGACCGTCCCAGCGGAAACGATGTACTTGCGCTTGACGAAGTCGCTGTCGGCTATGAGGAAATTCCCGTCTCAAGTGGACTGGACATGCATGTTTATAAACAAGACCGCATCGCTATCATTGGACCAAACGGTGTCGGTAAGTCAACCCTGCTGAAAACAATCATTAAAAAGCAAGAACCACTATCCGGTAAAATCCGTTACGGAACAAACGTCCAGTTTGGTTACTATGATCAGGAACAAGCGACACTTATCGGCAATGGAACTGTATTGCAGGAATTATGGGATGACTGGCCTATGATGAATGAAAAAGACATTCGCAATGTTTTGGGACGCTTCCTATTCACAGGAGAAGATGTCGAGAAAAACGTCACTTCCCTTTCAGGCGGAGAAAAAGCCAGGTTATCACTCGCAAAACTAATGTTGAAAAAGTCCAATACACTCATATTGGATGAGCCAACGAACCATCTCGATCTTGATAGTAAAGAAGTTTTAGAAAATGCATTGGATGACTTCCCAGGCACAATCCTCTTTGTCTCACATGATCGGTATTTCATTAACCGGATTGCAACGAAAGTAATCGACATAAGTGCTAGCGGTGCAGCCGAATATCTCGGGGATTACGATTACTTCCTCGAAAAGAAATTGGAACAAAAAGAACTTCTCGCAGAATCAGGAACCATTCAACAAACAACCACTTCTTCCAATGAAAAAAAGAATGAAGACAACAAAGAACTTAAACGGCAAGAAAGACGGTTAACAAGGGCAATAGCTGAAATTGAAACACAGCTTTCAACATATGAAACAGAAATGACTGCACTTCAACAAGAACTTGTGAACCCTGAGTTTGCTGATGACCATATTAAGTTAATGGAACTGCAAGCCCAGATTGATGCTATACAGGCTGAACATGACACTAAATCCGAGGATTGGCTGTCACTACAAGAGGAATTAGAAGTACTTAACTAAAAAAAGAGTGCCACCCTGGACAAGTATTTCAGTTCGAGGTGGCACTCTTTCATTTGTCGTTACATGTCGATTCCTAAATATACGTGTACTTTTTCCTCATGATTAATCCACAATCTTATCCACGCCAGTAATGTACATATAATCACCCATCAACACCCGTTATCCACATTGTCCACATAAAACAAGCATCTTATACACAAAGTTATCCAACAAGCATTGTGCTTATGTCTTTAAATTCTGTTGTTATACACAACCTATCCACAGATTGTGCATAAGTACGAACGTTCTCTATTGACAAATAGAAATTGTTTTAGACAAAAGAAACACGCAAGTTGTCTGAATATGACGACTTACGTGTTTCTTTTTACCATTATTATTTCCAAGAATCCAATGGCATTCCAGGCTTTCCGTTCATTGCCAATGTTCCACGTACTCCATCAACGTACATTGCCGATCCAGCAGCTGCAATCATTGCCGCATTATCTGTGCATAAGGCAATCGGTGGAACATAAAAAGGGATTTCTTCCTTCCCGAACGCTTCTTCTAGGGAAGCGCGTAACCCACTATTTGCTGCAACACCTCCAGCAGCAATTACTTGTTTCACTCCATATTCTCTCGCCGCTTTAACCGCTTTTGTTGTTAGAACTTCTACAACGCTTACTTGAAAGCCGGCTGCCACATGATGCGGGTTCACTTTTTCCCCACGCTGTTCCAGATTATGTTTATAGTTAATGACGGATGATTTTAGGCCACTAAAACTGAAGTCATACGAATCCGATTCGAGCCATGCCCGTGGAAAGTCAACAACCCCATCACTTTCTGCCGCGAGCCTATCAATTTGAGGACCGCCTGGATAAGGAAGTCCAAGTACACGGGCCACTTTGTCATAAGCTTCTCCAGCTGCATCGTCACGTGTTTCTCCAATTAGTTTGAAGCTACCATGCTCCTCCATAAGAACAAGCTCCGTATGACCACCTGAAACGATAAGTGCCAGAAGCGGAAACGCCATGGGTTGCATCAATTCATTGGCATATATATGCCCTGCAATATGATGTACACCGATAATGGGTAATCCATTCGCAAACGCAAAAGCTTTTGCTGCGTTTACACCAATCAGAAGTGCCCCTACAAGTCCCGGTCCCTCGGTTACTGCCACCGCGTCCAACTCTTTTGGTTTCAATCCTGCACTGATAAGCGCTTCTTCAATGACTAGAGTAATTTGTTCAACGTGATGCCTTGATGCAATTTCAGGAACAACACCACCAAACCTTTTTTGACTTATAATTTGTGAGGCGACAACATTTGAAATTATCTCATTCCCATTTCTTACAACGGAAGCCGCTGTTTCATCACAGCTTGTTTCAATCCCTACTATATAAATGTCTTTTGTCATTTGAATTCCACCCACATAACGAGACCATCCTCATGATTGTCCGTATAATAGTTTTTTCGAATGCCGCCGTCTTTAAACCCTAATTTCCGATAAAGACTTTGTGCTATAACGTTCGTCATCCGCACCTCAAGCGTCATTACACGTACATCCATCTTTTTACACAAAGCAATCGCTTCCCTCATCAACTGCTCACCGATACCCTTGCCTCTCATATGTAAACGCACGGCGACGTTCGTTATATGACACTCGTCCAGTATAATCCACATTCCGCAGTGACCAATAACTTCTTCATCATATACCGCAACAACATAATTCGCATACTCATTTCCTGTCATCTCATGTTCAAAGACCTCAGCTGTCCATGGCGTTGCGAATGATTCCTGTTCGATACTAACTACCCAAGGAATATCTTCCCGAACCATTCGTCTATAGTAAACTTCTTTAGCCACGGCCCGGTTCCTTCCCTTGCGCCTTCAGCCAATTCGTCTCTGCTTCGGCCATTCGACGATACTCTGGTACAAATGTATGTACTTCAGCCTCTCTAGCAGAATGTTCAGCAGCATGTATGAGCGAAGACGCACGTGGAAGATTGAATTGTAATGGAGCAAACGTTGCACGGTGTCCAAGCTGTTCAAGAAGTGCCTGTTCATGTAATGCCGTATCTTTCCCTACGAACAGAACCGGCTTTTCCTGTTCCGTAAGCCGTGCTATCAATTCATCAAGAGAGTAGTGTCCATCTTCGAAAACTGAAACAAGTCCGCTCTTATCAAACTGATAGCCCGCCGCATAGACATTTCCCCTTCTCGCATCGACAAGTGGACAAATAATTCCATCAAAGAAAAGTACATTGGAAGCGAGCACTTTCAAACTCGATATACCGACAAGCGGTTTCTCTAATGTCCATGCAAGCGTCTTCGCAATCGTTACACCGATTCTAACACCTGTATAAGAACCTGGTCCTTCAGAGACTGCAATCCTATCAATATCAGCTGGTGTCATCCCTACTTTGTTCAACAGATTCTCAATGGCCGGCATGGCACTAAGCGAATGGTTGACAGCCAGCGCTGTATTTTCCTCCATCATCAATACACCATCTTTAACAATCGCCACTGATAATGGCGTATTAGCTGTATCAATTCCAAGCCAAATCATTGGAAAACCCCCTCACAGATCTCTTCATATCTTGGACCAATAGGCGTAATTGTAATCATTCGTTCATCTCCGCCGCAATGAGTGAGCCGGATTTCCAAACGTTCTGAAGGCAGATCGGCTTCGATTAAATGGGCCCATTCGACGACAGTAATTGCATCGCCGAAGAACAATTCATCCCACCCCAAATCTTCATCGCTATCCGCCAATCTGTAGACATCAAGATGATTGAACGGATAAAACCCTTCGTATTGTTTAATAATCGTGAATGTCGGGCTATTTACTGTGCGTGTTACACCTAAACCTTTTGCTAAAGCTTTTGTAAATGTCGTCTTTCCTGCCCCTAGATCACCTTCCAACGTAATAACGTCAGGCGGTGTGAGAAGGGCTGCCAACTTTTCTGCAATTTGTTCTGTTTCCTGAACAGAATGTACTCTGATTTCCTTAGTCATATTGTAGTTCCTTTCTATATCCTTATTATAGTGTACCGAAAACGCAATGCATCGGAAAGTATCGATGCTCGAAATCGGTTTTCAGAAGAGGATTTTGATGAAATAGTGACTTTTAAGGATTCCTTTTGGTTAATCAAGATACTATGATTACTTCTTATATATATATTGAACTAACGATTACATATAATCTCCAGCGAAGGCGCCTCACTGGGATAGCTGAAGCAATAAGACTGACAGCGGTCTTCTGGCTGGCTTGTTGCGGGAAGCATCCCCAAGTGCCGAGCGTTTTTGAGAAGATTCTTTATGTCAATATTTATAGATTAAACTTTTTACGCAAATAAAAAACCGATTCCAGAATGTATCCCTGGAATCGGTATGAGTTTTAAATTAAATGGCGGTCCCGACCGGGATCGAACCGGCGATCTCCTGCGTGACAGGCAGGCATGTTAACCGCTACACCACGGGACCATAATATTTATACACTTTAAAAATATGAAGCTCTTTAACTAGTTGAATATTCTAACCTTTTCACTTGAATATGTCAAAATTTAAGTGAGCCCGGCGACGTCCTACTCTCACAGGGGGGAACCCCCAACTACCATCGGCGCTGAAGAGCTTAACTTCCGTGTTCGGTATGGGAACGGGTGTGACCTCT